>NZ_CP053831.1:0-600000 GCF_013372205.1 Campylobacter mucosalis
TTGCTTGCAAATGAAATTTTAGAGATGCTTAAAGATAAAATATCCCCAAATGAGTATGATTTTTATATAAAACAGCTCAAATTTAACGAAAAAGCATCAAATGATGATAACATCGTATACAACGCACCAAACGAGATAATAGCAAAATTTATAAAGACAAAATATGCAGAAAAGATAGCCTATTTTTTTGAGGTAAAAACTGGTAAAAAAGTAAATATCACGATAAATACCCAAAATACGAAAAAATCAAATTTACGCACATCAAAAATTGACGTTAAAAAGATAAAAAGCACGGATTTAATTCAAGATCATACATTTGAAAATTTCGTTGTTGGCGAAACAAACCAGTTTGCATTTTTTGTTTCAAAAGAGGCAGCACAAAAGCCAGGAACCCAGTTTAACCCGCTATTTATCTACGGCGAAAGTGGCCTTGGTAAAACTCACCTACTTCACTCGATTGGAAATTTTTGTCTAAACACTGGAAAAATAGTCATTTGTGTAACCAGTGAAGTTTTTATGAACGATTTTATATATAACCTAAAAAATAATATGATGGAGAAATTTCGCGAAAAGTATCGAAACTGTGATGTTTTACTTATAGACGATGTCCAATTTTTGGGTAAAACTAGCGAAATTCAAAATGAATTTTTCCATACATTTAATGAAATTTATGGCAAAAATGGTCAAATTGTAATGACATCAGATAAACCACCAAAGACTTTAAAAGGCTTTGAAGAGCGTCTAAAAACACGCTTTGAATCTGGCTTGATAGCAGATATTACGCCACCTGATTTGGCTACAAAAATAGCCATTTTTCATAAAAAATGTGAAATAAATAATCTAAATTTAAACCAAGATATAATCAACTACATAACAACAAATTTAGGCGATAACATAAGAGAAATAAATGGAGTTATAACAAACCTAAAAGCATATAAAACTATGCTAAATGAAGAGATTACGCTTGATCTTGCAAAAAACATAGTAAAAGATATGCTAAAAGAAAAGATGGAAAATGTAAGTTTAGAACGTATAATAGATATAGTTTGTAAAGAGCAAAACATAAAACCAAGCGACATAAAGAGCAAATCTAGGGTAAAAAATATAGTAAAAGCAAGACAAATAGCGATATATTTAATAAGAAATTTAACGTCAAATTCAATGCCACAAATTGCAAACTACTTTAATATGGGCGATCACAGCAATGTAAGCAAAAATATCAAAAAGATAAACGAGCTTATAGAAAATGATGAAATTTTGAAGTTAAAAGTTGAAGAGATAAAAAATAAAATCATATCAAAAGGATAAAATTAAATATGAAATTTGTGAAAAGCTGTGAAAATTATAAAAATTTAATTCACATACAAAATACGCAAATAAAGGGAAAAAATATGAGTTTTCACATTTTCAACAACCCTACTAAGACTACTAAAAGAAATTTAAAAATAGACGGAGAAAAAATATGAAAGTCAGCATAAACAAAAACGTTCTTGAAAGCATAGTTGTAAATACAAATCCGTATTTAGAAAAAAGAGATTTAAGTGCTATAACATCTCACATTTACATTTGTGCAAAAGATGGAGTACTAAACATAAGAGCAACAGATCACGAAATAGGTCTTGCATACAAACTATCAAATGCAAAAATAATAGATGAAGGTTACGCAACTGCAAATGGTAAAAAACTTCTTGATATCATAAGAAGTCTAAAAGATGAAGATGTTATGCTTGAGAGCTTAAATAATTACCTTTATATAAAACAAAAAAACTCAAAGTATAAACTTCCAATGTATAAATTTGAAGATTTTCCAGAATTTCCAAATATACAAAACAAGGCAAAATTTGACATTGACGCTGTAATGCTTGGACGAAGCCTTAAAAAAATAATGCCAAGCATAGATAGTAATAACCCAAAATTTGAACTAAATGGAGCTATGCTTGATATAAAAAATGGCTATATAAATATCGTAGGAACTGATACGAAACGTCTTTCGATTTTTAAATTTGAAACTCCAACACAGAGTGAATTTTCACTAATAATCCCAAAAAAAGCCATAAGTGAAATGCAAAAGCTATTTTTTGACAAGATTGAAATTTACTACGATGAAAATGTTCTAATCGCACAAAGCTCAAATTTTGAGTTTTTTACAAAGCTGATAAATGGCAAATATCCAGATTATGATAAAGTAGTTCCAAAAGAGATTAAAAAACGCCTAAAATTAAGTCGTGATAAGATGATTGATGGCATAAAAACCATATCGATGTTAAGCGATACGATAAAAATAACATTTGCACCTGAAAATATAACTTTCGAAAGTATTATAGAAGATAATTCAGAAGCAAAAACAACTATTGATTATAAAACTGGACTTGATGAAGAGTTTTTTGTCGGCATAAAAAATAGATATATGCTTGATTTTTTAAGTAGCATTGAAGATGATGATTTTGAACTTGGTTTTAACGACTCAAATTTAGCATTTATCGTTAGTTCAAAAGAGTTAAAAACAATCATAATGCCTATAAATTTATAAGAAAAGAGATTAAATGAGCGAAAATAAAATTTACGACGAAGGTAATATTAAAGTATTAAAGGGGCTTGAAGCCGTTAGAAAACGCCCTGGTATGTATATTGGCGATACAAATGTAAATGGCTTACATCATATGATTTATGAAGTCGTTGATAACTCGATTGATGAGGCAATGGCTGGATTTTGTGATACCATAGATGTTGAAATTACACGTGAGGGTAGCTGTATAGTTACTGATAATGGCCGTGGAATTCCAGTTGGTATGCACCCAACTGAAAATATGCCAGCAGCAACCGTTGTTTTAACCGTTCTTCACGCTGGTGGTAAATTTGATAAAGATACATATAAAGTTTCAGGCGGTCTTCACGGCGTTGGTGTTTCAGTCGTAAATGCACTTTCAAAAAAGCTAGTAGTTACCATTAAACGAGACGGCAACGTTCATAGGCAAGAATTTGCAAAAGGAATTCCAGTAACTGATTTAGAGGTCATTAAAACTACAAACCGCACAGGCACGGCTGTTGAGTTTTGGGTAGATGATGAAATTTTTGAAGTTACAGATTTTGATAAAAATATCCTAACAAAACGCTTTAAAGAGTTAGCCTACCTAAACCCAAAAATTACTATAAATTTTAAAGACCAAAGGGACGGCACAAACGAGAGCTATCACTTTGAAGGTGGTTTAGAGAGCTTCGTAAATGATATGAATACAAAAGAGGCGGTAAGTAAAGCTGTATTTTTTAGTGGTGGCGAAGAGGACGTTATGGTTGATTTTGCCCTGATGTATAATGAAACTTATTCAGAAAATTTACTAAGCTTTGTAAATAACATTAAAACCCCAGACGGCGGAACACACGAAGCTGGTTTTAGAGCTGGTCTAACTCGTGTTATTACAAACTATATCGCCGCAAACGCAGCCGCTCGTGAAAAAGATACAAAAATCACTGGCGAAGATATCCGTGAGGGCTTGATCGCCGTTGTAAGTGTAAAGGTACCAGAGCCTCAGTTTGAAGGACAAACAAAAGGAAAACTTGGTTCAAGCTACGTTAAACCAATCGTTCAAAAGATGACTTTTGAGGTTTTAAGCAAATATTTTGAAGAAAATCCGATTGAAGCACGTGCGATTATGAACAAGGCCCTAATGGCAGCACGTGGTAGAGAGGCAGCTAAAAAAGCACGTGATTTAACTCGCAAAAAAGAGGGTTTAAGTGTTGGCACACTGCCTGGCAAACTTGCTGATTGTCAGAGTAAAGATCCAAGCATTAGTGAGCTATATTTAGTCGAGGGCGATTCAGCTGGTGGTTCAGCTAAACAGGGTCGTGACCGTGTGTTTCAAGCGATTTTACCGCTAAAAGGTAAAATTTTAAACGTTGAAAAATCAAGATTAGATAAAATTTTAAAATCAGATGAGATTAAAAATATGATAACAGCACTAGGTTGTGGTATCGGCGATGAGTTTGACGCTGAGCGACTTAGATATCATAAAATCATCATTATGACCGATGCTGACGTTGATGGCTCACATATTCAAACGCTACTTTTAACGTTCTTTTTTAGATTTTTAAATCCAGTGGTTGAGAGCGGTTGTATCTACCTAGCACAACCTCCACTTTATCGCTATGAAAAGGGCAAAAAAGAGGTGTATTTAAAAGATGACAAGGCATTAAATGAGTTTTTAATCCAAACTGGCATTGAAGGTATGGAATTTCAAGGCATTGGTAATAACGACTTAGTTGATTTTTTAAAAATCGTAGCCGCTTATGATAATGTTTTAAACGAACTTGCAAAACGTTTTAATCTACTTGTTGCACTTCGTTATTTAATAGAAAATCCAGATATTATTGGCAAAAGTTACCCTGAAATGTTTGAAATTTTAAAGAATTTTTTAGAAACTAAGGGCTATAACATACTAAATTCATACGTAAATGAGAGCGAAGCTAGAATTTATGTCCAAACTGAAAATGGACTTGATGAATTTTATTTAAATGACAATCTTTTTGCAAATCCTCTTTTTGAAGAGGCACTTCATATTAGTAAGAAGATTAAAGAGCGTGATATGGATTTTGGCGGTCGTGATGTGATTGAAATTTTAAAAGATGTCACGGATAACGCTAAAAAAGGCTCAAACGTAAAAATCCAACGCTATAAAGGTTTAGGTGAGATGAACCCTGATCAGCTTTGGGAGACGACTATGAACCCTGAAAATCGCCGTCTTTTAAAGGTTAGCATAGCTGACGCTCAAAGTGCAAGTGATACGTTTAATCTATTTATGGGCGATGAGGTTGAGCCTAGGAGAAACTATATACAAGATCACGCAAAAGATGTAAAACACTTGGATATATGATGAATTTTACTCAAAAAACGGAGAGGAGTGAGCGTTTTAAAAACGCACTTAAGATATCCTTTCCATTTATATTTGTTATTTGTATCTTGATTTTTATCTTTCAAAAATCAGAGCTTAAAATTTTAGATGTTTTGCTTCTTTGTGTTTTGATAATTTGTTATGTTTATTACACTTTTTATATGATAAAACAAAGCTCTGAAAGTGGCGTTTTAGACGATACAACTAAGGTTTTTAAACGTGAAAAATTTGAAGAAATTTTAAAAAATCTTATAAAAAAATCAACCAAAAATGATAGCATTGTTCTTTTAAGATTTAAAAATTTAGCCGAGCTTTCTGAAATATACGGGATTAAAAAAGTTGATAAAATTTTAGAAAATAAGCTAAATGAGCTAAGCCTATTTTTAGAAGAAAATGGAATGAAAAAAAGTATCATAGGTCACTATAATGCTAGTTATTTTTTGATGTATTCTTACACTCAAAGTACTAAAATATCGCATTTTTTAACTATATTTTCCAAGAAGCTGCAAACTCAGGATATAAGTTTAAATTTAGACTTTTCGGTTGTAAATGCTGATGTTGATAACGATATTTTTAGGATCATAAACTTACTTTTTGATGATATAAAAGATAAAAGTTGTGTAGATAAGAATTTACTTGATAATATACAAAAAGAGATTTTAGATAGTATCGATGATAAAAATTTTAGCTACAAGATACAAAAAATGATTGACATCAAAAATAATGATTTTATGTATTCGTTAATAACTAGCATAAAAACTAGAAATTTTGGCGATATCTCAAAATCAAAATATAGCGAAGTAAATGTAAAAAATGGATATAGTATCGTTTTTGATAAGTCAAATTTTGTCAAATTTTGTGAGATTTATAGATCTAGGCTAAAAAATGATAGGGTTTTATTTGAAGTCAGCTTAAATTCCATAAAAGATACTATGTTTTTAAATTTTGTAACAGACTATGTTTTTAAAAATGACATAGAGCCTAGAAATATAATATTTGAATTTGATGAGTGTGATGAAAACGAGGATCTAAATTTATTAAACGAAATAATAAATAGGCTAAAAATTGTAGGTTTTAAAGTAGCTCTTGGACATTTTGGTGGAGTAAGTGGGGCGTTTTTTAATTATTTTATGAATTTAAATATCGATTATATCATATACGATATATCGATGAGTAAGGGGCTTGGAAGTGAAAAAGTGGTGCAGGTTGTTACAAATTTAAATAAAGCTTGTAATGAACTTGGCATAAAAACCATAATGAAATTTATACAAAATGAGTATGAGTTTAATACGATAAAACATTGTGGTGTAGATTATATACAGGGTTTTTATATAGAAAAACCAAAAGAAATTAAAGGATAAAAAAATGAGTGAAAATTTACGATACGGAGAGCAAATTTTAAAGGAATTTGACCCAGAAACTGATTTAGAAATTTGGCAAAATAAGCACGAGCGTGATTATTTGATTAAAATTACCTTGCCAGAGTTTTGCTGTCTTTGCCCACGTTCTGGCTACCCTGATTTTGCCACCATTTACGTTGAATACGTGCCAAACAAGCTTGTTGTGGAGCTAAAAGCGATCAAACTTTACATAAACAGCTTTATGGGGCGAAATATCAGCCACGAGGATAGCATAAATGAAATTTACTCGCTTTTAGAGAGAAAGTTAGAGCCAAAATATCTAAAAATAGTTGGCGATTTTAACCCGCGTGGAAATGTGCATACCGTGATAGAAATTTGCAGTGATAGCGTTATAAAAAAGCAAAATGAGCCACAACTAAGAAGCGAAAATAGAGCAAATGGTGCAAGACGTATAGAAGAGAGAGAAAAAGATAGAAAAAGAGATGAAAAAAGAGGCGGTTTGAGGGATTTTAAAGGTGATAAAAAGCGTGATGAGAAACCAAAAAGAGGCTTAAAAGAGGGTTTTAGAAAACCAGCCTTTGCAGACGATAAAAAGCCAAGAGTAGTGAAAAAAGATAGATGATAAGTGCAAAGCTGATTGAACATATCTTTAAAGCCGCCTCAATTTCACGCTGGAATGACTATCCAAAAATGGCAAATTTAGTTGAGCTTGACAAACAGGCTCACAAATTTATCATCGCCTATTTTTTAGCAAAACTTGAAAAAGACGTGGATATAAACTTCATCATTGAAGCTGGAATTTTTGAGTTTTTAAGCCGTGTGGTAGTCACTGACATACGACCTGACGTCTTTCATCATATACAAAAGAGTAAAAAAGAGCAGGTAAATTCGTGGGTTATAAACGAGCTTGAAGATTTAATAAGCCAGATTAATGGCGGAGAATTTTTTAATCGTCTTAAAAACTATCTGCAAAATAGCGATAAATCGCACGAAAAAGAGCGTCTAATCCTAAAAGCAGCCAGTTATCTAGCCACACGTTGGGAATTTTCTATCGTCTATCAAACAAGCCAGTTTTTAAGCGATATAAACGAGCTAAAACGCAAGGTTGATGAGGAGCTTGAAGATTATTTTGAGCTAATTGGAGTGCGTAAAATCGCGATGAATCAAAAACTAGCCAAACTAGTTGATTTAAGCGGACGGCTTAGATTTCAAAAACGCTGGGCTCAAACGCCACGAATCCCTGAAACTGCGGTGCTTGGGCATATGCTTGTTGTTGCGATTTTAAGCTATTTTTACTCACTAAAAGTAAATGCGTGTGAAAAAAGAGCAGAAAATAACTTCTTTTGTGCCTTGTTTCACGACCTACCAGAGAGCTTAACTCGTGACATCATAAGCCCCGTAAAATACGGCATAAAAGGGCTAAATGAGATTATAAATGAGTATGAGATGAGACTTATTGATGAGCAAATTTTGCCATTTGTGCCTGAAAATTTTAGAGATGAGTTTAGCTATATTTTAGGTATTAGAAGCCAGGGCGAGAAATTTATTAAAGATGAGTTTGAAAACCGCACTTTTGAGCATAAAATTTTGCCATTTGACGGCACACTTGATAATGTCAATGAAAACCGCTTTAAAGCAATTGACGGCAAAGCCCTAAAATACTGCGATAAACTAGCTGCTTACATTGAGGCTGGGATTTCGATAAGCTATGGTGTTAAGTCAAAAGAGTTGCTTGACGGCTTTAAAAATATGTATAGATTTTTTATGGAGAAGCCAAGCGTTAATGGGGTGAATTTTTATGAAATTTGTAAGGATTTTAACGCGCATTTTAATTTAGAGGTTTAAAACCCCCTCTCAGATGGCTGCGGCACACACTATTTACAAGTGCTCTGCTGTGTTCCCACCCTGAAGCGGTGCCCATAAGTAGCATTGCACAGGTCTAAGAAGGAGCAAAGGGGATTTTATAGAAATTTTGCTTAAATTTTAGTAAAGGATTTTTTATGATAGACGCTTTTGATATTGTAAAAATGGTAAAAAGTGATATTTACCAAAATGCACTAAAAGAGTGCGTTAAATATTCTAAAATTAAATACAAAGATGATGAAATTTCAATTAGCTCTTGCCTAGAGCCTGAAAGAGTTATAAAGTTATCAGAAGTTAGCATTTTAAACATAATTTCTAGCATAAACTCG
The DNA here is from genome assembly GCF_013372205.1 of Campylobacter mucosalis. Taxonomy (NCBI): domain Bacteria; kingdom Pseudomonadati; phylum Campylobacterota; class Epsilonproteobacteria; order Campylobacterales; family Campylobacteraceae; genus Campylobacter; species Campylobacter mucosalis. The sequence continues at coordinate 8,440 of NZ_CP053831.1, forward strand.
AGGAAATTTAGGGCATTTTTTTGCTCTTTAATAAATCTACAAACCGATATTGGATACGTAGATAGCGATAAAATTTATGATAACAACGCATTAGTTTTACCCGCTATATATTTTTATTTTTTAGAAAACAGTCTTGAAAATGAGCTTGAAAAATTTGTTAAAAAACTCGGTATGGATAGCTCATTTTATGAGAATTTGATACTTTTAGAGCATTAAAATGGGTTTTAAATTTAGGTTTTTATCCGCTTTTAGGGAATTTTTGATATATCATCACAAATCTCTTGAATTTCGTGCAAAAGTTTTTGCGTCCATAATTGCAGCAAAGCTTGATCCAGACGAAGATGACTTTGATGCTTTACTAGACATAGCTTCTGAAATCTACGATAAAGATGAGGATAGAAAGAGCTTTTTGGTTCAAACTACAAAAGAGTATGTATCAAAGGTAAAAAAGCGAGATTATATAACGCTAGACGCTTTGCTTTTAAGTATCGATAAGGATATGAAAGACCACCCAAGATATGCTAAAAAGATCGATTTTTCGCACCTTCGGCGATTTATAAACGGATGTGAAGATGAGGTCATAGTCCAGCAAAGAGTGTATGAGTTTTTGATAAATGAAGTCAAAATTTATCTACCAAATTGACCTAAATCATTGAAAATAAGACAATAAATATCTAAAATATCAGAAATTTTCTAAGGAGCAAAATGCAAACGATTTATCCATACGTGCAACTTATCCACATGATATGTGCTATCATTTTTTTAGGTTTTATATTTTTTGATGTTGTCATTTTTTCTAGGCTAAAAAATGTGCTTGGAAGCGATTTTGAGCGCGTTAAGAGTGCTATTAGCTCAAAAGCGATAAAGATAATGCCAATATGCCTTTTACTGCTGTTTTTGACTGGCGGTATGATGATGAGTACTTGGGTCGGCTCAAAAGCTGGTGGCTACTTTAATACTCCGCTTCAACAGGTCTTTATGCTAAAGGTTATACTAGCTGCCGTGCTTGGTTGTGGTGTGATTTTTAACCTTACACATAGGGCTTTAGGCAAACAACCGCCTAAATTTATGAGAGAAAATTTACACAAAATCGCTTTTGTTTTTGGCTTTATTATCGTAATTTGTGCCAAAGTAATGTTTTTAGTTTAAAAATTTCGTAGTTTTATATCTAAATTTGTCTTGATTTTTGTGGTATCAAAGCTGTTTTTTGGCTCATTTAAAGAGCCAAAATTTTGACTTGTAGGTAAGAAATTTTGTAAAAAATAGCTGTTTTTATAGCCATTTTGCTCTAAAAATTTTGCCATTTTTGATATATCGTCTTCGTTTAAAATATCAGCGTGAATTGTCGTTCTAACTTCAAATTCAAAGTCTAAATCTATTAAAAACCGCAAGGTTTTAGCAAAATTTTCATATAAATTTGAGCCAGTAACGGCGTGAAATTTCTCTTTTGTCGCCTTAAAGTCAAGTGAGATAAAGTCGATTAGATTTTGGCTTATTGCCGTTTTTAAAACGTTAAAATTTGTCCCGTTCGTATCTACTTTGATCTTGAAATTTCGCCTTTTAACCTCGCCTAAAAGCTCTAAAAAATGCGGACTTAATGTGCATTCTCCACCGCTAAATACGATACCTTCAAGTCTATTTTGTCGCTCGTTTAGAAATTTCATCAGCTCATCAAAGGTTATTTTGCCCTTGCCAAGCACGACAGGGACGTTGTAGCAATACTTACAACGCATATTGCATTCACTAAACCAAAGCACTGCTGATAGCGTATCGGTGTAGTCAGTCATCGTAAAAGGCGTGATGTCAAAGATATTTAGATTTTTCATTTTATGTTTATTTCATCTTATGTTTGCTATAATTTGCCTACATTCACGGCGGAGCTTATTATCCGCCATTTAAATACTCAATTAAACCGCTATCAAAACATTTTAAAATATCGTTAAAAAGCACTCTATTTTGGTTGGCTCTATGCCTATAATTGTTTTGCCACGCTTTGTAGATAGTCTTGGCGTTTTGTTTTCATTTAATTTGTATAAATTTTCAAAGTGAAACGCCCTGTTCCTAATCGTTCTTACTAGCGAATATGCAAACCAAACCTTTTGATAGTTTAAAAGTTTGTTGTTTTTGTTGCCTTTTGAGTAATCTCTAAAATCAATATTGCCAAAATCCACGATTTTATTGTGAATTTTCTCATTATCCATTAGCTCCACCCAATATCCAAGCGTCTGACGTGAGATAAATGTATCATCTTTTATATTAAACGTTTTAGCCACTTTGTTTCGTGTGATAATCTCTATAACGCCAAGTTTATCGCTTATGTTTTTTATGAGCTTAAAATTTGCTATATGCTCGTCATCATCGGCGTAGCTACTAAGTCGCTCTTTTGAAAATAGCTCAATTTTCCTATCGCTAGTCATTTATGCACTCAACAAATTTCACTCTCTCCTTGTGTTCGCCTTTCTTGCCTAGATTAAAGCTCTCAACAGGGCGATGATAGCCCATTACACGTGTATAAACCACACATTTTGTGCGTTTGTCAGCGTATTTTTTTAAAATTTCATCTCTTTTCATCTGTTCTCCTTTTGATATTCATTTACTATCTCTTCATCACAAAGCGGACAAAACTCGTGCTCACCAGCTATATATCCGTGTTTTTCGCAGACGCTAAATATCGGTGTTATCGTTATATAAGGCAGGGTGTAGTTTGTTAATATATTTTTTACTAGCGTTTTACAAGCAGTTGCTGAGCTAATACGCTCTTTCATATAAAGGTGAAATACCGTACCACCAGTGTAAGCACTTTGAAGCTCATCTTGTAAATCTAGGGCTTTAAACGGGTCGTCTGTAAAATTTGCAGGGAGCTGGGTTGAGTTTGTATAATAGATATTTTCACCACCACCAGCTTGAATGATGTCATCGTAGCGTTTTTTATCCTCTTTTGCAAAGCGATATGTTGTGCCCTCAGCCGGTGTAGCTTCAAGGTTGTAAAGGTTGCCGGTTTGTTCTTGAAATTCTTTGATTTTTTCACGTAAGAAATTTATCATTTCAAGTGCAAACTCGCGTCCAAAATCACTTGCGATGCTCTCTTTATCGTCCGTGAAATTTCTTAAAAGCTCGTTCATACCATTTATACCAATCGTGCTAAAATGGTTATTAAAATGCTTTAAATACCTAGCCGTGTATGGGTAAAGCCCACGCTCATACATATCGGTTATAAATTTTCTCTTCTTTTCTAGCGTTGATTTTGCAAGGTTTAAAAGGTAGGTTAGGCGTGTGTAAAGCCCCTTTTTGTCATTTTTATAAAGATAACCAAGACGTGCTAAATTTATTGTTACAACGCCAATTGAACCAGTCATCTCAGCACTACCAAAAAGCCCACCACCACGTTTTAAAAGCTCCCTAAGATCAAGCTGTAAGCGACAGCACATTGAGCGGACGTGTCCTGGTTTGTAAGCATTTTCGTTTGGTACTAAGTTGCCGTTTTCATCTTTTTTATATTGTGAGCCGATAAAATTTTGAAAGTAGCTTGACCCCATTTTTGCGGTGTTTTCAAAGATAATTTGGGCGATATCGCTATCCCAGTTAAAATTCTCAGTAATATTTATCGTTGGTATTGGAAAGGTAAATGGCTGCGAGTTCTTATCGCCAGTTGTTAGCACTTCATAAAATGCCTTTGTTATACGCTTCATCTCAGGCTCAAAATCGCCGTAAGTAAGCTCGGTTAAGCTATTTTTGCCACGTTCTTTTGCTTTGTTTAGCAAATTTTCATCATCAATATTTTTAAACAGATGAATATCATTTGCCGTTGGAATTTGAGCCTTTAAATCATCAGGGCAAGTAATATCAATCGTAACATTTGTAAATGGGCTTTGACCCCAACGTGCAGGGACATTTAGGTTAAAAACAAAGCTAGTTATTGCCTTTTTAATCTCTAAATCACTTAAATTATCTTTAAAAACGTAAGGCGCAAGATATGTATCAAAGCTAGAAAATGCCTGAGCCCCAGCCCACTCAGACTGCAAAATGCCTAAGAAATTTGCCATTTGACTAAGAGCCTCTCTAAAATGTCGTGGTGGACGGCTCTCAATCCTACCACGAACGCCGTTAAAGCCCTCGTTTAGCAAGGCTCTTAGCGACCAACCAGCACAATATCCAGTTAGGCAATCAAGGTCGTGTATGTGATAGTCAGCCTCTCTGTGTGCTAAGCCCTCTTCTTTGCTATAAACAGCGTCAAGCCAGTAGTTTGCGATGACTTTGCCGGCGGTATTGTTAATTAGCCCTGCGTTTGAGTAGCTTGTATTTGAGTTTGCAGCGATTCGCCAGTCGGATTTGCCGATGTATTCGTTAATTGTTTGGGTTGAGTTTATGTAGGTTGTATCCTCGTTTAGCCCTAAAATTTGCTCTCTTTGCATTTTGTGAGTGTGGCGATAGAGCATAAATGACTTTAAAACGTTAAAATGTCCGCTTTTAAAAAGCTCACTCTCAATGGCGTCTTGCACGTCCTCAACGCTGATTATATCAGTGTATTCAAAGACTTTTTGCACCACATTTGTAAAAATTTGCTCATCATAGTTTTCGTTTTCACTAGCAAATGCTTTTTTTATCGCATCTACGATTTTATAGGCTTTAAATTCCTCTTTTTTACCATCTCGCTTTAAAATTTCTCTCATTTTTTTGCCCCTTTTAAAGGCGAAAGTATAGGCAATTTTAGCTTAAAATTTAAGTTTTAAAAATTAGTTAAACGATAAAAATTATCATAAAAACATAAAAATTTCATTTTAATTTTAAGTTTATAAATTTAAAATTTCACGTTTAAAACGATATTTATTATAAAATTTCAATTTTAAAGCTTATAAAAAATATTTAATTTATTTTTTAAAAAATATAATATAAAATTCCAAGCCCAAAAATATCAGCCAAAGCGTGAGATAAGAAGTATGGATAGAGATTTTTAACTCTTAATTTCTCATACAACAAAAAGTAAATACACCCCAAAATAAGCGTGATTCCAAGTGCTGACGTCACGCCTTGATAGGTGTGAAATGAGAAGCGAACAAACAAGGAGTAGATAAAAACGCCTTTTATAATTTTAGGATTTACGCTAAGGCAGAGCCCAATAAAGAAAAATTCCTCATAAAAGCCGTTAAAAAGCGAGTAGATGACGATTGAGGTGTCAATGTAAGATGAGGCTGGATAGGCAACACCTAAAATGTCTAAAAGCCAAAAATAGCCGTCCATTAAAAGTGCTAAAAAGCAAAATAAAATCAGGGCAAAAATCGTGCTTTTTAGTGTGATTTGAAATTTCAAAACGCTAAAATCATACTTTATAAATTTTAGATAGCAAAGGGCTAAAAAAAGCCAAAAAAGTTGTATCCTAAGCCCCAAATAATTATCTCTTTGGCTAAAATCAGTAAGACTTGCAAAGTCGCTTGTGTCATTTAGAAAATATATCGTTGAGGTGTAGGCAGCATAGCCAAAAAGTGTTACTGAAAGTAATAAAATATCTTTAAATCTTAAATTTCTCATAGTATTATTTTAGCGAATTTTTAAAATTTCCGCTATAATCGCACCTATGAAAGCACTTTTATTTCCGTTTTTAGCAGTGATTTTTTCGCTGTTTTGTTATAGTTTTGCTGAGTTTTTTGTGCCTTTTAAAGGGCTTATTATACCTTGTTTGATGACGATAATGCTTGGTATGGGGCTTACACTAAATTTAAGTGAATTTCGCGGTGTTTGGGCTAAAAAATATGCGGTCGTTTTTGGTGTGGCGATTCAGTTTGTAGCTATGCCACTTTTTGCACTTCTTGTTTCAAAAATTTTTGGCTTTAATGAGGCACTTACGATTGGTATGATGCTTGTTGGCACGAGTGCTGGGGGGACGGCGTCAAACGTGATAACCTACCTTGCAAAGGGTGACGTGGCGTTGTCTGTGAGTATGACGCTTGTTTCTACGCTTGTTTCAATTATTTTAATGCCGATTTTAATGTGGTTTTATGTGGATGCTAGGGTTGATTTGCCGGTGATGTCAATGCTTTTTGACTTAATTAAAATCACGCTTTTACCGCTTGTGGTGGGTGCTTGTTTAAATACATTTTTTAATAAATTCATAAACTCATTTAAGCCGTTTTTGCCCATAGTTTCAATGGTTGCCATTATCTTTATAATCGGCGTGATTGTAGCGGTTAATGCTAAGAATTTTGCTGATGTTGGCGTAGTTGTGGCTTGTGCAGTGGCTGTGCATAACGTGCTTGGTATGTTAAGCGGATATTTTGGGGCTATGGCGTTTGGCTTTGATAAAAAGACGGCTAGGACGATTGCCATTGAGGTTGGTATGCAAAACTCTGGTCTTAGTGTGGCTTTGGCGATGAAGTATTTTACATCAGTTTCGGCGCTTGCTGGTGCGATTTTTAGCATTTGGCATAACATTTCAGGTGCGATTTTTGCTGGGTGGTGCAGTAAAAGCCAAGATTAGTCTTGGCTTTTATAAATTTTGTCTTATAAAACTATATAATATTTCAAAAATTTCGTTCTCTCTGTTAATAATATCATTCTTACCCCACTCATCTTGCGGTAACTCTGATAACTGCTTAGCTTCTAAAAAGCTTGATGTCTTATATCTCTCTTTTTTAGATTTAAAATAATGATTACTGGTCTTTATGTTTAAAGATTTTTCTAGCCACATTTTATTGCCAATACTTTCTATGTATCTTTGATGCTCATCTTTGGTTATATTTTGATAGCAGGTATCTTGCCAGTTTCTAGGTAAGATATGTTCTACTTCACCTTTTATTATATTTTGATTTTCGTATTGCAAGTATAAATTTAAAGATATTAAAGTCTTTGTTAAAGCACCACTTCTTAAAAAATCCTCTTTAAATCTATTTTTAACATCTAATATACTTTTTACATCAACTCTAAAATCCAAATTGCCGTTATCGTAAAGATTGACATACGCATTAAATATTGGGTCTTTAACAGCATTGACGGTTGGATTGTTTATGTAAATCGCAAGTATATTTGATATTGCTTTTGATAAAAATGGCAATAAAATTTTATCACTAAAAAAATCTTTTTTATTGTCTTTGCAGTAAAAATAAAATGCTGATATGAGCGATTTTGGATACTGATTAGGGAAGTGGTTGATCACATCAAGAAATTGCAACGCCCTTTGGCTAAAATTTTCATTAAAAACACCAAGCCAAAAATCCGAAAGCTCTTTTAACTCATTAAAAAGATTGCCATCTTTTAAACGCTCTTTTGTATAAAATTTTCTAGAAGCTATCTCTTTGCTTTTATCCTTATTTCTAGCTCTAATAACGTGCGTGTAATATGTAAAAATAGTATCTATGCTAATATCTTTTTCTTTTAGACTTTCTTCTAGCTCTCGCCACCCTTTGGCAAAGTTTTCTTTGCTATCTTTATCTTTTTGATATCCGTAAATTATGCCTTTAAAGATATCAGCATCACTTAGTGGCAAACCTCTGTTGTTTAATGTATTAAAAATTCTAAGTGCATTTTCTTGCTCATCACATTTGATAAATAAAATTTTTAAACGACCTTTATCGTCTATTAACATTTTACAAAGTGGCTTAAAAAGCGTGTGCTCCATAGTATTTACTTTTTCTATAAAAAGTTAAATTTTTAGCCCATCCCACTAGTTTATTTTGCGTTGCTTTTTGTAAAGCACCACGCATAAAAGAGTAAGGGTTGTAAGATGTTGCTGTGTATCTGTGGCTTCGCATTTTTTTATCATTTAAAAACTACAATAAAACATAAAACATACTTACCAAAGTCAAAGCTTATCTTATCACGCTCTTTACTATTTATGTTGTTTTCTAAAATATTCTTAAAGCTATTCGCGCTGCGTTTTTGCCTCCCACACATATGGTCTTTGATATGTTGGGATAGCAAATTTATATTACTTTAAAGCAGTTATAATACGCTTTTTATTTTAGCTATTTTGCTAAATTTACTGACATCCTTCGCATTCTATTGAGCGGTCGGCGACGCTATTTACCTTTTCACTATCTGGGCTTTCTGAGCGTAGGTAATAGGTTGATTTTAGCCCTAAACTCCACGCAAGGGTGTAAATTTCATTTAAATATCCACCACTTGCCTTATCAAGGCTCATAAAGATATTTAGGCTTTGACCCTGATCTATCCACTTTTGGCGGATAGCACCGGCACGGATTAGCACCCTTTGGTCAAGCTCGTAAGCTGGTGTGTAAAACTGCCACGTATCAGGGCTTAAATTTGGCACGACATTTGGGATCATACCGCTTAGGTTATGCTCAAACCACTTGCGTTTATAAACCGGCTCAATGGTTTGGGTTGTGCCAACAAGTATGCTTATGCTTGAAGTTGGTGCGATTGCCATTAGGTATCCGTTTCGCATACCATCGGTTTTTACCTTTGCTCTTAGCTTATCCCAGTCGCAATTGTTTTCATCAAATAGCCCACCGCGATTTACCAACGCTTTTGCGTTTTCGTTTGCGATGTCTATTGGCATTATGCCCCTGCTCCATTTTGAGCCTTCAAAGCTAGGGTATCTGCCTTTTTCAACGCTTAAATTTGAACTAGCGTAGATCGTGTGGTAGCTGATATTCTCCATTACACTATCAATTAACGCCAAATGCTCGTAACTGCCCCATTTTACCTGCTTTGAGGCAAGCATTTGTGCCTCGCCCATTACGCCAAGTCCTATCGCACGAGTTTGCAGGTTTGTATCTTTTACCTTTTTATGCGGGTAGAAATTTAGATCAATCACGTTATCAAGCATTCTAACGGCTATTGGCACTACTCTTGCGATATCTTCTGGGGTGTTGATTTTACTTAAATTTATACTTGCAAGGTTGCAAACTGCCGTTTGCCCAGCGATAGGCTCTTTTTCTACGATGAAAATCTGATCATCTTTTATGCTATCAAGAGCTGAGAGTTTTTTAGCTTTTTTTGTTATCCCGCTATCAACTAAAACATCGTCCTCTTCGTTATAAAGGCTGATTTTGCCACTATTAAATGTAACCTTTATCTGATAGTAGTTTGGTTGTGTGTTTTGAAAAATTTCGGTGCATAAATTTGAGCTTCTAATTATACCGGTGTGGTTGTTTGGATTTGCTTTGTTTGCGTTATCTTTAAAGCCAAGAAACGGCATACCGGTTTCAAAATAGCTTGTTAGCACCTTTTTCCAGAGCTCTTTTGCAAGCATTGTATTTTTTTGTATCGTGTCGTCGTTTTCATACTCTATGTAGCATTTTTCAAATTCATCGCCGTAAAGGTCGGTTAGGTCGCTAACTTGTGCCGGATCAAAAAGTGTCCATTTTTCATTCGCTGCAATTCGCTTCATAAATAGGTCATTTATCCAAAGTGCTGGAAATAGCTCGTGTGCGCGGCGTCTTTCTTCGCCTGAGTTTTTACGTAAATCCAAAAAGTCGCTCACGTCCATATGCCACGGCTCTACATAAACAGCGATCGCACCCTTTCTCGTGCCAAGCTGATCGACGGCTACGGCGATATCGTTTGTAACTTTTAAAAATGGTATGATGCCACCAGCGGCGTTTTTATGCCCATCAATGCTGCCGCCCATAGCACGAACCTTGCTCCAATCCCAGCCGATACCGCCACCAAATTTTGACAGCAACGCCATCTCTTTGTAGCTATCAAAAATGCCTTCAATATTATCAGGTGTAGAGCCGATGTAGCACGAGCTTAGCTGGTGGCGTGGCGTCCTTGCGTTTGAAAGCGTCGGCGTGGCTAACATTACTTCAAATTTGCTAATTAGATCGTAAAATTTCTTAGCCCAGCCTTGGCTGTCAAGCTCGTTTTGTGCTAAAAACATCGCAATTGCCATAAACATATGCTGAGGTAGTTCAATTGGCTTACCATCTTTATCCTTTATCAAATAGCGGTCATACAGGGTCTTAATGCCAAGATAGGCAAACTGCAAATCGCGCTCTGGCTTAATGTAGCTGTTTAGATCATCAAGGTCATATTTTTCTTTAAGCCCTGGCACAATTCGGCCTGCCTTTTCGCCCTTGATAAGATACTCACGCAGGTGGTTATAGCCGCTAAAACCAGTAACCTTGTGATAAAGGTCGTATAAAAACAGCCGTGCAGCAACAAATGTCCAATTTGGGCGGTCAATATCAATTTTTTCAACCGCTGTTTTGATTAGCGTCTGCTGAATTTCTTCGGTCGTAATCATATCTCTAAATTGGATTTTCGCATCAACTTCAAGCTCACTAAGGCTTACATTATCAAGCCCAAGCACCGCTTCACTCGTGTATTTTTTGATTTTTGAGACGTCCAGCTCTTCTGTGCGTCCGTTACGTTTTACTACTTTCATATTTGCACTTTCTGTAAATTTTAATTTTAATGTGTGGATTGTATCAAAATAGATATAAAAACTCTCTTGCTCGAACAATAATTTTTAATCTAAAATTTGCTCATATTTTAGAAAAATTTTTAAAATATTGGAAGTAAAATTTTTAAAATATTGGAAGTAATAGAATTTAAAGTATAAAAAAAATATACTATAATAAGTATTTGTAATAAAAAATATGGAAGTAAAATAAAATGAAAAAAGAAGTAAATGACAAAAACATAACTATACCAGAGCCATCTTTTGGAAGCAATTTAACTAGTATTATTGTAGATTTAGAAAAGTTAAGAACCAAGCGACTTGGTGGCGATGTGCCTCCTTATATATTTTTTCAATTAAAAGATATTTTTCAAATTTTAGAAACATTGGGGTCGGCTAGGATTGAAGGAAATAATACAACGCTTTCTGAATATGTTGAAAAAATTATAGATAAAAATTTAACAGATGAAAGCGACGATGAGATAAAAAATTTAGAAAACGCTATAAATTTTATAGAGGATAATACTGATGAAAATACCAAATTTGACCGCGCTTATATTTCACAAATTCATAAAATTATTACAAATAATTTAACACCGCCTCCAAATGGCGAAGGATCTATGTATCCAGGAGAGCTAAGAAAGCACGATGTAAGAATAAAAAAGTCAGGGCATAAACCACCTATTCATATTTTATTGCCAGACTATTTTGATAGTTTTATAGAATTTGTTAATCAAGAACGCAAAGAGCAATATCAGCTTTTAATGGTTGCTATTGCACACCATAGATTTGAGTTTATCCACCCTTTTGACAATGGAAATGGTAGAATGGGGAGACTATTAAATTATGCTTTTTTAATTAAGCTTGGATTTAGAGTAAAGCAAGGCAGACTTATTAACCCATCCTCGGTTTTTTACACAAACAGGGATCAGTATTATAATATGCTTTCAAGAGCCGATAGTTTAAACCCTGATAACTTATTAGATTGGTGTGAATATTTTTTAAAAGGGCTTAAAAATGAAATTGAAAAAATAGATTATCTTTTAAAAAAAGAGTATGTGCAAAACGATATACTTTTACCTATGCTTAAAATAGCCCTTGAAAAAAAATATATCACAGAACAAGAATTTAAAATACTAACATATCTTGTTAAAAAGAATGATATGTGCATGAAATCTGAGGAGCTTAGCAAATTTAATATAAACAATTCAAAAGAAAAATCATATTTTATGTCTAGATTAAAAAATAAAAAAATGATTGCACCTACATCTGAAAATGGACGAATATACACGATATATTTTGCAAACAACTATTTGCTTCGTAGTACTATGCAAGTATTAAAGCAAAATGGTTTTATATCTGATTTTCTAAATAACAATTAACAAAAGATATTATCTAGCTATCGTTTTTTTGATAGCTAGAAATTTTACTTTTCAAACACCCTTTTAAAAATTCTATCCACGTTTTTTGTGTAGTATGAGTAGTCAAAACACGCTCTAATCTCGCTCTGGCTAAGACTTTCTCTAAGCTCAGCGTCGGCTAGTAAATTTTGTAAAAATAGACTTTCGCCATTTTCGTTTAAAACCGGCTTATTTTGCCCCAAATCAGCCCAAACTTTCATCGCATTTCTTTGCACGATTTTATAGGCATTTTCGCGTGAAATTTCACGTTTTGGAAGCTCTAAAAGCACACGTTGAGAAAATACTAAACCGCCGGTTAGGTTTAAATTTTTCATCATATTTTCTGGATAAACGACTAAATTTTTAACCAAATTTGTAAGGCGAGCGAGCATAAAATCAGCCGTGATAAACGCATCAGGCAGGATAAAACGCTCAACCGAGCTGTGGCTGATGTCTCTTTCGTGCCAAAGCGCTACGTTCTCCATTGCTGGTAGTGCGTAGCTTCTAAGCATTCTACAAAGTCCAGTTACGTTTTCGCTTAGCACCGGATTTCGCTTGTGCGGCATCGCTGATGAGCCTTTTTGACCGGGGCTAAAATACTCCTCGCACTCATAAACTTCGGTGCGTTGGTAGTGGCGAATGGCAACAGCGATCTTTTCACAGCTTGAAGCCAAAATCGCAATCGCACTCATCACCTGTGCGTAGCGGTCGCGCTGGATTACTTGATTTGACGCTGGGGCTGGGGACAAATTTAGCTCGGCACAAGTTAGCTCTTCAAGATCAAGTGGTGCGTGTGCAAAATTACCCATCGCGCCTGAAATTTTACCAACTGAGATGACCTTTTTTGCGTGTTTTAAAAGCTCTAAGGCACGAACGATCTCATCATACCAAATGGCTAAAACTAATCCAAAGGTTATCGGCTCTCCGTGAATTCCGTGTGAGCGTCCGACCATTAGTGTGTTTTTGTGTTCAATCGCACGTGATTTTATCGCTTCAAGAAGCTCAGCGATATCAGCCTCAATTAGCTCTAAACTATCACGAATTTGAAGTGCGACAGCTGTGTCAATGCAATCTGAGCTAGTCATACCAAAATGCACAAACCTGCTCTCATCGCCAAGGCTTTCGCTTACACTTGTTAAAAATGCGATGACATCGTGCTTTGTTGTAAGCTCAATCTCATCAATCCTAGCTACGTCAAATTTTGCGTTTTGACAGATTTTTTTGCAGTCCTCATTGCTAATAAAACCAAGCTTATTCCACGCTCTAACCGCCGCTAGCTCCACTTTTAGCCACGCATCGTATTTTGCCTGTTGCGTCCATTTTTCACTCATAATCTTACGTGAATATCGCTCTACCATAATCTGCCTTTTACAAAATTTTAGTATAATTTTAGAATTATGGATTATATAAAAATGGCTCTTATAGGCTGGTTAAATTCCTATAAAATTTAGCTTAAAAGGAAAAATTTGCCCTACGTAAATAAAAAAATTGCAACTGCAAACGGCGAAAAAGCCTATGAAATTTTGCTAAAAAACGGATACGATACGAAAACGGCTCAGCGTTTGATTGATAGGGCAAGGCTTCATTGTAACGGCGTTTTGGTGAGCGAGAAAAATGCTATTTTAAAGGGCGTCGTAAGCCTTATTGATTACGAGTGCCGTCCGCTTGGGTTAAAGCCGATTTATGAGTTTAGCGACTTTGCGGTCTTTGATAAGCCAAGCGGTGTGCTAAGTCACCCAAATGGCAGACATTGTAAGTATAGCCTAAATGATGAAATTTGGTCGCTTTTTGGACGAGAAGCAAGTGTGGCTCACAGACTTGATAGAGAGACTAGCGGACTTATCGTGGTGGCTAAAAATAGAATTTCACAGGTTAAATTAAAACAAATTTTTGAAAGCCGAAAAGTTAAAAAAAGCTATCTAGCCGTGGTTTTTAATAGAGTTTATTTAGATGAATTTTGCGTTGATTTGGCTATGGATTTGGCCGATGATTATGATGATATAAAAACTCGTATGAAAATTTGCGAAAATGGCAAAAAGGCAGTAACGAAATTTAAGGTTTTAGAGCGTTTTTCTAACATTACACTGCTTCGTTGCTACCCGATAACTGGCAGACAGCACCAAATTAGACTGCATTTGTTTCACGTGGGACATAAAATTTTAGGCGAACCGCTTTATGGGCTAAATAAAACGCAAATTAGCGATATTTTAGATGGCAAACTAAGCCAAATTGAGCGGATAAATCTAACGGGTGCGGATAGACTTTTGCTTCACGCTGATGAAATTTCGTTTGAATTTGACGGACAAAAATATGAATTTAAGAGCAAAATGGACTTTAAAGATGAGTTTTATAATAAATTTGTATAATTTCATTTTATCAATTAAGGAGTAAAAATGAGAAAATACGAAACGTATAAATGTCAAAAATGTGGCAATGAAGTTGAGGTGCAAAATGTCGGTGGCGGGACGTTAAGTTGCTGCTCGGAGCCTATGGTTTGCGTGACTGAAAATTTAACGGCTATAAATTTAATGAAAGCGTTTGCAGGAGAAAGTCAAGCTAGAAATAAATACGAACTTTACGCAGATATAGCAAAAGAGGCTGGTTATCACGCTATCGCAAGGCACTTTTACGAGGCGGCTGAGAATGAGAAGTGGCACGCAAGAGCAGAGTTTAAACGCTATCACGAGCTGATAAACGATCCGATTGACAAAATGGACGCAAATCTAATCGCAGCAGCACAGGGCGAAAGATACGAGCATGAGATAATGTATCCTGAGTTTGCAGCTATTGCAAAAGAGGAGGGATTAAGGGATATTGAGAGGCTATTTAACGCTATTGGTAAGGTTGAGGTTGAACACGAGCGTGAGTATTTGGAGCTAAAACGAATACTGCAAGATGAGGGATTTTTTAGTAGTGATGATGAGGAGATTTGGGTTTGCGAGGTTTGCGGACACGTCCATCGTGGTAAAAAAGCACCAAACGCCTGTCCTTTGTGCAAAGCCGGACAAGAATACTTTAAGAAGGAATTTTTGGGGTAAAAAATAGCCGATTAAATTCGGCTATTTTAGTCTGAAATTTTCATTTTCTTTTGCGATATTTTCAAGTTCTGTTAAATTTTCTCTACTTTGTTTTAATAGCTCGTCAAATTTAAATCCTAGCATTACAATCCTATAAAGTTCTGGCTTATTTTTACGCCAATTGTAAATCGTCTTTGTGTCTATTTTTAAAATTCCAGCCATATCTCTTTGAGTTAAATTTGTCATTTTATGCCTTAAAAATTTATACGATTTTATGGCATACTTATTTATTTTTATAAAGGAGAAATTATTATTGATATTAACAAAAAAGGTATCATAAGTACGGGCGGTCAAAAAAATGATGGCGGACACGACCATAGGACAAATAAGGGAAATGATAGAACTCCTAGTCAAAAAGAGGGTGATGAGAAACGTAAAAAAACAACAAAAATAAGGAGAAGTAATGGCTGAAATGGTAGAAAAATATAGAAAAATGCTAGAAGATGGCACTTATGATAATGAGTGGGAGTTAATGAATGCTGAGGGCATAAATATTGATGACCTGTATCAAGATGAGGAAGATGATGAAACAAAAGAGGAGGAAGAATGGGCTTTTGGGAAAATGTAAAAAAAGTTGGTAAAGAAGTTCTAAATAGTGCCCTTGAAACTATGGAATATAAATTGCAAGAGTTAAGCGACGAAAAAATCAGAGAGCTTCTGAAAAAATCGCCAAACAATAGCCATTATATCAAAGAAGCTCGGAGGCGTGGCTTGATATAAGCGGATTAGTTTTAGTCCGCTTTTGTAACGTCGCAAAATTAAACATTTTTCTCATCCCTTAAAACTTTTAGTATCATTCCAAGTCCGCCCACTACGACGATAACTATAAAAATAAGTTGCGCTATGTCAAGTCCGCTCATATCCGTCCTCCTTGCTTCGCTCTTTTAGCTGACCGCAAGCTGCTGAAATATCAAGTCCTTTGCTCTGACGTATTGTGCAACTTACACCGTGAGCCGACATATAGTCTTGAAATTCCACCATTGTTTTTGTGTCTGGTCTAGTATACTCGCTACCTTCGTGTGGGTTAAAGTAGATGAGATTTACCTTTGCCTTTATGCCGTGAAGTAGCTTTACGAGCGTTTTTGCGTCCTTTATGCTGTCATTTAGCCCCTTTATCACGAGATATTCAAACAGCACACGCTTACGCATATCAACTGGAAATTCACGCACCGCTTGCATTACGGCTTCTATGTTGTATGCCTTATTTATTGGCATTAGCTTCGTTCTAAGCTCATCAGTTGTAGCGTGAAGTGATATGGCAAGTAAAACGCCTAAATTTTTTTCACCGAGTTTTTTTATCTGACTTGCTAGACCGCTGGTTGATATGGTTTGGCGACGTGGAGCGATCGCAAGTCCGTCGTTTTCTTTTAAAATTTGCACCGCTTTTGCGACATTTTCGAGGTTATCAAGCGGTTCACCCATACCCATATATACGATGTTTATACGGCGTTCGTATGGGATATTGTTCGCTTTTTTTATCCATAAAATTTGCCCTACGATTTCGCCGGGCGTGAGATTTCTAGTTAGTCCGCCCTTTGCCGTTAGACAAAACGAACAGCCCATACGACAGCCTACTTGTGAGCTAACACAGATCGTGTATCTGGCGTGGCGTTTGATACCGCCGTCCTCGTGCGTTAGCTCCTCTTTCATTGGTAAAAGTACGCTTTCAATACGTGAGCCGTCAGTTGCCTCAAAAAGATATTTTATGCTCTTGTCGCTACTCGTTTCAGAACGGACGCATTTTAACGGCTCAAAGTGAAAATTTTGGCTTAATTTTTCACGCATATCCTTTGGTAAGTTTGTCATATCGTCAAAACTGTTTGCGTATTTTTTGTAAATCCACTCGTAAATTTGCTTGGCTCTAAATTTTGGATTTAGTTCGTTTTCAAGCTCACAAAGCGTCAAATCTAGTAAATTTCTCAAATAATCCCCTTGTGTTCTAGATATTCGCACAAAATATCTTTTGCAAGAGTGTGATTTGTGATGAAGTCCTTGTGTGCGTTTTCGTTACAAAAATTTGTAGCGATAAATATGCCACGAGCAGGTATTTGAAACTTTTTTGCGACCGATAAAACCGAGAAAAATTCCATATTTTCAGCATACGCCCCGAGATTAAAAAGCTTATGTGCTGAAGCTTCATCTTTTGTGATAAAATTTGATGAGTTTATGAATGTTTCGTGTGAAACATCGTTGAAAATTTCTTGTGGAACAGGTACGTATGACTTTGCGTCAAGTAGCGAAATTTCAATGTTTGCAGCATTTTGGCTCTCAAAAATTTCAAACAAATTCCCCTCTTTGTAAAGCCCAGCCGAACCAATAAATATAATGCGATTTGGCATCTTTTTACATAAAATTTCAGTTAAATTTATCGCACTCTCAACAAGCCCAACACCTATTGGTGTAGCAAAGTCAAAACTCTCGCTCTTACCAGCACAAACTATCATTTGCAGCCTTTATAAAATTTTAGTAATCATATCAAAAAAGCGATAAATTTTAGGATAATTTTTGAAAAATAATCGTATTTTATATAGTCTATAGCAAATTAAATATGGATATTTTTAAAACCACACCTTATACAACAAAGCGGTCAAGATAGCCGATAACGAGAAGCAAAAATCTATCTCATACGCCTTAAAACTCTAAATAAGAGTTGTAAAATGGATTTTAGCCTTGAAAATGTGCTAAGTGTGGCTAATAAATTTTATAACATTACAAAGACCGAGTGCGATGAAAATGGCATTAAAATAAACTTTTAAGCAAATATAACGTAAAAGAAGGCTGATTTTTAGGCAACTGTGTATTTTCTTTGGCATTTTAACCTAAGTGCTCCAGAGAGAATCAAACGTATTTTGGATGGGCGAGATGCCAAAACAGATAGCCTCACGAACATATAAATTTAGTTTTTTTGTAAATACAGATAAGAGTGTCAGCCTAAAAGAGATCGTCCGAACCGACGATGATAAGACAGAAAAACTCTCAAAAATGTTTTTAGCAAAAGTTTATAAAAGGGATTAAGATGAAAAAATTTATTTTGTTTTTAAGTGTTTTTGCCTTTGCAAATGAGGCTAAAATTTCAGAGTTACAAAGTAGTTGTGATAACAAAATATGTCAGATTGCTACGAACTTGGCAATGCTTATGCGTTTGGTAATGGCGTGAAACAGGATTACAAAAAGGCAGTAGAGCTGTTTAATAAAGCCTGTGACGGCAAGGTTGCCGATGCTTGTTGGAGTTTGTAAATGGCTTAAATGTAGAAATAGAAGAAAAAAGGTTGTGATTACAGCAAAAAGGTGTGTGATTTGGGCAGATTTTATCGTGTTTTGCCTTTGCGACTCTAAGTGGAATTTATGGCGATACAAATATCCAAAAAGAATACTTCAAAAAAGCGTGTGAGCTAGGAAAAATCGGACGAAAACGACAAATAGCTTATAAAATAGCTTGTGAAAGTATATAAAATTTATGATTTTAAGTCTTTGATAATGAAAATTTATAGGTTGCTATAAAAATTACTCAACTGATTTTTTGATGGTTTGAACGTTTTTAGGCCATGATTTTTTATCATTAAATTTTTTATTCAAAATGATATTATTGATATTTTATGATTTTAAAAAGAGCGTTTTAAAGGAGCGAGTAAATTTTCGATTAATCACACTCTCACTTTCACGCCGTTTTGTGACAGATACGTTTTAAGGGCTAAAATTTCAATCTGCTTAAAGTGAAAAATACTAGCAGCCAAAGCTGCGTCCGCACCCGCTAAAAATGCGTCCTTAAAATGCACCATTTGCCCGGCTCCGCCACTTGCGATGACTGGGATGCTTAGCTCACGGCTCATCGTGCCAGTTAGCGTCAGCTCAAAGCCGTCTTTTGTGCCGTCTTTGTCCATTGAGGTTAGCAAAATCTCCCCAGCACCACGATTTGCCACCTCTTTTGCCCAACTAAATGCGTCAAGTCCAGTGTCAATCCGACCGCCGTTTATAAAAACGTTATATCCGTTGGCTGTTTTTTTTGCGTCTATGGCGACAACTACGCATTGTGAGCCAAATTTTTTAGCCGATTCATCTATGAGATTTGGATTGTTTATTGCAGCCGAATTTAGGCTTACTTTATCACAACCCACGTTTAAAAGCCTTGAAATATCGTCAATCTCTCTAATCCCACCACCAACCGTTAGTGGTATAAAAAGCTCACGAGCAACTTTTTTAACGACATCAACGATAGTTTGATTGCCTAAATGTGAAGCCGTGATGTCTAAAAAACAAAGTTCGTCAGCACCCTCGGCGTTGTAGCGTTTTGCGACCTCTACTGGATCGCCAGCATCAACAAGCCCTACGAAATTTACACCCTTTACCACTCGTCCATCTTTTACGTCTAGGCAAGGGATTATGCGTTTTGCAAAAGTCATTTTAAGCCTTTAATTTTTACTGATTTTAACTAAATAAAGCTTAATGCCCTATTTTTCTTAAAATTAAGCAAACTTTAGATACAATCGGCGAAATTTAATCAGTTTAGGATATTTTTGGTAAGAGCAAAGAAGCATTTTGGACAAAATTTCTTAAAAGATAGCAGTGTTTTAGATAAGATCATCAAAGCGATTCCCAAGCAGACTACGCCGGATTTTGGCGGTAATGTCGTTGAGATTGGGCCTGGCTTAGGTGATTTGACTCTCTGGCTTTTAAATGCAAAATTTAATCTAATAAGTTACGAAATTGATAGTGATTTAATAGCAAATTTAGAGATAAAATTTAAAAACGAGCTAGATGAGGGACGATTTAGACTGATAAATAAAGATGCTGTTTTAGCAAGGCAAGAGCAGGGTAGTTTGTGCAAAACACCATATATTTTGGTGGCAAATCTACCATATTATGTCGCGACAAAAATGATAATTGACGCACTTGCTGATTCGCTTTGTGTTTGCATTATTGTAATGGTGCAAAAAGAGGTTGCTATGAAATTTGCCTGTAAAAATGGCGATTTGAACGCACTTGGAATTTTAGCGAACCTAAATGCTAAAAGCGAACTACTTTTTGATGTGTCGCCTGAGTGTTTTAGCCCAGCCCCAAAGGTGGTTTCATCAGTCTTAAAGATACAAAAAGATAGAGATTTATTTGAAATTTTTAGTAATTTTAATGATTATGAAAATTTCAAGGAATTTTTACGTGTTGCGTTTATGGCACCACGAAAGACTTTGTTTAAAAATTTAAGCTCTAAATTTGATAAAAGCTTAATTAATCTCATCTTTAACGAGCTAAATTTAGCTTTAAATTTACGTCCTCACGAGTTAAATGTCGCCTTATATTTAGAAATTTATAACTTAATAAAGGCAAAAAATGAACGAAAACAACGAGAACAAAGCTAACGGCAAACCAAACAAAAGACGCCGTTTTCGTCCCAAAAATAAAACTAACAAAGATGGGCTAACAAACACTAACGTTAGCCAAACACAAGATGTGGTTGATAACTTTTTTGCAACTCCATTTGATGATGAAATGCCACAAAAAAAGGCAAAAAATAAGCCAAATCCAAATAAAAAAAACACTAACAAACAAGAGACCAACACTAACGCTAATATAACTAACGGCGTTAGTGATAGTGAGCAAAAAACACCAAAAAAGAGAAACAAAAAACCAAAGAAAAATTTGCCTGCTAAACTAAATGGCAATGAGCCGTGGCAACAAGATATCGCAAACGCAATGCAAAAAAATAATGCAACTCACGAGCTAGTCTTAGAACCGCTTAAATATCTAAATTCAAGCGAACACAAAATTCGCATAACTCCACTTGGCGGGCTTGGCGAGATCGGCGGTAATATGACGATATTTGAAACCGAAACGAGTGCAATTATCGTTGATATTGGTATGAGTTTTCCTAGCGAGGGTATGCACGGCGTGGATATTTTAATACCTGATTTTGACTACGTTAGAAAGATAAAAGACAAGGTTTGTGGCATTATCATTACTCACGCACACGAAGATCACATAGGTGCCGTGCCTTACTTTTTTAAGGAGTTTAAATTCCCAATCTACGCCACGCCTTTGCCGCTTGGTATGATAAATAATAAATTTGAAGAGCACGGACTAAAAAGCGAACGCTCACTCTTTCGCTCGGTTGAGAAGCGAAAGCCTTACCTAATAGGTGACTTTGAGATAGAGTGGATACATATCACGCACTCTGTCATTGACGCTTCGGCGTTAGCGATTACGACAAAGGCTGGCACTATCATTCACACGGGCGATTTTAAGATAGATCACACGCCAATTGACGGGTATCCAACCGATTTAGGACGCCTAGCATATTACGGCGAAAGGGGTGTTTTATGCCTACTAAGCGATAGCACCAACAGCTATAAAGAGGGCTTTACAAAGAGCGAAAGTAGCGTAGGCAAGACCTTTGACGCAATCTTTTCAAAGGCAAATGGACGCGTGATAATGAGCACGTTTAGCTCAAATATCCACAGGGTTTATCAAGCCATTGAGTGGGGGCTAAAATACAACCGAAAGGTTTGTGTCATCGGACGTAGTATGGAGCGAAATTTATTTACGGCAATGGAGTTAGGCTACATTAAACTTGACCGCAAAATTTTCATTGACGCAAATGAAGTTAGCAAATTTAAAGACAACGAAGTGCTAATCGTGACAACCGGCTCACAGGGCGAAACGATGTCAGCACTCTACCGAATGGCAACTGACGAGCATAAATATATAAAAATCAAACCAACCGATCAAGTAATAATCAGCTCAAAAGCAATACCGGGCAATGAAGCCAGTGTTTCAAGGGTGCTAAATTTCTTAATAAAATCAGGTGCAAACGTAGCGTATCAGGATTTTAGCGAAATTCACGTCTCAGGGCACGCCGCACAAGAGGAGCAAAAGCTGATGATTAGGCTTATTAAGCCAAAATACTTCTTGCCAGTGCACGGCGAGTATAACCATATCGCAAAGCACAAAGAAACGGCGATAAGCTGCGGTGTAGATGAGAGAAATGTTTATCTTATGAGTGACGGCGATCAGGTTGAGGTGTGCCAAAAATATATGAAGCGTGTTAAGACCGTTAAGACAGGCAAAGTGTTTATTGACAATCAAATAAATAAGCAAATCGCCGATGATGTCGTCATTGACCGCCAAAATTTAGCCGAGGCTGGTGTGGTAATGATAATAGCTCAAATTTCAAGTCATAACCAAACGCTAATTGGCAAACCTCGCGTTATTAGCTACGGGCTTGTTGCAAATAAGCAAGATGCTGAGTTTAGCAAAGAGATGCAAGAAATTTTGGTGCAGTTTTTAAGCAACGTAAAAGAGGAGCTTTTAAAAGACAACCGAATGCTTGAAAGCCAGATCCGCCAAGTCCTTAGAAAGCACATTTTTAGAAAAGTCAAAAAATATCCGACAATTGTGCCGATAATATATATAATGTAAGGCATTAAGATGAGTGAGCTTGTAAATATCGCAAAAGACGTGCTAAGACTTGAAGCAAATGAGCTTTTAAGAAATGCCGAAATTTTAGGTAACGAGATTGAAAAAGCGGTGGGTTTGATACTAAACTCAAAGGGCAAAGTCGTGGTAACTGGCGTTGGCAAAAGCGGTCATATCGGTGCTAAAATCGCAGCTACGTTAGCTAGCACTGGCACACCTAGCTTTTTTCTGCACCCAACAGAGGCTATGCACGGCGACCTTGGTATGATAGAAAAAAACGACATAGTTTTAGCCATTAGTTTTAGCGGAGAGAGTGATGAGCTAACAAAAATCTTGCCTCACATAAAGCGTTTTGGTGTTAGTGTTATTGGTATGAGTAAAAATGTTAGTAGCACGTTAGCAAAATTTAGTGATGTTCTTTTAAAGCTTGACATTGACAAAGAAGCTTGTCCGCTAAACGCCGCTCCGACAAGTTCAACCACGCTAACGTTAGCATTAGGCGACGCTTTGGCTGTTTGTCTTATGAAAAAGCGTGATTTTAAGAAAGAGGATTTTGCAAATTTTCATCCGGGTGGAGCACTTGGTAGGCGACTTTTTGTTAAAGTAAAGGATGTAATGCTAACACAAAATTTGCCAGTTGTTAGTGATGATGTTAGTTTAAAAACTGCGATAGATACAATGACACACGGCAAAATAGGTAACGTTTTACTAACAGATAAAAGCGGTTTGTTAGTAGCTGTTTTAAGTGACGGCGATTTAAGACGTGCTTTAATGAGCGAAAATTTTGACATAAACGACAAAGCCATAAACTACGCAACTAAAAATCCAAAAACAATTGATGATGAGAATATGTTAGCCATTGACGCACTTAGTGTTATAGAGCAATACAAAATTCAACTTCTAATAGTAGCTAAAAATGGCAAAATTTTAGGACTACTTCACATACACGATCTAACAAGTTTGGGGTTAAAATAATGCAAAAAATGCGTCTAAATAAATTCATCTCTCATAACACAAACTACTCACGCCGTGAGGCTGATGAGCTAGTAAAACAAGGCAAGGTTAGCGTTAATAACAGAGTTGTTGGTGAGTTTGTTAGTGTTAGTGATGATGATAAGGTAAAGATAAATGGTAAGCTTGTAAAGCTAAAAAAAGATTTTACGATGATAGTTTATCACAAACAAAAGGGTGAGCTAGTAACTAAAAAAGATGATAGGGGTCGAAAGACTATTTATGATAATTTGCCACGCGGATTTTCTAAATTTGTAAGCATTGGACGGCTTGATTATGCGAGTGAAGGACTGCTTTTGCTTACGGACGCACCAGCGATTGCGACTGCTTTGATGAATAGCAACATTGAGCGTGAATACTACCTAAAAATAAAGGGCGAGATAAACGAAGAGGTAAAAATAGCGATGAGAGAGGGCTTTTTTGCCAGTGACGCAACAAAGGGTGCTCACGCAAAAAGCAAAATAACATCAATGGAATTTGCCCCGTTTGTTTCGTTTGAAATTTTTGGTAGCAGTGGTGGTTATACAAAGCTTAGAGTGATGATAAACGAGGGTAAAAACCGCGAACTTAGAAGGTTTTTTGGCTACTTTGACCTTGAAGTTATGGACTTAAAGCGTGTTAGCTTTGGCAGGGTTGATTTAGGTATGCTAAAAGAGGGTAAATGGCGATACTTTGAAAAAAGTGAATACGATGATTTGCGTGATTTTTTAAAGGTTAATAACGTGCGTTACTAACGCGTTAGTTGAGCGTTAGTAATTAAAGATGATTTATAATACTTGCGTTATATGCAGCACCATATCCGTTGTCGATATTTACGACCGTTATACCGTTTGCACAGCTATTAAGCATAGATAAGAGTGCAGAAATTCCACCAAAGCTAGTCCCATAGCCGACACTAGTTGGCACGGCTATTACTGGCTTATCTACAAGTCCAGCTATAACGCTAGGAAGTGCACCCTCCATACCAGCAACTGCGATTACAACCCTGGCATCTCTTATCTCATCTAGCTTTAAAAATAGCCTATGTATTCCAGCTACCCCAACATCTGTTATTTTTTTTACGCTATTTCCTAGCATTAAAGCACTTTCATAAGCCTCTTCAACAACTGCCATATCAGATGTCCCAGCCGATACGATGGCTATAAAACTATCGGTTAGGCTTATTGGCTTTACTCGTATGCTTATCGTTTTGCCTCGCTCATTAAAGCTTATATCGTTAAAATTTGGCTTAAGTAGGTTAAAAACTTCTTCATTTGTTCTAGTTATTAGCATGTTTTTATCGTAGCTTGTGATATGCTCTACGATTTTTTTAATCTCATTTGCAGTTTTACCAGCACCATAAATGACCTCTGAAACGCCGTTTCTAAGCTCTCTTTGGCGATCTATCTTAGCACAACCAATATCATCAAATGGGTAGTTTTTAAGGGCGTTTATAAGCCCGTTCTCATCAAGTTTGCCACATTTTATAGCACTATAAATATCTAAAATTTCTCTTTCATTCATTTTAAAACTTCTTGTCTTAAACCCTTTAAATCAAGCACAATATCGTGTTTGCCAAGGCTGTTTAATGTCTTTATGATCTCTTTGAAATTTTCATCTGCTAAAAATTTAGACATATCTTTTTGATTTAGCTCTATTTTTATGCATTTTGTGTCATATCTAGCACGGACATTTTTATATCCGTAGCTCATCATCGTTGTTTCTGCTAGTTCAACTATTTTTATATCATCTAAGCTAAATTTATAATCTTGTGGCAAACGAGTTAGCAAACAGGCATAACTTGGCTTATCGTGTGTTTTTAGACCAAGCTCTTTTGAAAATTTTCTAATCTCATCTTTTGTAAAAATGGTAAGCGGACTTATGACGCCAAGCTCACTTAGTGCTTTAAGTCCTGGTCTAAACTCACCCAAGTCATCTTTATTTGTCCCATCTGCAAAATTTTCAAAGCCAAGCTCACGCCCCTTTGCTATTAACATTTTAAACACGTTGCTTTTGCAAAAGTAGCATCTCATTAGTGGATTTGTCGCGATCTGCTCTGAAATTTGTGCGTTTATGATGATGTGATTTATGCCTTTTTCTTTGCAAAACTCCTTTGCCTCATCTATCTCATACCTTGCCATATATGGGCTATCTATCGTAAATGCAGATACATTTTTGCCTAAAACTTCGTTTGCAACGTTTAGTAAAAATGAGCTATCTACTCCGCCTGAAAATGCAACTGCTAGGTTTTTATAGCCTATTAACTGCTCTTTTAACTGCTCAATTTTTCTCACTTAGTGCCTCTTTTGCTACTTCATCAATGCTTACGTTGTGTTTTATGGCTAATGTTTTACAATCTTCAAATTCGGCTTTTGCCTTTTGTTTGCCGTTAAAATCTGAAATTTTAACCCTAACTTCGCCAAATTTTGTATTTACGCTCTTAACCTTGCGAGGCAGTTCGCATTTGCTAACCTCATACTCCCTTAGTCCGATTGCACTAGTGTGAGTAAAGATAAGCTCTTTAAGCTTTTGTGCGTCGTTTGGCTTTGCTAATACACTTAGTTTGACACCAGCTCTGCCCTTTTTCATTATGATTGGTGTGCAAAAAACATCATTTGCACCAGCTTTTAATAGCACTTCACAGGCAAATGCTAGACTTTCGGCACTCATATCATCAATATTTGTTTCTATCATCACGTTTGTTGTATTTTGCGTGGATTTTTCACAAAGCATTATCTTTAAGACATTTGCGAAATTTTCGTTATCTTTACTTCCTGCTCCATAACCTATCTTTTTAATATTAAAATTTTGCCTTTGTACAGAGTCTTTACAAAGAGTGGCTAAAATACCAGCACCTGTTGGCGTAGTCATCTCGTAATTTGCCCTATTTATGCTTACATTTTTGCCAGATAAAATCTCGCACACAGCAGGGACAGGCACACTAAGCTCTCCGTGTTCGCACTTTACTATGCCACCACCAAGCTCAATAGATGAGCTTACAAACTCATCAATGCCTAAAATTTCATAACATATACAAGCTCCAACGATATCTATAATACTATCAGTAGCACCTATCTCGTGAAAGTGTATATCATCAATTTGTTTGTTGTGAATTTTTGCTTCGGCAACGGCTATTGTTGTAAATATGCTAATGGCTCTATCTTTTACATTTTGGCTTAAATTTGAGCTTTGAATAAGCTCTTTTATCTGCTTAAAGCTTCGCTCGTGAGTGTGTGTTTTTAGTTTGACATCAAATTTACTCGCACTTATGCCGTTTTTAACGACCTTTGTTAGCTCTAACTCATACTCATCTGCAAGATTAAGCTTTAAAAGCTCATCTTTTAACTCATCAAAATTTACACCAAGTTCAAGCAGGGCAGCGATATTCATATCGCCACTTATTCCTGCACTTGCGTCATA
This sequence comes from Campylobacter mucosalis, assembly GCF_013372205.1. Classification (NCBI taxonomy): domain Bacteria; kingdom Pseudomonadati; phylum Campylobacterota; class Epsilonproteobacteria; order Campylobacterales; family Campylobacteraceae; genus Campylobacter; species Campylobacter mucosalis. Next base: position 35,091 of record NZ_CP053831.1, read on the forward strand.
GTAAATTATCATTATTTTACTTTTGGAACTGTTATAGAACCAGCTGGTAGTATAACTATCTTTGCGTCATCTCCGCGATCTTTTAATGCGTCATTGATTGCAGTTTGTAGGTCGTGATATGGCTTTAAATGCACAGCTTTCATCTGTTCATCAGTTAGATCACTTACAGCCCAAGTCTTTGCCCAAAGTGAAATTTCAGCCATCTTTGCTGCTTTGTGATATCCTAGATGAAATCCATCGGCTATTTTATCAATTACCTTTTGTGGTGTGTCTGCTGAGCTCATAAGCTTATAAAATGTATCTGGACCTATGCCAGTTCGGCACTTTGCGACCATTATTAAAACGCCATCTTTTTTAAGTGCTAGTTTGCCGTTATCTAAGGCTTTTTGTGCTTGATATAAATCAACGTCCATTGGGTATGGAGCTACACTTATTACGATATCGCCCTTTTGTGCTATGTCAACACAAAATACTTCGTCAGCCTTTTTAATACAATCATAAAAGCTATCATTTAGATCGCCACAGCTTACATAATAAACCCCGTGATCGCTATCTAACACCGTCATAATGGCAAAGACATCGATTCCTGCTAAAACTTTCATCGCGTCAATCATATCTTCGTGAACTGGGTTGCCATCAAGTCTTAGGGCTTGTGCGTCTTGGCTTAGGGCTAGTTTGTGATTTTGCTCGATCGTATCATATCTTGCTGTACCAGGCAAAAATGCCTTTCTACCACCTGTGTAGCCTGCAAAGTAGTGTGGTTCAACTGAGCCTATGACGATTACCTTTTTGGCTTGTGCTACTATTTTATTTAGATACATCTGTGTGCCGTTTTTACTCTCGCCAAGATAGCTCATCTCATCTGTTTTTGCGTTATGGCTATGGACTTCGCCCTTTTTGCTGACCTCTTCGTAAATCTCTTTTGAAAATATCATATAGTATTCATCTACTGTTGGATCTCTGTGACAACCATTTGCGATGATGAAAATTTTATCTTTATCGCGTAGTTTTGGATAAATTTGGGCTAAAACTTTTGAAGTTGGGGTGGGGCGTGTGCCGTCATTTACGATTATTACTATTTTATCGTTTGTGTTGATAAAATCATCAAAATTTGCTTGATTTATAGGATTTGCAAGAGCGTCCTTGATAAGCTTATGCTCATCTTGCTTTTTAACCTCGTTTGGCTCGTAAATTCCAACTAAATTTTTATCGTCGATGTTTATATTAAAACTATCGTCTTTGCCGTATTTTATAGAAACGTTCATTTTTGCCCCTTTAGAGAAATGTTTGCAGATTATATCTAAAAAATATATATCTTAAACATAAATTTAAATGAATTATTTAATATTTTCTCCATTAAATTTACGATTTTAATCTTTCAAGTATGAGTTTTTCGTGTTTTGTAAAACTTAAGAGATAACTGCAAATAGCGTAAATTTTGTATAAATTTAAATGAATTATTTAAATATTTTTAATTATTTTTTAATTTTAAAGAATTTATAATTTCAGCACTTCATTTAATTTAAAGGGGAAAAGATGGAATTTTTAACATCTTTGAGTGAAAGCACGCAATTTACGCTTCAGCTAATAGTTGTGCTTGGTTGTTTGTTCTACGGAGCAAAAAAAGGCGGTATGGCACTTGGTATATTAGGCGGTATAGGTCTTATAATCCTAGTGTTTGGTTTTGGTATGGCACCTGGAAAACCAGCGGTTGATGTTATTTTAACTATTTTGGCTGTTGTTGTTGCTAGTGCGACTCTTCAGGCTACTGGCGGTCTTGATGTTATGCTTCAGATAGCTGAAAAAGTGCTAAGAAAAAATCCAAAATTTGTATGTATTTTAGCTCCATTTTGCGGTTGGTTGCTAACAATTTTGTGTGGAACAGGACACACGGTTTATACCTTGCTTCCTATTATCTATGACGTATCTATTAAGAGCGGTATACGCCCAGAGCGTCCTTTGGCTGCAACTACGATATCATCACAGTTAGCTATCATTGCTAGTCCAGTTTCTGTTGCTGGTGTTTCTATGGTTGCTGTTTTGCTTGGAACTGGAACGGCTATAGCTGGTTTTTCAAGCTATCTTGACCTATTAAAAGTTACTATCCCTTCTACATTTTTAGGTATGATTTTCATTGGAATTTACTCTATTTTTAGGGGTAAAGACTTAGATAAAGATGAAGAATTTCAAGCTAAACTTAAAGATCCTGAGCAGAAAAAATATATTTACGGCTCTGATGATGTAAAATCATTTATCGGTATAAAACTTCCTGCTAAGCAGTGGAACTCAATGTGGATATTCTTAGCTGCTATCGCTGTTGTTGCGGTTTTGGGCTACTACAAAGAGCTTCGCCCAAGCTGGAACGTATCAAAAGACGCAGCTGTTGTTCAGATAATGGTTGATTTACCAACTGAGAAAAAGGTTTTAAAAGCGATTTCTGTTAAAGAGGGTTCTATCTCAACTCAAGCTGCTCAGCTAAGTGTTGCAAAGAGCAAAATGGGTGCAAACCAAAAGGCTCAAGCTGTTGAGATAACAAATAAAAATGGCGAAAAAGAGAGCATTGTCCGCGCTGAAAATGGTGCTGTTGTGTATATAAACGCAAAAGGCGAAAAGAGCGAGTATCAAAATGCTTACATAAATATCACAAACAAGCAGTCAGGCAAACAAACTCTTGGTATGGTTCATACTATCCAAATTTTTATGCTTCTAGCTGCTTCAGTTATGATGATTTACACAGGTATCAAATCAGCTAAAATCGCTCAAAATGAAATTTTCCACAGCGGTATGGTTGCACTTGTTGCGATTTATGGTATCTCTTGGATGGCTGATACGATGTTCCACTCACACATTGAAATGCTTAAAGGCTCACTTGGCGAAGCTATGAAAGCATATCCGTGGATGTATATTATTATTGGTATGCTAATCTCAAAATTCCTTAACTCTCAAGCTGCTGCAGCTGCTACATTTGTACCACTAGCTGTTGCTATAGGTGTTAATCCAGGCGTTATTATAGCTTTTGCTACCGCTTGTTATGGATATTTTATCCTGCCAACTTATCCAAGCGACCTTGCTGCTATCCAGTTTGACCGCTCAGGAACTACACAAATAGGAAAATATGTTATTAATCACAGCTTTATTATACCGGGCTTAATCGGTGTATTCTCATCTTGTGCTGTTGGTTATGTATTTGCTAAATTCTACGGATTTTTATAAGATCTAGCCCTCCTTTTTTGGAGGGTTTTTCTCCTTTGATTAAAATTTTTATGTTAAATTAAGTTACTAAAAGTATTAGTAAAATGGCTTAAATTTATAAAATAAGTATATTTTTATATTTTCTTAAAACTTCTCAAAGTATAATCGCTCATCTATCTTACAAATTTAGGATCAAAAATGGATTTTTTAACCGATATCGTCAATACCATTAATGGCTTTCTTTGGGGACCATACTTTCTTATCGCTTTACTTTGTGGCACAGGTATTTACTTTACGATACGGCTTAGATTTGTTCAAATTTTTAAATTTAAAATCGCATCTCATAGGCTTTTTGGTAGCTTTTCACTTCACGGCGAGGCAGCTGGAAAAGATGGTATGAGCTCATTTCAGGCGGTTGCGACATCGGTTGCGGCACAGGTTGGTACGGGCAACTTAGTTGGTGCTTCGACTGCTATTATTATGGGTGGGCCAGGTGCTATTTTTTGGATGTGGATTGCTGCATTTTTTGGTATGGCGACCAATTTTGCCGAAATATGTTTAGCTCAAATTTATAAAACAAAAGATGACAGCGGACACGTTATAGGTGGTCCTGCGTTTTATATCTCAAAAGGTCTTGGTGGGAAATTTGGCAAAATTTTAGCCACTTTTTTTGCTGTTGCTATTATTTTAGCTCTCGGTTTTATGGGAAATATGGTTCAGGCAAACTCAATAACAGGTGGCTTTGAGGGTGCATTTAACGTGCCAAAATGGTTTAGCGGAGCAGTTTTGGCGTTAATTTGCACGATTGTATTTATAGGTGGCGTAAAACGCATAACAAGAGTTGCTGAAAAAGTCGTGCCTATAATGGCTATCTGCTATGTTTTAGTCGGGCTTGTGATAATTGCTGTAAATTTTAAAGAGATACCAGGCGTTGTTGCTTTGATATTCAAAGCAGCATTTAACCACTCAGCCGCTTGGGGTGGTGCGACAGGTGCTACAATCGCTGCTGCGATGAGATACGGCATAGCTAGGGGGCTATTTTCAAATGAGGCAGGTATGGGCTCGACTCCACATGCACACGCCGCTGCAAAGACAAAACACCCAGTTGAGCAGGCGGTTTTGGGTGTAATGAGTGTTTTTATAGATACTTTTGTGGTTTTAAATATCACGGTTTTTGTTATCCTGACTTCTGGTGTGATCGAGTTTAGTGCGGTCGGTAAGCCTGTTTTTGAGGGTATTACGCTTGTTCAAGAGGCGTTTTCATCGCACCTTTTGGGTCACACTTTTGGCTACTCTTTTATTGCTGTGTGTCTATTTTTCTTTGCATTTACGACTATTGTTGGCTGGTATTATTTTGGTGAGATAAATGTTCGTTATCTTTTTGGTAAAAAGGGCATAAAGTATTTTCAAATTTTAGTTGTTGCGTTTGTGTTTTTGGGAAGTCTTTTAAAAGTAAAACTCGTTTGGGAGTTAGCAGATATGTTTAATGGACTTATGGTATTGCCAAATTTGATTGCTATTTTGATTTTAAGCCCTATCGTGCTAAAACTTTTAAACGACTATGATAGTGGCAAGGCGTATGAGGCTAGTGATTATATAAAATAACAAAATTTTGTTTGGGGGAGTAGATGCAACAAAAACATTTTGATGTAGTTATAGTTGGTGCTGGTATTACTGGGACGGCACTTTTTTATGAGTTGGCAGCTTTTAGCGATATTAAAAAAGTGGCGATTTTGGAAAAATACGAGGGCGTTGCTACATTAAATTCAAACGGAAAAGGCAACTCGCAGACCATTCATTTTGGCGACATAGAGACAAACTACACGCTCCAAAAAGCACAAAAAGTCAGCAAAATAGCAAATATGCCTGTCAAATACGCTTTAAAATACGGCTACAATGAAAAATTTATGTTTTCTCATCAAAAGATGACATTGGGCGTTGGTGAAGATGAGGTTTGTAAGTTAAAAGATAGGTATGAAATTTTTAAACAAACTTATCCGTATCTTGAGCTTTACGGCAAAGATGAGTTAAAACAGATAGAGCCAAATGTGGTTTTTGATGAGCGTGGAAATGAACGAAAAGAGGATATTATCGCCATTGGCACGACAAAGGGTCAATATACCACAATGGACTTTGGCGCGATGTCTGACTCTCTTGTGAAAAACGCAAAAGATCTTGGCGGAGATGGTTTTGAGCTTTACTTAAACTGCAATGTTCAGGAGATTAAAAAGATAGGCGATACGTTTTATCTAAAAACCAGCGATAATCAGTCCATAAGTGCAAGTTACGTTGTCGTCGACGCTGGGGCGCACTCGCTTTATTTGGCACATAAAATGGGCTATGGCTTAGAGCTTAGCACTCTGCCAGTGGCTGGTAGCTTTTATTTTACGAAAAAGCGTCTTTTAAACGGCAAGGTCTATATGGTTCAAAATGACAAGCTACCATTTGCCGCACTTCACGGCGATCCTGATATTTTGATGGACGGTTGTACTCGCTTTGGACCAACGGCACTTGTGATACCAAAGCTAGAGCGATATCGTGGGCTTTCTAGCTTTTTTGACTTTTTTAGCACACTTAGACTAGATACTAGCATGTTTAAAATTTTAAAAGATCTGCTATCTCAAGATGATATTAGAAATTATATGCTTAGAAATTTCTTGTTTGAGATACCTTTGCTTAATAAAAAAGAATTTGCAAAAGACGCAAAAAAGATAATCCCAAGCTTAAAAGAGAGCGATATCTACTATGCACACGGATTTGGTGGTGTAAGACCACAGGTGATAAATCATAACACTTGTAAACTAGAGCTCGGCGAGGGTAAGATTAAGACAGATGATGGCATTATTTTTAATATGACACCAAGTCCTGGTGCGACGAGTTGTTTTGAAAATGCACGTTGTGATCTTGTAGGCATTTGCGATTTTTTGGGTAAGACATTTGATGAAGAGAAATTTAAAGCGGAATTTATAGATTAGTAGCATTGCCCCGCTTTAGGCGGGGGCTTTGTGTTTAGAATTTTTTCTTTCTTACATCTTCCGCGATTGTTTTAGCCATATTATCAACTTCGGCAGTTACTTCGTTTGTACGGTTTGCTACGCCAACGTTTGCACGAGTTAGGTTATCAATTTGAGCCACCGACTGATTTATCATACTTATACCGTCAGCTTGTTCTTTTATGCTCTCGCTCATTTCGTTGATTGACTGAGCTAGGACGTTTGTATTTGCCTCTATCTCGCCTAGGCTTTTTTGAGTGCGTTCGGCTAGTTTTCTAACCTCGTCAGCAACGACTGCAAAGCCACGTCCGTGCTCCCCAGCACGAGCCGCTTCAATGGCAGCATTTAGGGCAAGTAAATTTGTCTGATCAGCGATATCACGGATAATTGTGATGATATTTTTTATCTCATCACTTTGGCGGATTACATCCTGAGTTTTTTGACTAACCGCGCTCATTGAGCTTGACATCTGCTCAACTGCGGCTGCACTTTCTTGAAGTGAACTAGCTTGAGAGTTTGCGCCGTCGGTTAGCTCTTTCATACTTTGGGCTAAAATTTGAGCCCTGTTTTCTAAAATTTCAGCTTGATTTAGGTTGGTATTAAGCATTTTTGAAACTTCACTTCCCATATTTTTAACGCCCAAAATCATATCCTTTAACTCACCCTCAATGCCATTTGGTAGCTCGATTGTCGCGGTAAAATCGTTTTTGGTGTATGAGTTTAGCACATCTACGACATCTGTTAAATTCTTTGAGATTGAGTTAAAAAAGGTATTTAAAAGCTCTTTTAACTGAACAAGCGCTGGGTTGTTTGGGTCTGATGAAATTTTAGCTCCCAAATTTCCTTTTATCATCAAATTTGCGACATTGTTTAGCTCTGAAATCATCGTGTTGTCAAGCTTGACACCCTGTGTGACCTTGTCGATATTTTTGTTGATATTATCGCTCATTTGCGAAAATTCATCGTTTGTGTAAATCTCTAGCCTTGAAGGCACTGGTGCTTCGTGCGTAACAAAGGCAAAGACCTCGTTTAGCTTATTTTGGATTATGCTAATTGGGCTGAGCGATTTTTTAAGCAAGAAAAAGACAAACAAACATAGCAACACTATAAAGACCACGGCGAGTGTCGCTTGTGTTTTTAAAATAGGCATTGTGTTTGTCGAAAATGTGTTTGCGTCAAGCACGGTTACAATAAGCCAACCTTGCTCGTTTGCTGGGATAATTTTTGCAAAAACGCTCTCGCTATTAGTATTTACGTAGGATATTAGCCCATTTTTGTCAAAATCTTTTTTGTTGTATTTTTCTACAAGCTGTTGCGTCGCAGGAAAGATTTTACCGATGTTTTCAGGATTTTCATGGATAAGAATTTTACCATCTTTATTCATAATGTAGGCGTAACCGTATTGAGTCTTGCCAATTTGTAAAATTTTATCGCTTAGTTCTTTAACAAATGCATTTACGCCTATACCGCCTATGAACGAACCGTCCTTTGTGATAGGCGCTGAAAATGCCACAACTAGCTCGTTTTTGCTAACTGGCATGTATGGCTCGGTAAAAATCGGCTTATTTGCTGCTTTTACCTCCTTATACCAGTCGCGAGTTCGTGGGTCGTAGCCATCTTTTGGAGTTTGGTGTTTGCCACTTGAGCGATACATCGCCCCATCAGCTTCGTAACCTGCAAAAATGACATCTATAGTATCAGCCGACCACGCCTTTGCATTTTTTAAATTTTGCCCTACTGCGTAGCCATCTCTTTCTTGATTTGAGAGCGATTTTGCTACCTTTTTTGCCAAATTTAGACGCTCGTTAAAAAACGAATCTAGAGTGATTTTGACATCTTGAAGAATTTTATCTTGAGTTTGATTAACTAGCGCTACTACTTTGTCACCAGATGTGTAGTAGCTTGCCACCGAAATCGCTGAAAACGACACGATGAGTGCAACTATTAGCATTATTGCTATCTTGTTTGTGATTGATCTCATATCGCCCCTTTGTAAATTTAAAGTAAAGTATTGTAATTATAAAATTTTATTTACAAAAAAGAGTTGATTTAAAATAACATTCTTATTAATATTTTACAAAATGTTACTTTTTTATTTTCTCCACCCACTCATCAAGCGTTTTTTCAAAGCCGATACGTTTGCTCTCATAAAATTTGAGCGGTTTTTCTAGATATTTTTGCTCTATCCAACCGCCAAAATCGTGCGGATATTTGTAGAATTTTTTATCAGGCGAATTGTTGATTAGATATTTTGGAATTTCAAGCTTTGGCTCGGTTTTAACGTAATTTATCGCCTTATTTATCGCCAAGTAAGATGAGTTTGATTTTGGGCTACTAGCTAGATAAACCACGCATTGAGATAGGATGATTTTGGCTTCTGGAAAGCCTATTTTGCTAACTGCTATTAGTGTATTTGTCGCTAAATTTAGTGCATTTGGGTTTGCGTTGCCGATGTCTTCACTTGCAAAAATCACAAGCCTTCTAGCGATAAAATCAGCACTCTCTCCTGCGTTAATAAGTCTTGCAAGATAGTAAAGAGATGCATCAATATCACTACCACGTAAGCTTTTAATGAGTGCTGATGCTAATTCATAGTGTGTATCATCGCTACTTACGCCTTCACTTACGGCATTTGCCCTTAAAATTTTTAGATTTTGTAGGGTTACATTTGTATCAATTGTGAGTGCAAATTCAAGCAAATTTAAAAAACTCCTAGCGTCTCCACCGCTACTTTTAAAAAGATACTCTTTTGCGTCATTCTCAATGCTAAAATTCACATTTTTTTGCACGTTTAAGAGCAGTTTTTCAAAATCGGCGGAATTTAACGGCTTAAATTCAAAGAGCATTGACCTGCTTCTAATGCCTGAACTTAGCGTGAAAAATGGATTTTCAGTGCTAGCTCCAATGATTATTGCAGCGTAGTTTTCCATTGGCACAAGCAGTGCTTCTTGTTGTGTTTTGCTAAGGCGATGAATCTCATCAATGAAAAAAAGTGGCTTATTTAGGGCATTTTTGTAGTTGTTTAGGATTTTTCTAAACTCATCAACCTTTAAATTTCCGCCGTCAAACTCGTAAAAATCATAGCTCATCGCCCTAGCCACCGCACGTGCAAAGCTCGTTTTACCGCACCCAGCAAGCCCGTAAAATATGCTGTGTGGGATCTTCTCATTTGCGATGAATTTTTTAAAAACAGCGACAATTTCGCTTTGACCGCAAATCTCATCAAGTGTTTTTGGACGAAAATTTAGAGCGAACATTCATACTTCTTGCAAAAATTTTATCAGCTCACAACAACTAACTAATTTGGGTTTTTCAGCAAGAGAATTATCTGAAATATTTTCAACTTTTTCGTTAAGAATTCTGTGTATTGCTACATCATCACTAGAAGTGTGGGATAAAAAAATAAGCGTCATATTTAATGTTTCAAGCGGATTGTCATTAATGTTTAAGTCGGTTGCTATAAAATATCTTTTTTTAGATTTAGCCAAATCAATGCTATTTTCGTTTGAGATACTATTTAAAATGCGGTTGCTATCTTTTAGTTTTTTTTCAAAATCAAACTTTCCTATTTGATTATTTATTACTTCTTTATTTAATGGAGTATTATATTTTTTAAAGTTCTCAAATCCTTTCATCTCTATAAAGTCAATTCGATTATGGCTAACATCTAAACAATCACAAGAAGCCATAGATGGTTTTTTATTTTGTTTGCAGTATATATCTTTAACCTCATCAAAATCGATTATTTTATAATCTAGTTCTTTGCAGCAGCTATTTTTTAGATTTCCTATGGCTTTAGTCTTGATATTATAAGGCGTTGTTTGCAAAACATTTAATAATCTATTGAGCATATACTACCCCCAAGTAATATCTTGCAACGGTTTGGCTAGTCTAATAAAAATATCATTTAAATTTTCTGTTTTGTCGATAATTTCACTTTGCCAATCGTTTTTTAAAGTTTGTGCCAAGTAAAATTTGGTTTTATTTTTAACAATTTTATTTTCATTACTGTATTTATTAATAGCTTGAAGCATATATGGACTGTGAGTATTTACAAGAATACAAACACCGGTTCTAGCAAGCTCAACTAAAATTTGTGCATATTTTAGCTGCCATTCTGGGTGAAGATGATTTTCTGGTTCGTCGATTATTAAAAGATTTTTTTTTGTAAGATAACCATTGTTATTTATGAGTTGAAGCACACCAAAGGATTTTATGCCAAATGCTGTATTAGAAATTTCGATATTAAAAATGCCATTCTTTACGTTTTTTTCAAAACTTAATTTATCATAATTCTTTTTTATTTCTCCTCCAATTATTTTTTTAATCTGACCAGCAAGATTACTGGATTTACCAGAATTAGGAAAAGGGTTGTCTTGATATATTTTATTATGCAAATCCCAAAGTGTAACGGGATAAGAAAAGCCAAAATCTAATTTCATTTTTTTTCTTTGATTGCTAAAAATATCGTATGTGTCCATATTGTTTTTTATGCTTAAAATCTTTACAAAAAAACTACTTAAATCAAAGACAATTGGAGTATGTATAAATGTTGCATCAGTAAAAGGTATATTATTTACTTCCTTTAATGAATTTACAGTTATTCTATGTTTATTGTTATTATTTTTTATCCCTAGTTCTATTTTTGCAGTATTTTCAGAAAAACAAATCTTTCCAGTATCAAATGTGGCGTTACCATCAAAAGTAAGATTAAACCAAGTAGCCAATGTTCTGCCGATGTCAGGGTTTTTTTTACTTCTTATAATATTTAAGCTTTTTATGGTTGCAAACAGCACTTTTCCGATTGTGCTTTTTCCAGTATCATTACTTCCAGCAATAACTGTTATACCATTTATTTCTATATTAGACTGCCTGATCATGCCAATATTTTCAACTAATATATTCAATTTTTTTCCTTAATTTTATCTATACTTTAATTCGAAATTATATCTAAAAAATACACTTTTAAATTACTTATAGCCTTATCTAATCTTTGAGAGCGAACATTTAAAGCCTTTTTTAGGGCGATTATATCAAATTTGCCTAATTATCAAGTTTAGTTTTTCTACGTTTTGCCTGTTTTGTTACAGGGTAAAAACGCAGTTTGGTTTAATGGTAAAAGTATAGGCTACTTTACGGCTAGTAGTTATCTAGAAATTTTAGAGATTTAAGTGGATGCTGATTTTAGTAGTTGGACTTTTAGTAATTAGCCTTTGTAGGATTAAATCCGCTTTATCTCATCTTTTGTCATTCTAAATTTTATCCAGCCGTTTTGGCGTTTTGCACCGAGATTTTCATAAAATTTAATGCTTGGCTCATTCCAGTCAAGACACTCCCATTCAAGTCGCCCAAGCCCTTCATCACGGCAAATTTTAGCTAACTCTTTGATGAAATTTAGCCCTATGCCACGCCCACGAAACTCCTTTTTGATATACAAATCTTCAAGGTAAATTCCAGAACGCCCTAAAAACGTTGAAAACGAATAGAAAAATAGTGCGTAACCTACGATATTTTCATCATTAAGGGCAACTAAAACGTGAGCCAATTCACGCTTAAAAATATGTGAAATAAAGACATTTTCATCAATATCCACCGCCTCGCTTAAATTCTCATACTCCGCTAGCTCTTTAATCAGAGCGATTATCGCCTTTGCGTCATCAATTGTCGCTTTTCGTATCTGCATTTTTGCTCCTTTTTTGCCCTATTTTAGCAAATTTGGTATAAAATAGCCAAAAACAAGGGAGTAAGAATGAAATTTAGCATAAATGGGGGGGGGTGTAAGCGAATTTTATTCTTAGGATATGCGCAAAATCGCCTTATTGATTTTTTAGTAGATGATGGATTTTGCGTTTATCAAAGCGATGAAAAGCTCGTATTTAGCGAGATTGAGAGCCTGAAATTTTCATATCTAGTAAGCTATGGCTACCGATTTATGATTAAGCCTGAAATTTTAAGCTTGTTTGATAAATCCGCCGTTAATCTACACATCTCGCTTTTGCCGTTTAATCGTGGTAGTGACCCCAATTTTTGGAGCTTTGTTGATGATACGCCAAAAGGTGTGAGCGTTCATTTTTTAGACGCCACGCTTGATACTGGCGATATTATCGCACAAAAAGAGCTGGAATTTGAGCCTAAAAATGAGAGTTTTTCTAGCACTTACGCTGTTTTAAAGGATGAGATTGAACTGCTTTTTATGAAAATTTGGAGTGAAATTCGTGATTTTAAAACCACACCAAAACCACAAACCGGGTTTGGCTCGTATCACAAAACAGCTGATAAAGAGCCATATTTGGGGCTTTTAACAAGCGGCTGGGATACGAACATTGATGAATTTTTAAAAAATATTAAGAGCTAAATTTAAATAAGAAATTTTTTAGATTTTTTATAGACGTTTTTGTAAAATTATTAAAATTTTTATCAAAAAGGTAGAGGCGTGTTTAAGCGAAATCTAGTTGTTAAAGATTTGATACAGATAGACAACGAAGTAATTATGGCCAATAAAAAGCTCGATGAGTTTTTTGAGTTAAAACAGAATTTAACAAATCTCATAAAGCAGATTGCTACGAGTAGTGATGAAGAGCAGGTAGCATCTTATTTGAAAGATTTAAGAGTGTTTGAAGCGAAATTTCATCCGCTAAAATCCATATCTAACATAAAAGAATTTGATGAAGATAAAATTTATAAGCTAAATATAGAGCTTTTGACATTGGAAAATTCCATCAAAAAGCTTGTAAAACTGCTTGAAGAAGAAGTGAATATCGCAAAAATGCAAGTATCATCTACTGAGCTTTTAAAAAAGAGGGCTTTGTATAACAGTTTTTTAGAAAAAGAGAAGCAAATTTTTGAAATTTATGAAAGCATTAATACCTTTAAAAACAACGAATTTGCCCTGATACATAATATCAATGCTATGAGATTTGATTTAGAAAAAACCTATAAAAGGTCAAGACGTTTTTTATTTTCCATTTCTACGATTTTTGCAGCGTTGCTTTGTTTGCCATATTTTATATTTATTAACAAAATCCCATCAGTTGCCATAGATGACATATCGTTTTCTTTGTTTATGATTTTGCCAGTTGGATTTTTTGTTATTGTTTATGCTGGATTTGTTTTTATTCAAAATTTTATCTTATTTAGAATTTTTAAAGAGCATGATAGATTTTTTAATCATATATTTGTCTTTTTGTATAATTTTTTTCTATTTTTTCTACTTATTTTACCATTTACTAGGTATTTTGACACAGGTGCGTTGTGTACGTTAATTTTTATGCAAGTTTTTGTGTCTATATCTTTTGTGTGCTATATAACCTTTTATACACAGAAAATTTTGTTTAGTATATTTTTGGTCTCTATTACAATTTTTGTAGATCTGCTACCTATTTTTGCCGTTTATTTTGTGTTTGATGAGATTAATATCTCCTATATTTGTCTATTTTTTACCATATTGTTTATCTCTAGGTTGATTTCAAATTATAAAATTTTTCTTTACAGGATACAATTTGCCCTATCGCTCATGCTTTTATCTTTGATATTGGTGTTTTTAAATAGAGATTTTGTGCGTTTAGCAGATATTGCTAACTATAATGCAGATTATGTCATCCCGACTAAATTTATTCCATCTTATGTTTTAAATTTAAAACCTAATTGTAGCCAAACAAAAGTGATAAAATTTGATGAAAATTTAACAAAACTAGAAAACATAAAAGTAGTCGTCAAGTCAGATGAGAAGTATTTTTTAAAGATTGAGCAAAAGCCTTTTGAGTGCGTTAGATATGACAAATTTAGTGTCAAATGCGAACAGACTGTGCTTGAGTTAGAAAATTTAGACTGCAAAAAGAAGAACGACAAACTCTTGTGCGAGTATAAGGAATTTGACGTTCATCAAAGAAATATTTTTAACTAGCCATTATTTAAATCCCAGTCGATCGGCGTTTTTCCACACTTTATTAAATACTCGTTTGTTTTTGAGAAGTGCTTAGAGCCAAAAAATGCCCCACGAGCAAGTGGGCTAGGATGAGCGGCTGCGAGTATTAGATGTTTGCTTTGGTTAATGAGTGGAATTTTGGCCTTTGCTGGGTTGCCCCAAAGTAAAAAGACGATATTTTCACGCTTTTGGTTTAAAATTTTAATAACCGCGTCAGTGAAAGTTTGCCAACCAAAATGTGCGTGAGAGTTCGCTGCTCCTGCTGATACGCTAAGCGTTGCATTAAGCAGTAAAACCCCCTGCTTCGCCCAGTATGTCAAATCGCCGGAATTTGGCTCTTTTATACCCAAATCATCGTAAATTTCTTTGTAGATATTTACTAGACTTGGCGGAATTTTTACCCCTTTTGGCACCGAAAAGCTAAGCCCCATCGCCTGATTTGCTCCGTGATATGGATCTTGCCCTAAAATCACGACTTTTACGCTATTAAACGGCGTTAGGTTAAAAGCGTTAAATATAAGATTGCTTGGCGGATAGACTATACCTGTGCGTTTAGCTTCTAGTAAATTTTGCTTGATTTGGACAAAATACGGACTTAAAAACTCATCTTTAAGTGCCTCTTTCCAGCTTGGCTCGATTTTGACATCATCTAAATTTATCTGCATTTTTAACCTTTTTTGTATGATTATAACAAAATTTTAAAAGTTATGTAAAATTATAATATTAAATTAAATTTTAAGGATAATTACGATAAAGACAATATTTAGTTTTTAAGATATATTAAATAAAACTTAAAAAAACTGCGATAATATGATATTTTTTTGAGAAAATCAAAATTTTTTGTTCCTCAATTATTAAAAAATCATTTTAAATTAGAACTTAAGTATGCTATTTTAAAAACGATAAATTTACGTTAAAGTCCCTAAAAATAGGCATTGTATATATTTATAAATTTTTGTTTAAAATTATAAATTATTTTCTTAATTTTATTCTAAGGATTTAAGGCTTATGATTTCAACAATATATTTTGCTAATAAGGAGTAAACAATGGCAACTAGAAAAGAACACGATTTTATAGGTGAGCTTGAGATAGACGATAGCGTTTATTATGGAGTTCAAACATTCAGAGCACTTGAAAATTTTCATATGACCGGACGTAGATTAAAAGATTATCCGTTTTTTGTAAAAGCATTTGCACAGATTAAAAAAGCAGCAGCTCTTGCAAATAAAGAGGTTGGCGTTCTTGAGCCAAAACTAGCTGATAACATCGCTAAAGCTTGCGATAAAATCATAGCTGGAGAGTATGCTGATCAATTCGTAGTTGATATGGTTCAAGGTGGTGCTGGAACTTCTACGAATATGAACGCAAACGAAGTTATCTCAAACGTGGCGCTTGAGCTTATGGGACATAAAAAAGGCGAATATCAGTTTTTGCACCCAAATGACCACACAAACTTAGGTCAAAGCACAAATGATACATATCCAAGCTCTATAAAAGTTGCAACTTATGCGAAACTAACAGACCTTTTAAAGGCTATGGAAGAGCTAAAAAATGAGCTTGAAATAAAAGCAAAAGAGTATAAAGACATCATAAAAATGGGTAGAACAGAGCTTGAAGACGCTGTTCCTACAACACTTGGCAATACATTTAACGCGTTTGCAAGTTACATTAAAAGCGATATTGAAAAAATCACAGCAGCACGCGAGTCGATGAGCTTTTTAAATATGGGTGCGACTGCGATTGGAACAGGTATTAACTGCCATCCAGACTACAAAGTAGCTGTTCATAAAATTTTAAGTGACATTACTGGAGTGAAATTTAAACCAGCTGATGATTTTATCGCTGCTACTCAAGATACAGCAGATTTTGTTCACGTTAGTGGTGCATTAAAAACAGCGGCTGTTAGACTAAGCAAAATCGCAAACGACCTTCGCTTAATGAACTCAGGTCCAAGATGTGGCTTGGGTGAGATAAATCTACCACAAATGCAACCTGGCAGCTCAATTATGCCTGGTAAAGTAAATCCAGTTATTGCTGAGGTTGTTGGTGAGGCTTGCTATGAAGTTATCGGAAATGACGTGACTATAATGCTTTGCAGTGAAAGAGGCGAGTTTGAGCTAAATGCATTTGAGCCTGGCATTGCTTATGCGTTATTTAACTCTGTTGTTATTCTTGAAAATGCGATGAGAACTCTAGCTCAAAAAGCGATCAAAAAACTTACAGCTAACCCTGAAGCTTGCTTAAAATCAGTTCTTGGCTCAGTTGGTATCGTAACAGCATTTAATCCACACATCGGATATGAAAAATCAGCAAGTATTGCAAAAGAAGCTCTTGCTACTGGCAGACCTGTTGGCGAGATTTGTTTAGAAAGAGGCTATCTGACAAAAGAGCAGATTGATAAAATTTTAGAGCCAAAAAATATGCTTAACCCTAGTATGGTAAGATAAATTTAAATAAAATGTAATGATAAAAATATTATCATTACATTAAAATATTAATCGAAATCTTTAAATAAAGGAGTCTAAAATGGATATAATGCTGATTTTGCAGATTATAGTCCTATTTGGGGGTATCTACCTAGGCGTTAGGCTAGGTGGTATGGGCGTAGGATATGCCGGTGGTCTTGGTGTCATCGTGCTTGCTATGCTAGGTATGAAGGTCGAGATGAAGGGCATCCCTATGGATGTTATCCTTATTATCGCTTCTGTTATCTCGGCTATTACAGCTATGCAAGTTGCTGGCGGTCTTGACTTTTTGGTTCAAACGGCTGAGAAAATTTTACGTAGAAATCCAAAACAGATAAACTATCTAGCTCCGATAGTAGCTTATTTGCTTACAATTTTTGCAGGTACTGGACATACAGCGTTTTCAATTATCCCTGTTATTGTTGAGGTTGCAAAAGGTCAAAATATCAAGCCTTCCGCACCACTTTCACTATCTGTTGTTTCATCACAAGTTGCCATTACTGCTAGTCCGATCTCAGCAGCATTTGTTGCGATGACTGGTGTTTGTGAGCCACTTGGTGTAAGCTATCCGATATTGCTATTTATTTGTATATCTACCACATTTGTTGGCATGCTAGTTTCAGCATTTATAGTAAATAAATTTTACGACCTTGACCTTTCAAAAGATCCTATTTATCAAGAAAGACTTGCAAAAGGTTTGGTTGAAGAGATTAAGGCTGCTGAGTATAAAGAGCTAAAACCTTATGCAAAACTATCTGTTGCTATCTTTGGTATCGGCGTTTTAATCATCGTTGCTTATGCTCTAGCTATCTCAAAGAGCGTTGGACTTATCCAAAATCCTATACTATCAAGAGATAACGCAATCATTAGCTTTATGCTAACGATAGGTTTCTTAATAGTTGTATTTTGTAAAGTTGAAACAGGCAAATTGCTATCAACTAGCACATTCCAAAGCGGTATGAACGCTTGTATATGTGTTCTTGGTATTGCTTGGCTTGGCACAACATTTGTAAATGGACATATTGATAGCATTAAAACTGTTGCTTCAGAGGTTGTTACAAAATACCCTTATATTTTAGCTATTGCACTATATTTTATTAGTTGTCTGCTCTATTCACAAGCTGCCACAACTCGCGTTATGATGCCTGTTGTTGCTGCTGCTATGGGTATGACAAGTCCTGAAAATGCACAAAATGTTTGGATTTTAGTTGCTTCATTTGCGGCTGTTTCTGGTCTATTTGTATTGCCAACATATCCGACAACACTTGGTGCTATCGCTATGGACGATACTGGCACAACAAAGGTTGGTAAATTAGTGCTAAACCACTCATTCTTCGTGCCTGGCACAATTATGGTTGCCGTATCAGTTGCTCTTGGCTTTTTAATAGCTCCTGTACTTTTATAACAAATTTTCCCAGACGAGCTTTCGTCTGGGGGCTACTTTATCCTTTAAATTCTGTGCTAAAGCAGTATTTAACAGCTCCGCTAAAAAATATCTTGCCATTTTCTAGTCTGAGCCCTAGCTTTTCGCCACTTTTTGGATAGACGTTTGCGGTTTTATCTAGTCTATCATTTAGCACTCCGCCGTAAAAGCAAGCTGCCATTCCTGTCCCACAAGCTAGTGTTTCGTTTTCTACGCCTCTTTCGTAGGTTCTGACAAAAAGCTCGTTGTTTGAAATTTTGGCGAAATTTACATTTGCGTTGTATTTTTGCCTTAACTCTCTTGCTAGATTTACATCAAATTCGTTCAAATCATCGGTAAAATGCACCAAGTGTGGCACACCTGTGTTATAAAAGTGCCAAGTTTTATCAAAATCTACAAATTTATCGTTTAAAATCACAGGGGTTGTCAGCTCGACTTCGACGCTATCGCCTGAAATTTTTGCTAAAACTTTACCGCTTCCAGTTATGAGTGTTAAATCATCGCCACAAAGTCCGTTGTCTACTGCGTATTTTGCAGCCGCTCGTGAGCCGTTTCCACACATATCGGCGTGGCTTCCATCGGAATTGTAAAATTCCCAAACTATCTCGTTTTTGCCACCTGGCTTTAAAACGATAAGTCCATCAGCACCCACCCCGTTTTGTCTGTGGCATAAAATTTTGGCTAATTCGCTACGATTTTTGCTTAAAAATGTGTGAAAAATCACAAAATCATTGCCACTTGCGTTGTATTTGCTAACTATCAAAATTTATCCTTTTTAAAAATTTTTTAACTTCATTGTCTAAATTTTGCAAATCTTTGCTGTTATCGATTACAAAATCAGCTAATTCTCTTTTCTTTTCAATATCCATTTGTAGCTCGACTCTGTTTTTTGCCGCAATAAAATCAAGCGAATTTCTACTCATCACGCGTGAGATTAGTAAATTTTTGGGTGCATAAACGACGATAATCTTATCAAAATCATAATTTTTTTGCTTTTCAAAAAACAGCGGAATATCCACAAAATAAGGCTTTGCATAGCTTTCATAAATTTCACACTGCCTTTGTATCTCGCTTTTGATTTTTAAATGAAGCAAATTTTCAAGCCATTTTAGCTCATTTTTATCGTTAAAAACGATACTGCCTAGCTTTTTTCTATCTACTTTTTTATCAGTTAAAATTTCACTACCAAAGTGCAAAACCACTTCATCTTGCGAATTTTCAAGCTGTTCGTGGGCGATTAAATCAGCGTCAATCACGCTAAAACCACGCTCTTTTAGCAGATTTACAAAGGTGCTTTTGCCACTACCGATTGAGCCAGTTACAACGTAGGCGTTTTTAAAATTTGACATACTTTGCCCTAAATTTTTACTGAGATTTTAGCAGATTTAGGTTAAAATTGCCAAAAATTTTAAGGGGCAAAAATGATAACCTACAAAGACGCGGGCGTTGATATTGACGCTGGAAATGAGTTTGTAAATGCGATAAAACCACACGTAAAATCAACCTTTACGCCACTTGTTTTAGGCGGGATTGGCTCGTTTTCTGGGGCGATTAGACTGCCAAGCGGATATAAAAATCCAGCGATTTTAGGTGCGACTGATGGCGTTGGGACAAAGCTTAGGCTTGCAATTGACGCAAATAGTCTTGAAAACGTAGGCATTGATTTAGTCGCAATGTGTGTAAATGACTTGATTTGCAACTTCGCAACTCCGCTGTTTTTTCTTGACTATTACGCAACATCAAAGCTTGATATAAAATCCGCCGAAGTCGTAGTTAAGGGCATAGCACAGGGTTGTGTTAGGGCAAAATGTGCTTTAATTGGTGGCGAAACGGCTGAAATGCCTTCAATGTATGAGGGCAAGGATTTTGATTTGGCTGGATTTGCTGTGGGTATGGCTGAGATTGATGAGATTGACCGCACGAAATTTGTAAAACAGGGCGATGTTTTGGTGGCACTGCCTTCAAGCGGACTTCACTCAAATGGTTACTCGTTAGCACGAAAAGTGGTTGAGAAAAAGGGGCTAAAATTTGATGATAAAATGGGCGAAAAGTCGCTAATAGAGCTACTTTTAGAGCCGACTAGAATTTACGTTGATGAGTTTTTGCGTTTAAAAGATAAGATAAATGCCCTAGCTCACATTACTGGCGGTGGTTTGGTTGAAAATTTACCACGCGTTTTTGGCGAAAATTTAGGTGCAAAAATCAACAAATCAGCCATAAAAACGCCAAAAATTTATGAAATTTTTAATGGCGTCGTTAGCGAAACTGAGCTTTATAGGACGTTTAATATGGGCGTTGGCTTGGTGCTTGTCGTGTCAAAAGAAAATGTGGATTTTGTGCTAGAAAATAGCGATGGCTATGTAATCGGCGAGGTCGTAAGCGGTAGTGGCGTCAAGCTTGTATAAGCCCCGTTTGGGGCTTATACCTCTTGAGTGCGTTGAGCGATCATGGTGTTATATAGCTTAAATATCTGCTCATTTATCGCTTCTACTTTTGTAAATTTAGACGTCAGTAGGCTAATGCTACCAGCCTTAAAGCCGTCTTTTGCGTCGTTTATGACCTCATTTGTAATATTTGCGAACTCATCGATTAGCTCTTTTAGCTTTGCATACGACGCGGTTTTGCCAAATTTCTGCTGACACTCGTTCTCATACCAGCCCTTTAGCTCGTCCGTGATAGCTGTAAACTCATCGATGTTTATATGCTCGTTGATGACGTCAGAGTAGGCTTTGGTTTTGCTTACTATCTGTGAAATTTTAGCGATAATCGCAAATGTCTTATCCTCAACAAATCTCGATTTTATCGCTGTATCCTTTGCATCTTGGTTAAATTTATATAGTGTGTCTTTAAACACCTCTACGCTTGAGTTTGCACTTTTTGCTATATTTGTTATCTCATCAGAATTTGCACTTATGGCGTTTGCTTCTTGTTGCAAAGTTTGTATGCTTATGCTTATTTCGCTTGTGGCTTTTTGCGTGTTTTCTGCTAGTTTTCGCACTTCATCAGCCACGACCGCAAAGCCTCTACCGTGCTCACCAGCACGAGCCGCCTCAATGGCAGCATTTAAAGATAGCAAATTTGTCTGATCGGCGATATCTTTTATAAGCCCCACAACAGAGCTTATCTCATTTGTTTTGCTTGTAAGCGCGTGTATGGCGTGACCTGAGTTGTTTATAAGCTCTTCTAAATTTGCGATATTTGAGCTAAGCTCATTTACGTTTCCTAGCGTTTGCTCGGCTACTTTTGATGTAGATACCGCGCTTTCTGCCATTTGGCTTAGGGTTTGCATACTTGAGTTTAGATCAGCTTGAACTTCGTTTATACCTCTGTTTCCATTGCCAAGCTCTCCAAATTTCTCAGATAGAACACCCCTTATCTTGCCCTTTTGTCCAGCTTTTATCCCATCTACGCCCCTGCTCATTGATATGGCGTTTGTTTTAAAAAGACCACGAAAGCCCTCTGTAAATATATTTCTATGAGTTGAGCCACTTTGTGCCATATTAACACACGTCGCCATCTCTCTTTGAAGTGCTTCAACTTGATCTAATAGGTCATTTATCCCAATTGCGATATCATATAGTGGATCTTTTGGATTTGGGTTTATAACTCGTGGTTCTAGGATCCCGTTTCTTGCTGCTTGTATAACTTTTAAAATTTCATCTTTGCAGAGCGATTTTTTATCAAACATTTCTAACTCCTATGATCTTTGTAAGTTATTTACAAATTCGTCGTAACTTAAATTTTTGTTTTTTAACGTAGTTTCAAGAAGTTTTAGCGATGCGTCCATACCGCCCTTTTTCTCGGTATCTAAAAGCTGTGCGTAAAGGGGTTTTATGACCTCTAGTGCTTTTGGGTTTGGCTTACGTCTAACAGAGTAGTATCCTATGATATTTCCGCTCTCATCAAGCGAGGCTGTTATGTTTGCAAAGACCCAGTAAAACGAGCCATCAAAGCTTCTGTTTTTCACGTAGGCGAAAATTTCTTGCTTTTGTTTTATGTATTCCCAAAGTAGTTTAAAAACCACCTTTGGCATATCTGGGTGACGCACTATGTTGTGAGGTTTGCCAACTAAATCGCTACCTTTTGCCCCGACTATTTTTATAAATGGTTCGTTGCAATACGTGATGATGCCCTTTGTGTTGGTCTTTGATACCAAAAAGGAGTTAGCATCAACTTCTTTTTCTACGTTGCTATTCATTTTTGACTCCATAAAATTTATGTGTTCCTTGCAATTATATCATTTTTATTTTTAGTTGGTTAAAAAACCATAAAATTTTAAAGCTGATAAACTTATGCCATAATAGTCGTATATTTTAGAAGTATAAAAAATAGTATTTAATGGTTGTATCAGGCAAACAAAAGGCTACATTTTCAATAGATACTGAAGTAATGCAAATGCTTAGAGAGCTACAAATTACCTATTCATTTAAGTCTTTATCAGTAGTAATCGACTAGGCAGTGAAGAGTTACAGCAAACAAAAAAAGCTCGAAAAATGGAAAAATGGTTATGAGATAGCAAAAGGTGATAGTGGTATTATGACTGAGGAGCTAGAACTTGCGCAGAGCGGGGATTTTAACTACTATGACAAGTGAAATTTTACAAGGCAAAACTTCGCCAAGCAGTCGTGATAAATAGCAACCTAGGCAAGAATTATGATATAAAAATTTTACTTCCTATTACAACCTATCAGGATAAATTTAAAGACATTCCATTTTTTTATAAATTAAAAGATTCTGTTGAACTGGGACTGGATAATGTTTCTGCGGTTAACTGCTTTCAAGTGAAGTCATTTTCTAGTGAGAGATTTAAGCATAAACTCGGCAAGGTTGATAGCAAAACGCTTTATGAGCTTCAAATTCACTAGCATTTTCTAAAAATATCTCTTAACAATACCGAATTTATCGGCATTTGAGTGGCATATTGTACCTTGGTACAATTGATTAAACTTCCGTAGCTAGGTATAATCAGCTAACTTTTTTAGTAAGGAGAGAAAATGGCAACACAAGTAGGGATCGTCAAGCAGGCGACCGGTAGCGTTATCGCAGTAGATGCGAATGGCAACCAAAGAATTTTACACGTAGGCGATGCTATTTTTATGGGCGAAGTCGTTAAGGCGCAAGCTAATGCTAGCACAGTCTTATCAATGGATAACGGCAGCGAAGTAAGCGTTGGTGCTAATGATGTTATAGCTATAGATAGTAGCGTATCACAAGGTCAAAGCTTTGGAGATGAGTCAGTTGTGGCTGATTTATCTGATTTACAAAAAGCTATTTTAAATGGTGCAGATTTAACAAATTTAGAAGAAACTGCAGCAGGCGGTAACGCAGGTAGTGGAGGTGCAGGTGGCACAGCCCAAATAAATCAAGCATACTTTGCTGATGGCGGACACTACTCAAACATAAATGTCAGATACAGAGAACTTGGAGATAATAACTTTGGTGAATTATCGCCATTTAACGGCGTAGATGGTGCTCCAGGTGACGGCGAAACGCTAGCTACAATAGCACCTATAAATCCACCAAGGGTTATATCAATTGATAACAAACATCCATCAGCTCCAACAAACGATACTACACCAGCTATTAAGGTGGACATAGATTTTGGTAAAGTACCTGCTTTATTTGATAATAATGGTAACTTTATCCCAGCTGACACGACAGATAATGGCGATGGCACTTGGACTTTAATACCAAAAGATGCTATTGATAATCCAAATAATTTAAATGTAGCCGCAACCGATCCAAATACAAATAGAGAGTCGATCCCAGTGCCTGTTAGACCGAATATTGACGTAACACCTCCAAACCTAACAATCGATCTAATCAAAAATGGCGATACAACAGTAACTGGAAAAACAGAACCAGGTGCACAAGTAGAAGTAACATTCCCTAACGGAGAAAAAGTTTCAGTTACAGCTAATGATGATGGTAGCTACACAGCACAAATTCCAGATGGTGTAACTCTAAGCGATGGCAACAAAGTAACAGTAGTCGCAAAAGATGAAGCAGGCAACACAACAACACCAGTAGAGACAACTATTGATAGAGTAGCGCCAGACGTAAAAATAGACATAATCAAAAATGGTGATACAGCAGTAACTGGAACAACAGAACCAGGTGCAAAAGTAGAAGTAACACTTCCTAACGGAGTTAAACTACCACCAGTTACAGCAGATGAAAAGGGTAAATACTCAGCAGAGCTTCCAAAAGATTTAGTATTAAAAGATGGCGATAAAGTAACAGCAGTTGCAACAGATCCAAGCAACAACACAACAAATACACCATCTCAGACAATCATTGATAGAACTGCACCAGTTGATATAGAATTTGCAACTGAAATAAGAACAGGTGATCACGTAAATCCATTTGGTAGACCAGTAACTATAACACTACAAGATAAAGAAGTCGATGCAGATAAATTTGCTATTAAGATTAAAGATGAAAATGGCAATGTTCTATTTGACTTTACAAGAAATATATCAACTGATGGCAAAGCAACATTTACATTCTACACAAATGGTGATGATCTACCACGATTACAAAACATCAACCTAGAAGTTGTAGCTATGAAAAATGGCAAACCAGCAACAGACAACTCAGGCAATGAAGCTAGAGTTAGCAAGGTATCAGAGGCTGTACAGATTGAGGCACCAGTTATCACAAAAGCTCAAGATAATGTAGGTAGTAAAACAGGTGATTTAACAAGTGGAGCAAAAACAGATGATACAACTCCAACTATCCAAGGCACAACAAAATACCCACACTCTACAATAGGTATATTTGATAAAGACGGTAACCTAGTAGGCGAGGGTAAAGCAGATCCACAAGGAAATTTCAGCATTGAGCTAAAAACTCCATTAACAACACAAGGTGAAAACCCATTAACAGCTGCTATAATCAACGAAAGAACCGAAAGCTTCTCAAACGATCCAGTTAAATCAGTATCAAACAAATCAGGCACATTTAATGTTAATGTTGATACGGATGCTCCAAACAGCATAACAATCGATCTAATCAAAAATGGCGATACAACAGTAACTGGAAAAACAGAACCAGGTGCAAAAGTAGAAGTAACATTCCCTAACGGAGAAAAAGTTTCAGTTACAGCTAATGATGATGGTAGCTACACAGCACAAATTCCAAATGGTGTAACTCTAAGCGATGGCAACAAAGTAACAGTAGTCGCAAAAGATGAAGCAGGCAACACAACAACACCAGTAGAGACAACTATTGATAGAGTAGCGCCAGACGTAAAAATAGACATAATCAAAAATGGTGATACAGCAGTAACTGGAACAACAGAACCAGGTGCAAAAGTAGAAGTAACACTTCCTAACGGAGTTAAACTACCACCAGTTACAGCAGATGAAAAGGGTAAATACTCAGCAGAGCTTCCAAAAGATTTAGTATTAAAAGATGGCGATAAAGTAACAGCAGTTGCAACAGATCCAAGCAACAACACAACAAATACACCATCTCAGACAATCATTGATAGAACTGCACCAGTTGATATAGAATTTGCAACTGAAATAAGAACAGGTGATCACGTAAATCCATTTGGTAGACCAGTAACTATAACACTACAAGATAAAGAAGTCGATGCAGATAAATTTGCTATTAAGATTAAAGATGAAAATGGCAATGTTCTATTTGACTTTACAAGAAATATATCAACTGATGGCAAAGCAACATTTACATTCTACACAAATGGTGATGATCTACCACGATTACAAAACATCAACCTAGAAGTTGTAGCTATGAAAAATGGCAAACCAGCAACAGACAACTCAGGCAATGAAGCTAGAGTTAGCAAGGTATCAGAGGCTGTACAGATTGAGGCACCAGTTATCACAAAAGCTCAAGATAATACAGGTAGCAAACAAGGTGATTTAACAAGTGGAGCAAAAACAGATGATACAACTCCAACTATCCAAGGCACAACAAAATACCCACACTCTACAATAGGTATATTTGATAAAGACGGTAACCTAGTAGGCGAGGGTAAAGCAGATCCACAAGGAAATTTCAGCATTGAGCTAAAAACTCCATTAACAACACAAGGTGAAAACCCATTAACAGCTGCTATAATCAACGAAAGAACCGAAAGCTTCTCAAACGATCCAGTTAAATCAGTATCAAACAAATCAGGCACATTTAATGTTAATGTTGATACGGATGCTTCTGATGTTGACGTAGTAGCCAATAGAAACGGCGATGTAAGCGTAGTAGTTTCAAACAATGATGGAGAGAGGCTAACCATATCTTACACAGCGACTGATGGCTCTAAAAAAGAGGCTGTATATACAAAAGGTGCTAACGGCGTATGGAGCACTACAAGCACTGATGCAAATATTGACAAAACATCAGTTGCCAACGCAAACGGCAACCAGGTTATTAACATCAAAGACGCTGGAACACAAAATGGCACAGAAGTTAAAGCAACTATGGTTGATTCGACTGGTAACGAAGGTAGCGATCAGGCGACAGCTAAAACTCCGCTTCAAGCACCTACTATCACTTACGGCGAAGACACCGACACTAACGGTTCTCTAACAAGAGATGAGTCATCAAAAGATGGCAACACAGCTAAAACTACAGCGACTGTTACACTATCTAACGAGGCAGCAGCTGGAGATGTCCTAACTATCAAAGATGAGTTAGGCAACGTGATCGGTAAATATAACGTAGTTGATAATAACAATGGCAACCTAGAGCTACAACCTGATAATTCAGTCGATAACAGCCAAAACAAAGTTGTAAATGGAAAATCTGTCGAAGTTCCTGCTACGTTTAATATAACTGGAAGCAACACAGATACATCTGCAAGTATCACAGCTGAAATTTCGACAACAGATGGAAGCAACATAACTCAAAGCTTGACAAAAGCTATTAGCACAGAAAAACTTGGCGATATATCACTTGACTTTTATGAGGGCGATCATAAAATGCCTTATGAGGATTGGCAAAATGGCGGTGCCACAAAAGAACAAGCTAAGTCTGACGGCGATATTAAAAACGCAACAGCTAAGATCACGCTACCGACAAATATTGCTACTGGCGATGTTATAAATATCAAAATAACTGATAATGTAGACGGAACAATATCTGGCACAACTCTAACGCCTAATGTTGTGGATGTTTCAGTTAAAGTTACTAAAAATGCTGACGGCACATTTACATTTACTGAAACTACAAACACAGGTAAAGTGGGCACTAAAACGATAGCACCTAGCAACGGTTCTATTGTGCTAGATGTAGAAAAAGTTCCTACACACTCTCGTGATGAAGTGGTAAATAAATTTAAAGATAGCGGACTTGGAAATAGTCAATTTAGCACGAGCGTCAAAGTAGATCTAGTTGGAAGCGGTGGTGAAGTTAGATCAGCTACTAAGTATCATCAGATCATGAAAGATATGAATGAACTTAAGATCAGCTACGAGGACGACACTAACAAAGATGGCACACTATCTGTGACAGAGAATTTCAAAGACGGCGATACGACTAAGACAAATGTCATAATCGACCTACCTTATGCTGCAAAAGTAGGCGATGTCGTCAATGTGGAATTTAAAGTTGGTGATGAAGTCAAAGAAAATAAAACCATAACTATAGATGCGGATATGAAAAAAGCCGATAAGATCACACTACAAGCTCCTGTCGAGAGTGGTAAGAGTGCTGAAACTAGTGTATCTATCACAACTAAAGATGATAAGGGTGTCAGCCAAACTCACAAAGCTAACGCAAGTGTAAATGTAGACGCCGACACAGCCCCTGAAAAACCTGTCATTACAGAGATAACAGATGATGTGGTAGGTGGAGTTGCAAATGGCAAGATAGGTAAAAATGGTGTTACAAATGACGCTACTCCAACCATCAAAGGCACTGCAACAGCAGGAACTGAGATCAAAGTATATGACGGCAATACACTAATAGGCACTACAAAAGCTGATAATAGCGGCAACTGGACGCTAAGCACATCTGCTCTAAAAGATGGCTCACACAACATCACAGCTGTTGCTGAGAGCCTAACTGGCATAAAATCTCCTAAGTCTGATGCTTATGATATCAATGTAGATACAAAAGTTGGTATCGAGATCAAGGCTGACGGCGAAGTGGTAACCACAGACGCTGGTAACGCAAAACCTGTGGTTACCGTAGACGGAAAAGTTGTAACGTTAGAGAGCAATAATGGCAAACTTTACATACCAAAAGGTAGCCTAAATGCAAATAGTAAAATTTCAGCAACAGTGACAGACGAAGCTGGAAATACAGCGAAAGTTGATACAACAGTAAAAGTTGCTACTAAGTATGTTGATGCCACAGATGAAATTCCTGAAACACAAAATGGCTTAACAGGAAAAATGTGGTCTTGGGGCGGTGTTGCAAACAACAATCTATCAACATTTAATACACACGCAGATAATCACAATGTTGAGATTAGAAACCAAATTGCAAAAACTGGTAACGATTTAGGCACTACATATAGTGGTTGGAATATAGTAAGATCAGTAGCTCACAATACAACTCAGGTATATTCATTTGGTGGCACTACACTAGTTAAAGGTGCTAAGATTGAAAACGGCAAGAGCAAAATGTATGTTGAGTATTTAAGTGCTAATGGAACACCTGCTAGTGGTAACGAAGTTAAATTGATTGTTAAAGTAGATGGCAAAGAGGAATTTACAAGTGTTGGATGGTCTGGTTCTTCATCTTCAAACGGTGGCGGTTGGGTAAATAACATCATATTTGATGTTCCAAATCTAAACGGCAAACACGACGTAGAAGTAGTTGTTGGTGTATGGAATCCACAATATAATAGAGCTGTTGTTGGTATAATTGATGAAAATGGAAACAAAATTCCATTAGGTCAAGGTGGTGGTACAATAGAAACGAAAGTATATACTGAGCCATTTGATGATAATGGTTTAGTGTATGATGAGAACACTAATACTTATAAAAAACCTATTAGTGAAGTTTCGTTTGTTACAGATTCAAGCAAAACAGGCTATGACGTAGACGGCACAGACAACGTTGATACTATCGATCACTCAAGCTCTACAAAAGGCGAGTATATCGACGGCAAAGGTGGAAACGACACTATCAAAGCTGGTAGCGGAAACGACACCATAGACGGTGGAAATGGTGCTGATACTATAGACGCTGGTGCTGGTGACGATAAGATCGTGTTTGATCAAGACGATACCAAAGTAGACGGCGGAGCAGGTCGCGATACTCTAATCATCAATAAAGATATCGACTTTAGCAATATATCAAATTTGGATAATAAAGTTGAAAATATCGAAGCTCTACAACTAGGCGGTGATGGTAAAGCTGGTGCAGTTAAAGTTACGCTAGATGCCAATGCTGTAAAAGCTATCAAAGATAGTTCAGGTATCCTTGAGGTCAACGGTGATAGCGATGATGTGCTAAATCTAAAGGGCTTTAGTAAGCTTACAGGACAAAATGATAAGGCTGAACTAGACAAAGTCGCTCAAGACAACAACGTAGATCAGTCTACACACGATGTATATAAATCGACTTCGGCAGGGGAAACCGTGTATATCGAAGTTGATAAGATGGTCAAAGTAGAGGACGTCCAGTAGGGTGTTCTTTGATATTTGGGCAGCGTAAGTGTAAGTCCCAAATGCTTCTTTTGCTTGCCACCTCGCGTGGCAGGTTTATTTAAAAGGTTGCGTTTCACAGGGCAAAACCTACGAAGAAGCATTAGTTAATATAAAAGAAGCAACAGAGCTTTATTTGGAAAGTTTAGATGATGATGAGATAATTTTGCTTAAAAATAAAATTTCATCAATCGTGCCAATCGAAGCAGCCCTAAAATACGGCGTTTATAAAAGGTAAAGTTTTATTTTTTAAGCTCTAAAAGCTTAAATTGCAAAAATCTCTTAAGATTTAAGATGTTTCACGCTCTTTTTAGATCGAAACTTAATTAAGGTTCAATTGTGAAACGCTATCAATCTTTATTAGTTTCACACTCCCATTCATTGGCTTTAAAAATGCCTAAAATGTAAATTTTTCATCCACTATCTCATAAGGTATCGTGTAGCCTTTAAAAATAAAATCCCTTTTTGCTATCATCATCAAAATATAAAGATTTACGATACATAAATGGGTTATTCTCTATATTTTCTAATTTTTTAATTAGCTCTGATATAAAATTATTTGCTCTATCCTTGCTGTCTTGCTTGATATAACCATATATGCGTTTTAGTTCATCTTTAAACTGACTTTTAAAGATTACCATTGTTCTATCTCTGTTTTTAGCTCGTTAAGCGTAATAACTCCTATCCCTTGCTTTGCTTCATTAGCTCTTTTGTGTAGCTCTTTTTTTAGTGTCTGTTCGCTTACGCTTTGGAGCTTACCATTTATCACTATCTGATAGGCTTCATCGTTTGCAATAGTTTCTAAAGTCTGATTATTTGCTTTTGCTAATGCCTTGCTTATCGCTAGGATTTGATTTATGAGCGTTTCATTTGCTCTTAGTGTGATTGTTTGCATATCGTGCCTTTTGTGTTGATTAGGCTATTTTAATACTTGGTAGCTTATGATTAGCTTTTTAGTTCATTTATAAAAGCCCCCTACGCTAAATATAGAGAGCTTTAAATCCCTCTCTTTGTTTTAATAGTGTCATTGTTTCTTATGTAAAGCTTAAAAAATGGCTAACCTTGATTTTAAGGTTAGGCTGGTTAAATTATCAATTAGGGGGTTATATTGAGAGTTGAATTGTAAACAACTAGGGAGTGCATTAAGGGGTCGAAAACTTAAAGTTGTTTGTATGTCTTAGCCTGTGTTCGTTGCTTGTAGCTTAGATTTGATAGCTTTGTGAGCTTTTTGTCTATTTACTGGTCTTGCTTTGTGATTTTCACGATATTATCAAAATCCTGACACGCCTGAAGTATTTGAGCCCCTATGCGTTCATTACGTGTCAAATATCTATCTTTTGCATTGTAGCCTATAATAGGGGCGGTAGCTTCTATCCTAAAAAGCTTTTGAGCCAGGCTGTTTTTAAATGCTTTATCATAAATGCAAATTTTAGCAAGGCTTGGCAGCCAGTCAAGGCGGTTAAAAGATACTCTAAGCCGTTTTGTAAAGCTTCGTATCTAATGACTTCTATTGGTTTAACTTGGTTTTTTAGGTGGATACAATCGCTTAAAAAATCGAAAAATATACTTAGATTTGTAACTCGCTCCATTTATTCACTCCTTTTTTTAAATTGTCAATGTAGTCGCTCCAAAATTGCATTAATTTAACCCTTTCGTCTAATCTTTGACTTTTATCGTATACGGCTTTTACTTCGTTTCGTTCTTTATGGTCCAAGCAAAGCTCTATAATTTTGCTATCTAGCTTATGCACTGGTATTAACTCATTTAAAAGCGTGGACGCTGTATGCCTTAATCCGTGAAATACTAACTCGCTGCCAAAACCGAGCCTTTTTATAGTCGATATAATCCCATTTTAAACATCTGACATTATTGGAGCGTAAAAAGGTATGCACTCCAAAAAGTAAAGCCATTTGAGTGTGTATCGAGCCGTTATAGCTCTCTAATGCTCGTAAAAAATCGCTTAACCTTGACGGCTCTTTTATGCTTTTATAGTTCGTTTGTTTTGAAGTTATAAAAACGTCGCTAAAATTTATCTCTCTTATCGGGTTAGTTTGGATATAGTCTTTTGTAGTGCGTTTTTGATTTATCGTTTCTTGGTAGCGGTAAACAAAGGTCTTGCTAAGCCCTTGCTTGGTGCGTGAGATATTAACGTATAAAAATGGAGTGGAGCTATCTTTTAAAAGCTCTCTATCTTTGTCTAGTGGTATTTTGTAGCGAGGTTCTTATAATTAAGGCTTTTAAATGCCTATATTTTAGAATATTATAAATCTTTACAATTCACTATATTTAAGCAAATATCATATAAAAATGGCTTTTGGAAAGTTACTATTTGCAAAATGGTTTTGTTTTTCTTAGACAAAAAGGAAACCATAAAATTTATTTTAACGGCACAATTAGACAAGTTTTACCACACCATGCAGGCGAAATTTTACACCCAAAAATAGTCAAAGAAGTTTTGAAAATATTAAACAATAAAACACTAAAAATGTTTCGCCCAGAAGCAAAACCTGCTAGTTTCGTGGCATTAGTGATCGCCACATCACGTGGCAAGGTTTTTAAATTTAGGGCATATAATATATAATTAAAAAACATCTCAAATGAAATGAAATTATAAGGATAAAAAATGAATGCCGTAAATATCAATATGACATTAGAAGCTTCAAATTTTGAAAAACTACAAAGCTTCATTTTTGAAATTGACCCAAGTGCTGAAATTAGAGTTTCAAATTTAGAATTTAACATAAATAAAGATGATATTAAAAACTTAAAAGAAGTGGTTGATAGAGTGCAAAACGGCACAGAAAAACTTTATAGCTCAGATGAATTTAAAGCTATGAGTAAGCAAAAATTAAAAGAGCTTAACGCATTATAATGCAAATCATCTATACCCAAAATTTTCAAAATCGATTTTTTGATTTATTAGCTTATATTGCAAAACACAGCCTGCAAAACGCCGTAAATTTTGAAGCTGAAATTGAAAAAGATGAATACGACTACAATGCAATTTTAAAGGATTAAAAACGGCGGATTCTCTTACGAATGATGAGATACGAAAAGAGCGTCTTACACAAGTATTAGCCGATGGAAATTTGGATGAGCTTAGACACGCTTTGTTTGACATTGCTAGAAGTCGTGGCATAGAAAATGTCGCTAAAAAGGCTAATTTAAACAGAGAGTTTTATAAAATGTTTCGCCCAGAAGTAAAACCACGCTTTGAGAGTATTTTTAAGGCTATGAAAGCTCTTGATATAAAACTTGCTTGTGTGTGAAAAAGTTATACTATAAGCTCTAGTCGCTGTAGAATATTTTTGTTATCTTGCATAGATAGCGTCCTTAAAGAAATCATCTTGCAGTTTTTTAGCTGATGACGTTGTGCATATATCGACTGACTTTTTAAATTTATTCGAAATTTTTAATCTCAATTTGTCAAGATATGCAAATGACCCAAGACCGCCAAATTTTTCTAAGAATTTGCTGTTGGTAAGTAGTATTATGTCGATGTCCGAGTTTGTATCTGCGTTATCTTTTGCATAGCTTCCAAAAAGCCCTATCTCGTCTATGCCGTCATTTTTCAATCTTGATTTCATTTTGGACATATAATCTAGTATAGTTTCTTTTGTCAAAATAGCCATATTAAGACCTTGCGTTTTTAACTACCGTATCAATCAAAGAGTATGCAAAAGCCACAATGCCAAATATAATCGCTGAAAATACTAAAATTTCCATTTTTTACCTTTGTATTATTTTGGCATTATAGCATTATTTAAAAGTGTATTACAATAAACCAAGTGGAGTTTGGCTATTTGGTGTAAATAGTTAAATTGTGTTTAAAAATTGCAAGTATTTCTATTGTGTCACTGCTTATTGAAAAAGGGATTGTGTATCCTTTAAATATCAAATCTCTTATGTTTTCCCTATTGATTGCTTCATTTTTGCGATATGAATATGGCATTGTCGGCATCAGAGTATTTTTTAGATAGGCGGTTAGAAATTTCATCGTCAGAGTAAAATTTCAACTCGCCATTATCAAGTCGCTTGACTATATTTTTTAATTTTATCGTATCAGCCCTGCTTAGCTCACTTTGTAAGGCTTCAACCATATCATTATCAAGCTCTATGACGTTAATCTTTTCGCCAAAGAGCTGTTTCATAGAATTTATAATTTCACTCGTTAAAATAAAACCATCTTTTGCTTGAAGCATAACTGCACTTGCCATTTTTGCCCCTTGTTTTTTCAAAATTATATCATCATTCGTAGGAAAATAAAAACCGACCCCAAGCGGAGTCGGCTAAATTTTACGCTAAAGCAGCGTATATCATCATAAACAAGAATACAAGCCCTGTTATTAACATCGCAAAACCTGCTAGTTTTGCTATGAGTAAATATGAGCTAGATTTTTCGTTTTTATCTTTTAGCTTATCTAGCATTTGGTTTTTAGCTAGACGCTCATACCATTTTAAACGCTCTTGTTTTATCTCTTCTTCTGTTAATGAACCACTAAAGATAACCATATCCATAGGGAAGCGGTCAGCCCTAAAGTGGGTATTAAAGAAGTGTATCGCAAAGATAAATCCAGTCGCAAGCAACGCCTCATCTGAATGCACAAGTGTGCTTAAATTTATCATCCAGCCTGGCATAAAACTTGCAAAGAACGTTGGGAACCATAGTACAAGTCCGCTAAATCCGATGATAAACATACCCCAGAATACTGCTAAGTAGTCAAATTTCTCCCAGTATGTCCAGCGATCAAATTGCGGTCGTTCGCCTTTGCCTATAAACCACATAAAGTGTGCTTTCATATCCCTAAAGTCTTGCATTCGTGGCATTAGCGAATCCGCGTCAAACAGGCGTTTAAAGAATCCACTACCCTTTCTGGCTTGAACGATGATAATCTCTGCTATATGGCTAAAGAATACAGCAAACATAACAACAGCTGCTACGTGGTGTATTAGCGTTGCCATCTCTATACCGCCCATTAGATCTATCATACCAAGAGCCCACGAAGAGTCGTAAAATTTCTGTGGCAAACCTGAGAATGCTAGTGCTAAGAAGCTTGATGCCATAAAGAAGTGCTGAATGATATGTAATGCACTAAAGCGTTTTACTTTAATGGCGTCATCGTGTCTTGCCTCTTTTGCTTTTTTCCAAGCCTCTGGATTTTCAAGCCTTGTTTTTATAAGCTTGATAGACCAAAGCAGAGTGTGTAAGCCAAAGAATGCAAATACTCCTATAACTAGGCAGGTCATAAATACATACGCTGCGTGAAGTTCTGGGAAATTTCTACTATCCGTATGGTCAGCGTGAGCTATGAAGCCTGTGAAATTTAGATTTGAATTTGGGTGGCACTCGCCACAAGTTTTTACGCGGTTGTCAACGTGAATTCTTGAGCGTTCATTATCAAGTGGCAACACATCGTGAGCACCGTGACAATCAAAACACGCAGCCACTCTAATAGCGTCCCCCGGGCTATTTAGCAGTAGTGCTTTGCCGTGAAATGTCCTATGATAAAGCTTTTGCTCTTTTTCGTGACAAGTACCGCAGTTTTGCTCGCTGATCTGTTTTAGATCTTTGCTTACTCCAGCTTTGTCAACTATGTGTATAGCGTGACAATCGGTACAATTAGGTAGCTTTTGCCCCTCTTTTAGCTCCTTTGTCATCTTAGCTGAATGCACACTCATATCAAAGTCTTTTTTTACATCTTTGTGACAAGCTTTGCAGTTATCATTCACAAATTCTTTATCTCTAAAGAGTTTTTCAAGCTCCTGCTTTGACGCAAAGATTACCTTTGGTGAGCTATGGCAGTCACGACAAGCTGGCATATTGTTTGCAAAATGAAGCCTTGAGTGAATACCATCGTGGAAATTTGTTATTTCCTTTTGCGTTAGTTTATCCGCCTTTTTGCTTGACTCGGTAGCTCTACCTGAGATTACCCAGCCCTCTATGCCTTCTGTGATGAGGTATAGATTTTTATAGCCATTTTTTTGTGCTATGAGTGCAATGTCATTTGCACTAAACGATGATGAGTTTTGTCCGTAAAAAACAAGTGTAGCCTCTTTATCTTTTGGTAACAAGCCCAAAGTTGTGTTCTCATCTACGTTTATAGCTCCTGGTATGTGCCTTAGGTTGTAATTTTCTTTTGTTGTTGTGTCAAGAAAATATACATTGTTTTGCTTTTTTAAATTTTCAGCTTGGCTCATACTAATAGGAGTCATACCATCTATACCAGTGTTTAAATCAGCCGGCATAGACGCAAAGGCACTAGAAAAACTAAAAGCAATAAAAATGATAAGTCGGGCAAATTTTAACATATAGCCTTTCTCCTTTCTTTTATTGTTTTAGGGGCATAAAGCCCCTTTTGTGCCTATTTGCTTTTACCGTCTATGATCTCTTGTGCGTGTTCTACATATACAAGAGCTTCATTGACTAGTTTTTGAGCATATTGAGGTCCGTGAACACCCCAAGAGCCGTCTTTTTTGAGTATATCTAGGTTATCTTGAGCCTGTTTTGCAAGGGTTAAGATCTTAGATTTTTGCTCTGTTGATAGCTTTTTGGTTTTATCATTTATGCCTCTATCTACTTTTCTAAGAGCGAGTTCAACCTTAGCATATCCCTCTTTTACAGGGTTTTGCCACTTCATAACATCGTTGTAAATTCCCTCTTGATTTGTGTAGTGTAGCTCTTTTGGCAATGTTGATTGTATCGCACTATGGCAACCGCTAGCACCTGGTTTTACTAGGTTTGGATCCTCAAACGCAGTTCTACCGCAACTCCACATTAAATCCACATAGAAGCGTCCATTCTCACGTGATAATCTCCAGCCTTTTGTCTTTTTAGGATCTCTATCTTTGCCCTCTGGAGGGTTGATTGATTTTTTATCTTTATCAACTAAAATTTTCCAAATATGTGAAGCACGAACGTTGTCAAATCCGCCGTGATCAGGGTCTTGGATAGCTGGGAAGTTTTCACAACTCATCATATTTGGCATGTGGCAACCCGTACAGTTATCTTTTGCGTGAGGACCACCAAATTTAAACATCTCTTTTTGTGGCTCGTGGCAGTCTTGGCAAGTTTTTTTGATATTGCTTAGAGTGTATGGATCTTTCCAGTCGTTTTGTGTGACTTCGTGTGGATCGTGGCAAGTAGAGCATCTGATGCCTTTGTCATAGTGGGCAGAGTTATAAAGCTGTGAGCCCTCTGTTCCGCAAGACGGACAAGCTGATTTAAAGTAAGAGTTAAACGGCTTACTTGGATTTATCTTGCTGTCATCTTCGTGATATTGGAACCTTTGGTGACATCTTTCGCAGTTACTAGGCATACCAGCACCCCTTGCACCATATAGGTGAGCACCTGCTCCGTGACACTCCTCGCAAGATATACCACGTGATATAGTGTGTTTTCTTAACTCTTTTGCGTTACCAAGCGCAGCAAAGAACTCATCTTTTGACTTAAAGTCAAATTTGAACGTATGGCAGACTTCGCAGTATGCACTTGCTGGTTGGAATTTAAATTTCTTTTGATAGCTAGCACCATAAGAGTTCATACCCCATATATGTGAGCCGTTTCCGCCAAAATCCTCCATTTTTGTAGGGAAATTTGGGAAGATTTTTTGAATTTCAAGAGATCTCTCAGGTGTTATGTATTTTGTCCAGTTTACTGAGAACTGGTTTCCGCCTGCTACGATTTTTGAATTTGGATCATCAAGTGTTCCGTCAATTACGTGGTATGTTCCACGCACTAGCCATTTATCTAAAAAGCCGTATTTTGTGCGAGGTGTTCCAATAATTCCGTATGTATCATCAGGACGTATGCCGGTTGTTAAGATAGGTGTGTTTGTGCCATACATACCTTGTTTTGGATCGCCATTAACCTCTTCAAGCTCCTCAGGCCATCTTATGGTCTTTGCGTGGCGTGATTTGCTCCAAGCTTCGTATTGTGCAGGGTGGCACTCGCCACATTTTTTCTCACCTACGAATTTGTTTGGAAAGTCAAGGAAGCTTTCGTAAGCCAAGCGATATGTAACAGCCGTAGGTCGTCCAACTTTCTGCGCATACTTTTTACCGCCACCAAAGTCGACAAACTCCTCATCGCGGTCAGAAATTTCATATTTGCCGATGAGTCTGCCCTCTTTTTCAAATTTAAATACTGGGTGATTTTGTTTTAAATACTCCCAATAGTCCTTATCTCCCTCAACCACGTCTAGTAGCGTTCGTGGTTTGTAACCATCGTTTTGAAAGGTTTTTTCAGCTTTATCGTCTTGCACTCCTGTTTGGTTTGCATTTAGCCCCAAACAAAACATTGAAGCACTGAGCGCAAAGATACAGGTTGAAAGCTTTAGGTTAAACCAACTCTGTTTCATAAAACACTCCTTTGATTGATTTTGAAATTTTTGGTAGAAGCTACCATTTAAGCACCTTTTTTACCTCCAATTTGTTTTATTAATGCTTATTAAATGCGATTTTAATACTTTATCTATAAAAGAAAACTTAATAAGATTTAATTAGTATTAAAATTTAAGTTTAGTATTTTTAAAATTTTACTTTGTTTTTACTTTAACAGCTTTAAAAATGCGTTAAATACGATATATTTACCATATTTTTACGTTGCAAAATAAATTTTTAGAAATTTTATAATAGTGTGTAAATTTTTCAATATTGATACTTCTATGATAAATTTTACTATTTTTCCTTAAAGTAAATTGATTTTAAATTTACGTTATTTTTATCTATGAGATGTAGAATTTTCGCATATTAAAAATTTTGTATTTTAGACGATTTACGCTCAAAGGTTAAAATTTGAAAAGTAAAATTTGCGGTATAGATGAGGCTGGGCGTGGATCTTTGGCTGGGCCATTGGTTGTTGCTGGTTGTGTTTTAAAAAGAGAGTTTGATGAGTTGGCTGACTCTAAAGAGCTAAGTGCTAAAGAGCGTGAGAGAATTTTTGCAAAACTTCAAAACTCATCTAAATATCTTGTTGTTTATTTTGATAATGTTTTAATAGATGAGCTTGGTCTTAGCGAGTGCTTGAGGCGTTCGCTTGAGTGTATAAAAAGATATTTTGATGGCTATGAGTTGCTTTTTGACGGCAATACAAACTATAAAACAGGCATAAAAACAATGATAAAGGCCGATGCTAAAATACCAGCAGTAAGTGCAGCAAGTATCATAGCTAAGGTTAGCAGAGATAGGCTAATGAGTGCTTATGACAAGATTTATCCAGGATACGGATATGCTAAACACAAGGGATATGGCACAAATGCACATATACAGGCTATTGTAAAACTGGGGCAAAGCCCGTTATCTAGGCAAAGTTTTAAGTTAAAGCCAAAGCAGGGGAGCCTTTTTTAAGGTTACGTGTAGTAATATTTTATTAAGTTACGTGATATTAAAAGGCAAAAATGGTATTTGACTCAGTAAAAGGCGGTAGTAAAACTATATCTAAATTTATAGCTTTAATTATAATTTTTATATCGTTAGTGGCAATGTGCTTTGTGAAGTTTTTTGACTTTTTGCAAATATATACAAATTTGGACGAGCAGGTCAAAATAAGGCAAAATGAAATTTTAATACAAAGAAAACAGAGCCTAAAAAACAACGTTTACGAGATGTATTACGACATTAACAAAACCTATCAAGACGAGCTAGTAAAACTACAATCTGAGCTAAAAAGCCAAATTTATAAAAAAATAAATTCTAATATAGACAGCTTAGATAAGCTAAAGTCCATACTTAAGTCGTCAAATTTTGCGTTTTTAACACCAAATGGTGAAATTTTATCAGGCAAGTTAGAGGCTAAATTTTTAGCACCGACTCTGCTTAGTATTGTAAATAAAGATGACGCTATTTTCGTGGCAGACGATAGTGTTATTTATGCTAGTTTTTACTATCCTTTAAATATCGTTATCGTTTATAAAACGGATTTAAGTACCTTTAATTTAAATTTCATCCAAAATTTAAAACAGCGACTACTTGCTAGTGATATGTTTTTGCTAAGCAAAGAGGGTTTAAAACAGAGTCAAATTCTACAAGGCAATGCTAAAATTAGCGAAGATAGATTTAAAAGCATTATGGGCTTGGTAAAAAATTCTGACAAAGAGGGCTTTTATGTATCTCCAAATTTAGATGATAGTGGCGAAGTAATCTTTGCAAAAGATATAAACGCATTCTCGCTAGTTTTGGTTGCTAGAGCTAGGCTAAGCGATATTTATAAAACCATCGCAGATGAGAAAGCCAAGCTAAATACTGAAATTTTAAATCAGCTATTTTTATCGATTTTTTATTTTATAGCACTTTTATCAGTCGTGGCAATACTGGCATTTTTTGTGAAAAAATGGCTCTCAGATCAGTTTGCTAACTTTTTAAACTACTTTGATAAAGGCGGAAATGAGCATATCTCAAAAGATGAATTTGACTTTGATGAGTTTAGGGTTTTAGCTAACAAAATCAACTATCTAGTCGATGAAAAGATATGCCAAACAAAGCAAAAAGAGCAAAAAGCACTACTTCTAAGCCAGTATGAAAATACTCTAAACAGCTTGGCTATGGTGTTTAAATTTGATGATAAAAATCGCATAATTTACGCAAACGACTCACTTTGTATGGCACTAAAAAAGAGTAGGCAAGATATAGTCGGTAGCGATATTAGCGTTATTTTTGATAAAGTTTACAAAGATGAGGTGCAGAAATTATATAGCGATATTAAAAACGCAAAATCTTGGAGCGGAATTTTAACCATAAACGCAAAAGACGCTCAAAAATATGCAAAAACTACGCTAACTCCGCTCGTAGATGTAGACGGCTTTTTGGGCGAGTATCTTGCGATATGCTATGATATAAGCGATTTTATGAGTCAGCAAGAGCAGGTTAAGAGACATTTAAAAGATCCGCTAACAAAACTGCCAAATCGCCAAGCACTACTTGATCGTATTGCAAATAGCGATGAATACGCATTTATATCGAGTTTTGATATATTAAGATTTAAGCACATAAATGAGTATTATGGCTTTGATATGGGCGATCGCATACTTTTAGAGGTAAGTCGTCGTGTGCTAGAGCTTATAAAGTTTAAACACCTTGAGCTATTTAAGCTTACAAATGACAACTTCGCACTGCTTGGTAAGCGACACAAATGGGACGCAAATAGCTTTAGTGCGTATGCGAGAAATTTGGTAAGCGAGTTTAAAAATAGACCTATTATTTTAGATGATGTCAAATTTTCAATCGGTCTTACGTTTGGTATCTCGTCTGAAGTTTCAAATCTTATCAGCTCTGAGATAGCAAAGGACTACGCAAAGCAAAATCGCGAAATTGTCGCCATTTTTGATGATAAAAAGGATATGTTGCTTCATACTATAAATCTAACTCAAACGATAAAACGTGCTATAGATGATGAACGTATAGTGCTTTATAAGCAGGGTATTATCGATAATGTTAGCAAAAAGACTATAAAATACGAGTGCTTAATTAGAATGATAGATGATGACGGCAAGGTTGTTTCGCCATTTGAGTTTTTAAATATCGCAAAACACTCAAATTTATACAAAGAGCTTACAAAGATTGTCATCACAAGCTCGTTTGAATATTTTTCAAAAAATGACTTTAGCTTTAGCATAAACTTAGCGATAGATGATATATTATCTCCTGAAATTTTGGAGTTTTTAAAAGCAAAACTAACTGCATTTAGCGGTATTGGAGAGCGTTTAACGATAGAAATTTTAGAAGATGAGGGGATTAAAAATTTCCA
Source organism: Campylobacter mucosalis (assembly GCF_013372205.1). Taxonomy (NCBI): domain Bacteria; kingdom Pseudomonadati; phylum Campylobacterota; class Epsilonproteobacteria; order Campylobacterales; family Campylobacteraceae; genus Campylobacter; species Campylobacter mucosalis. Next base: position 76,450 of record NZ_CP053831.1, read on the forward strand.
AAAGGTAAATCATTTTATCAATGAGGTTAGGAAATTTGGCTGCAAGGTTGCCATTGATGATTTTGGCACGAGGTATTCAAATTTTGAGTATTTGATGAAGTTAAAAGCGGACTTTATCAAAATAGACGGCTCTATGATAAAAAATATCGATAAAGATAGCGAGAGTAGACGAGTGGTTGAGCTTATGGTCGAGTTTAGCAAACGGCTTGGTATAAAGACTATAGCTGAGTTTGTCCACTCTAAAGATGTTTCAAGTATTATTAGCGACATCGGTATAGATGCTTCTCAGGGGTTTTATTATGATGAGCCAAAACCGCTAAGCGCTTGATTTAATAAAAATTTTACATTTTTTTACTAAAATTGCGTTTTTGAAAATTCATATCAAGGTTATCTGTGATTTTTAAACGCAATAAATTTATTTTTAATCTCCACTTGCTTCTTACGTTTTTGTTTGCCTTGCCTTTGCTTGTAGTCACACTTAGTGCACCATTTGCACAATACAGAAACGAGATTGCACAGCTTATAAATTCCTATAATGTTAATATAGCAAAAAGTGACGCCCCTTATCTAAAAATGAGTGAAATTTTAGCTAAATTTAGCCAAAATTTTGGCACTATCAACCTAGTTGCCTTGAATATACAAAGCGATAAAAACAAAGCGGTCAAAATATCTGTTTTAAATGATAAGCAACTTCAAAAATTTTTCATAAATCCATATAACGGCGAAGCTGTTTTAGAAAAAGGCTCTAGTGTTGCTAAGGCGATACTCTCTGTGCATAGAAATTTAGGACTTGGTTTGCTTGAAAGCAAGGAGCTTTTAAGTCTTGGTAAAAATATAGTTGCTATTAGCTCGATAGGGCTATTTGTGCTGATTTTAAGTGGTTTTTGGCTTTATTTGCCTACCATAAAAGGTGGCATAAAAAAGGCTGGAATTTTAAATTTTAAACGCAAAGGTTATGGCTTTTTGTATCAACTTCACGGAGTTCTTGGAATTTGGCTGTCACTTTTGCTTTGCGTTATGTGTTTAACTGGGCTTTACTGGTCTTATGATTTTGTTAGAAGTGGTGTAAATACGGCATTTGGCGTTGACGCAAAGCCTGGTAAAAAACCGCAACCTAATGCCATTAAGCTAGAAAATTTTAGTCAAATTGATGAAATTTTAACTAGTGTTACGGATTTTAAAACTCTAACGATTTACGCAGAAAATGACACTCTTAAGTTTAAAAAAGATAACAACACAACTTTAAAAAAACCGACAAATGGGCTAAAATTTCAAACTCCACGCGATGTTAGCAGATTTTGGCTTAGTATTCATCAAGGAAGTATATTTGGCGAAGTCGGTAGAGTGATTTACTCGTTTACTAGCACTCTTTTTGTGCTTTTTGTCATTACTGGTTTTATGATGATGTCGTGGCGTTTAAATAGACGAGCTGGTTAAAATTTATGTTTTTTAGATAAAATTAGCCAAATTTTATTAAGGAAATATGATGGATAGAAAGAGAATTTACAACCCAAGCTCAAATGAAACGCTTAATGATAGACGCGTATTTAACGGCAATCCACACGGAATTTTAAATTTTACAAAGGCAAAATATGAGTGGGCGTTAAAGCTTTGGGACTTAATGGAGGCAAACACGTGGTTTCCAAAAGAGGTTGATACAACCGATGATGTTAGGGATTATGCCTATAATTTAACCGAGGCTGAAAAGCGTATGTATGATTTGGTATGGAGCCAGCTCATCTCAATGGATAGCTTTCAGACAAACAACCTAGCCGATAATATAAATCCTTATATTACAGCACCTGAGATAAATGCCTGTTTGGCACGTCAAGCCTATGAAGAGGCAAATCACAGCAAGTCTTATGCGGTTATGGTTGAAGCGATTTGTGATAACACCGATCTGATTTATGAGATGGAAAAACACGATGAGGTTTTACGCGAGAAAAACGACTACATTTCAAGCGTTTATGAAGAGCTTGCTGGCGATGTAACGGACGAGAAGTTGCTTCTTGCAATGGTGGCAAATCAAATTTTAGAAGGTATTTATTTTTACAGCGGATTTACCGCGATTTATGCCCTAGCACGTGCTGGTAAAATGCTTGGTAGCGCACAAATGATACGCTTTATCCAGCGCGACGAGATCACTCATCTTTTGCTCTTTCAAAATATGATAAACTCAGTCCGCAAAGAACGCCCTGACCTTTTTACGCCAGAAGTTGAGACTAAAATTTATGATATGTTTAAAAAGGCTGGCGAGCTTGAAATAAAATGGGGCAGATATATCACGCAAAACCAAATTATGGGCTTTACTGATGATATTATTGGCGAGTATATCCATTATCTAATAGATCAACGCTTGGTGGCGATTGGCTTAAAGAGAATTTATAACGCAAAGCACCCGATAAAATGGGTTGATGACTTTGCAAAATTTAACGACCAAAAGTCAAATTTCTTTGAAGCAAAAGTTACAAACTACTCAAAAGGTAGTATAAGTTTTGATGATTTTTAAAACTTTATAAAATCTTTGTAAATCCTTTTTAAGGGTTTGCATTGATTTGTCTTGCAAAATTTAGTATAAAATTTATCGTATCTTTTACATTTTTTTGGATAAATTCCATAATTTTACTAAAATTCTCACTTTCACCTACGCTCTCTAAAGCCTCATAATACTCCGTCCTATCATCTTTTTTTATAATCGCCATAGGGTATCCAGCCTTAAGTAGCTCCGTATTTAGCAAAAGCCTTGCCGTCCTGCCATTGCCGTCGATAAATGGATGAATTCTTACAAATTTAGTATGAAGCACGGCTCCTCTTATTATCGGATTTAGATTTTGATTTAGTGCCTCATCGTGCCACACCAGCAAGTCTTCTATGCTCTTTTTTATCAAAAAAGGCGGAGTGGTTTGATAACTTGCTCCAGTTATAGTCACTGGCGCCTTTCTATAAATTCCTGCGTTATCTGAATTTTCGGTCCCCTTTAAAAGCAAGTAGTGAAAATCCAAAATATCTTTTTCACATAAAATTGACTTTTGACGTACTAAATTTTCTAAAAATAAGATAGCCTTTTGATGATTTATGATATCTAAGTGATCCTTAAATGGCTTTCCCTTTGCCGTAAGTCCATTTTCAAGCAAAACTTTAGTTTCGTATATGGTTAGGGAATTTCCCTCTATTGCGTTACTCTCTTGATTATAAACAAGCATTAAATGCCTCTTTAGAGAATTTGCGGTTTCTTGTGGCAGGGGTCTATAATTATCAAGCTCTCTTTTTAGCTCTTTAAGCTCGTTATCTATTTGATAGTCATACATTGTCATTTCTCTTGAAATTTTACCTTAAATTGTATCGTATTCTAATTACATTTGTGTTTTTTGTAAGGTTGTTTAAAGTAAAATTAGCATTTAAATTTTATTAGGATTTGATTTTGACGAGTTTAGAACAGGTAAAATGTAAGGCACTGGCTGATGATATTGCAGATAATGTGGAGCTAACTCCAGCCGTGTTTGACGCATTTGCAAATACTCAGCGTGAAATTTTTGCCCCTGTTGCTCGTTACGCTTATAGTTTAGACGCACATCCAATAGAGGGCGACCAGTGGATTAGCTCACCCCTGACGGTTGCAAAGATGACATTAGCACTAGAGTGTGAAAATGTCGATAACGTCCTAGAAATCGGCTGTGGCAGTGGCTATCAAGCGGCGATTTTATCAAAACTGGCTCACAGAATTTTTAGCGTGGAGCGGATACAAAAACTAGCAAATGAAGCTAAAAAACGCTTTGAAAAAATTGGTATAAAAAATATTCACGTTCGCTTTGATGACGGAAATATCGGCTGGATTAAGTATGCACCTTATGAGCGTATAATGCTTAGCTGTGCTTGTAAAGTCGTGCCAGATAGGCTTTTTGATCAGCTAAAAGAGGGCGGAATTCTCGTAGCTCCCGTAGAAAAAGACGGCAAACAATACATCTGCAAATACACAAAAATAGACAACAGCATAACAGAATACGTGCTAGATCAGTGCTATTTTGTCCCACTTCTTGACGGCACTCAATCTTAAACACTTACTTTATTAACTAACAATTTTTTGTTTTATTTATACTAGACTTTTTATTATTTTTATAAAAATATACTTAAAATATAAAAAAATAATCCATAAAATATCTTTTTTGTAGAAAAATTTTATAAAAATAAGTATTTTTTATACAAAAAATTATATTTTTTATTTTAATTTAATAAACAAAGTTATATTATTTTCTTAAATAAGCTTATTAACAAATCCAAAATAAAGGATAAACAATGGAGTTTTTACAATTAGTTTTATTCTTTATCTCGGCTCTTGTGATGTATATAAGACCTGAGAAAAAGGGAGTGGCGGTGTCTTGCGCGATTGTTGGATGTGCTTTGTTGGTCGTGCTTGAATTTTATGTGAATTTATGGGTTGTTATGCCTATTGGAAATTTATAAGGAGTCGGTTATGCAAGAGAGTGAAAAAAGCTTTTTTAATCTTATGTCGCTAGCGGTCATAGCACTTATACTTTTGCCAGTTGGTATAGCTTGTGTTGTGCTTGGTTTTGGTATGGATGATAGTCCTTGTGTTATGTGTTGGGCTGAGCGTATTACGATGATAGCCATTGCGTTAATCGCACTTTTAATGGTTAGATATGGCATTAAGCGAAGCTATCTAGCGGCTCTTATACTTATGGCGTGTTGGGGGCTTTTTAACGGATTTATACATTATAGTATAGACGGGACATTTGGTGGATATCTTGATATAAAGCAGGGTTTTGGTTTGGAAATTTTAGGTGCACATACTCAGTTTTGGGTAATGGTTGTTGATTTTTTTGTGCTTGTGTTTTTAGCAATCATTTTGCTATTTAGTAAAAATTTGGGTGCCATAATGCAAAAATCTGAAGAGGGCAAATACGGCAAATTTTTAGCCTATCTGCCACTTGGCAAATTTGCAAATTTGGTATTTTTAGTCATAGTTGGTGCTAACTGCATTCAAGCATTTATCACATCAGGACCACCACCTTATTTTGGCTCATCTACGCCACCACGTATGAGTATGGATACTAGCAAGTGGTTTTGGGAGATGGATCACTGGCAGAGTGGATTAGATTTTAGATTTGACTGGAACCCAAAGCTTCCAGACCTAGCAAAGTAAGGAGCAAACAATGAAAAAATTAGTTACATTTACGCTTAGTGCTATCTTTGCTTTTGGCTTTGATTTTAATCCCGACTTTAATGCTGGTGCCGTAAAAAACATCAAAGATTTAGGTGCTTCTAGTCAAAAGATTGCCATAAAACTAGAAAATGATAATGCACTAACTGGTGCGGATTATGATGCTAAGAGTGGTAAATTTGCAGTATCTTCAAATGACAATGAGTTTTACATACTAGATACAGACTTTAAACCGCTTAGATATGGCAAACACGACAGGCATTTTATAATGGAAATGGAAGACACTGTAGGTGCTACTTGGTATAAAAACGAAGTTTCAGTCATAAGCTACAACAAAACATTTGTATCATACGAGCCAGTTGATATTAGCGATAAAGATGAGCAAAATAGCCAGTGGCGACACCTTATAAGCGGATATGATAAGTGGAGGCTAAATGACTTTGGCAACAAAAATCGCTTCTTTACGCTTAGAGCAAAACAGCAGTTTATACTTGACTTTGACTATGATGAGGCGAGTAATAAATTTTTAATCGCATCTGTGCCAAATGATGTTAGAGCTAACTGGTCGGTTGGTGTTTTTGATGGCGATGATAAGATGATTTTAGAGGAATTTGTGCCAAGCTTTGGTGCAAATTTACAGATAAAAGATAATAGAAATTTAGATGATTACTATATCACTGGCATTGAGTTTAGTGGGGATTTTGCATACCTGCTTAGCAAAAACTATTCAAGCATTTTAAAGCTAAATTTAGCCACAAAACAAATTGATGAAGTTTTTGGTTTTAGTGGTGTTTTAAACCCAAGAGCTATCACGATAAAAGATAATAAATTTTATATCTTTTCAAGAGAAGGTAAGCAAAATTTAGTTTTTGTTTTTGAAAAATAGACCTTAAAAAGGAGATAAATATGCAAAGACGTTCGTTTTTAAAAGGTGTTGGTGCAGGTCTTGCAGTTGCAGGGACTGCTCCAACGCTGTTTGGAATGCAGCAGTATGAAGTGGATTTTAATCCAAAATCATACAAGGGCGATGAAAACGTAGAGTATCATCACCTAACCTGTCCTAGAAACTGCCGTGACGCTTGTGCGTTAATCGCTGAGGTAAAAGACGGCAAAATGGTTGGCATAAAGGGCGATCCAGCTCATCCGCTTACTCAAGGAACCGCCTGTGTTAAAGGTCATACTTACGCTATGCACCTTTATAACCCAGATCGCATTATGTATCCGATGAAAAGGGTTGGTAAAAAGACTGAGGGCAAATGGGAGCGTATAAGCTGGGATCAGGCTTTAAAAGAGATAGCCGCAAAGCTTACTGATATAAAGGAAAAATTTGGCGGCGAGGCATTAACTGAGTTTGTTTATTCAGGCAACGAAGGTCATATCTCAAAGACTATTTCAAGTGGAAATTTCTTTGAAAAATACGGTGCAACCAGACTTGTTAGAAACCCTTGCGACTGGCCACGATATGCTGGAACACCTAGTGTTATAGGGACTGATTACTCAAAAGACGCACTTGAAGTAGATGAGTCAGATATGTATATAAGCTGGGGTTCAAATGAATCATACACCGCTGTTCACTGGGTTAGATTTGCTCACAGGGTTAAAAAAAGAGGTGGCAAGATAATCGTAATAAACACCATACGTGTGCCTTTGGCAAATCAAGCTGATATGTTTATACAGCTAAAACCATCAAGCGATCCAGCATTTTGTTTGGCGGTTTGTAAGGTTTTAATAGAAGAGGATCTTTACGATCACGAATTTGTAGAAAAATACACTATGGGTTTTGAGGATTTGGTTAAAGAGTGCTCACTATATACTTATGGTGAACTTGCTGATATGTGTGGTGCTAGTGTTGATCAAATCAAAGTTTTCGCACGTGAATACGCTCACGCAAAAGCTCCTGCCATTATGCACGGAGATGGCGGACAAAGGCACTTTAACGGTGCAAGGCTAGTGCGTGCTGTTACGTTTTTGCCTGTATTAACTGGCGCTTTAACTAAACTTGGTGGGGGACTATTTTGGGCTTATGTTCACGTAAAAGGGTGTTTTAACTTTGATAATTGTATGCCTGACTTATCGCCAAAAGATAAAAATGGCAACAAAATTCAAAGACAAGAGATTAGCTATGTTGAGTTTGGAAAAGGGATACAAAAAGAGGGTGCGACATATCTTGATAAACCAGTTCCAGTGCCTATAAAAGCCTGTATCCACTATAACTCAAATATGATGGTTGTCGCACCAAATACAAATTTAATCAAAAAACGCATTATGGACGATGACTTTTTCTTAGTGGTTATAGACCCTTATGATATAGACACTTGCGATTACGCTGATTATGTGTTGCCTGGCGTTACATTTATGGAGAGTGAAGATATACAAAATGACCAAATTTCAGGCTATGTTTGTTACAACGCACAAAGCGTAAAACCTCTTGGAGAGGCTAAGACAAATTTAGAGTTCTTTAACGCTCTTGCAAAGGCTATGGGCTATACAGAGGAGTGCTTTAATTGGGATAGCGAAACTGTTTGCAGACGCTTTTTGGATACTGAATTTGCTAAAAAGCAAAATATCACCTATGAAAAGCTTAAAAAGATTGGTTGGATAAAACCTCACAGAACGCCTGAAAGCATGAAAGATCAGTTCCCATACTACCCTTATGCACCAAAAGATAAGCTGGTATTTGGCACACAGAGCGGTAAATGTGAGCTTTATTCTAAAACGTTTAAAGACGCTGGATATCATCCTGTTATAGATCTTGGCGATGATTGGGATTACTATAACCAAAAATTTGGTAAAGATTACATCAAAAAATATCCGCTTTATTTTATGACTCCAGGAACACAGCTTCAAGATAACTCAAACTGGGGAAATATGCCATATATAGTAAAACGTGTTATCGTAAAAGGAAACGCTGAGTTATTTATGACAAAAGAGGATATGGACGCTAGGGGCATTAAACACGGCGATACAGTTGAAGCGACAAATGAGAAAGGCACAGCGGTATTTACAGCGATAGAAACAAACCAAATGCAACCTGGAATTTGCTATGCTTGGAATAACATTTGGGTTAAAGTAACAAAGTCAAGAACAGGTGCAAATATGCTTTGTTCTGACGGCGTAAGCGATCTTGGCAACGGCTCTACTTATACTGCTACATTTGTAGAAGTTAAAAAAGCTGCCAAACAAGAAGTAGGAGCGTAAAATGCAAAAGAGAAAACTTGGATTTTTATTTGATTACAATTTTTGTATAGGTTGTTTAGCTTGTGAAGTGTCTTGTCAGGTTTATCACAACCAACACCCAGATATAAACTGGCGTAAAGTGGATAATCTTTTGATTAATGAAGATGGAATTTCAAAAGATATTTTCATCTCTCACTCTTGCCACCACTGCGACAATCCAGCTTGTATGGATGTCTGTCCAGTTGGAGCTTATATCAAGCTAGATAATGGCGTAGTTCAGCCACTTCACGATAAGTGTATTGGTTGCGGATATTGTATGCTAGGTTGTCCTTATGGTGCGATTACTAAAGGCTTTGACGGCAAGGCTCAAAAATGTAATCTTTGTGCAGAAAAGTTAGAGCGAGGCGAACAACCAGCTTGTGTTGAAGGCTGTCCGTGTGGGGTTTTAAAGCTAGTTGATACCGATGTTAGCGATAGCGCAGGTATGAATAAAGAGATGCCAGGCTTTAAACACTTCTTTACCAAGCCAAATATTCGTTTCTATCCTAGAATGAAGCGAAACGAATTTATCCATTAATAAGGATACAAAATGGAAATTTTAGCTCAAAACACTATAAAAAATAGTCTTTTTGTAGAGGATTTTTTAAGGCGTATATTTTTACAAGAGCTTAAAAAGCAAGAATTTAGCGAAATTCTAACGCTATGTGAGGAATTTGAGCCTAAATTTAAAGAACACGCTTTTATAAAAGAGCTTTGTAAAATCTCTACCGATGATATATTGCTTGATGATTTAAGATATGAGTTTAACAGGCTTTTTGTCGGTCCTCGTCGCCCAAAAGCACTACCTTATGAATCCACATATTTTGACTATAAAAATATGTTTGGCACACAGACTTTTGAGGTTAGAGAGTTTTATAAGAGAGCAGGGCTTAGGGTAGATGATGAGCAGTTTGATAAATTTCCAGATGACTATATAGGATTTGAGCTTCAATATCTTTATTTTATGAGTTACAATATGCTTTCTTGTGCGGATGATAAGGCAAAATTTGAAGAACTAGCAGAGCAAAAAGCGGAGTTTGTTAGTTTGCATACTATGTGGTTTAGAGATTTTGCTAAGGCTTCATCAGAAGCTACAAAGCTTGTTGTATGGAAGTATTTTGGGGAGTTTTTAAATTTATATCTTGAAAATGAGATTGTAAATTTAGCCCCATTTAGTAAAAAGTAAAAAGGAAAGACAATGTTACAAAATACTTGGGGATGGCTGATTGTCGTCTATCTATTTTTGGGTGGTCTTGGCGCTGGGGCGTTTGTGGCTTCGGCACTTGCGTATAAGGGAGTTTTTGGCAAGATAAATGAGAGATTTTATAAATTTGGATTTTTGTTAGCACCAGTTGCTGTTGTGATAGGAACGGCACTTTTGTTGCTTGATTTAGCACCAAGTGCAGCTATAAATCCGCTTAAAATCATAAATTTATACACCGAACCTACATCTATGATGAGCATAGGAACGTATCTGCTTACATTTTTTATAATCATAAGCGCTCTTGTGTATTTTAAAGCGTTAAAAGAGGGCAAAATTTGCGATCATATGCTTATGCTTGGTATCGTTTTAGCCTTTGGTGTTATGGGCTATACTGGACTGCTTTTATATGTGGTTAAGGCAATTCCGCTTTGGGCTAGTATTTGGGTGCCAGTAATTTTTGTCATATCAGCACTCTCAACTGGCATAAGTGCAAATGCTATCGTTACTTTAAACGCCGGACATTCGCTCACTCATAGTGTGCATAAATTTCACACTATCTTAGTGGCTTTTGAAATTTTTGCGATTATTATGTTATTTGGTATGGTTAGTAGCGAGGCTGCCGGTTTTGCTAGTATTAAGCACATAACTGCTGGAAGTTTGGCTTTTGTATTTTGGATAGGATTTGTAGGACTTGGTTTGCTTGTGCCACTACTTAGCGGTGCAAATTTATTTTTAAATAGAGCTTGTGCTACTAGTGATGGCAGTGTATGTCAAGTGGAGGCAAAAGGCAGTGTTGCTAGTGAAATTTGCGTGTTAGTTGGCGGTTTTTGTTTAAGAGCATTTATGATTTTTGGTGCTTTTTATATTTTTTAAGTTTCGTTTTTCCCTTTAAATTTAGTAAGGTAGGGTATAATAGCCCTACCTTTTTTTATGGAGTTTGGCTTGAAGTTTAGTCTATTTAGGGAGCGTAATTTTGCAAATTATAACTTTTTTGAAGCAGATGAAAAGAGCTATAAGGATTTTATAAAATTTGCATTTGATGAGTTTAGGCTTAAAAATACCGACACTCCTTGGTATTTAGCACTAGATGACAAGGTTTTTAACTCATATCCAAATTTTACACAAAAGCACCAAATTTGCATATCTCACGTAGATTTTAAAGATGCGATTTTTCAGTTTAGGATTAGCTCTGAAAATAGTGTAAATTCACTTGGCTATAGGCTTTTTATAAACCTTGATGGCGTTCATAAAGATTTTGTTAGTAGCGATATCACACAAACCGATAAGGTTGTCATTAAGATAAAAGATGAAATTTTAAAAGAGTTTGATTGTCTTTCAAAATGCGGTTGGTGGATAACTGACGTTTGGCGTGATATGTTTGAAATAAAGCAAGACAGCGATAGTTTTGATTTTATAAACGAGATTTTAAGTCACGATTATACGGCTGAAATTTTAAAAATCAACCAAACTCTTTTTAACGCACAAATTAATGGCGAGTTAGATGATTTTGTAAGCAAATTGGCTGTTTTAGATTAGACAGCTTTTATCCGAGTGATACGAAGTAAGTCCATAATCAGGCGACTCGACATCCCAAAGGTCCAAATTTGCCCTTTTTGAGATGATATACTCAAATCCTTTTTGATTTAGCTCTACGTGGATAGTGAAATTTTCGCTACTTTTACTGCACACTATGCTTTCAAAAAAGTGCGAGAAATACTCAATTTGTGAATTTTCTTGCTGAACTGACCTGTTTAGCATAAGTTCTAAGTTACTTAGTGCTTTAAATACAGCCTGCGATGACGAAAATGAACCAAATCTTTCGTAGTAGGTTTTTAAATTTTTATCGTTTAAGATTATGTTTTTTGTGTAGTTTTGCGTTACTTGCGAGTATATGATTGAGTAAAGCATTATAAACGCATTTTGATTTTCTGCTGATTTTAGCTCGGCATTTTGTGTGACTACAAAGCCGTCTTTTACGCAGTATTTTTCATTTTTATAATAAAATTCCAAATTTGTAATCTCTTGCTCAAATCTCTTTTTTCTACTAAAAGGAATGTAGTCAAAAACTCCCATTTTATCAAGTATAGCAGAGCTTTTTACGCCACCGTCAAGTTCGTGTTGCATAAAATACCTAATAAAACTACCCTGTTCAGCCTCAAAGCTATTTAAATACTCAATCTTATCAAGATAGTTGCAACGATATAGTTTTACAAATTCTTGATTTAAGGTTATCGTTATCTCATCTGGTATATCGCTGTATTTTTCACTCTCTTTTGTGCTGATGTGAGATATTATGTTTAGTGATTTTTCTATCTTATCTTTGACAAAAATGCTAATTTTTACCTGCTCTAACTCGTGCAATCTTTTTATCGTTTCTGTCGCACTTTTTGTTATATCGGTTTTAAATTTCTTAGCAAGTTCGGATTTTTTTATGCTAAATGAAAAGTCCATATTTTTTAGCTTATTTTGCGAATACAAAATATAAAGACACTCCTCATAAAGCATAAGGTGCGAGTATGTCAAAAATATGTTGTCAATAACGATGTTGTAGTAGCATCTTGTTATGGAGTAGCGTCTATTATTTTCTAAAAAATCGGTATATACTTTCCCGCTATTGTTTGGGTAAATTTTAAAAACATCATAAGATTCTAAAAAGATATTTTCCATAGTTTTATGCCTCTTTTTTGTAAAAATATTATATTTAAAAAACATTAAAAATTTTTAAAATTTTAAGTTTTATGGTGCTAAAATGGATTAATTTTATTTTTTAAGGGGAGAAAATGAAAGGTAAAATTTTATGTTTGGCGATTGCATTTTTATCTGCTAATGCTTTTGCTCAGTTTATGCAAAAAGATACGACATCTAGTGGTGTAAAAATAGACATTTTAACTCCAGTTGAAGTCGTTAAAACTACTGATAAAACCGCAAATATCAAGATAAAAGGCGTGGTGTCTGAAAACCATAAAACGCAAATTTTAAAAAGTATGAAAGAGCCACAAATTTACGCTACGTTTGATAAAGAGGATGATAAGAATTTCAAGATTATCAAAAATTTAGAGGATGATTATGGCGAAATTTGGTATGAAGTAGAAGGCATTTATGAAGTTGATAAAAGTGCTATCACTAACGATAAAAACGCACTTTATGAGAGTGCAAAGAAAATTTATGAAGAGAGCTGTTCGGCTTGTCATAGGCTTCACGAGCCAGAGAGCTTTACGGCTGCTCAGTGGCCAGCAAATATCAAAGGTATGGTTGATGCTGGATTTATTGCGCTTGATGAGAGTAGCTTAAATTTAGTCATAAAATTTTTACAACACAATGCGAAGAAAAGTGAATAAAAATCTTTTTATAGGGGAGAAAAATGAAAAGACGAAATTTCTTAAAGGCTTCGGTAATGGCGGCGACTACGCTTAGTGCAAGTAGAATTGAAGGCGTAAGTCAGACTATTTTTGATAACAAAAGAGTCTTTGGCGCAAATAGATTTGGGCTATTTTGGGCTAATCTAAACTCAGGTCAGGTCGTTTCTGTTGATAGTTTTGAGGGCGATAAATTCCCAAACACTATGAACTACTCTTTGCCTGACGTGGTTCAAAACGAAAACAGAGTGCTTTACCCTATGGTAAGAAAGAGCTATTTAAAGGCAAAAGGTCCAGCTAAGAGCGAACTTCGCGGCAAAGATGAATTTGTGCGTGTTAGCTGGGACGTGGCACTTGATTTAGCGGCAAAGGCGTTAAAAGAGAATTTTGACAAATACGGCAGCGAAGCGGTTTATGGCGAGTGCTACTGGTGGGGCGGTAGCGGTAAGGTAAGCTGGGGCAGAACGGTCGCTCATAGAATGCTAAAAGTGCTTGGTGGATACGTTGAAGAGAGTGGTGATTACTCAACTGGTGCTGGACTTGTCATAATGCCACACGTTGTAGGCAGTAGCTCGGTTTATGATACGCCTACAAAGTGGCGTGCTATTGCAAAGAATGCAAAAAATGTCGTATTTTGGGGCACAGATCCGCTTGTAACTGGACAAATCTCTTGGGTGCCACCTACACACGACGGATATTTGGGCTTACAGGAGCTTAAAAAATCAGACGCAAAAATTTACAGCGTAAATGTAATGGTAAATGAAACGGCAAAATACTTTGGCTCACAAAATTTAATCGTGCGTCCAAATACCGATACCGCAATGGCTATCGCAATGTGCCACTACCTTTATACAAACAACCTTTATGACGCCCTGTTTATCAAAAAATACACCGTTGGCTTTAATAAATTTAAAGATTATTTTATGGGTAAAAATGACGGCGTTGAGAAAAATTTAGAGTGGGCGTCTAAAATTTGCGGACTTGACGCTAAGTCTATGGCGGATTTAGCCACAAAACTAGCCAAAGAGCCAAGCACGATAATAATTGGCCGCGCACTTCAAAGGGCTGATCACGGCGAACTTGCGTTCTGGTCGCTTGTAACGCTAAGTGCGATGCTCGGACACATCGGCAAAGAGGGACTTGGCTTTGAATACAACCTTTATTACTCAAACGGCGCAACCGATAAAATCGCCCCAGCCCTAAAAGGCATAAGCACAAGGATAAGCGAGAAATACGACAGCGTTGATAACGCTCCGTGGCGAACGACAAAAAATATCACAATCCCGTCATCACGCTCAATACAGGCACTTTTAAATCCGGGCAAAGAGATAGATTATGACGGCACAAAAATAAAACTGCCACATATGAGAGTTGCGTATATGGCTAGTGGCTCGATGTTTACGCGTCATCAAAATGTAAATAACGCTGTTAAAGCGTGGCGTAAATTTGACACCGTTATCACAGCTGAGCCATACTGGACTAGCACGGCAAAATTAAGTGATATCGTATTGCCTGTTGCCATTGAGATTGAGCGTGATGACATAAACCAGACCGCTCCAACAGGCGAATATATCGTAGCAAACCGCCCAATTATAGAGCCAATGGGCGAGAGCAGAAGTGATTACTGGATCTGCCACGAAATTTGCAAACGCTGGGGCAGAGGCGATGTGTTTAGTGAGGGCAAAACCGAAAAAGAGTGGGCAAAAGAATTTTACGAAGACGCACAGGCACAGGCTAAAAATATGGGGCTAAGTATGCCAAGTTTTGATGAGTTTTGGCAGGTTGGCTATGTGCAGTTTAAAGAGGATAAAAAAGAGAGCGAGTATTACACAAGATTTGCCGATTTTAGGGCTGATCCGGCTAAAAATAGGCTAGGCACGCCGTCAGGTAAGATTGAAATTTACTCGCCAGTGATTGCAAAATTTGGCTATGATGACTGCCCAGCACACCCAGCGTGGATTGAGCCGTTTGAGTGGCTAGGTAGCAGTATGGCTAAAAAGTATCCGATACACGTTGTTAGCCCACACTCACGCTACCGACTTCACTCTCAGCTAAATAACTCAATTATTAGAAATTTCGCCGAAGTTAGCGGTCGTGAGCCAATGCTAATAAATCCAAAAACGGCTGAAATTAGGGGCATAAAAACTGGCGATATCGTGCGAGTATTTAACGATAGGGGCGAAATTTTAGCAGGTGCTTTGCTAACAGATTTAGTGCAAGAAAACGTGGCGATAATCTGCGAAGGTGCGTGGTATGACCCTGAAATTTGGGGCGAGAAAAGCCTTTGCCAACACGGCTGCGTCAATGTGCTAACAAACGACAAAGGCACATCAAAACTAGCCCAAAGCAACACCGCTCACACGACTTTGGCACAGGTTGAGAAATTTAAGGGCAAAATCTTGCCTATCAAGGCATTTTCAAAACCAAATATCGTGCAATCTTTATAAGACTAAGCCCCGAATTTCGGGGCTTTTTTAAATTTAAAAATGCACTTTAAATTTCGCCCAATAGTTTCGACCACTCTCATAAACTCGCTCACTATTAGATATGCCAAGCTGTGAAATTTCTACACCACGCTTTGCGATATGGTAGCTGTATTGCTTGTTTGTAAGGTTTTCAGCACCAAATAAAAACTGAAAATTTTTATACTTATATCCACCATAAAGCGAAAGTGTTGCAAACCCCTTACTCTCGCCCAAATCAGTCCCTGCAACGTTGCCAAAGCCCTGTGCTACTCGCTTTTGTCTGCCGTGAGCTGTGACTACATTTTTTATAAACCAGTCATTTTTTTCAAGCCCAAGCTTAAATTTTGCCTGTAAGGGTGCGATTTGCGGAAGCGGATCGCCACGATTTAGGTATTTATTTGACATTGCTTTTTTATTTTCTATGTCTTTTAAATTTATACCTTTTGTATATGAAAGTCCACTACCAAGCCTTAAGATATCAAAAAATTTCACACTCGCATCAATCTCAAAGCCGTAAATTTTAGCGTCCGTGTTAAATGCCTGGTTGTTTGTCATTAGGATATAATCTTGAAATTTTGCATAAAATAAATTCGTGCTAATCTCGCCATTTTCTAGCTTAAAAACCCCGCCAATATCAAGCTGGTTATTTTGCTCTTTTCTTAAAAGGTTTTCTTTGTTGTAGGTGCTATTGTTTGCAAAACCATAAACTTTGTTTATCTCCCAAAAATCAGGAGCTCTTTGGGCGTGTCCAAAACCAGCATAAAGTGTCGCATTTTGTAAGTAATGCTCGTAGCGTAAAAATGCCGAGTTTAGAGTGTATTTGTGGCTTGGTTTGTTAAAAAGCGGATACTCCTCCCAAACTTTGTCAAAAAAATCGTAAGCCTTAACGCTCTCTTTTCTAAAACCGCCAAAAATTCCACTCTCGTCTAAATAATACTCGCCTTGCACAAAAACGGCTTTATTTTTAAATTTTAGGTTATTCTTAAACTCTGCATTTTTGGCTTTGTTTTTTACCTCACTCTCGCTTTTGCCATCTATTTTGCGAATTTTGTGTAAGTCGGTGTATTGGTTAAAGCCAAAATATCCCTTAAAGCTATCAAGCGTTAGCTCGTTTTCGACTCTAAAACCCTTAATCTCGCGTTTTGGATTACTTAAGCGATAATTATTTGCTATGACTGGACGACGAGAGAAATTATCCATTACGTGATCTATTTTGTGGTTAAATAGCGAGAAATTTAGCTGATTGTGGGCGTTTAGTGACTGCTCTAGTTTAAAGCCAAATGAGCGTCGATCAAATTTTGAGCCGTCCATTCCTCTATCGGCGTAAGAGGCCTCGCCCTTGCCAAAGTCACCGCTAAACTCGACTGCCGTGCCTTCAAGTGGTGTAAGGGTGGCTATCACACTTGCGTTTTTTCGCTCGTAGGCTGAGTGGATAGTGTTTTTTAGGGCATCCTTGTAGTCATCACTTTTGTAGCTTCCTGCAAAGACTTGCAAACTCCCAAGCTCATTTCCTGCTGTTAAATTTAAACTCGTATCGACGTGAGCGTAAGAGCCGTAAAGTGCGTTTAAGTTGCCACTAAATGTAGGCTTTTCAAGTCTTAAAATTCCACGCTCAAACAGCACACCACCAGCGATTAGCGATGAGTATCTGACATCTTGTGGGCCCTTTATGATACGAACTGAGCGGTAGTTTTCAGGCGAAATGTATGTGATAGCTGTGTCCATTCTACCGACACATCCGCCAAAAATTTGCGATCCGTCAAGCATAATGGGTAGCCGTCCGCCACCTTGTGAGCGGTAGAAAATTTCGCTTCCACCGCCACCCTTCCTCATCATAGAAAATCCAGTCACATTTAAAAATGACTTTGCGACGTCGCCGTATTCTAAGAGTGTATTTTTGCCGACTATCTCGACCTTGCTTGGATCATTAATTAGCTCTTTTTGGCTACTTTGTGTAACAACTATTTTATCAAATTCCAAATTTGTAACTGCATTTGCAGTGATTGCAAACGCACAAATAACAGATATAAATCTCAAAATTCCCCCAAAATTAATGATTTATAAATGTAAAGTATAGCATAAAAAATTGATTTTTAATATCATTTTGATAGAGGATAGGAAGCAACGTGTAGGATTAGAAATTTTTAGGGCGATTTGCCCTAAAAATTACCCTTTTTTAGGAGTCACTAGCATATTGACGTAACGCCCCTCAATGTTAGGCTCTTTATCGCGTTCAGCGTGGTCTTTTACCATCTCCCAAACTTTGTTTAAAATCACGACACCAGCCTCAGGAGTGCTCATCTCGCGACCTTTTAAAAAGACGCGAAATTTCACGTGTTTGCCTTCGCTTAAAAATTCAAGAGCGTGTTTGACTTTGAAATTTATGTCGTTTTGTGCGATTTTGACTGAGAGTTTTAGCTCTTTGATCTCAATGACCTTTTGCTTTTTCTTAGCCTCTTTTTGCTTTTTTTCTTGCTGATAGCGGAATTTGCCGTAATCCATTATCTTACAAACCGGTGGCTTTGCATCAGGTGCGATTAGCACCAAATCAAGCCCTAAATTACCAGCAATTTTTAAAGCTTCATTGCGTGAAATAACGCCATAAGCCGTTCCGTCATCTCCGACACATCTAACCTCAACCGCTCTTATATCTTCGTTGAGCAATACCTCTTCTTTACTCAAAAATGCACCTCACTAAGTTTCTCCTTCGTTAAATTTATAAAATCCGCCAAGCTCATATCGCTTTGCGTTCTAGCCTGTCTGTCACGTAGTGCGATTGCTTCGTTTGCCACTTCGTTATCGCCTAGCACGACTATCATCGGCACTCTTTGTTTCTCAGCCGTTCTAATTCTTTTGTTTAAACTCTCATTTTTGCTTGAAATTTCACTATCAACGCCGACTTTTCTAAGCTCACGTGCTACTTTTTTTGCATAATCTAAATGTACGTCAGAGATTGGCACAATCACAACCTGTGTAGGAGCTATGAAAAATGGCAACTCACCAGCCGTGTGTTCAAGCAAAATTCCAATAAATCTCTCAAAGCTACCAAGCAAAGCCCTATGAAGCATAACTGGACGCTTACGTTCATTGTTGCTGTCAATGTAGCCTAAATCAAAGCGTTCTGGAAGGTTAAAATCAACTTGGATAGTTCCACACTGCCACTTTCGTTTTAGTGCGTCTGTGATTTTTATGTCAATTTTTGGTCCATAAAAGGCACCGCCACCCTCGTCGATGCCGTATTTAAAGCCATTTTCATCAAGTGCTTCTTTTAACGCCCTTGTCGCTGTCTCCCAAATTTCATCATCGCCGATAGCCTTTGCTGGTTTGGTTGAAATTTCCATCTCGTATTCAAACCCAAAGCTTTTCATGATCTTGCTTGCAAATTCTAAAATTTCAAGGATATTTTGCTTGATTTGGCTTGGCATACAAAAGATGTGTGAGTCATCTTGTGCGAACTCTCTAACCCTAAAAAGTCCGTGCAAAACACCGCTTTTTTCGTGGCGATGAACCACGCCGTACTCAAAAAATTTAAGCGGTAAATCGCGGTAACTGCGAATATCTGTCTGATAAACCTTAATGTGTCCCACGCAGTTCATCGGCTTTATGCCGTATTCTTGCTCATCAATGGTTGTAAAATACATATTTTCTTTGTAGTTTGCGTAGTGACCCGATTTTTTCCACACATCAGCCTTTAAAAGTTCAGGACCACGAACTGGCTCATATCCACGCTCTCTGTGGGCTTTGTAAAGTAGCTGTTCAAGTTTGCTTCTTAAACGTCCGCCGTTTGGCAACCAAAGTGCAAGTCCGCCACCGATCTCATCATCAAAGCTAAATAGCTTCATATCCACGCCAAGTCGTCTATGATCTCGTTTTTTAGCCTCTTCAAGGATGTGTAAATGCTCTTTTAGACTCTCTTTATCAGCGTAAGCCGTGCCGTAAATTCTATTTATCATCTCGCGGTTTTCATCACCAGCTAAATACGCACCAGCTACGCGAGTTAGCTTAAAAAAGCGTAGAAATTTTGTATTTGGCAGGTGCGGACCACGACATAAATCCTCAAAATCGCCCTGAGAGTAGCTTGAAACCTCGCCCTCAGGTATGCGTTTTAGCACCTCTTGTTTTAGCTCGTCATTTTTAAATTTATCCGTCATAAATGCTTTTGTTGAGCTTGTTTTTATTATCTCTTGTTTTGCTTCGGCTAGTTCTTTCATCTTAGCTTCAATGGCTGCTAAATCATCATCGCTAAGCTTTGTGTTTATCTCATCAACCTTAAAATCGTAATAAAAGCCGTCATCTACATTTGGACCGACAAAAAATTTAGCGTTTGGGTAGATTGATTTGATAGCTTGTGCCATTAGATGAGCACAGGAGTGGCGAATGACATTTAGCGCGTCGGCTGAATTGTCAAAATATATTGGCTCTGC
The DNA here is from genome assembly GCF_013372205.1 of Campylobacter mucosalis. Taxonomy (NCBI): domain Bacteria; kingdom Pseudomonadati; phylum Campylobacterota; class Epsilonproteobacteria; order Campylobacterales; family Campylobacteraceae; genus Campylobacter; species Campylobacter mucosalis. Next base: position 96,294 of record NZ_CP053831.1, read on the forward strand.
TTCGTTTTGGCGGCTGCCGATACTTTGCGTATCAACGATTTCGCCGTTTAGTTTATATGCGATAATCTCGCTCATTTATATCCTTTTTACTGATCTGTCTTTTTTACATTAAAAGAACGTTTTAAGATTTTATCTAAATGGATATTAAGCTTAACTTAATATTTATACAATCTTTAAAATATGTTAATATATATTTTATTTATATAATTTATTATATTTTAAGCTGTATATCGTTAATATTACAGCCATAAATGATTTCGTCTTTGCATTATTCGAAATTCATTTTCTCCCAACGATTCTTGTGCGGGGGTAAGATCTCCGCACGAATTTTATAAATAAAAACTAAATTTTGTCGATTTTGTTTAAAATTCATTAAATGGGGTTTGCAATGAAAATCGATAGCTACAACATAAATATGTACTCAAATCACTTTTTATACAATGCCACAAGCGATACTTTGGGAAATAGCTCAGAGAGCGCTAGTCTAAATATCGAAAATAGCACATTTAGTGGCGGTAAAAGTAGCCACACGCCAACTACCAATAAGATATCTCAAAATTTAGATGATTTGGTGAGTGAGCCTGAGAAAATGATGATGATTGCTAAAATGGCACAAGAGGCTATCGATATGCTAAAGGGTATCAAAAAAGAGCAAAATAGTGAGCTAATTAGCTTTAATACCGACCCATTTTTAGTAACTCAAAAACGCTCAGAGAGTGAAAATTTAAAGCTACAAACAACTGGGATTATCAAAGCTGGTTCAAAAGAGATAAATGTTTTAATAGATATAAATCTATCAAAAAGCTTTCAAGAGATTTCGCAAATAAAAGTCGAGCCAAGATTTATAGATCCGCTCGTAATTACGCTAGATGGCAATATGCCAAAGGTTTTAGAAGATAGATTTGAGTTTGATATAGATAGCGATGGAGAGATTGATCAAATTTCGCGTTTAGGAGCGAATTCTGGCTTTTTAGCACTTGATAAAAATGGCGATGGCAAGATAAATAACGGAAGCGAACTTTTTGGTGCAAATAGCGGAAATGGATTTGCTGATTTGTCGCGATACGATGATGATAAAAATGGCTGGATAGATGAAAATGATAAAATTTTTAATAAGCTTAGGATTTGGCACAAAAGCGGTGATAATGAGCGTTTGGTTGCGTTAGGAGAGGTTGGTATAGGCGCTATATTTTTAGGTAGCACATCTTCGGAATTTAGCCTAAAAGATAGCCAAAATAACGAACTTGCACAGCTAAAACGTAGCGGATTTTTCTTGTATGAAAATGGCAAAAGTGGCATAGTAGCCCAAATGGATTTTGTAAAATTCCAAAACAAAGATGAGAGTGATGAGAGTCTTGTTGGCGTAAAGATTGAGGGTGGGGCTCAGGTGCGTAATGAAGATAGAAAGGATAAAAGTTTGCTTGATATTTTAAAACAAAGATTAGCCTCTCTTCAGTCACAACTAAGCGGGGCAGATCCGCAAACGGCAGCCACTTTGCAGATACAAATCGCCTCTATAAACGCACAAATCGTCGCTTTGATGTCTAGCGGACTGGCGTAGCTGTTCTTTCTTTTTTCGTTTCATTTTGCTATACTTTTTAGGAAATTTTTTAAAGGAAATTTATGGATATATTTTCGTGGATAAGTTCGCCAGAAGCGTGGCTTTCGCTAGTTACTCTTACTGGACTTGAGATAGTTCTTGGTATTGATAATATCATTTTTATAGCTATTTTGGTAGGAAAACTACCAGCAAATCAGCGTGATAAAGGGCGGGTTATCGGACTTGCTTTGGCTATGATTACTCGTGTATTGTTGCTTTTATCGCTATTTTGGATTATGAAGCTTACAAAACCGCTATTTGATGTATTTGGTTTTACGATTACTGGACGTGATTTGGTGCTTATTTTGGGAGGACTTTTTTTAATCGCAAAATCAACCACCGAAATTCACTCAAGTGTCGCAGGAGAGGAGCACTCTTATCAAGATAGCAAAGGTGCTGCAAGTTTTGCGTTTGTTATAACTCAGATAGCTATTTTAGACATCGTGTTTTCTTTAGATAGCGTTATAACTGCTGTTGGTATGGCAAATCACATTGAGATTATGATTTTAGCGGTTATAATAGCCGTTGGAGTAATGATGTTTGCCTCAAAGGCGATCTCAAATTTTGTTGATAGTAACCCAACTATTAAAATTTTAGCTCTTGCGTTTTTGATACTTATAGGTTTTTCACTCGTTGGAGAGGGGCTTGGCTTACACGTTCCAAAAGCATATATTTATTTTGCAATGGCGTTTTCTCTTGCGGTTGAACTTATTAATATCTATGCTAGAAAGAGGGCTAGAAGTCACTAAAATTAGGAGGATGTATGGCGTATCAGGAAAAAATGTGGCAGAATTTTTATGAGAGGGCTTGGGCTTATAGAGCCGAGTTTATGCGAAAATGCTTGCGGGGGGGGGCGAATAGTTGCCAGGCCATAGGCGAACTTGCTAAAATGGAGCGCACTCACGTTTTAAGTATGAATGATAATAAAGATGTGAGTTGGGAAAAACTCAACATAGAGGGTGGCAACTCTTTATCATTTGCAAATGTGCCTATTTTGCAATATAGCTCAACTAACGGAAAAGAGATTATTATCCCGTATCACACAAACTATAATTTTTCTGATTTTTTAATTGACGTCTTTGATGGCAGTGGCGGATATGATTGTATAGTTGAGCTTGGTTGCGGATACGGTAGGAATTTGTTCCATATTTTCTACAATGGAGGAGCAAGAGATGTGCCATATTTTGGCGGAGAATTTACACAAAGTGGTGTAGGGATAGCGCAAGATTTAGCCAAAGCTACGCCAGGTATGGATGCTACATTTTTTCATTTTAATCACTTAGAGCCAAACGTCGATATTATAAAAGAGCACGGTTTTAAACGAGCTTTTGTTTTTACTTGTCACACTATCGAGCAAGTAAAGGCTATATCTGATGACTGGTTTGGCGTGGTTGCAAGTATGGCTAAACATGTGCGTTGTGTTCATTTAGAGCCGTATGGATTTCAAGCAAAGCACATTGGTGATGTTAGCTTAAAACACCAAAATTTTATGATACAAAATGGCTGGAATTTAAACTTTTTTGATACTTTAAAAAATGCTGTGGCAAATAAACAAATAGTGCTTGATGATACTATCCTAGAGATTGGTTGCTCAACAGATCCGTATAATCCAGGCTCTATTGCTTGTTGGCATAGTGATATAAAATAGATTTTATGTCAAGGATTGTAAAAATTCTTGACATTTAAAAATTTTTTAGATATTATACGGCTTTTTAATGAGGTAGTGGCAGATAACTCACGCTACGGGGTGTAGCGCAGTCTGGTTAGCGCATCTGGTTTGGGACCAGAGGGCCGAAGGTTCGAATCCTTTCACCCCGACCATTTCAGATGGTGAGTGTAGCTCAGTCGGTTAGAGCATCAGATTGTGGTCCTGAGGGTCGTGGGTTCGATTCCCATCACTCACCCCATTTTGGGCGCTCGTAGCTCAATTGGATAGAGCGACAGACTTCGGATCTGTAGGTTATGGGTTCGACTCCTATCGGGCGCGCCACGTAATTAAAATGCGCTCATAGCTCAGCTGGATAGAGCAACGGCCTTCTAAGCCGTAGGCCTCAGGTTCGAATCCTGATGGGCGTACCACCTTACTATTGTTGCGGATGTGGTGAAATTGGCAGACACGCCAGACTTAGGATCTGGTGCTTCACAGCGTGGAGGTTCAAGTCCTCTCATCCGCACCACTTTTATTTAGAATTTATCTATCATTAATCGCAATTTTATTTATCTTTAAAAATTTTACCTTATAATTTGCTGTATTTAGAATCGACTCAAGGGAGAGAACGTGTTAGTAGATGGATACGGACGAGTTGTTGATTATTTGAGGATTTCTGTAACTGAGCGTTGCAATTTTCGTTGTAGATATTGTATGCCAAAAACCCCATTTGAATGGATACCAAAAGAGAATTTGCTTAGTTTTGAGGAGCTATTTTTATTTGTAAAAGTTGCCATTGACGGCGGTGTGAAAAAAATTCGTCTAACTGGCGGAGAGCCACTTTTGCGTAAGGATTTAGACCAGTTTATAAAGATGATAAACGACTATAAACCAGATATTGATTTAGCACTTACTACAAACGGCTTTATGCTTCGTCACTACGCAAAAAATTTAAAAGATGCAGGGCTAAAACGCATAAATATGTCGCTTGATAGTTTAAAGCCAAAAGTTGCCGAGCAAATCGCTCAAAAAAGCGTCCTGCACGAAGTTTTAGCAGGGTTTGAGACAGCAATTGATGTGGGATTAAAAGTTAAGCTAAACACCGTTGCCTTAAAGGGCGTAAATGACGATGAGATCATTAATCTGCTGGAATTTGCAAAATTTAGAAATTGCCAGATTAGATTTATTGAATATATGGAAAATCACCACGCAAACGATGAGCTAAAAGGGCTAAAATCAGATGAAATTTTAAGCATAATCGCCTCAAAATATGAGTTTAAAAAAGATGAGAAGTTGCCAAATGCACCGGCTAGCCTTTACACGCTAAGTGATGGCTACACATTTGGCATTATTGACCCACACAAGCACGATTTTTGCGAGAGTTGCAATAGAATTCGCCTAACCGCCGAGGGCTTTTTAATCCCTTGCCTTTATTTTGAAGATGCGATGAGTATTAAAGACGCCGTTAGAAAGGGCGATATCGTGGGGGCTAGTGAAATTTTACGCAAGGTTTTAGCCAATAAGCCAGAGAAAAACAAGTGGGAGCTTGGCGAAAAAAACGAAACTTCAAGCCGTGCGTTTTATCAAACGGGTGGCTAATGCTTGAGGCTGTTGAGAGTTTTTTAAGCATTCAAGGCGAAGGTAAATTTCAGGGGCATTTGGCCATTTTTATCCGCCTTTTTGGGTGCAATCTAAACTGCTTTGGCTTTAATGTAAAGCAAATTTCGCCAAAAACGAACGAAATTTTAACTGGTTGTGATACAATTAGGGCAGTTTTTAAGTCGCATTTTAGTGCTAAAAAGTATAAAAATGCTGATGAGATTATGAACCTAATTTATCAAAAATGTGAAAATTTAGGCACTAAGCCGATAATTGTAATTACTGGCGGAGAGCCGTTAATTCATCATAAAAATGAAATTTTACTTGAAGTTTTAGAGCGTTTAATCAAGCAAAATTTTATCGTTCAGTTTGAAACAAACGCCACGATAAAAGTTGATTTTGCTAAATTTGGCATTTATAAAAAGTGTATTTTTGCAATGAGCGTAAAGCTAGAAAATAGCGGCGAAAGCAGGGCAAAACGCATAAAAACAGAGGCGATAAAAGCGATAAGCAAAAATGCAAAGTGCTTTTATAAATTCGTGCTTCGTGGCGATGAAAATGAGCTTAGCCAGATTGATGAAATTTTAAAAATCGCACAAAATGAGGTTTGGCTAATGCCAATGGGGGCAGATATTAACGAGCTTGAAAAAAATGCCTTAAAAGTAGCACAAATAGCGATAGCTAAGGGCTTTTGCTACTCAGATAGGCTTCACATTAGACTTTGGGATAAAAAAGAGGGTGTTTAATGATTATTAGAAAAATGTTTAAATTTGAAAACGCACACATAGTTAGGGATTGTAGCTCAAAAAGGTGCAGGACCAGCATTCACGGACATAGCTACAAGGCTGAAATTTTGCTAAGCTCAAACTACCTTGATAACGCTGGTATGGTTTATGATTTTGGGCTGATGAAGCAAGGCATTAAGTGCATAATTGACAGCTTTGACCACGCCACGACGATATTTTCAGGCGACAATGATGAGTATAAAAATGACCTAAAAAAGCACTCAGAGCGTTGGATAGAGATCCCGTTAAATCCATCTGCTGAGCAGTTTTGCAGGATTTTTTTTGTCATCATTGATAGGCTACTTAGTGCTACAAAAATGCAAAACGGCGAAAGAGATGTGAAAATTCACAGCGTCATAATCCACGAAACCGACACCGGCTACGCCCAGTGCTTTAAAGAGGACGCTTATAACGCTAAAATGGGCGAAATAAATCTAAATGAAATCATCTTTTCAGACGCAATAATTAGCGAGTGGGAGGATAAAAAACTCTTTGAAAAGATAAAATTTAAAGATGAAATAGTAAATCCAAAGGACGTTTAATGGCTCAAATTTTTAAAATTCTCACGCTTTTTGTGCTATTTTTTAGCGCGTGTAGCGATGAAAAGCCACAAATCGTGGAGCAAAGCGAAACAATCCCAGCTGACGTGCCAATCTCACAAAGCGAAACGAACACGACAATTGATGAAAATTTTCCACCAGAACCAGTAATTGAAGGCGGACAATGAACGAAAACCTAGCCCCACTTTACGCACAAGCCCTGCCAATTCATAGTGGCACAATGCACCTGCTTTTAACGCTAGTTGCGATCTATCTTATTCTTACGCAGTTTGGGCTAAATACCAAAAATTACGTGCTAAGAATTCGCTACTTTTTGCCAATCTATCACGCAATTTTAGCAGTCATTATTTTTAGCGGACTTTTGCTTTTATCAGCTCTAAATTTTGGTATTTCAGAGCGAATTTTGCGTATGATTTTAGCTGTTGTTTTACTAATCGCCCTAAGTGCGGTTGGCTTTAAACGGCTAAAAATTTATGCAAGGCAAAAAGAGCTGTTTAAATTTAGAAAATTTGCCCTTTTTCAGGGTATTGCCGAGATTTTTTTAATCCTTTTTGCTGGACTTAGCTAATGCAATTTTTATACGATAAAAACGCTGGCGATGAGCGACTTTTGGTGCAAAATGAGCCGTTTTTACACTTAAAGGCAAGGCGAGTTAAAATCGGCGACAGACTTGAAGTAAGAAATTTAAAAGACGGCAAAAAATACCTTTATGAAATTAAGCAAATTGAGCGAAAAAGTGCTGATTTAGAGCTTGTTTTTGCTAGTTTAAACGAGCGTGAGAGCTATGATTTTAGCGTGGCTTGGGCTGTTGTTGATCCAAAAACGATTGAAAAAACCCTGCCATTTTTAAACGAACTTGGAGTTGGTAAGCTAATCTTTGTTTATACGAAATTTTCACAGGGCGATTTTAGGCTAGATTTAGAAAGGTTTAGGCGAATTTGTGCGTTATCTTGCGAGCAGTGTGGGCGAGATAGCTTAATGGAGTTTGAAATTTATAAAAGTGTTGATGAATTTTTGGCAAATTACAGCAATGTTGCGATGATAAATTTTGACGGCGAGAGTTTAGAAAATTATAAAAATGAGCTACTTTTTATCGGTGCTGAGGGCGGTTTTAGTAGTGATGAGGTGGCTAAAATCAGGCGTAGTTTTGGGCTAAAAAGTAAAAATATACTAAAATCACAAACTGCTATAACCGCCGTTGCTAGTAAATTTTTAGCCTAAATTTATATTTGTTAATGTATAATCACGCCTTACCTAAATTATAGCTTATAAAACACCAAAAAGGAAAGATTATGAAAAAAGAGATCCACCCAGAATACGTTGAGTGCGTCGTAACTTGTGCTTGTGGAAACACATTTAAAACTGCTTCAAACAAAAGCGAGATCAGAGTTGATATCTGCTCTGAGTGCCACCCATTTTTTACCGGTAGCGAAAAAATCGTAGATAGTGCTGGTAGAGTTGAGAAATTTAAGAAAAAATACGCTTTAAAATAAAATTTGATATATTTTATCCCCACGCCAATAGGCAATTTAAAGGATATCTCGCTTCACGCACTTGAAATTTTGCGTGATTGCGAGATAGCACTTTGCGAGGATACAAGAGTTAGCAAATCCCTAATAAATCTACTAAACGAACGTTTTAATGCCGATATAAAAATTAAAAATTTTATCTCACTTCACACACACAACGAGAGTGAGTTTTTTAAAAATTTAGACACCGATTTTTTTAGTAAAAATGTTGCCTACATAAGCGACGCTGGCATGCCCGGCATTAGCGACCCCGGCGTTAGCTTGGTTAGATATGCTTTAAAAAACGGCATTGAGTATGAAATTTTAAGCGGAGCAAACGCAGCACTCTTAGCAGTTGTCGCAAGTGGTTTGGTGGATAAGGAATTTATATTTTTAGGATTTTTGCCAAACACTGGCAAAGATAGAGTCCTCGCAATCCAAAACGCCCTAAATAACGCCTATCCTTGCGTGATTTATGAGAGCCCAAAACGCATAATCTCGTTGATTGATGAAATTTTAAAAATTGATGAAAATAGACAAATTTTTGCCATAAAAGAGGCGACAAAAAAATTTGAAGCAAAGTTTAAAAATACCCCAAAAGCCTTGCTAGATGAGCTAAAAAATGCGAATTTAAACGGAGAGTGGTGCGTTGTCGTTGATAAAAGTCAAAATTTAAGCACACAAAAAATCACGATTGATGAGATAAACCAATTAGAAATTCCACCCAAAATCAAGGCAAAATTGCTAAGTAAAATAACTGGCGAAGATGTCAAAAAAATCTACAATAAAATAATAAAATAAGTTAGTTTTTACTTGCTTTTTGCTATCATCACGAGATGATAATTTACGGAAAACAGCTATTTTTACACATTTTAGACAAGCACCCAAAAAAGATAGAAGAAATTTATCTTGCAAAAGAGTGCGATAAGGCGTTATTTTCACGCATTGCGCGTGTTGGAGTGAAAATTTTACGCGTTGATAACCAAAAGGCACAAGCACTCGCTCACGGCGGAAATCATCAAGGATTTTTAGCCAAGGTAAGCGAGTTTAAATTTGCAGATGTTAGTGAGCTAAAAAAGCTAAATTTTATCGCTTTGCTTTGGGGGGTTAGCGATGTGGGCAATATCGGTGCTATCATTCGCTCAGCCTACGCACTAGGTTGCCAAGGTATTGTGCTAGTGGCTAAAAATGCAAACATTGAGGGGATTTTACGCACTAGTAGCGGTGCTGCTTATGAGCTACCAATAGCTGTTTTTGATGACGGACTTAGCCTTATAAATGAGCTAAAACAGATTGGTTTTGGCATTTATGCCACGGCAAAAGGCGGTAAAAGCGTGAGCGAGATAAAATTTAATGATAAAATCGCACTTTTAATGGGTAGTGAGGGCGAGGGGCTACCAAATAAAGCCACTCAAAAAGCCGATGAGTGTATTGGTATAAGGCTAAAAAACGACTTTGACTCGCTAAATGTAAGCGTTGCGTTTGCGATAATTTGTGATAGGATTATAAATGAATGATTTAAATATTTTAAAAGAGGTTGGACTAAAAGAGGTTGCGAGAAAGACGCATATTGAGCCTGAATTTTTGCAGTATATCATCAATAAAGACTTTGATAAATTGCTTAGGCTTAATGTCAAAGGATATATAAAAATCATTGAGCGAGAGTATGGCATAGACTTTGAGTCCTGGTTTTTAGAATTTAATGAGTATAAAAAACAAAATTTTGTTGATGACGGCAAAAAACCAAAGGTAAATCCGAAAATTCCAGCCTATACAGCAAATGGTGAACCAGCTAAAAAAGTCAGCGGAGGTGTGCTTGGCTGGGTACTTTGGTTGTTTATTATGGCGATGTTTTTTGGACTTGCTTACTATTTTGACGCACACAAATACATAGAGCAGTTGCCTAAAATTTTTGATGATGAAAATGCGAGTGCTAGCTATTCGACCACTAGCGTCGTGCAAGAGGTGAAGAAGAATATGAACGTCGTAGAGCAAAACACAACCTCAGTCATCATCAAAAAGGATGAAAATACAAGCATTCAAATATCTATCACGCCAAAATCTTTAGAGCAAAACTCAAGCGATACAAATTCCACACTACCCCTATTAAATACGCCAGAGCCGTTGGCAAAAGATAAAAATTTAACCAGCGAGGCAAATTCTACCCAAACACATCAAGCCGATTTGGGCAAATTTTTGCTAAAAGCCCCTAGTGTTACATTTGCTCCACGTGCTAGTATTTGGGCTGGTTTTATAGATTTAAATAGTGGCAAAAAAAGTTCAAAAACAAGTAGTGAAAGCTACGATATAGATACGACTGGTAGGTGGCTGGTTGTTTTTGGCAATGGCAACATCGAGCTTCGCTCAAAAACACAAACCTTGAAATTTGATCCAAATAGGGCTGTTAGATTTTTAGTGCAAAATGGAGAGGTTAGATCTCTTAGTTACGATGAATTTGTTGGATTAAACAAAGGTAAATCGTGGTAAAAAAAGCCGCACTTTTGGTATCCTTGCTCTCTTGCCTTTTTGGTAGCGAAGTTGAGAGTTTTACCTTTAAGACAGACAATACACCGAGTGCAAAGCTATTTGTAAAGGCGATTTTAATTAGCATTGAAAATTTAAACGCAAATGTCACAAACGTAAATGAGCTAAATTTAGAAAACGGTGTGATTTATGGGCTAAGTGTGCAAAAGGATGGCGGAGTTGATGTGGCTGAGCTAAAAGAGGCTTTGGCTAAAAATGGTTTAGTCATAAAAACCTTAGAGCGTGAAAGTGACAGTGTTTATATCGTGCTTGATAGCTCGGACATACGCCTTGATGTCACTCAGATTCAAATAGATACTCAAAGCAAATTAGATAGAACAAATTCCGCTTATTTTATAGGCGTAGATAGGGTACCAAATTTATTGATAAAACCTGCCCAAAACAGCACTTGGCTACCACTTATTTATGGGTATGATAGAAATTTAAATCAAATTTTTCAAATTAAAAAAGATGAAGTCGCAAGGGAGCTTAAGCTTGATTTAACAGGGATAAAATACCTGCTAATAGGCGATAGCGTGGATATGAATAATATTAAAGGTGGGCTTTTGCTAACACCAGAAAGGTGAAAAATGTTTGATGAAATTCGTTTTAATACCATTGAAAGGCTTCCAAATTACGTATTTGCCGAAGTAAATGCCATAAAAATGGCAGCCAGACGTGCTGGTGAGGATATCATCGATTTTTCTATGGGAAATCCAGAGGGTCGCACCCCGCAACACATAGTTGATAAACTTTGTGAGAGTGCTGGGAAGGATAAAACTCACGGTTACTCAGCAAGTGCTGGAATTTACAAGCTTCGTCTTGCGATTTGTAATTGGTATAAGAGAAAATATGATGTAAATTTAGACCCAGAAACCGAAGCAGTTGCTGTAATGGGCTCAAAAGAGGGCTTTATACATCTAGTTCAAGCCGTAGTAAATCCAGGCGATATAGCCGTCGTGCCAGATCCTGCATATCCGATACATACACAGGCGTTTTTATTTGCCGGAGCAAGTGTTGCAAAAATGCCACTTGTTTATAATGAAAAATTTGAGCTTGATGAGAACAAATTCTTTGAAAATTTAGAGCATACGATACACTCAAGCACACCAAAGCCAAAATTTGTGGTAGTAAATTTCCCGCACAATCCAACAACCGTCACTGTTTGCAAGAGCTTTTATGAGCGTCTTGTTGCCATGTCAAAGAAAGAGAGATTTTACATTATCTCAGATATTGCTTATGCGGATTTAACCTTTGATGGTTATAAAACCCCAAGCATTTTTGAGGTTGACGGAGCAAAAGATGTGGCTGTTGAGTGCTATACACTCTCAAAAAGCTATAATATGGCTGGTTGGCGTGTCGGTTTTATGTGTGGAAATAAGCGTCTTTGTGCGGCTTTAAAAAAGATAAAATCGTGGGTGGATTATGGTATGTTTACCCCTATTCAAGTTGCAGCTACTATAGCGCTTGATAGTGACCAGAGCTGTGTTGAGGAGATAAGGCAAATTTATGAAAAACGCCGTGACGTGATGTTAGACGCATTTGAAAATGCTGGTTGGAAGATGAATAAGCCAAGCTCTAGTATGTTTATTTGGGCAAAACTGCCACCGAAATTTTCTCATCTTGGTAGCCTTGAGTTTTCAAAACAGCTTCTTACAAAGGCTTGTGTCGCGGTTAGCCCTGGTGTTGGTTTTGGCGAGGGCGGAAATGATTATGTGCGTTTAGCACTCATAGAAAATGAAAATCGCATACGTCAAGCCGCAAGAAATATAAAGAAATTTTTAAAAGAGGGATAATGAGAGTAGCGATACTAGGTGTTGGAACCGTTGGCGAACAGGTTGCTAAAATTCTGATACAAAACGCAGAACTTATCAGTGCAAGAAGTGGCAAAAATATAACTCCAGTTGTTGGCGTTGTTAGAAATTTAAACAAAAAACGCGATGTAAATTTTGAGCTAACAGACGATATAAACTCGGTAATATCTCGTGATGACATCGATGTTTTTGTCGAACTTATGGGTGGTGTTGATGAGCCTTATAAAATTGTAAGTGAAATTTTAAAACGCAAAAAGGCAGTTGTAACAGCAAATAAAGCACTTTTAGCATACTATCGCTACGAACTTGCAAATATGGCTGGTGAGACGCCATTTGGCTTTGAGGCTAGTGTAGCAGGTGGCATACCTATCATAAAAACGCTTCGCGAGGGTCTTAGTGCAAACGACATACAGAGCATAAAGGGCATAATAAATGGTACTTGCAACTACATACTAACTTCGATGATGCGTGATGGTGCTAACTTTAGCGACGTTCTAAAAAAGGCACAAGATTTAGGCTATGCCGAGGCCGATCCGACATTTGATGTTGGAGGTTTTGACGCTGCCCACAAGCTTTTGATATTAGCTAGTTTGGCATACGGTATAAACGCACGCCCAGAGGATATTTTAATCGAAGGCATAGAACGCATAAACGACGCTGATATCTATTTTGCTAATGATTTTGGTTATACGATTAAGCTACTAGCAATCGCTAAAAAAACCGCAAATGGCGTAGAGCTACGCGTTCATCCAACTCTAGTCCCAAAAGATCATATGATAGCTAAGGTTGATGGCGTGATGAATGCTGTAAGTATCGTAGGTAACGCTGTTGGCGAGACTATGTATTATGGTGCTGGTGCTGGTGGAGCAGCAACCGCAAGTGCTGTTATAAGTGATATAATCGACATCGCACGTGGTATAAGCTCCCCTATGCTTGGCTATAAAACGCAAAATGCGGTATCGGAACTTAAACTTTTAGATAAAGATGAAATTTTAACGCACTATTATATTAGACTAAAGGTCGAAGATAGGCTCGGAGTTCTTGCTTGTATTACAAATTTGATGAGTCAAAATAGTATCTCCATAGATAGTTTTTTACAAACTCCAAATTTTGATGATGGCGATATGACTACGCTATTTTTTACGACTCATACGAGCCGTGAAGCAGATGTTAAGCACGTATTAGCCCTTTTAAGAGATCAAGAATTTATAAAAGATGAGCCTTTTATGATGAGAATAGAGCAGTAGTGAGGCTTAGCTCATATCTTTTTGGCAAAAGTAGCGAAGATAGGGCTTGTGAGTATTTAAAGACTCTTGGATTTAGAATTTTAGAGCGAAATTTTAGATCTAGGTTTGGCGAGATAGACATAATCGCACTTGATGAAAACGATATACTTTGTTTTGTAGAGGTTAAGGCTAGTGGGATTGGCTATGACGCAACATTTAGGCTGACTAGGCAAAAATACTCTAAAATTTTAAAAACGATCAATTTTTACCTGCTAAAAAACGGAGCAGATTATGATTTTGAAATTTCACTACTTGTAATAAATAACGATGATTTTAATTTAATAAGAAATCTTAGTTTATAAAAATTATTATTTAGCTAACATTTAGAATTCTTAATGTATAATTTGGCATTTAAAAAATAAAGGAGAAAAAATGGGAAAATACATAGAACTTACATCAGAAAATTTTGATGTTGCAAAAGAGGGCGTAGCTCTTGTAGATTTTTGGGCACCTTGGTGTGGACCTTGTCGTATGCTTGCTCCAGTGATTGATGAGCTTGCTGAAGAGTTTGACGGCAAAGCTAAAATTTGCAAAGTTAATACAGATGAGGTGCAAGATCTTGCTGTTGAGTTTGGTATCCGCTCGATTCCAACCTTGCTATTTTTCAAAAATGGCGAAATAGTCGAGCAAATGGTAGGTGCTCAGTCAAAACAAGCACTTGCAGATAAGCTTAATTCACTTCTTTAATGAAACAAACAGATAGGAGGAGTTTACTCCCCCTAACTTATATCTTTGGCTCGTTTATAGGTGCAGCGATGATTGCCGTCGTTTTTGCCTACAACAACTACCGCTTTTCAAAATACAAATTTGTTGATTTTTCGCAGATGACTTTTTACGAAAAAAGTGATATTTTTAGTCCAAAGCATGATAAATATCTTTTGATTGTCTTTAGTTCAAATCAAATGCCACTTAGTAAAATTTTGGATAAAACTAATACAAATTTGCCAATTATAGCGGTGGATATGTTTCAAAAGAGATATGATACAAATTCTAGTTTGAGCTATGTAAGCTCTGATATAAATACGATTTTAAAGCTTATAAATACACTAAATATTACTCATATTCCAAGTTCGGTTGAGCTTATAAAAAGTAGTGATGAAATTTATAAGCAGGATTCAAAAATAGAAAAATTTTAAAGGAAAAATTATGTTAGATTTAGCGATTATCGGTGGTGGTCCAGCTGGGTTAAGTGCCGGACTTTATGCTACAAGGGGCGGTTTAAAAAATGTTGTAATGTTTGAAAAAGGAGAGCCTGGCGGACAAATTACTGGAAGTTCTGAGATAGAAAACTATCCAGGGCAAAAAAATCCTGGCGAGAGCGGATTTGATTTTATGAGTACGTGGTGGACGCAATGTAGCCACTTTGGGCTAGTTCATAAGTGGGCAAATGTCGTGCAAATCACGCAAAATCAAGATAAAACATTTACAATTAAAATAGAAAATGGCGAGAGTCAAATAGCAAAAGCTGTGATAGTTTGCACTGGTTCGGTGCCACGTAGGGCTGGATTTGTTGGCGAGGATAAATTCTTTGGCAGAGGCGTTAGCACGTGTGCAACTTGCGATGGATTTTTTTATAAAAATAAAGAAGTTGCCGTTCTTGGTGGAGGCGACACGGCTGTTGAAGAGGCGATTTATCTAGCAAATATCTGCTCAAAAGTTTATCTAATCCACCGCCGAGATGAGTTTAGAGCAGCTCCAGTGACGTTAGAAAAAGCCCGCAAAAACGATAAAATTGAGTTTATAACGAGTGCGACAATAAACGAAGCTTACGGAGATAATGCTGGGCTTAACGGTCTAATCCTAAACACAAAAGATGGCGAACGCGACCTAAAAGTGCCTGGAGTATTTACCTTTGTCGGACTTGATGTGAATAATGGAATTTTAAAGCAAGATGACGGCTTGTTTTTGTGCGAAATGGACTCAAATGGACAGGTTAAAGTCGATCTAAAAATGAGAACAAACGTGCCAGGTCTTTTTGCGGCTGGCGATCTTCGCATAGACGCTCCAAAGCAGGTCATATCAGCTGCTGGTGACGGTGCAGTAGCCGCACTTTCGGCCCTAAATTATATTGAAAATTTGCATTAATTAATGCTGGTTCATATTTGCTGCTCGGTTGATAGTCACTATTTTTTACAGCGTTTGCGTAAAGAGCTTCCAGATGAGCCATTAGTTGGCTATTTTTACGATCCAAATATTCATCCTTATGGCGAGTATGTTTTACGTTTTAATGACGTAAAACGCTCGTGTGATAAGCTTGGGATTGAACTTATAATGGGTGAATATGACTACGAGGCGTGGCTTGGTGGCACAAAGGGGCTTGAAAACGAACCTGAAAAGGGCAAAAGGTGTGAGTATTGCTTTGATTTTAGGGTAGGAAATAGTGCAAAAAAAGCGGTCCAATTAGGACATAAAAGTATCACAACTACGCTTTTAATGAGCCCAAAAAAGGATTTTACTCAGCTTACAAACGCCCTTAAAAATGCTGTTTTGGGGACAAATTTAGAAATTTACGCAGTTGATTTTAGGATAAATGGTGGCACAAACGAGCAGTTTGAAATGGCAAAAAAAGATAAGCTTTATCATCAAAATTACTGCGGTTGTATATTTGGACTTAGTAAGCAAAGAGAGGCACAAAAACTGCTTAACACCGAGCTTATGAGCGATATATACGATCGTGCTTTGCCAGGCAGTATCAAAGAGCGACTATCTTTGTACGAGCAGGTAAGAGAGTGCGAGAGGCTTGGGGTAAAATTTGAGCTTTTTAGAAAATATATTTTAAATTATAGACTGCTTAGAGGCGTTGTAAAATTTGGCGGAAGTGCCGTAAAAAGTCATTTTTTAGCCTACTCAAATTTCAAACGCCAAAATGTAAAATTTAGCCTATCAAATCAAGAAAAAATCGCTAGAAATTTAAGGGACGGCGTAGTGATTGTGTCGGTTGAATTTGTCAATGAAATTTCTAAAAACAGCTATAAAAATTTAGATGAAATTTTAAAAAGCGAGTTTGATATGGAGTTTGAGCTTGATTTGCGTGAGAAAATTTCAGGTCAGATGAGCCTAAACCCTATAATAATTTTAGATGAAGTCAGGGCCGGAAAATATGAAATTTACGCTAAAAATGAGCTTTATAATGATAGCATTGAGGTACTGCGTCTGCTAGACTAATTTATGTAGTTTAAGCACCAGCTCGACCCTGCCAACCCCAAGACGTAGGTCTTTTGCGATATTTTCGATACTCTTTCCCTCGCTAAAGAGCCTTACTATCTGCTCGTCCTCATTTTGACTATTTGGCGTGATTTTATTTATCTCTCTTGTGCGTTCTTCTAGGTTAAACATCCTATTTTGTTGCTCGTTTGTAAAATCATCTATCACACTTTCGATATTTTTAAGAGCTAAGAATATAGGCGAAATTTTGCTATCTATTTGGGTTTGCACACTTTGATTTATACGCTCTTCTAGGCTGTTAATGTTTATGTCGTCTGTGCTTTTTATATCTAAATTTTCTAGCATATCAAGCTGTTTTTGTAGCGTAAAATTCTTTTGCATTAAGGCTTCAAGTGCCTTTTCATATCTATCAAAACGCCTGTTTGACTCTTTTTCTTTTATGATTAAAAATATAAAAAATATCGCTAAAACTACAATAACGCCGATTAGTAAAATATCTTGCATTGCTAGTCCTTATGAATTTGCACGAATTTGACGTATCATCACGCGCTCTCTAGCCGTGACATAGGCGTTCCAGTCACTCTCGTCATCTTCGTGCATTTTTGTTATTTTACAGGTTTTAGTATCTATGGCATAAAGATATATCGCCATAACTCGCTTTGGAAATATAGGCAGTGTAATCCTGCCATAATAAACATCATCTTTATCAAACACATCTTCGTTTGAGTGTATGTACTCAAAGCCGACAGAGTCTATATCTGCTTTGCCTGTAAGCTTTATGCGGTCTTTTGTTTTGCCGCTTAAACGCTCGTTTAATTCGTCAAATTTTCTATGTAGCTCTGTAACTAGCGTTAGTAAAACTTGATCGCTATCTTTGGTTTCGCCTTTTGCTTTGGCACGTTTTAGCCACGCACCAAGCGGATCTTCATCATTTTGAGTAATTGCATTAAACTCTCTAGCAAAGCTCTCATCATTGCTTCCGTCACGCTCAAATTCCAGCTTTAGTTCAGCAGGTATTAGTCTAATCTCACTCATATTACACTCACTAAAATAAATATAAAAAATAGTATGCTAATGTATCCATTTAGTGTAAAAAACGCCCTATCTATCTTGCTAAAATCGCGTCTTACTATCCTATGCTCTTGCACTAGTATAATCGCACTTAAAATCACTCCAAAAAAGGCGCTAAATCCAAGCCCCGCCGCCCATACAAAAAGTAGCCAAAACAGCGTGGCTAGTGCGTGAAAAATTGCCGAGATAAACATTGTAGATTTTTCGCCATAAATAGCAGGTATGCTAAAAAGCTTATGCTCTTTGTCAAATTCCATATCTTGCAGTGAGTAAAGCAGGTCAAATCCAGCCGTCCAAAATACAACACCAAGGCAGAGCAAAACGCTCCAAATAGTAATCTCTCCCGTTACAGCAACAACCCCAGCTATCGGTGCTAGTCCAAGACACAAACCAAGCACAAGGTGAGCTAACTCACTAAAGCGTTTAAACACCGAGTAACCTGCTAAAACGCCTAAAATTGGAAAACTAAGCCAAAATGCAAGGGAATTTATAAAATAAGCCGTTAATATAAAAACTAAAGCATTTGCGATGATAAAAAGCTCTAAATTTCGTCTTCCTACCCTACCGTCAACACTTGGACGACTTGCTGTGCGAGGGTTTAACTTATCTATATCCTCATCTTTGTAGCGGTTAAATGCCATTGCAAAATTCCTAGCACTTACAGCACAAATCACGCCTAAAAATAGCAACTTAATCCCAAACCAAGCCGAGTCATTTACCTGTTTACTTGCTACAATCATCGCAGTAAAGATAAACGGCAAAGCAAAAACAGAGTGCTTAAAAACGATAAGTTCGCCTATATCTTTTAAAATTTTTATATATTTTTGCATATTTTTCCGTATAAAATTTTTATAAGATTTTACACTCTTTTGCTTTAAATTTAAATTTATGTTGATATAATTTTATAAAAACTAAGAAAGGTAAAAAATGAGCAGTATTGTAGTTGTAGGCGGTGGTATAGTAGGACTTTTAAATGCTTATGAACTTGCAAAAAATGGCTTAGACGTCACACTTGTAAGAGATAGTACAAGTATAAAAAGCAATGAAATTTTGCCCGTTAAAGAGCCTTTTGATAATATTTTTCGCGAATTTAAGCAGACCTTTGAGCCAAGTTATGAGTTTTTAAAGTGGGGTACTAGGCAAATTTTTAACCACTTTAATTTACCAAAAAATAGAATCTTGCTTAAAAAACTCGCACAAAGAAGTATGAAAATTTATGAAGAGCTTGGCGTAAAAGTTAGTAAAAATGGCACATTGTCACTTTTTAGTGATGAAAAACATTTTCAAAAATACCTTGAAAATTTAAAGACAAATGACGCTTCAGAGGCTATTTTTAGTTTGACTCAAAATCGCGATAGCCTCGGACTTTTTAGCGATTTTAATGGACACTGTATCCTTAATGCAGACGACTGCACGATTGATGTAAAAAGGCTCATAGAAATTTTAGAAAAAGAGCTTTTTAATATGGGCGTAAAAGTTTTTGACGATGAGCTAGTAAGCGTGGAATTTGATGCAGACAAGGTTTCTCATATCGTTTTTAAAGGTGCTAGTTTTGAAGCTGATGAGTTTATGCTGTGCGATTTCAACGAAACTGTCATTTACAAAATGGGACTTAGCTTTGGAGTAAAAAAGAGCAGACTTTATAAAATAAACTTTTTAAGCCAAAATTTACCAGAATATCCGCTATTTTTTGTGCGTGAGGGGCTAAGCATTATCGCTGAGGACGAGAGTGTAAAAATTTATGCTTTGGGCAATGAAAAGAGCAGTGTAAATGAAATTTTAAACAGAGTTAGAGATTTTACCTCCACTAAAGAGCTTAGGGAGTTAAATATGTCTTTTAGAGATGTTGTGGTTGGCTCTAAGTTACCGATATTTGGCAGGGATAGCGTGTATGAAAACTTGATATTTTGCTTTGGTTTTGGAGCGTTTGAGCTATCAAGTGCAGCCAGTGTGGCTGAAATTTTAGGCAAAGTCGTTGGTAACGGACTTTTAAACGAACAAAGTGATGAAATTTTGCTTTATAGCGGTATTTTGTGAGAGAGTTAGCTATCATAGGCACCACTGCTAGTGGCAAAAGTGCCGTTGCGATAGAGCTTGCCAGTGAGTTTAATGGGGTAATTTTAAGCCTTGACAGCTTAGCGTTATATAAGCATATTGACATTGCTAGTGCAAAGCCAAGCAAGAGTGAGTTAGAGGCAGTAAGGCACTTTGGGATTGATGTTATAGAGCCAAATGATAGCTTTAGTGTCGGTGCGTTTTTTGAAATTTATAAACACTCAAAAGAAATTGCTAAAAAAGAGAATAAAACGCTCATCATAACCGGTGGCAGCGGATTTTACCTAAAGGCGATGTTAAGCGGTCTTAGTCCAGATGTGCCAAAGTGCGACACGCCTGATAATGCCCAAATTTATGATTTGGTTACCAAAATCGATCCAGATTTTGCCATAAAAGTTAGCCAAAATGATACATATCGCTTGCAAAAGTGGTTTCAAATTTATAAATTCTGTGCTACAAAACCAAGCAAATGGCTAAAGGATAACACCAAAGAGCCACTCATTAAAAGTCTAGAAATTTATGAAATTTTATGGGACACAGATGAGCTTAGAGAGCGTATAAAGTTACGAACAGATCAGATGTTAGATGATGGTTTGCTAGATGAGGCCGACTGGCTTTTTAAGAGATACGGCAAGGAGCTAAAACCCTTTAGCTCGATAGGATTAAAAGAGTGTATGGAGTTTTTTGACGGCAAAATTTCAACAAAAGATGAGTTGCGTGAGCTTATATCCACGCACACCGCACAACTTGCAAAACGTCAACGAACCTTTAACCGCTCACAATTTGATAAAACCTTAGTCGGTAGCAAGGAGCAAATTTTAGCCACCTTAAAGTCGCTACTTAAGGGCTAAAGCTCGTTTATCTCGCTACTTCTTGCGTTATAAACAAACCAAGATAGTAGCAACACAAGCAGTAAAAAACCAAACACTAAAACCGCGTAAAATGTATTGGCCTCTATGGCATTTAGTTTGTGTAGTGAGATGAAGGTCGCACAAAGAGCGATTAAAAATCCGCCAAGTCGCAGGATAAAGTTTCTAGGCTTTATGCATATTAACAAAAGTGCTGCCGATATCGTAAGCATAGGCGATATGAGTGCGATATTTAGACAGCAAAGATTGTCAAATTCAAGGTGTAAGATTAGCACCAAACCAAGTGCGATTAATGATAAAATCATAAAAAACGCTCTCTTTTTCATAAGATTATAAATCGCACAGACAAAGCCCTTATCTTCTCTGTTGTAGTCCATAACACTTCCTTTATTTTAGGGTTATTTTAAAATTTAAAAGTTAAAGCAAAGCTAAAAATTTATAAAATAGGCAAAATTTTTAAAGGATATCAATGCCCTATGTAAATATAAAACTAGCTGGTCCAGAGCCAACAGACGAGCAAAAAGAGCAAGTAATCGCTGAGGTTACTGAGGTTATGGAGCGTGTTTTGGGTAAGAAAAAAGAACGCGTTATGGTGATGATTGAAACGCTTAGCCCACAAAGTATTGGCATTGGTGGCAAGAGTGTAAAAACTATCACAAAGGAGAGCAAATGAGCGAGTTTAGCAAGGCTGATTTAGAGAGAAAGGTCACACTAAAAGCTGGCGATGAGGCCCCAAATTTTGAGCTTGAAAATCAAGATGGGGTTAAAGTTTCATTAAAAGATTTTGTTGGTAAAAATGTCGTTTTGTATTTTTATCCAAAGGATAATACGCCCGGTTGCACTACCGAGGCTTGTGAATTTAGCGGGCTTTATGATGATTTTATCAAGAATGACAGCGTGATTATCGGCATTAGCCCAGATAGCGTAAAAAGCCATGCAAATTTCATCACAAAACAGAGCTTAAAGCACATTTTACTAGCTGACACCGATAAAGAGGTGGCAAAGAGTTATGGTGTGTGGCAGGTTAGGAAAAACTACGGCAAAGAGTATCTAGGTATTGTAAGAACGACATTTGTCATTGATAAAACGGGCAAAATCGCCAAAGTTTATAAAAGCGTAAAGGCAAAAGATCACGCTGCAAAAGTTTTAGGCGATTTGGTTGGATAGGGTTTGTATGAGAAAATTTTTAATAACTATACTAAAACCACCTATTTTAAATATATTCTTGCTTACGCTTTTTACGGTTTATCTCTCTAGTATTTATAAAATTTACTTTTTTGAAGGTGCAGACAGAATAGCTATTATGCATATATTTAGAAGTTTTAGCACGATATTTTTGCTAAATTTTATTATTTTTCACATTTTGTATTTGCTGTCATTTAGGTTTTTTGATTTTGTTTTAAAAATTTATGCAGTTTTGGTGTTTGTCTTTGTTTTTGTAGATATTTTTCTACTAATAAATTTAAAAACTACGATAAATATTGAGCTTTTAGACGCTATTTTTCATACAAATTTTAAAGAAACTACTGAGTTTTTTGCTGAATTTTTTGATATAAAATTTATATTTTTTATCCTGCTTTGTGCGTCTCTATCTATATTTTTTGTAACTCGTAAATGGGGGGGGGTGTGGCTCGAATTTAGTAAACGCTCAGTTATTATAATCTCAGTAATTTACGCAGTTTTTACCGCATCTTTTGTCATAAGCTCTATAAAACATATAAAAAATAACAAAATCCACAGAATAACAAATAAAGTTTCAGAACACGTTGTAATTGAGTTTGGTTTGGTTTTAAATGAGTATTTTAAAGATGATAATTTGGTTGCAAATTTACGAAAAATTGAGCAAGGATACGATAAAGCCAAAGTGCAAAATTTTGGCATACAAGCAAATAATAAAATAAAAAATGTTGTTTTAATAATTGGTGAGAGTTTGCATAGGGATTTTATGCAAATTTACGGTTTTAATCTTAATACCACGCCAAATTTAAAGACTCTTTTTGATGAGCAAAAAATGATAATTTTTACCGACACAGTCGCACCAGCTACTGCTACAAATCCATCACTACAAAGGGTTTTAAATTTTAGTAACTATGAGAGCAAACAAAACTGGTTTGATAGCCTAAATATCGTTGATATGTTTGATTTGGTTGGCTATGAAACAGCGTGGATTAGTAATCAGGGTGGCGGAGTTTTTTCTAGTGTGGCAAAAAGCGTATCACTAAGAGCAAAAGAACAATTTTTCACAAATGAGTATAGTCAAGCAATCAATTTTGAAGGACAAGCGTATGATGGCGAACTTTTACCTGAAATTTTAAAATTTAAAAATAGCAACGAAAAACTAAAATTTTATGCCATTCACCTAATGGGTAGCCATTTTAAATATGAACAACGATACCCAAAAGATTTTACAAAATTTACCATAAAAGATGTGCCTAGCAACCTAAAAGATGAGCAGAAACGGGCGGTAGTCCACTATCTGAACAGTGTTTTTTACAACGATTTTGTCGTAGATGAAATTTATAAAATTTTTAAAGATGATGAAGCGGTTATAATTTACCTTTCAGACCACGGCGAAACTATGTTTAGGCAAAAAGATGTCAGGGCTCACGGTGTGCTAAACCGCTTTGTGCTTGAAATTCCGCTTATTTTTATCGCTACTGATAAGTTTAAGGCAAATCACGCTGATATTTGGCAAAAGTTAAATGAAGCTAAAAATTTAGCCTTTATGAGCGATGATTTAATTCACGTGGTTGCTGATATTATCGGTGTTAAACCACTTGAATACGATGCAAAACGAAGCTTGATAAGTGGCGAGTTTAACGCAAGTAGAGCACGAATAATAAACGGCGTAAATTATGAGAGCCTAAAAAACGAAAAGCCGTTTTGGTGAAATGAGTATTTTAAGCCCAAAATTTGGGCTTAAGGTAAATATTTTAGGCTTCTTTTTCTGATTTAACAGCATCAAGAGCTGACCAGCCAATTATAATAATGCTAATAACGATAAAACTAGCCACGATAAAACCGCTCATTTTGCCTCCAAAATGCGATAAATACTTGATGATTTTAACCAAAAAACCCGTAAAAAATTCTTATTTAAACATTTTTTTGCTACACTCAGCAGAAATTTTATTTTCAAAGGCGAAAAATGAACACAGCAGAATTTATCTGGATGGATGGTAAATTGGTTAAATGGGATGAAGCAAAAGTGCATATCTTAACACACTCGCTTCACTACGCAAACGCCGTTTTTGAAGGCACAAGAGCTTATAAAACTGATAAAGGTCTAGCTATTTTTAGATTAGAAGAGCATACAAAAAGGCTTT
The DNA here is from genome assembly GCF_013372205.1 of Campylobacter mucosalis. Lineage (NCBI taxonomy): Bacteria > Pseudomonadati > Campylobacterota > Epsilonproteobacteria > Campylobacterales > Campylobacteraceae > Campylobacter > Campylobacter mucosalis. The sequence continues at coordinate 120,100 of NZ_CP053831.1, forward strand.
TAAAATCGGCAAAAATGACAATTCTAAACGTAAAATACACACAAAAAGAGCTAGAAGACGCACAAGTTGAACTACTACGTGCAAACAAATTTAACTCTAACGTCTATATTCGCCCACTTATCTACTTAGGATATGGCGTTATGGGTTTAGCACACACAAAAGCCCCTGTAAATACGGCAATTGCTGCTTGGGAGTGGGGTGCGTATCTTGGCGAAGATGGCTTGGAGAAAGGCATAAAAGTTAAAATTTCAAGCTTTGCAAAGCTAAATGTGGCTGGTCAGATGAATAGAGCAAAGGCAAGCTCAAACTACCTAAGCTCACAAATGGCAAACTACGAAGCAAAAGAGGCTGGATATGATGAGGCGTTGTTGCTTGATAGTGAAGGCTACATTTCAGAAGGTCCGGGCGAGTGCTTTTTTATCATTGAAAACGGCGTAATTATCACTCCGCCAAATGACAATAGCCTAGCAAGTATCACGCAAGATACGGTTATAACAATCGCAAAGGATTTAGGCTATGAGGTTCGCCGTGAGCGTATTTCAAGAGATAGAGCTTATGTGGCTGACGAGGCGTTTTTTACAGGCACCGCGGCCGAGGTTACGCCAATAGCTAATATTGACAACAGACAAATTGGCTCTGGCAGGCGTGGCGAGATAACTAAAAAGCTTCAAGATGCTTATTTTGACGTAGTTTATGGACGAAATCCAAAATACGCTAAATTTTTAACATATATAAATTAAGGGACGATAATGCCAGCAGATTTAAATGACTATTTTAATAAAAAAAATGGCTCAAACAACAGCCAAAATAGCCAAAATGATGAGCCAAAATTTAAAAAGCCAAATTTAAATTTACCAAATGGCTTTGGCAAAATGGGCGTTATGGCATACATAATCATTGCAATTATTGCCGTCATCGCACTAACTCAGCCCTTTGTCATCATAAACTCAGGCGAAGTTGGCATAAAATCAACGGCTGGTAAATACGAACCAGCACCGCTTCAACCGGGATTTCACTTCTTTATCCCAGTTATTCAAAAGGTAAATGTCGTTGATACACGTGTAAGGCTTATAAACTACACATCAGGCGAAGATATGGGCGAAGCAGCAGCAAAATTTGGTGCTACAAGCAGTGCTGGAATAATCAGAAAAAATTCTATCTCTGTTTTAGACGCTAGAAACTTACCAGTTAGCATTGATATAACCGTGCAATACCGCCTAAATCCAGAAAATGCACCGCAAACCATAGCTGCGTGGGGATTTAGCTGGGAGAGTAAAATAGTTGATCCAGTCGTTCGTGATGTCGTTCGTAGTGTTACAGGTAAATACACAGCCGAAGAGCTACCAACAAAGCGAAACGAGATAGCAACAGCCATTGATAATGGCATTAGAAAGGATATTGACGCTCAGCCAAATAAGCCAGTTGAGCTTTTAGCGGTTCAGCTTCGTGAGATTATATTGCCAGCTAAGGTAAAAGAGCAGATTGAACGAGTTCAGATCGCAAAACAAGAGGCTGAGCGAACAAAATACGAAGTTGAACGTGCTAGTCAAGAGGCGTTAAAGCAGGTTGCCTTAGCAGAAGGCGAGGCAAAATCTGAGATCATTAGAGCAAAGGCAAAGGCTGACGTGGTAAAAATCGGAGCAGACGCCCAGGCTTACGCTAATAAAGAGGTTGCAAAAAGCCTTGATAGTAACCTTTTAAATTTAAAACAGATTGAAACTCAGGGTAAATTTAACGAAGCACTTCGTGAGAACAAGGACGCGAAAATTTTCTTAACACCGGGTGGTGCTGTGCCAAATATTTGGGTTGATACCAAAGATAAAGCAAAACAGAGTGCGATAAATCAGTAAAGGTAGAGTGTGGTAAAAATAGATTGGCAAAAGGTGGCAGGGCTTATCCCTGCTATTGCTGTTGATAGCGTTACTGGCGAGGTTTTAATGCTTGGGTATATGAACGAAGAGGCGTTAAATTTAAGCATTAAGACCGGCTATGCTCATTATTTTTCACGTACGAAAAATCGCATTTGGCAAAAGGGCGAACAGAGCGGACACACACAAAAAATTCTCTCAATCAAGCTTGATTGTGATAACGACACACTGCTTTTAAGGGTAGAACAAAAAGGCGTGGCTTGTCACACGGGGCAAAAATCTTGCTTTTTTACTGAAATTTTTAACCCAAACGAGGCTAAGACGACAGATGAAATTTCAAAGCCAAACTACGATGTTTTAGATGAGCTTTACCACGTCGTGCTTGATAGAAAGCTAAATGCAAATCCTGAAAATTCATACGTTGCAAGTTTGTTTAAAAAGGGCGAAAATGCTATTTTAAAAAAGGTCGGCGAAGAGGCTAGTGAGCTTATAATGGCAGTTAAGGACGCCACGAATACTAAGCAAAATTTAGAAAAAGCAAAATCGGACGTGGTTTATGAGAGTGCTGATCTGTTTTTTCACGCCGTAGTCGCACTTGCGTATCTTAATATCCACCCAGAGCAGGTTTTAAACGAGCTAAAAAGGCGTTTTGGACTAAGCGGGATTGCTGAGAAAAACTCACGAAATGCTAAGTAGTCTGCGTCAGGATATATTTTTTATCATACAAAATGCAGGTTTGATCGACTACTTGTCGTATGGCTTTGTTGTTTTATGCTTTGTTTTTTTATTTTTTTTGGGTATCTTTTTTGCACTCAAGTGGTGGTGGCAGATAGGATTTTTAGTAATTTTGGCTGATTTTATAACCATATTTTTTGCATTTTACTATACACAAAATTTCTTATCAAGTAAGCTAAGGAACATAAGTCTAAGCCCACTTTATACAAAGCAACTCCAGTATTCAGATAATCTGATTTTAGACCTTAACATCACAAATAATTCAAAAGAGATCTTGCAAATTTGCAAGATTGATATTGGCTTTTATGTCGCTTCAGATAGTGAGTTTAAAAACTACGCAAACTCACTAAATCCATTTGTAAAAAAGACGATAATTATAAAAGAGCCGATATTTCCAAAGCAGACAAAACAGATAAATGGCAGTGTTGGAAATTTTGCTTTTATTGACTATAATACCACTATAAAAGCGGAGTGTTTTGAATGAGTGCTAGTTATTTTTCTATCGTCCATATTATCGTCATAGTCGTTATAGCGGTGTTGTCACTCTTTCTTTTTGTGCTATCTTTTAGGGCTGATAGAAAGATATTTTTATCGCTTCTTTTTACAAATGTTTTAGTTAGCACGACGCTTTGCATATTTTTAATGATAGTAATGGATAAATACACCAAAAAGGGTAAGCTAGAAAACATCACAAGCCATAGGGTGCTTATGAATGAAAGCATTGTTTTTAACGGCAGTGTAAGAAATGTAGGTCGTTTTATGATTAGCAACTGTAAACTTACGGTAAAGTTGGTAAATCAGCCTTTAAATAGCAAGAATCTAAATTCAGAAGCGTTGTTTAAACCAAGTGGAGCTAAGTTTTTCTCTTGGTTATTTAATGATAACAGCGATGATAAGCCAAATAGTGTGGAGTATAAATTTAGCGTCGCTAAGGATTTAGAGCCAAAAAAGAGTGTGCCATTTAGCGTTTCTATGCCGTATCCGCCGTATTTTAGTAAGACTATGCATATTACAAAGATAAATTGCTATTGAGGGACAAATGGGTAAGTATTTAAATTTAGTATATTTTATCGTGATCATAATTGTTTCCTCTATTATTCTTTCGCTAGTGGTCCCATATTTTTCAGGTAGTGTCAATAAATATGAAATCAGACGCGCAAAGAGCAATATTAATACAATTTTGCTTGATTTAAATACATACTATGAATCTCGCCAAAGGCTCTCTCGCTTACGAGATATAAACTTAGCCATACCACCTGTTGTATTAAATGGCAAGGTTTGTTTAAGAGTAAGACAGATAGACGAGAGTAAAATTTTATTTGATATAAATAGCGACGGCGTTTGCGATGAAGCGTGGAGAATGAGTGATTTTAACCACTTAAAAGAGAAAATTTTATCTAATGGCAATAAACTTGAACTAGTGCCAAATATGAACTACTTACAATATGAAAATTAATGGAGATAATATGATAAATATCGGTATTTACGGAGCTAGTGGCAGAATGGGGCAGGAGATAGCTCAGTGTTTAAAAGGCTTAAATAGTGCTAGACTCAGCGTTGCTTACGCAGTTGATGAGATAAAACATCATCTTGATAAAGATGTTTTAATCACAGATGACCTTAAAACGCTATTTGATAATAGCGATGTTATTATAGATTTTACTGCAAAAGAAGGAACTATAAATTTAATAAATTATGCAAGAACAAATCCAAAGCCACTAGTTATTGGCACAACTGGTCTTGGCGATGATGGAAATGCTCTAATAGATACAGCAAGTAACGCTATGCCAATACTTTGGGCTTCAAATATGAGCCTTGGCGTTGCCGTTTTAAGTCACTTAGTTGCCACCGCTTCAAAGGCATTGCGTGAGTTTGATATAGAGATAACAGAAATGCACCACAAGCACAAAAAAGACGCTCCGAGCGGCACAGCCCTAACCCTTGCCACATCTGCTTCGTTGGCTAGAGGGCTAAATTTAAATGATGTTATGATAACTGGAAGAGAGGGTTTGACTGGTGAGCGTAAAAAGGATAGCATAGCCGTTATGGCACTTCGTGGTGGCGATATAGTAGGACGTCACACCGTTGGCTTTTATAATGATGGGGAATTTATAGAGCTAAATCACACGGCGACATCTCGTGCTACATTTGCAAAAGGCGCGATAAAGGCGGCGATTTGGTTAGTGGCTCAGCCAAATGGCAGGTATGGTATAAATGATTGTTTGGGATTTTAGAATAAATTTAGTATTTAAAGGAAATTTATGTGTGCGATAGTTGGTGTGATAAACTCGAAAGACGCAGCTAAAACGGCGTATTATGCCCTATTTTCTATGCAACATAGAGGTCAGGAGTCTAGTGGCATTAGCTCTTGCGATGAAAATGGCATTATAAAAACTATCAAAGCCTCAGGGCTTGTCACAGAGGTTTTTGGCAAAGATAGCTTTGAAATTTTAAAGGGCGATATGGCAATAGGACATAACAGATATGCCACAGCTGGAACTCAGTCGCTACTTGACGCACAACCTGTTGCTGTAAATTACGCTTTAGGCTCTTTATCGCTAGTTCATAATGGAAATTTGGTAAATAAAGATAGCGTAAGAAACGAGCTTATAAACGAAGGTGCGATTTTTGCTACAAATATGGATACTGAAAATATCGTTCATCTTATAGCTAGAAGCCACGAAGAGCACTTAAAAGACCGCATTATTGCCGCGTTAAAAAAGATTGTTGGGGCGTATTGTTTACTTATCCAGTCGCGTCATAAAATTTTTGCCATTAGGGATCGTTATGGGGTAAGACCACTTAGCCTTGGTAGGTTAAAAGACGGCGGATATATAGTGGCTAGTGAAACTTGTGCGTTTGATTTGGTAGAGGCTGAATTTATACGCGACGTAAGACCTGGCGAGATGATTACGTTTGAAAGAGGTAAAGATGAGTTTGTAAGTGAGCAAATTTTCGAGCCTGATCCTAGAATTTGTGCTTTTGAATATATATATTTTGCTCGTCCAGATAGCGTGATAGAGGGCAAGAGCGTTTATGAGGCAAGAAAGCGTATGGGGGCTGCTTTGGCACGCAAAAGCAAGGTTGAGGCTGATTTTGTTATACCGGTTCCAGATAGTGGAGTCGCAGCAGCTTTAGGATATGCAAAACAGAGTGGTTTGCCTTTTGAAGCGGCGATAGTTAGAAACCATTATGTTGGCAGAACTTTTATCGAGCCTAGCCAAGAGATGAGAAATTTAAAGGTAAAACTAAAACTAAATCCGATGAGCTCGGTTTTAAAAGGCAAGAGCGTTGTCGTAGTAGATGATAGTATCGTAAGAGGCACAACTAGCAAAAAGATAGTTGATTTGCTAAGACATGCCGGAGTTAGTAAGATCCATTTTCGTGTTGCTTGTCCAGAGCTAAAATTTCCTGAAAGATACGGCATAGATACGCCTAGTTTTGACGAGCTTATTAGCTCAAAAAGAAGCGTGGAGCAGGTGCGTGAGTATATTGGAGCTGATACGCTTGAGTTTTTAGATATTGCCGAGCTTGTTGGTAGTTTGGGCGATGAGAGAAGGTATTCGCTTGTTAGTTTTGATGGAGATTATTTTATAAAATGAGATGGTTTTTGCCGGTTTTAGTGCTGTTTTTTATAGGGTGCTCTACTCGTAGTGTTGATGGATTATCCTATGAGTATTATGAAAACAACTCATCAAAAAGTGAAATTTTATTTACAAATTCCACTGATATAAATGCTACAAATGCTGTCTACATCGGCAAAGATAGCGACCAAAAAATTTTAGGCAACTCATACACTAAAAACAAAGACTCATCTATCTTGGTGTTAAATTTAGATACAAACCAGAGCGTAAATTTGCACGACAAGAGCGATTTAAACGGACTTTATAAAGCAAAATCTATCAAAATTTATGATTTTAACAAAAACAAAATTTTAAAAACAGCAGTTTATAGCTCAGACAATAAAGTATGTAATAGCAGTGAAATTTTTATAAACTCTGTCATAAACTATTACGATATTTTTGCAGATATTACTAAGCCATTTGGTGTTTATCTTGCTTTGAAATTTGATGAATATGACGGCATAAGCGTCATTACTTATAATTTTTTAACCGATGATTTTACTGATTCTCAAAAAGCAATGCTCATAAAAATTAGCAAAACCAAAGAATTTATGCAAACTCTATCTTATGATATAAACGAGCAGGTAAAAACGATTTTGTGGCTTTGCCCAGCTACACGAAAATGATAAAAGAAATTTTAAAACAAAATACAAAAAAGTTGCTTTTAATAGCCATTTTGACCGCAATTTACAGCGGTTTTGGCATAGCAACACTCTCTTTTATAAATGAAAAATTACTAGCCATTAACACATTTGATATATCTGTGATTTTTCAATTTTTAGCACTTTTATTTGTATTTTTTATCTCTTCTGTTGTTGCTAATATTATGCTTACAAATTTCGGACATAGCCTAGTTTATCACATAAGAAAAAGGCTGATTAAACAAATTTTAGATACGCCAAACGCACAGATTGATCTTATTGGCAAAGCTAAAATCATAGCTAGTTTAAACAACGACATACGCACGATATCGTTTGCTTTTATGAGTGCTCCAAATTTGCTTCAAGGCTCGATTTTTATCATTTGCGTTAGCTTTTATCTATTTTACATATCGCCTATACTCTTTGCTTTTGTGTTTGTTTGGCTTGGCTTTACGCTTGGTATTGGTGTTATTTTTATGCAAAAAATACATAAATATTTTAAGCTTTCTCGCAGTAAAGACGATGAGCTTCAGCACTGCTACAATGACGTTGTAGAGGGTCATAGAGAGCTTAGTTTAAATGCAGACAGAGCAAGGATAGTTTTTGATGAGCTTGATAGTGTGGCGACTAAAAAGCGTGATTTTATGATTAAAGCTGATATATTTCACGCTTTAAGTGATAATTTTGGCAACATTATGATACTTGGTCTGGTTGGATTTTGCATATTTTTGTGCCTTGCCTACTCTTTAGCGCCGCTTTCTACGGCTGTTACAGCAAGTCTTGCGATACTATTTTTAAGAGGCTCTTTAATCTCAATGATAGCCTCAATCCCAGTTGCTCTAAGTGCAAAAGTAAGCTTGGATAAAATTTCAAAACTTGAATTTGCCGACTTTAAAGAGAATTTTGAAATTTTAAAAGATGATTTAAAGGATTGGCAAGAGATATCTTTAGATAGTGTAAATTTCAGCTACGACAACAGTTTTGCCATAAAGGATGTAAGTCTAAAACTAAGGCGTGGTGAACTCGTGTTTTTAATCGGTAAAAATGGCAGTGGCAAAAGCACACTTGTAAATTTAATATGCGGACTTTTAATGCCAAGTAGCGGTAAAATTTTAATCGATAGCGTTGCTTTAAATGAGCAAAATTTAAAATCATATCAGCAAAATATTAGTGCGATTTTTAGCGATTTTTATCTCTTTTCTCAAGCGATTACAAAGGGTGGTTTAAATGCCGATAATGACGTCATAAACGACATTTTAAAGCTTTTGCAAATGGATAAAAAGGTAAGCATAATAGACTCAAAGCTTAGCACGACATCTTTATCTCAAGGTCAAAGAAAGAGACTTGGACTGTTTTTGGCACTGCTTGAGCGTAGAAGTTTGCTCATACTTGATGAGTGGGCCGCCGATCAAGATCCGATATTTAAAAGAGTGTTTTATAGAGAAATTTTACCACTTTTAAAATCTTGGGGTATTAGCATACTTGCTATTAGCCACGATGATGGTTATTTTGATATAGCTGATAGGGTTTTTATGGCAAGTAATGGCATGGTTCGTGAGCTTGTGGGTGATGAGTTAAAAATTGCTAGTAAAGACGCCATACAAAAGTTAGAAGATGGCTTGATTTAGAGCTTTTTAAAAAGGTTTTTTATAAAATAAAACAAAAAAGGGCAAAAATGAGATTTTCAAATTTTAAAACCGGTAAGACACTAAGCCTTGCAAATTTTTTAAGCCTTACAAATTCCAGCCTAGCACAGGTAGTAAGGCAAGGTGAGTATCGCTATATATCTTGCATTGAGGATCGCTTTTTTGATAGTAAAAATTTAATCCGCTGTGAAATAGGCTCAGTAAGCTACGTTTTGGCACTTTTGTGTAAATATATGGGGGTTAGGGATAGTTATTTTGATGAGCTTGATGATGGCTTTTTAAGTGGCGAATGCAGTGTGGGCGAAGAGGAGTTTGAGTGTCTTGCTGATTGGGCAAAAGATTTAGAAAATATCATCATCGATAGCTCGTTTTTTGCTCATCAAGACGCACAAATGCTTTTTGAGTTTTTAAATCTTTTGAATGTAAATGTGGTTTTAGCTGACTCTGATATCAGCGAGTTTAACACCACTGGCAAACTAGATGAATTAAAAGAGTTAAACAGCTTTGATGGAAGCGTTGTGTATAAGATAAAGAGCGATCAAACAAGGCTAGTAGGCGGCTGCAATTTTGCCATAGTTAGCAAGATAAAAGATGGCGATAGTGTAAATTTAAGTGTAAATGAGCTAAATGACTCTGTGAAATTTGAGCAAGATAACGAACTAAAAGGCACGGTGGCACTGCTATTTATGCCTAAATTTAGCGGATATTGCTTTGAGTTAGTAAGGGTGGCTAAAGCGTAATGAATAAAATTTTAGCCGTTTTACTATACCCATTTTTTTTATTTGGTTTTACTCTATCGATAAATAGTGGGGCAGAAAACGGCAAACCATACAGCATTCTAACACTTAGTGACGAGCGTGAGTTTGAGTGCGTTGAGCAAATTTTAGCTTATGATACCAAGCGATATGCATGTATGTTTGATGATGACGGTATGGTAAATATCGACGATGTCGACCTTGCTTTAATGGATATAAGATACAAAAAGCAAGATGGTAAACTATTTGTAGTGATTTTACCAAAGGTGCATTCAAGACTTATAAATTTAGATACAAAGCTTTATGAAAATAGAAGTGTTTTTAAAGACAACTCTAGAATTTCAAAGAAATTTAGCATTTTAGTCGACTCAAATTTAAAAGAATTTGATGAAAATGCTCAAAATGGTGTAAATTTTGCCCCGAAATTTGATGATATGCTTTTGCCTAGTATTGGGGCTTTAGACTTTAGCAGGGCACCGATTGAGGGCATGGATAGCAATGACATAGACCTTTATATTAGCATTAAAAAGGCGTATGATGCTGGGTTTTACCCGCGTGTTTTAGAGGATAGCACGAGTGCGATTAGTCGTCACCCAAATAGCATTTTTGCCAGTGAGTTTTTGCTCTATCGTTTAAGGGCGATGAGTAAAATTTTAGAGTCAAATGAAAACAACGATGACGGCATAGGATATGAAAATATCGTAACCGAGGGCAAGGCTTGGATGCGAAAATTTACCGCTGATGAGAACTACCCCGAAGTGCTTTATGTGGTTGGCAGGGCTTATTTAAAGCAGAGTATGCTAAGTGACGCAAAGTATATAATGGATATGCTCTCTAGCGAGTATTCTAACTCAAATTTTAGCAAACTTAGTATGCTTGAGTATGCTGATGAGATTTATAAAAACTCAAAGGTAAAAGAGGCTGTTAAACTTTACGAAGATGTCCTTTATAGCGCTAAGGATATCGACATAGCAAGTCGCGCAGCACTTAGCCTTACTGACGCTAGTATAGATAAAAATAAGGTTAATGAAGCTAGGGATTATATTATTAAAATTTTAAATGCAAACTCAAAATTTTTCCTAGCAAATGAGCAAAAAGCAATGGAGTTAGCAAACACCTTTGCTAATAACCAAGTCCCGCAAATCGCTGCTAAAATTTATGAAATCATCGTAGATAAGGGCGATAAAAAGGGCGAGAATTACGAGGTTGCGCTTAAAAATTTGGGCGAGTTGCTAGTGCAAATGAAGGATGTTGATAGGGCGTATTCTTACCTGCAAAGGTATAAAAGTGAGTTTAAATACGGCGAATATACAGCCCAGGTGCAAACTGCCCTAGATAAGCTATTTTTTGAGCGTAGTGATGATAACTCAACCGCGCTTCATCAGTATTATGCCGAGCTTATGCAACGATATGAAAATGGCGAAATAGGCGTTAAAGCCTTGCTTGGCGAACTTGAGCTTAGCTATAAAGAGAAAAAATATCCAGATGTGCTAAGATTTACAAGCAATGTTAAGGATTTAAATCTTACAAGGGGCTTTGAGCTTTTAAATTTGTCCGCCCTAATGCTTGCTAAGCAGGGCATAAAGGCAAATGATTGCCAGGTTGTGATAAATTTGATCGAGGCTTATGATGTCAATATTTTAGAGTTACCGCAGTTTAAACTGCACGACTGCTTTAAACGCACATCAAGATTTGAGAGGGCTTTAAATTTAGCCCAAGCCCACATAAATGATGAAAATTTAGAGGACCGTATAGAGTGGTTAGTTAAGCTCTCTAGCGATTTAAGGCAACTAAAACGATTTGAAGAGAGCGTCAAAGTCGCAAATGACGCACTATCTTTGGGTGTAAGTACGCCTTATTCTGACCCCTCGCCTGTACTTTTTGATAGGTTTTACTCTCTTTTAAAGCTTGATAAATTTGGTGATGCAATAAGGACGCTAGGGGCTATTGAGGAGCTTAGGGGGCAGGATTTTAAAATCATCGAAGTCTATGATACAATCGCTAAATACGCATTTGCAAAAAATGACTACGCAAACACAACAACCTATGCAAAAAAGGCTTTAAGCTTAGCAAATAAAGCAAGAATCGACACATTTACGCCGGAGTTAAATTTCTTATACGCCACAGCTTCTTTAAAAATGGAAAATTTAAATGACGCACTTGATGAGGCAAAGTATATATTAAGCCTAAAGCTAAACCCAAATCAAAGGGCAAGAGCCTTAAACCTTATATCAAACGTTTATATAACGCAAAAGCGTCCAGAACTAGCTGTATCATATCTAAAAGAGTGTGTTTCATCAAACATACAAAGCGAACACAAATCACTTTGTGAAGCCTCTTTAAAAATGATACAGCCTTAAATTTTTAAATTACTCGCATTTGCAAGCAAAGATTTTAGATCTAAATGGATTGATAAATATCGCTAAAAAAGCATAAATAACTAATCCAAAAAATAGTGCCATTAGCCCTACTGTGCCCCAGTCAGCAACTGCTGAGTCTAGTCTAAACTGCTCTAAATAGTCTATTAAAAACCAAAGAGCCACACCAAGTGCTATGGCAAAAACAAAAAAGCCCCAAGAAAACAAAATGCTAAGACATTTTTTCATACTTAAATCTCCCAAAAATTTTTCACGATAGTAGCTAAAATTTTATTAAAATATCTTAAGTTACTCAGTTGGTTGCACTTTAAATCCGCCACCAAAAGCCTTATACACGTCAACAACCGCGTTATTTAAGTTAAGCTTGGCATTTACGTTGCCTAGTTTTGTACTAAGTAGCGTTCTTTGTGCGTCTAACAGTGTTATGTGATCGACGTATCCTGCGTTATACTGAGCGTCTGCTAAGTCGTAAATTTGAGTTTGTGATTTTAAAAGCTCATTTGAGTATTGTAAAATTTCAACTGCATTTTTGCGAGTATCAAGTGCTACTTTGGTTTCTCCAAGTGCTGTTTTGACCGCTTTTTCATAATTTAGTGCTTTTGTGTCTTGTGTTAGTTTTGCTATATCGACGTTATTTGACGTTTTGTTGTAGTTAAATAAATTTTGTGTCAACGAACCGCCAAGCGACCATAGGCTAGTTGTTGGAGTAACTAATCTATCAAGTTCGTTTGAGCTAAAGCCAAAAAGTCCAGTTAGTGACAACGTAGGAAAATACGCTGCTCTTGCGACGCCTACTAAGGCATTTGAGCTTTTTAAATTCTCATACGCACTAGCTACGTCAGGACGACGCAACAATACATCAGAGCTGATTTTGGCGTCTATTTGTGGTGCTGTTGGTAATGTTTGCTCAGTTGTTACGATAGAGTGTAAAATTTCATCGTTGCTTTTATTACAAAGTATAGCTAGAGCGTTACTTGCACTTGATATTGAGCTTCTTGTTTCTTGTAAATTTATTTGGGCACTTTGAACTTGTGCTACGCTTTGAAGATAGACCATATTTGTAATAGATCCAGCCTCAAACTGTCTTTTTCTATACTCCATCGTATCTATGTAGCTTTTTAGTGTATCTAGGTAAATGCTCTCTTGCATTTTTAGCGAAACAAGCGTAAAGTAGCTCTTTGCAACGCTTGAAGCTATGGCTAGACGTGATGTTTCATAGTCAAATTTTGAAGCATTTAAAAGTGCCTTATTTGACGCGACAGAATTTCTAACTCTTCCCCAAAGATCAACTTCATAATTTAAAACTGCATTTAAAGAAAATGAGTTATTTGGGTTTTTATCTCCTATTGAAGCTGCTTTTTTAGCATCGCCAGTTACGTCTATAGTAGGCAAAAAGTCAGCCTTTGCATTTTGCAAAGCTAGTGAAGCTTGTTCTAAATTTATATATGCGATTTTCAGATCGATATTGTTTTTTAATGCCTCATCTACAAGCATATTTAGCTTTTCATCTTTAAATTCTTGCCACCAGTTATCGTTGATATTAGCACTTTGGTATTGTGATGTGAAATTTGTATCGACATTTGGCATATCTGGTCTAAATGAACATCCAGCTATAAAAAACGCAACTATTAAAACTGCTATGTTACGCATGGGTTACATCTCCTTTGTCCTGTTTTTTGCTCCAAAATTTTGCATTTAGTTTTTCAAGTAGATAGTAAAAAAGTGGTACGAAAAATATCGCTATCGTCGTGGCTGCTATCATACCGCCAATAAGCCCAGTAGCTAGTGAGTGACGAGACGCTGCACCGGCTCCACTTGATAAAACCATAGGAAAAATTCCAAGTGTAAATGCGATAGACGTCATCACGATAGGGCGAAAGCGAAGACGTGCAGCATTTATAGCGGCGTCAAATATACTCTTGCCTTTTTCGCGTTCAGCCATTGCAAACTCGACAATCAAAATCGCATTTTTAGCTGAAAGCCCTATAAGAAGCAATAGTCCTATCTGAAAGTAAATATCGTTTGAAAGTCCTCTTGCCCACGTTGCTAGAAGTGATCCAAAAACTGCAAATGGTACGGCCGTGATAACTGCAAGTGGTATTAGCCACCTTTCATACTGGGCGGCAAGTATTAAAAATACAAATATCATACCAAATACAAATGCTGTGCTACCAGCACCAGTCGAGTCCTTTTCTTGGTAAGCTGTACCTGACCAAGCTATTGAATACTCTTCATTGCCAAGAGTTTGCCTTACAACCTCTTCTATTGCGTTTAGTGCGTCGCCTGATGTGTAGCCAACCGCTGGTTCGCCCATTATTTTTGCTGCTGGGAATAGGTTAAATCTCTCAACCAGGTCAGCACCCATGCTTCTAGTTAGCGTAGCGACTGCGTTTAGTGGAACCATTTCTCCTTTTGAGTTTTTAACAAATATATTTCTTATGTCATCAGCCGAGTTTCTAAAGCTCTCTTTTGCCCTCACATAAACGCGGTAAGTTTTGCCAAACATTGAAAAGTCATTTATATAGTATCCGCCTATGGTAGCAGCAATGGTTAAGAATATATCTGACTTGCTAATGCCTAGTAAATTTGCTTTATCTTCGTCTATTGTTATGTCATATTGTGGAAATGTCGTATCTAGTGTTGTTCTAACGCGAGTTAACTCAGGACGTGCGTTTGCTGCTGCGACTACTTTTTGTGTGTCCGCCTCTATCTCATTGTATGTTTTTCCGCTTTTATTTTGTAGATACATATCAAAGCCACCAGTCATAGAAAGTCCCATAATAGGTGGTAGATTCATAACAAAGCTAATACTCTCTTTGCTAGGTGCGAGCATGCCATTAAATGGTCCAAGTAGGCTAAAAATTTTATTCTCTTCACCTTTTCTTTCGTCCCAGTTTTTAAGCTCAACAAATGCAATTCCTGCATTTTCACGAAGAACGCCAGATAGCATATCAAAACCAGCAATAGCCGTTACGTTGGTTACATTTTCGTTAGATAAAAATTTAGATGAAATTTCATTCATCTCTTTTATCGTTCTTGTTGATGATGAGGCAGCAGGTAGAGACGTGATAGCCATTGCATATCCCTTATCCTCATATGGCACAAGCGAACTTGGTATTGTTTTTAAAAGTTGCAACATTGCTAAAATTATTATGACTACTATTATGATACTTGGGATTACGTGGCGTAGCACCTTGGCAACACCAGCTGAAAATATACCTGTGCTCCAGTCAAAAAAATCGTTAAATTTCTTAACAAACCAAAATGGCTCTGAGTGCTGATGTTTAAGCATAACCGCACAAAGTGCTGGTGTAAGAGTAAGTGCGACAAGGCCTGAAAGTGCCACTGAAACCACTAAAGTTAGTGCAAATTGTCGCTGTATAACGCCTACAAAGCCCTCCATAAATGAAACTGGCACGAAGACTGCTGATAAAACAAGTACGATTGATATTACTGGTGCAGCAACCTCCTCCATGGCCTTTATGGTTGCCTCTTTTACGCTTAAATTTGGCTCTTCGTGCATTATACGCTCAACGTTTTCAATAACAATAATAGCGTCATCAACGACTATACCAATAGCTAGAATCATCGCAAAAAGAGTAATTAGGTTTATACTAAATCCCATAAGATAAAATCCTGCAAATGTGCCTATTATTGATACAGGAACGGCTAACATAGGTATTATCGTAGCTCTAAAGCTCTTTAAAAACATATAAATAACTATAAGAACAAGAAGCATAGCTTCTATAAATGTTTTAATAACCTCTTTTATCGAAATTTCAACAAATTTTGTAGTATCGTATGAAACTATGTGACTCATACCATTTGGATAATTTTTGCTTAGCTCATCAAGTTTTGCCTTTATAAGTCCCATTGTTTCGATAGCATTTGCTCCGTTTTGCATATTTATTAGCATAGGTGCTATTTTTTCATTATTTAAAAAGGCTTGGGTTGAGTAGTTTCGTGAACCTATCTCGATCTCTGCGACATCTTTTAAGCGAAGTATGCTTCCGTCGTTATTTGCACGAAGTATTATGTTATTAAATTGTTCTGGTTTAGAAAATCGTCCATCGGCCTTTATGCTATAAACATACGGCACTTCGTTTTCTATTGGTGCTTCGCCGATTTTACCAGCTGCGTATTGGCTATTTTGAACCTTTATCGCACCTAGAACTTCTGATATGCTTAGGTTGTATTTTGATAATAAATCAGGCTTTATCCAAATTCTCATCGCATAGTCTTTGCCACCTACGACGTTAATATCTCCAACACCTTTTACACGTTTTATCTCATCTGATATATTTAAAATAACATAGTTTGTAAGCTCAATGCTAGACATATTTGGGTTTGTAAAAGCTACGACACCAAGGATTGAGCTACTTCTTTCTCTGACCGTTACACCAACTTGTTGCACTTCATCCGGTAGTCTTGATAATGCAGCTTGAACGCGGTTGTTAACGTCTATAGTTGCTTGTTTTGGGTCTGTGCCTATCTTAAAATACACACTTAGGCTCATTGAACCTGATGAGCTTGATGTACTTTGCATATATATCATATTTTCTACGCCGTTTATCTGCTCTTCTATGACTGAGGCAACGGTGTTTGCTATAACGTCTGCATTTGCTCCAGTATAGCTAGCACTTACGCTTACTTGTGGTGGAGTAAGTTGTGGATACTCTTCTATTGGAAGCCCACGCATCGCCATAAAACCAGCTATAACGATAACTATCGATACAACCGCAGCAAATATAGGGCGATTTATAAAAAATTTTGAAAACATTACTTATTCTCCTTAACCTGTGCTGTTATAGGAGCTCCTACTCTAATTTTATTAAAGTTATTTATGATGATTTGATCGTCATTTTCAAGCCCATAGACAATGGCTGTATTTGATGTTTGGTATTTTATTTGTATGTTTTTTCTGTCGACCTTGCCGTCTTTTGCCACTAAGACATAAGCTGTGGTTGTATCTTGCTTGATAGCTATTTGTGGCAACAAAAAGCTATCTTTTTGTACAAAGCCCTCC
The DNA here is from genome assembly GCF_013372205.1 of Campylobacter mucosalis. NCBI lineage: Bacteria > Pseudomonadati > Campylobacterota > Epsilonproteobacteria > Campylobacterales > Campylobacteraceae > Campylobacter > Campylobacter mucosalis. Next base: position 136,772 of record NZ_CP053831.1, read on the forward strand.
ATTATGATTTTAGCAAATGTTCCGGCGAGTAATCTGCCATCATCGTTGCTAAATTCAGCTTTTGCTAATATGCTACCAGTCGTTTGATCTACGATATTATCTATAAAATTTACCTTGCCGTCAAATGTATTTTTGTCCAAAACAAGCTTTGCATTCGCGTTTAGTTGTACCCAATTTTTGTTTTCTATATTATTTATGCGGTCTAAATTTGCAGTGTCTGCTATATAGAACCTAGCCTCTATCGGATTTGTTTTTACTACTCTTACTAGGTTTGCATTTCCAGCTATTACGTATGTGCCTACATCGACTAAATTTTCGCTTACTACGCCGTCAAATGGAGCTTTGATGTTTGTGTAACCTAGGTTTAGTTTTGCACTTTTTTCACTAGCCTTGGCACTTGCTAAATTTGCCTTTGCTACTTCAAATGAAGCAAGAGCACTGTCGTATTCTTTTTGGCTTGTTGCCTTTTGCTCATATAGTTTTTTTACCCTATCCATCTCATTTTTGGCATTTTTTACATTCGCCTCAGCCTGTAAAACCCCAGCTTGTGCCACTTCATAAGATGCTTCGTAGGTATCTGGTTCTATTACAAATAGCGTCTGCCCAGCTTTTACGCTATCTCCTGGCTTGAAATTTTGCTTGATAATGGTGCCAGAAACCTTTGGCGTAAGAGTAACATCTTGTTTGCTTTGAATGCGTGCAGGATATTCAAAACTCATCTGATTATCAGCCGTTTTTGCTACTATGACGTCTACTGGAACTGCCATCGGTGCTTGTTGATTTGCTTGAGTATTCTCTTTTTTGCTAAAAAGATCACATCCAGTAAAACCAGTCAGTATCGCTAGTAAGACAACTATATGTTTGTAGTTCATTTTATCTCCTTGTTTTCAAACCTTAAAAAAGTAATAAAAATTACATAAAATATTTAATAGCCTGAATTATAATTGAATTTTGTTAATAAAAAATTAATTTTTTAACCAGTTATCCCGTTTAAAAAAATCTCCACATTTTGCGATACCAAATTTTGCTTTTCTTTAAGACTAAGCTGTTTTAACTCCTCGCCTAAAATGATATTTTTAATAAAAAACGGCTCTCTTATCAAAGCACAAAATTTATACGCTAGTCCACTTATATCGTTTAGTTTAATCTTTGATCTAACCTCTTGTTTTTCAAAAAAATCTTGTAAAATTTTTATAGCGTCTAGCTCCGAAAATAGCTTGATAACCTCTTTGTTTTTATATGTTTCACTCATTACTATTCTAGTTAGTTTTATTCCGTCGGGTTTAAAAAATATCTCAATATAAGCAAGTCCAAATTCGTTTAAAAATTTCTCTATATCGTCTGTTTGATTTAGTGCTATGTCGTTAATTTGCTCTTTAAATTCTAAAAATTTACCTTTTATAATTGTGGCAAAAAGTCGCTCTTTGCTCTCAAAAAATTTGTATATACTAGATAGCGAACCCCCACTTTTTTTGACGATATCATTTAAACTGGTTTTTTCATATCCATTTTCTAAAAATAGCTCTAATGCAACCTGCATTATCGTTTCGTAGCGTTTTTGCCCCTTTTTTGAAATTTTCATTTTTGCTCCTTAGGATAGACAAAAATCGTATTTCTCTCTACGCTTATTCTATCCTTATCGTCAGTGGCAAAAGCGTGTATTTTAATCCTTTTAGTATCGCCATTTGCGTGTTTTGCGTCTGTTGATATTGTCACTATGACTCTTTGTTTTGCACCAGGTTGTATCGTTATTGCCTCTAGTGGTTTTAAAATTTTAAGATTTGAGTCATTTGTGTCAAAATAGTAGTTGTGTGGCTTTTTGTCGGTGTTTTGAAATAAAAATGTATAGTAGTTTTGTACACTGCCGTCATCCATAACCCTGTATAATTCGCTCGTTCGGTTAATATTTAAAAGCATATTCTCCTTTTTACCGCTCATTAAAAATAGTGCGGTTACTACAATCACTAGTGCAACGCAGTAAGCTACGGTTCTAAAACGAGCATATTTTACCTTTTGCTTTGTTTTAATGGAATTTTCACTGCTCCAGTTTATTAGCGATGGCAAATTCAGCCCACTCATCGTTTTTGAACAGGCATCAACGCACTCAAGGCAGTTTATGCACTCAAGTTGCATACCTTTTCTAATATCAATATGTGTTGGACAAATTTTTACACACGCTTCACAACCCGTGCATTGTGCGTCTTGTATTTGAGGTTTTTTCCATAACTTTGTGTGTTTATCATAAATTTTACCGCCACGATTTTCATCATAGATAACCTGTATGGTGTCGTTATCAAACATAACCGATTGCACTCTAGCGTAAGGACAAAGATAAACACAAAATCTCTCTGCCAAATAACATACATCAAATACCAACCAAAACGTTATAAACGCTACTATGCCAATTAATAGCTTGTGTTCGGCTGGGTTTTTAAAGTAGTAAAAAAAATCCTCAGGTGGCACAAAATACCACATAAAATTACAGGCAGCAACAAAAGCCAAAACGGTCCATATCGCAACGCCAATTGCTGTTTTTGTGCTACTTATGGCTGGTTTTTGTTTGTTTTTTATATTTTTGTAGTTTTTTAAAATTTTAGTTTGTATAAGGTCGCGGTAAATTACCCTAAATATCGTTTGCGGACAGCTCCAACCACACCAAATTCTACCGCCAAGCGTGGTTAGAAAAAATATAAACAAAAATAGGAAAATAAAGCAAAATGGCATAAGATAAAGCTCTTGCATATCAAAACGAGTAAAAAGCAGATGAAGCTCTTTTTTATCAAAACTTAGTAGAAAAAAGTGGTTTGAGTTGATCCTTAAAAATGGCAAAATCAATGCCACACAAGTTATTATAATATATACAAAATATCTCTTTTCTCGCCATTTTGTTATCATTTCTCAGTCCTTGTAAATTAAAACAAATTTGTATTTTTTTAAGCTCAATTATAGTTCTTATAAAATTAAAAGAGTATAAAATTTGTAATTTTAAATATTTTAGGATATAATCAGCATTTTTTAATCTTATACTGAAAGGTGGTGAGGATAGTGCCAGGCATTAAGGTACATCCTAACGAGTCTTTTGACGAGGCTTACAGGAAATTTAAAAAACAAGTTGATCGTAACCTTGTAGTAACAGAAGTGCGTGCTAGACGTTTTTTTGAGCCAAATACTGAAATTCGCAAGAAACAAAAGATTGCTGCTCGCAAAAAAATGCTTAAGCGTCTTTATATGCTTAGACGTTACGAGTCAAGACTCTAAAACCAAACAAGCTAGTCAGATAATGACTAGCTTTCTTTAAATAAACCGCTTTTAGTTCATTTTGCAGGAGATTTTATGCACAAGTTGCCTATTGGCGAGGCTGCTGAGGTTTTGGGCATAAGCAAAGAAGCCATCTATAACCGCATACGTAGAGGTTCGCTAAGATCTGTTGAAAAAGACGGGGTAAAATTTGTCATCATAGACGATGAAGCAAATGAACAAAAAAGTGATAAAAAACCTAGCAAAAAAGCACCTAAATCTATAGAAAAAACCGACTCTGAATTTGTAAAATTTTTACTTGCTGAACTTGCCGAGTTAAAAGGTAAAAATGAAAACTTGTTAGCCGATAAAGAGCGACTCTTTAAAGAAAAAGAGCAGATGTTAATTGATAGCAAAAATGAAATTTCACAAATTTATAAAGAGCGTGATGAGAAGCTAATGGCGTTTTTAAACGCTATGCAAAATCCGCTTTTAAATAGAGCAAATCAAGCCCACAATAGCGACTCTGACGAGATTGTCGAAGCTCATGTTGAAGATGATGAGGAGCAGAAATTTGTGGTTGTAAGTGAGTATCTAAGAGCCTTAAATTTAAGTTACAAAGAGTATAAAAAAGCTCAGAAAAAGATAATTAAACAGGTTGGAAAATCTAAATTTGTAAAATTTCAAAATGGTGTGATTCTTATTAAAAAAGACAAAAAATTAAAACATATAATTGGAGATTTATGAAACACATTAAAAAAATAGCAACATACGCCGCTATTGGCGGATTTGGAGCGGTGGTTATGGCTGGACTTTCTGGCTGTGGCGATAGTGGTAGTGAAGAGCAAAGTAGTGCTATAGAAGCCACAAAACAAGGGGCTTTTGTCATTATCCACGAAATAGAGCCTGGAAAATACAAAGTTGTCGAAGAGTATCCAAGTAGCGAAACGAGAGTGGTTTTAAAGGATATTAATGGCACTGAGCGTGTGCTTAGTAAAGAGGAGATGGATAAATTAATCGCCCAAGAAAATGCTAAAATAGATAACGGCACTTCAAATTTGACAAAGCCTGACGCACAGGTTTCAAGTGGTGGTGCCAGTCTTGGTGAAATTCTTTTAAGTTCGGCAGCTGGAGCGATTATTGGTAGCTGGATAGGTAATAAGCTTTTTGGTAATCAAAATTTCCAAGCAAATCGTCAAGGTGCATACCAAAATCCAAGTGCCTACACAAGAAGTGTTGATAGCTTTAACAAAGCCAAAACTACGGCAAATTCACCAAAATCAAGTAGTGGCAAGAGCGGATTTTTTGGCGGAGCTGATAAGAGCAGCTCACAAAGTACACAATCAAGCGGTGGTTGAGACTAGGACGCAAAAATGAAATTTAAAAAAATACAACCTTTAACAAACGAATTTATGGAGCAAATCGGCTTTGAGTGGCATACGGACGCTGATGGCACGGCTTATGTGGCTGATGAGATAGTTGCTGTCACTAGCGATGAGTGCGAGGCGTATTACGAGGCGGTAAATGAGCTATATGATATGTATGTGGCAGCTGCACAGCACATCATAGACAACAACCTTTTTCACGAAGTTGGTATCCCGTTTAATTTAGTTGAGCTTATCAAAGATAGCTGGCAGAGCGAGGTTCATTGGCATTTGTATGGGCGTTTTGATTTAGCGGGTGGGCTTGATGGTAAGCCGATAAAACTTATTGAGTTTAACGCCGATACACCGACTGCCGTTTTTGAAACAGCAATTATTCAGTGGGCAATGCTAAAATTTAATAAAATGGATGAAAACAGCCAGTTTAACGACCTTTACGCTGGACTTGTTGAAAATTTCAAACGCCTTGTTACGCTTGATGAAAGCACTGATGATTTTGCAAAATATTATGAGGGCTGGAGGATTTTATTTAGCTCGGTTGCAGGTAGTATTGAAGATGAAAAGACGACAAAACTGCTTATGGTAGCGGCAAATGAGGCTGGATTTGGTTGCGATTTTGCTTATGCTGATGAGGTGGTTTTTAGCGATGAGGACGGCATTTTTAAGGATAATGAAAATTACGAATACTGGTTTAAGCTAATACCTTGGGAGGATATCGCTGTTAAAGAGGGTGAGCTTGCATTAATCCTAAAAAATATCGTGCAAAATCACAAGGCGATAATCCTAAATCCAGCCTACACGCTACTTTTTCAAAGCAAGGGCATACTTAAAATTTTGTGGGATTTATACCCAAATCACCCATTGCTTTTAGAGACAAAAGATGAGCCATTAGCTGGAAAAAAATGCGTGAAAAAGCCTATTTTTGGGCGTGAGGGGGCAAACGTAGCAATCCTTGATGAGAGTGGTAAAATTTTAAGCCAAAATGACGGCGAATACGAACAAAATAGGGCGATTTATCAGGAATTTTACGAGTTTAATAAAGATGAAAAAGGCGAGTGTTATCAAGCCGGTGTATTTTTTGCATTTGAGGGGTGTGCATTAGGTTACCGAAAAGGTGGCGAGATTTTAAACAACACTTCAAAATTTGTAGGGCATTATATAGAGTAGAATATGAAAATAGTTTGTCTAGACGCTTTGACATTAGGTAATGTTGATTTAAGTGAGTTTGCGAAATTTGGCGAGTTTGTAAGCTTTGATATGACAAAGTCAAGCCAAACGATTAGCCGTTTAAGTGGTGCTGATATCGTGATTACAAATAAAGTTTTAATCACAAAAGAGGTCATAGACGCTACAAATTTAAAGCTAATTTGCGTGAGTGCGACCGGCACAAATAACATTGATATGGCTTACGCAAAAGAGCGTGGTATACCTGTAAAAAACGTCGCTGGATACTCAACGCCAAGCGTTGTTCAGCAGACTTTTGCCTCTATTTTGACGCTTTTAAATAACGTCCGTTATTACGATGATTACGTCAAAAACGGCGAGTGGGTGAGAAGTGAAATTTTTACAAACTTAGACGCACCTATATTTGAGCTAAGTGGCAAGAATTTTGGCATTATCGGACTTGGCGAGATAGGCAAAGGCGTGGCGAAGGTCGCAAGTGCTTTTGGTGCAAATGTTTGTTATTTTTCGCCAAGTGGTAACACGCAAGATGTGCCGTATCAGAGAGTAGAGCTTGATGAGATGTTGCAAGCCTGCGATATTGTAAGCATTCACGCACCGCTAAATGAGAAAACAAAGGGGCTTATTGGCAAACGAGAGCTTTGGCTTATGAAAAAAGGTGCGATTATCTCAAATTTTGGTCGTGGTGGGATTGTTGATGAGAGTGCATTAGCAGCTGCGATTGATGAGCGAGGACTAAAAGCCGTGCTTGACGTGCTTGTGTGTGAGCCGATGAATGCTGATAATGCACTTTTAAACGTAAAAAACAAGCAAAATTTAATCATCACGCCACACGTAGCTTGGGCGAGTTTTGAAGCTAGGATTAGGCTTGTAGATTTAATGATAAAAAATATCAAGGATTTTATAAATGGCAAGTGAACATAGTTTTGATGTATCGGCTAGTGTTGATATGATGGAGGTTAAAAACGCTCTTGAAACAGCTAAAAAAGAGCTTTCTGGGCGTTATGATTTTAAGGGCGTTACGGCTAGTATTGAGCTAAATGAAAAGGAGAAATTTATAAGCCTTTTAAGTAGCTCTGACGCTAAGATTGACGCTTTAAAAGATATCGTAATCTCAAAGATGATTAAGCGAAATATCCCACCGGTAGCACTTAGTGAAAGTAAGCGAGAGAGTGCAAGTGGCGGTAATGTTAGGGCAATTTTAAAGCTAAATGATACGCTTGATGGCGAAAATGCCAAAAAAATTACAAAAGCCATAAAGGACGCAAAGCTAAAAGTAACGCCTAGCATTCGTGGCGATGAGGTCAGAGTGGTTGGCAAAAGCATTGATGATTTACAAGAGTGTATCAGGCTAATTCGTGGGTTAAATTTAGAGTTGCCACTTAGCTTTAAAAACCTAAAATAACGCTCAAAGTAATATTTAATAAAATTTTTGATATTCTAGCGGACTGCATTAATAAATACTTAGCAAAGGTAATTAATTATGAATTTTAAAAATATCATAGAGAGTTTCGCGGTAAATTACGCACATAAATCGATACAAAAATCTCTCTATAATGAATTTAATATAAAAATTTTAAACGATAACCAAACTTACATAAAGACACCAGATCCTAAAAAGAGCTATATGCTTTACGCTCACGTGCCGTTTTGTCATACGTTTTGCCCGTATTGCTCGTTTCACAAATACCACTATGAGCAGGAGTTGGCCAAAATTTACTTTGAAAATTTACGCACAGAAATGAGGCAAATTAAAGACGCTGGATTTGATTTTAGCTCGATGTATGTTGGCGGAGGCACGACGCTTATAAATGAGCCAGAGCTTGAAAAAACGCTTATTTTGGCAAAAGAGCTTTTTAATATAACTGAAATTTCGGCAGAGAGCGACCCAAATCATATCTCGCTAGAGAGTCTTACTAGGTTTAATGGGCTTATTGATCGCCTAAGTGTCGGCGTGCAAAGCTTTGATGATGATATTTTGAAAAAAGTTGGCAGATATGAGAAATTTGGAAGTGCAAAAGAGGTTCAAAAACGTCTAGAAAAGGCTATCGGTATGCTTCCAGTAATCAGCCTTGATCTTATTTTTAACCTGCCAAATCAAACAAGAGAGCAACTCATAAACGATATAAATGTCGCAAAAGCAGTATCTCCAGAGCAGATTACTCTATATCCATTGATGAAGTCAGAGCTTACACGCGAAAATATCGCTCGTTCTCTTGGTGTTTCAAGTGTTGATAATGAGCGTGAATTTTATGAGATTATAGTTAGTGAGTTTGCAAAAGGTGGCTACTATCAGAGCAATGCTTGGGCTTTTTCAAACCAAAGCTCGGCAGATATGCGTGATGAGTATGTTGGTTCAAACCACGAATATGTCGGTATCGGAAGTGGGGCATTTAGCTTTTTAAATGGCGAACTTATTATAAACGCGTTTAATCTTCTTGAGTATGGCAGAAAGGTAAAAGAGGGCAAAAGCACGGTTATAGCAAAGTGCGGATTTAGCAAAAAAGAGCGATTAAAATATATCTTTTTAACAGAGCTTTTTGACGGCTGTGTAGATGTGGCAAAATACAACTCAAACAACAACGCAAATATCCATAAAGAGCTATTTGTAGAGCTAAATTTACTAAAAATAGTAAACGCCATATATGAAGAAAATGGTTGCATTAAGCCTACATTTTTTGGAAGGTATATCTGCTTGGTGCTTATGCGAGATTTTTATGCTGGTATGGATAAGGTTAGAGCGTTATTTAAAGACGACGCAAGGATAAAACGTGGTAAAAATTTACACGTAATGAGCGAAAATACCGAAGTTGATTACGAGCAGGTTGTAAGTAGACCAAAAGTGGCTATATGAAGCTGTTAAACGCTCTTTTTGTCGGTGCTTTGCTGACGTTCGCTCTAGTTTTTATGCTCTTTGTTGGGCTTTGGAATAACTATTTTAAATTTTATGGTGTTGATGAGTATTTTAATGCCATTTTTGTTGATAATGTCCCATTTTTATGGCTTTTGCCGGTTTATATGTTTGTGGGATATGCGATTTTTTATGCACCATTTAGGAAAATTTTTAGAGTTTTTTATGTTTTGCTTGTGGTTTGTATACTTTTTTCTTGGCACAAGGATATTGGCTTAAATGTAGGTCAGTGGCTATTTATGAAAGATGGCAAGGATATAAATTTGCAAAATCAAGAGAGTGTGCCTACAAAAGAGATCTATGCTGGGCGATATAAGATATATATCTTAAGATCAGATACCGCCCAAATTTTAAAAATTCCAAAGAGTTAATCTACTCTTGATATTTTAATTGTAACTCTTTAGCATCTTTTTTTGGTGTAAAAAATGCTACACCTTTGCCAAAGAATAGCTCAATGCCCTCAGCCTCATTTATAAGTCTTGTGCCACTTGCTGATGGAGCGTTTTTAAGCTCGTGTTTTTTACCATTTGCGTCTATAAATATCGCAGTATCAAACATATCGCTTGATGTCGCACTAACTTTATAGTTTGGATTGTTTACATCGGTAAATATTATGGTTTGCATTTTATTTGGCATTTGGTGTACCGTTTTCATATCTGCCTTATTTGTTGTGGCACAACCGCTAATCATCGCGACCACACCTAGTGCTAATAGAAACTTTCTCATTTTCTCTCCTTTGAAATCGTTTGTGTATTATGCCTAAAATTTATAAATTTAACCATTTAAAATTTTTCTAACCGCAAGACTTGCCAAATTTAGCCCAAAAATAGCAGTTACGCCCATAAAACTGCCAAGCACCTTACACCTTGGCTCTTCGGTTGAAAATACCACTTCAAAATCCCCTTTAAAGCCAGATTTTTTAAGCTCGGTTCTAAATTTTCTAGCCAAAGGATCGTTGTAGGTTTTCCAAACCGAAGCTACCTTAACCGCGGTTGCATCTATACGTTTTGCACCGCCCATTGAAGCGATTAGCTTGCTGCTAACCTTGTTTGCAAGTGCTACTTTTGCACTCATATCATCAATCGCGTCAATAACTAAATCAAACTCGCTAAAGTCAAAATTTTCTATAAATTCCGGCGTTATAAGCTCACAAATCGCCTCGATACTATCGTATCTTTTAGCAAACTCGCCAACCTTAACCGCACCCACCGCTTCGCTGTAAATTTGGCGATTTTGGTTTGTGATGTCAAAAATATCTTTATCTATGATGACGATTTTACCAACACCAGCACGAGCCAAAGCGTCAACACATATACCGCCAACTCCACCAACTCCGCAAACTAAAATTTTCGCATTTTCAAGCTTTGCAAAATCATCGCCAAATAGCCAACGCGAACGCGTAAATCTATCTATTTTATCCATTAAATGACCTTTTTAGAATTTCTAAGCTCTCATATGCTGTTAAGTCTAGTTTTATCGGTGTGATTGTTGCAAAACCGCTATTTATCTCGCTTAAGTCGCTTTTTGTATCTTGTGATATAAAATCAAGCTGGGCATTGCCTAGCCAAAAGTACTCAACTCCGCGTGGATTGCGGTTTAAAACCGCGTCGGTGCCGTATTTTCTATTTCCTGCTGGGACAACACGAAAGCCCTTAAAATCGCTTTTTGACACACTTGGAATATTTACGTTTAAAAACTGCCTTTGTGGCAGACTAAACTCATCATCAATTACCTTTTTAACGACGATTTTTACGATCTTGCGAGCTAGGTCAAAACCAAGCTCATTTAATGAGTTGTTTTTGTAAAATTGTGAAAATGCGATACTTTTTACACCTTGTAAAACACCCTCCATACACGCTCCGCACGTGCCAGAGTAGGTTATGTCCTCTCCTAAATTTGCTCCGTGATTTATGCCCGATATGATAATGTCTGGCTTTTTGTTATAAAGTGCGTGAAGTGCGAGATACACGCAGTCGCTCGGCGTTGCGTCATCAAGCTTGAAAAAATCATCATCAACCTTGATAAAACGAAGTGGTTTAGTTAGTGTTAAAGAGTGTGCACAAGCTGATTTTTCGGTACTTGGTGCTACTATTGTAACGTGAGTATTTTCTAGCTCTAAAAGTGCTTTCTTAAGCTCTAAAAGCCCTTGTGCTTCGTAGCCGTCATCGTTTGTTATTAAAATTTCTACCATTATATGCCTTGGAATTTTTAGCCAATTTTAGCATATATTTTTTATCGTTGTATCGCCATTTGCTACTTTTGCTAGAATTTTCACGTCACATAAACGCTCTATCATTACGGCGTTATCGTTGTGAATTAATGATTTTTCATCAAAATTATTTAACACTATCCCTTTTATTTTTATGTTCTCATTTTTTAGGTAGCTCGTGCTTAAAACGGCAGAGTTTATCGCTCCAAGATTTGAGTTTGAAACTAGCAAAACATCGCAGTTTAAATCTTTTATGAGATCAAGTTGCATAAACTCGCCAAACGGACAGACCACCCCGCCACTGCCCTCAATGATTAAAATTTCATATCTTTTTTCAAGCTCGTTTATCTTTTTTGCTATCTCATCTTTATTTGGCGTGAAATTTTCTATTTGTGCTGCTAAATGTGGCGAGTAGGCATCTTTAAAAGCGTAGCCAAACATAGCAAATATATCAGTTTTAAGCCCTGCAAAATCTCTTACAAATTTTGCGTCATCAGCGATTAATTTACCATTTTGAGTGTGAGAATTCCCACTTGCAAGTGGTTTAAAATACCCAACATTTACGCCCTTTTGTGCTAAGCTTTTAACGATTAAGGCACTCACATAAGTTTTACCCATATCCGTGCCTGTTGCTGTTATAAAAATTTTCAAAATTTCCCCTTTTTGGCTAAATTATACTAAAATAACAGCTTTTTAGGGGGGATTTTATGGATTTAGTAGAGCTTGATTTAAAACACATTTGGCACCCTTGTTCGCAAATGCACGATTACGAGAGTTTTAAGCCAATCGTTATAAAAAGAGCAAAAGGCGTCTATCTTTATGGTGAAAATGGCGAGTCCTACATTGACATTATTAGCTCGTGGTGGTGCAATCTTTTTGGTCATCTAAATGAAACGATAAACGAGAGTATAAAAGAGCAATTAAATCAGCTAGAACACGTCATTTTTGCAAATTTCACGCACGAAGGCGTTATAAAATTAGCTACTAATTTAGCCCAAATTTTACCAAATGGACTAACTAAGTTTAACTTTTCAGATAACGGCAGTTCGGCAGTTGAGAGTGCTTTAAAGATGGCATTTCAATTTCACGCTCAAACAAATAACGCTTCTAAAACAAAATTTATGTGCCTAAGCGAAGGTTATCACGGCGAAACTTTGGGTGCACTATCCGTCGGTGCTATGGATTTATACGCGAAAATTTATAAACCAATTTTAATTGAAACGATTCGCATAAAAGCACCAGATTGCTACCGCTGTGAGTTTGGCAAGTGTAGGGATAATTGCAACGCCGAGTGCTTTATTTACGCCGAGAGTGAGTTTGAAAAACACGCCAAATACACGGCAGCCATTATCGTTGAGCCACTTTTGCAAGGTGCGGCTGGTATGAGAATTTATCCGCCACTTTACCTTAAAAAACTACGCGAAATTTGCGATTTTTACGGCGTGATTTTAATCGCCGATGAGATAGCTACTGGCTTTGGTAGAACTGGGGCTATGTTTGCTTGTGAAAAAGCTAACATTAGTCCCGATATTATGGTGCTTTCAAAAGGGCTAACTGGTGGCTATATGCCAATGTCAGTTGTGGCAACAAAGCCAAAAATTTATGACGCATTTTACGCACCTTATAACGAACACAAGGCATTTATGCACTCGCACACTTACGCTGGTAATCCGCTAGGTTGTGCTGCCGCACTTGGTGTGATGAAAATTTTTAAAGAGCAAAACGCACTAAAAATCGCAAACGAGACGGCAAAGGTTTTAAATGAGCTAATATTAAAGGCGTTTAATAAGCATAAATTTGTAGGCGAAGTGCGAAGTATTGGGCTTATAAATGCCATTGAACTAGTTAAAGATAAGGGTAAAAAGCAGAGTTTTGACGCTAAACTTAGGTTGGGCTATGAAATTTACAAAGTCGCCTTAAAAAATGGGCTTTTGCTTCGCCCACTTGGCGATGTTTTGTATTTTAACCCACCGCTAAATATTACGCCAGATGAGTGTGAAAAAGCGGTAGAAATTTGCAAAAAAAGCATAGACGAGGTGCTAAAATGAAGCGTGTTGCCCTGCTGTTTGCTACCGAGATGTGGGAGAAGTTTTGTTTTTATGGTATGCGTTCAATCTTTGCACTTTTTATGGTGCATTTTTTGGGCATTAGTGAGACGCAGGCTGCGATTTATTATGGTGCGTTTTTGGCGTTTAGCTATCTTACGCCCATTTTTGGTGGATTTATTGCTGATAAAATTTTAGGCTATCACAAAAGTGTGATTTTAGGCTGTGCCTTGCTTTGTGCTTCGCAGCTTTTGTTTTTTATATCAGCTTGTGGCGTTAAAAGTGCCTTTTTATCGCTTCTAGCCGTGATTTTTGTAATGTTAGGTAACGGCTTTTTTAAGCCAAGTATCACTGCACTTTTGGGTATAAAATCGCAAAATTTAAACGTTGATGCGGTATTTAGTTCGTATTATTTTTTCTTAAACCTTGGCGTTTTGCTTGGCTCATTTATCGTGCCGTTTTTTGGTGATGTTGTAAATGAGGGTGGGCGTGATATAAGTGCCTTTAAATGGGGCTTTTTATCGGCATTTTTAGCTCAGCTTTTAGGGCTTATTATTTTTACTTTGTTTAGCAAAGATGAGGGCTATAAAAAAGATGAAATTTATATAAATTTTAACGTTAGAAATTTCATCATTTGCACGGCAATTTTTACTGTAATTTTTGCCATATTATCGGCATTTAGTGGCGATAATTTTATAAAAAGCTACGTTTATCCAGCCATTTACTCGCTTGGTATTAGTTTAGCAGTTTATATTTTGCTTGATAAAAGCCTAAGTAAAAGCGAAAAACAGGGTGTTTGGCTCATTTTTATTAGTGCGATTTTTATCGTATTTTTTTGGGCTACTTTTGAACAAGCAGGCTCATCGCTCGTGTTTATTGCAAATAATCAAATGGATAGAAATTTATTTGGTTTTAATATCCCACCAGCGATGATAGCGATGTTTAATCCACTTTTTGTGCTAATGCTTTCGTTTGTATTCTCTGCAATTTACATAAAAACACCAAATTTTAGCGGACTTGATAAACAGGCTTTTGGACTTGTTTTGCTAGGTTTTAGCTACCTAATTATTGCCTTTAACGTTAAAAATTTAGGACAAAATTTGCTTGATATAAAGTGGTTTATTTTGCTTTATTTTTTGCAAACTTGTGCTGAAATGCTAATCTCGCCAATCGGTTTTGCACTTGTCGCAAAATTTTCGCCAAAGCGAATTTTGGGGCTTATGTTCGGGCTTTTTTATCTTGCAAATGCCGCTGGTTACGCACTTTCTGGCACACTAGCTGCTCTTATGCCACCAACTGCTGATAAATTTAATAAAGCACACGCTCTTGGCATTGATTTAAACGCCGTTTTAAATGGCAAAACAAATGCAAATGAGCTTGAAATTTTAAGGGCAAATTCTATACCAACAGCATATCCTGAAATTTTTAATATACAAATCACAAGCCTTTATGAGTTTTTTATGCTATTTTTTGTGCTTTGTGCCTTTGGCGGGGCATTGCTGTTTTTTGTAAATAAAATTTGCTATAATCAGCCAAAAATTAATGGATAGTAATGAAGCTTTTAATCTCATCTCTTGAACCATCGGCAAATTTGCATTTAGAGCAGGTCTTAAAACATTTAAGCGACGCACAAATTACTGGCATTTTTGATGAGCGTTTTGGCACGCCTTTTATGAAAAGCTCGGAATTTTCGGCTATGGGTTTTGTTGAGGTTTTGCCACTTATTTTTAAGGCAAAAAGGGCGATAAAAGATATGGTAAATTTAGCAAAGAGTGCCGACGCCGTGCTTTTAATAGACAGCCCAGCCTTTAACTTGCCCCTTGCACGTGCGATAAAACAAGCAGGGGTAAAAACGCCCATAACCTACTACATTTTGCCACAAGTTTGGGCGTGGAAGCCAAAAAGAGTGGCAAAGGTAGAGAGATTTTGCGATCATTTAGCTTCAATTTTGCCGTTTGACGCTAAATTTTATAACCGCTCAACATACGTAGGACACCCCTTGCTTGATGAACTAAATTACAAAAAGCAAAGCGTTAGTAATAACGGCGTGGTGGCGTTTTTGCCGGGTTCAAGAAAAAGCGAGATAACAAGACTAATGCCAGTTTATAAAGAAATTTCAAAAGAGATACAGGCAAAAAAATTGCTTGTTGTGCCAAAATTTTTAATGAGCGAGATTAACGCACTTTACGGCGATGTAAGCGATTTTGAGATTGTAAATGATACGCCAAAAGCGTTGTTTGATAGCGATTTTGCCTTTATTTGCTCAGGCACTGCCACGCTTGAAGCAGCCCTTATTGGCACACCTTTTGTGCTTTGTTATAAGGCAAAAGCCATTGATGTTTGGCTTGCACGTAAGCTTGTAAAGGTAAAATTTGCTGGACTTGCAAACATTATCTTTGATTTTATGGGTAAAAACGCCCTTCACGACGAGCTTATTCAAGAGCAAGTAACTAGGCAAAATTTGCTAAATGCCTATAAAAATTGTGACAAAGAGCGATTTTTAAAGGGTGCAAATGAGCTAAGAGAGTATTTAAAACAGGGCAGTAGCCAAAACGTAGCAAAAATTTTAAATGGAGAGATAAAATGAGCGAACCAATGACGATTTATGGGTATGAAAAAATTGAAGCTGAGCTTAAAGATTTAAAGCAAAATCAGCGTCCAGCGATAGTTAAAGAGATTGATATAGCACGAAGTTACGGCGATTTAAAAGAGAATGCCGAGTATCACGCCGCAAAAGAAAAACAGGCTTTTATTGACGCTAGAATTGCCGAATTATCAGGGCTTTTAACACGTGCAGAGGTGATTGACCCTAGTAAATACGAGCACGACAAGGTTCGCTTTGGCTCAAATGTAACGATAATGGACGTTGAAACTGAGATAGAGCACACTTACACAATTGTTGGCATTAGTGAGAGCGATTTAGAGCGTGGACTAATCTCTATAAATTCGCCACTTGCAAGGCAACTTATCGGCAAAAGCGAGGGCGATGAGGTGCGTTTAAGTCTGCCAAACGGCGTTAGTGATGTTGAAATTGTAAGCGTTTGCTATAAAGAGATAAATTTTAGGGATTAAGATGAGAGTTGGTATCATCGGAGTTAGCGGATATACGGGCTTTGAGCTAATTAGGCTAATCTTAAATCACCCAAAATTTAAGATCTCATATCTAGGTGCGAGCACACAGGGTAGGATAGATGAAATTTTTGGCTCACTTAAAGGTGTTTTTGATTTTGAAGTAAGCGTTGCAAATGCCGATGACGCCTCAAAACTTTGCGATTTGGTCTTTTTAGCCCTGCCACACAAAGAGGCTATGGGATATGCTAAAATTTTGCTTAGTAACGGCGTAAAAGTGGTTGATTTATCGGCTGATTATAGGCTAAATTTGCAAAATTACGAGAAAAATTACGGCGAACATTTAGATAAAGAAAACCTAAAAAACGCAGTTTATGGACTAACAGAGCTAAATAGACAGGCAATAAAAAACGCTAAAATTTTAGCAAATCCGGGTTGCTACCCGACTGCTTCGATTTTAGCCGTTTTGCCGTTTTTGCCATACATTGATACAGATTTTGGCGTGATAATAGACGCAAAAAGCGGTGTAAGCGGTGCTGGTAAAAAGCCAAGTGCTACTACACATTTTGTAAGCGTAAATGAAAATTTAAACGCCTACAATCCAATAATCCACCGCCACGCCGATGAGATAGCCCAGCACCTAAGCACAGCGGCAAGTAAGAGCGTAAATGTGCTTTTTGTGCCACACTTAGTCGCGCTTACTCGTGGTATGCTAGTATCTGCTTATGCAAAGCTAACGGCTAGGATTAATCCACTTGAAGTGCTAAATGAGTTTTATAAAGATGAGAAATTTATTCGCATTCGCACTGAGCCAGTTAGCGTTAAAAACGTGGCAGGAACGCACTTTTGCGATATTTTTGCGATGGTTAAGGACGATAAAATTTTCATAAACTCAGCCATTGATAATCTCTTAAAGGGTGCTAGCTCACAAGCCGTTGTAAACGCAAATTTAATGTGCGGATTTGACGAGAGTTTAGGGCTTAGCGTGGTAAGTCAGTTTTGTTAGAGATTAAAGATGGTGCGGTTTTTGTCGCTGACGCTCACGTAAATGAAAACCGCACGGAATTTCTAAGCTTCTTAGAGCTTATAAATAGCGGTAAAATCGCTACTACTCAGCTTTTTTTAATGGGCGATATTTTTGATTTTTTAACAGGTTATGGCGACTACACGGCAAAATTTTACGCAAAATATATAGATTTAATAGAACAAATTGCACTTAAAATAGAGGTTTTTTACATTGAGGGCAACCACGATTTTAGGCTAAAAAAGCTTTTTAAAAATGTAAAAATTTATGAAATTTCAAAACAGCCAGTTAGTTTTTTTATCACAGAAAATAACGAAAAAAAATCCGTCCAGATCGCACACGGCGATAACTATTTGCCATTTGTTAGCAAATACGCACTTTTGTTTTTGCGTTTAAAATGGTTTTTAAAATTTATGAATTTTCTTGATGTTTTGCTTAATTTTAAAATTTCAAAGTCAATCTTAAAGGCACTAACAAAGAAAAAATTAGACTATAAAATTAAAAATTTCAAAGGCTTTATAAGCCCAAAAATGCGTCATTATGACGCTAATTTTGTCATTGAAGGGCATTATCATCAGGGCGAAATTTTTGATATTGACGAAAAATTTTATATAAATTTACCAACTTTTGCGTGTGAGCAAAGTTATTTTGTTGTAGAATACGCCCATAACAAAATCAAATTTGCTCAAAAGAGCTTGAAAGGACATTGATGTTTGGAGACAACGTATTAAAAACGGGCTCAAACGAGATGGAACTTGTTGATTTTCGTATCTTTAAAAAGAGCGATAGTAAGGTATATGAGGGTATATACGGCGTAAATGTCGCAAAGGTGCGTGAGATCATTAAGATGCCAAATCTGACCGAACTACCCGGCGTTCCAGAATACATTGAAGGTATTTTTGACTTGCGTGGCGTGGTTATACCTGTTATAAATTTAGCTAGATGGATGAATATCATCGAACCAGACGGCGAGGTTGTCATAAAACCGCGTGTTATTATCGCTGAGTTTAGCGGGATTCTAATCGGTTTTATTGTTCACGAGGCAAAAAGAATACGTCGTATTAACTGGAAAGATATCGAACCTGCAAATTTTGCAGCAAGCGGCACAGGCACACTTGATAAGGGTAAAATCACAGGCGTAACTCGCATTGAAAACGACGAAGTTTTGCTGATTTTAGATCTTGAAAGCATTGTTGAAGAGCTTGGAATTTACTCTCCAAAGCTTGATGTTGAGATAGATGAGGGTAAAAAGCTAAAAGGCTGGGCGCTTGTCCTTGATGATAGCACGACTGCTAGAAAGCTCGTAAAAGATACGCTAGAAAAAATGGGACTTAGTATAGTCGAAGCCAAAAACGGCGTTGAGGGACTTGAGCGTATGAACGAGCTTTATGAGAGATTTGGCGATAGGATCAAGCAAGAGGTTCGCGTGATTCTAAGCGATATTGAGATGCCGCAAATGGACGGCTATCACTTTGCTGCAAACGTTAAAGATGATGAGAGATTTGCTGGAATTCCTATTATATTTAACTCATCTCTTAGTAATGAGTATAGTGAACTTCAAAGCAAAGAGGCTGGTGGCGACGCTTATCTTACTAAATTTGATGCAAATGTATTTTATCAAGAGGTGCTAAAAGTGATTGAAGCACACTCAAAATCTGCAAAATGAGGTGAAAAATGGATGATATGAAAGAGATAATGGAAGACTTCTTAGTAGAAGCTTTCGAACTTATTGAGCAGATAGACCACGACTTAGTTGAGCTTGAGGCAAACCCTGAAGATTTGGAGCTTTTAAATAGAATTTTCCGTGTTGCACACACCGTTAAAGGTAGTTCAAGCTTCTTAAATTTTGACGTTTTGACAAAGCTTACTCACCATATGGAGGACGTGCTTAATAAAGCTAGAAAAGATGAGCTAAAGATCACTCCTGACGTTATGGACGTAGTGCTTGAGTCGGTTGATATGATGAAAGGGCTTTTACACAGCATTAGAGATCATGGTAATGATAGTGACGCTGGTATTGAAATTTCAGATATTTGCCGTAGACTTACAGCTATCTCTGAGGGCGACGCTGAGCATATAGCAGCAGCTCCAGCACCAGAGGCAACACCAGAACCAGCCGCTCCAGCTGAGCCAGAGCCTGAAATGAGCGATGAAGATCTATCAAATTTAAGCGATGATGAGGTTGAGGCTGAGATTGAAAGGCTTTTAAAGGTTAGAAAAGCAGAAGATCAAGCAAGACGTGCTAGCAAGGGTGCTTCAGCTTCTACTCCTGCTCCTAAACCAGCAGCAGCCCCAGTACCAAAGCCAGCTCCAAAAGATGACGGCGAGAAAAAGGTACCTGCTCAAAGCGGAGGTGCGGTCGCTCAGGAGCAAACGATTAGGGTTGAGGTTAAGCGACTTGACCACCTAATGAACCTAATTGGAGAGCTAGTACTTGGTAAAAACAGGCTTTTAAAAATTTATGATGACGTTGAAGAGCGATATGAGGGTGAGAAATTCCTTGAGGAGCTAAATCAAGTTGTTTCAAGCCTAAGCCTAGTTACAACAGATATTCAACTTGCTGTTATGAAAACTAGAATGCTTCCAATTGCAAAGGTGTTTAACAAATTCCCACGTATGATTAGGGATTTAAGCCGTGATTTAGGAAAGCAGATTGACCTTGAAATTTCAGGTGAAGAAACAGAGCTTGATAAATCAATCGTAGAAGAGATCGGCGATCCACTAGTTCACATTATACGTAACTCTTGTGACCACGGCATAGAAAGCCCAGAGGTAAGAAGAGCGGCTGGAAAACCTGAAAAGGGAACAGTCGAGCTTAAGGCTTACAACGAGGGCAACCACATCGTTATTGAGATTGTCGATGATGGTAAGGGACTTGATGCTGATATGCTTAAGTCTAAGTCGATAGAAAAGGGCATAATTACTGAACGTGAAGCTGACGCTATGAGCGATAAAGAGGCGTTTGGACTTATATTTAAGCCTGGCTTCTCAACGGCTGCGAAGGTTACAAACGTAAGTGGTCGTGGCGTTGGTATGGACGTTGTTAAGACAAATATTGAAAAGCTAAATGGTATTATTGATATCGAGAGTGAAGTTGGCAAAGGCACGGTTATGAAGCTTAAAATTCCACTTACTCTTGCTATTATTCAGTCGTTACTCGTTGGCACTCAAGAGGAATTTTATGCTATACCACTTGCGAGTGTTCTTGAAACTGTTCGTGTGCCGATTGATGATATTTATACGATTGACGGCAAAAACGTGCTTCGCTTAAGAGATGAGGTGCTTTCACTTGTCCGCCTTTCAGACGTGTTTGGTGTAAATAAAGTATTTGACGGAGGCGATCACACTTACGTCGTTATCATCGGTGTTGCTGAAGCAAAACTTGGTATTATCGTTGATACACTTGTGGGTCAAGAAGAGATTGTTATTAAGTCAATGGGCGATTATTTACAAAATATACCAGGCATTGCTGGAGCGACAATTCGTGGCGACGGACGTGTTACGCTAATTATTGATGTTGGCGCGATGATGGAGATGGCAAAGGATATTAAGGTAAATATCAGAGCCGAAATGGACGCTGAAGCTAAAAACGTAAAAGAAAAACCAAGTGACTATAAGGTTCTAATCGTTGATGACTCAAAAATGGATAGAACGATAATGCAAAAATCGCTTGAGCCAACTGGCGTAACTGTTATAGAAGCTACAAACGGTGTTGAAGCATTAAATGTTATAAAATCAGGTGAACACGCGTTTGACGCTATTTTAATTGACATTGAGATGCCTAGAATGGACGGCTACACACTTGCTGGTGAAATTCGTAAATACTCAAAATACAGAAATTTACCACTCATTGCCGTTACGTCAAGAACGTCAAAAACCGATAGATTACGTGGCGTAGAGGTTGGAATGACTGAGTATATAACCAAGCCATACTCATCAGAGTACCTTGAAAACGTTGTTAGAAAAAATATTAAGTTACCATAGGGAGTAAGATATGGCAGGTAATAAATTAAACGAAGTCTTACAAAAACAAAAAACGCAGATAGAGGAGCCAAATGCCGTTAATAGCGAGGATATAATCCAGCTTGTTGGCTTTGTGGTAGGAGAAGAGGAGTATGCGATACCTATTTTAAATATTCAAGAGATAATAAAGCCGATAGAGTATACTAGGGTACCAAGTGTACCTGAGTATGTTTTAGGCGTGTTTAATCTTCGTGGTAACGTTATCCCGCTTATTGATTTAAGAAAGCGTTTTTCACTAACCACAAGTAAGCAGAGTGCTAGTACAAGATATATTGTTATGAAGGATAATGAAAATATCGCTGGATTTGTCATTGATAGGCTAACAGAAGCCATTCGTATAAACAGAAACAGGATTGATCCGCCACCAGAGACTTTAGTAAAAGATAAGGGTATGATTTATGGTATCGGTAAACGAGATCAAAATATCCTTACTATATTAAAAGTTGAAAGCCTGTTAAAGCGCGACTTCTAAAGGTAAAATTTGATAAGACTTTGCGTGTTTGATTTTGACGCGACATTGATTGATAGCGAGACGATAGATGAACTCGCTATCTCTTATGGCGTTATAGATGAGGTAAGAGAAATAACCATTAAGGCTATGGCTGGTGAGTTTGATTTTTACGAGAGTTTGCAAACAAGAGTTCAGAAACTAGCCGGTATGAAGCTTGAGGATGTTGTTAGGGTTTGTGAGAATTTAAAGCCGACAAACGGAGCGGCTGAGCTTGTAAGTGGGCTAAAACAGCTTGGCATTAAAGTTGTAGTTTTTAGTGGCGGTTTTCAAATAGCAACAGATATGTTTAAAGATAAAATAGGCTACGATGAGAGCTTTGCAAACACTTTGCACGAAAAAAACGGCGTATTAACAGGACTTGTTAATGGCGGACTTACTTTTTCAAATTCCAAAGGTCAGATGATACAAAGGGTGCAAAATTTGCTCGGAGTAACACCAGAAGAGACGATGTGTGTCGGAGATGGTGCTAATGATATCTCTATGTTTGCTCACGCTAAAATAAGCGTGGCATTTTGTGCAAAAGATATTCTAAAAAAACACGCAACCCACTGCGTAGATGTACGTGATATGCGTGAAATTTTAAAAATAGTAGGCTAAAAATGTATAAAAATACGAACTTTTCACTTTGGTGTGATTTTATTGAAAGAGATTTTTTAGATAGGGAATTTTCAGATCTCATAAAAGACAACACTATAAATGGTGCCACTAGCAATCCTGCGATATTTAAAACAGCTTTTAGTAGCTCATCGTCATACACCAATGCACTTTTAAGTAGTCAAAAACGCCACCCAAAAGAGCTTTATGAGCTACTTGCGACCCAAGATATAAAAATTGAAGCTTGTAAATTACTTAAAAACTATGCAAATGGCGATGACGGCTTTGTTAGTATAGAGGTTGATCCAAATTTATCTGATAATACAGAAGGCACAATAAAAGAGGGTGAAAGGCTTTATAATCTTATAAAAATGCCAAATGTGATGATAAAAATTCCAGCCACAAAAGATGGTTTTGAAGCTATGAGTGCTCTAATGGCACAAGGCATAAGTGTAAATGCAACGCTAATTTTTAGCCCAGATCAAGCCAAAAATTGCCTAGACGCTTTTAAACAAGGCAGTGAAATTTACAAAAAACGCTATCCAAACACAGAGCTTCCAAAAGGCGTTATAAGCATATTTGTAAGCCGTTTTGATAGACTTCTTGATACTACTATGAGTCAAAAAAATCTACCAAAATCACAAATAGGTATAATGAATGCAACTAAAATTTACCATATTATTAACGAAGCAAATTTGCCAAATGTTAGGGCACTTTTTGCAAGTACTGGCGTAAAAGGTGGCGAATTAAGGGGCGATTATTACGTGCGTGAGCTAATGTTTGAAAATACGATTAACACCGCACCGTTTGATACTATTAAAGAATTTATAAAACACGATGTAAGCATTAAAAATCCAAGCTCAAAAGAGAGTGTGGAGAGCTTTTTTGGTGTATTAAAAAATGCAGATATTGATATAAATTTAGCTTATAAAGAGCTTTTAAATGATGGTTTAAAGGCATTTGTGGTCGCATTTGATGAAATTCTAAGCTCACTAAAATAGTTAAATTAATTCTAAATTTATAAAATTTTAGCTACAATCAGCGACTTATTTTATTGAAAGGATGACGATGTTAGAAGGAATCGTTAGAGAGAGTATCGGTAAAAAGTCTAGTAAGGCTTTAAGAAGAGATGGTTATCTAATCGCAAACATTTATGGTAAGGGATTAGAGAATATATCAGCCGCTTTTAAGGTAAATGAGTTTATCAAAGAGGCTAGAAAAAAAGAGACCCTTGCGTTTGATGTAAAGGTTGGCGGTAAGGTTTATAACGTTGTTATCGTTGATTATCAAAGAGATGTTGTAACAAACGACCTAAAACACGTGGATTTAAAGGTGGCGTTACCGGGCGTTGTATCAAAATATATGATCCCAGTTAAGCCTTTTGGGACACCAATTGGTCTTAAAAACAAGGGCGTTTTAATCCAGTCAAAACGCAGAATAGCAGTAAAATGCACAGCTGAAAATTTGCCAAATTCATTTGATGTTGATGTAAGCAAACTTGACATTGATGATACGATTTTAGTTCGTGATATTAAAGTCCCAACTGGTGTTACGATGGTTGAGGCTGACAGAGTGGCTGTTCTTGGAGTTATCAAAGCTAGATAAGGCTAGTTGATGACGCTTATCGTGGGGCTTGGAAACCCCACAAAACAATACGAAAATACTAGGCATAATGTCGGATTTATGCTAATTGATAGGCTAAAAGACGCAGATTTTACAGACGTTTCTAGCACAAAATTTCAGGGCGAACTATACAAATTTAAAGACCTTTTGCTTTTAAAACCACAAACCTATATGAATCTTTCAGGCAACAGCGTAAAAGCAGTAAATGACTTTTATAAACCAAGTCGGATTATCGTTATTCACGATGATTTGGATTTAGGTTTTGGTGCGATTAAATTTAAAAAAGGTGGTAGTAGTGGCGGACACAACGGCATAAAGTCGATTGATAATCTAATCGGTGCTGATTATGAGCGTGTTAGGATTGGTATAGGGCGAAGTGGTGAGGCTAAAAATTTCGTGCTTGGCGAGTTTGGCGATGATGAAAAAGAGCCATTAAATGAAATTTTAAACTACACAAAAACAGCCCTCTTAGAGCTTTTAAAAAGCGATATAG
Organism: Campylobacter mucosalis; assembly: GCF_013372205.1. Taxonomy (NCBI): domain Bacteria; kingdom Pseudomonadati; phylum Campylobacterota; class Epsilonproteobacteria; order Campylobacterales; family Campylobacteraceae; genus Campylobacter; species Campylobacter mucosalis. The sequence goes on from NZ_CP053831.1 coordinate 161,075, forward strand.
TCACGATAAATCAGAAATACTCACGCAAGGGCATAAAATGAACCTATATGCTAGATATGTTGGCTGGGTCTATTTTAAGTCCTTTTTGGTAGTTTTTCTCTCGCTCTTGTTATTTTATGTAGGTATTGATCTTTTATCAAATTTAAAAGATATACCAAGCTCGGCAAATACGCAAATTTTATATTTTTTATTTACTTGTGTTAGTGCTGTTTCTTATGTTTTGCCGATATCTTTGGTGTTTGCACTCATCGTCGCAAAGATAAATATGGTTCGCTCAAACGAACTTGTGAGTTTTTACGCACTTGGAGTTAGCAAAAACGCCCTTATCCGCCCACCATTTTTTATCGCATTACTTATAACAATTTTTTACGTTGGGCTAAATTTTACGCCATTTGCCTACGCTTATGATTATCAAAAAAGCCTTATTAAAGATAGAGATTTTAACAAAATCACAAACGATACGCTTGTAAAATTTGACGGCAAATTCGTGTATATTAAGGAGTTAAATCCGCTTGAAAATAAAATTTTAAGCGTTGATATTTTTGATATAAACGAGACAACTCTTAAGAGCGTAGCCTCGATTGATATGGCTAAATTTAAAGACAATCAATGGTATGCAAATGAGACAAATACGACTTATTTGCCAGATAAACTTGAGCTTGGAAAGGCCGGGCTTACGCTAGAAAGTGGTAAAAACGAGGTTGCCCTAAGTGGATTTAAGCCAAAAAGCATACAGAGTGCAAATGTCGCTGATAAAAGTAGTCTAAGCGTAGTTGATGTGCTTGATTTTATTTTTACCTTTAAGGACGAAGGTATTGAGCTAAACTCGGCAAGATCGATGTTTTACTCGCTTACGATATATCCATTTTTTGCACCATTGCTAGTGCTTGTTTTATATTACTACTTGCCCGTTACTGGCAGGTTTTTTAATCTAGCTTTTGTGAGTTTTATCCTTGTCTTGGTAACACTGGTTTTATGGGGAGTATTATTTGTGCTTATTAAATTTTCACAAAGTGCTACTATTTTGCCAGAGATTGGAATTTTGCTACCTATTTTTGCTCTTTTTTGCTACTCTATTTATCTTACAAAAGCTCATCATTAAGCCAAATTTTGGCATTTTTTTTGTAAAATCCCTGAATTTACCAAAGGGCTTTAATGGACTATAGAAATCTTGCAAAAAAATATGGCACACCACTTTATGTTTATGATTTTAACCACATTAGCACTCAATATACCCAGCTAAAAAGTGCTTTTAGTGGTAGAAAATCCCTAGTTTGCTACGCTGTTAAGGCAAACTCAAATCTAAGCGTTTTAAAGCATTTAGCAAATTTAGGAGCTGGATTTGACTGTGTTAGTATTGGCGAAGTAAAACGTGCTTTAATGGCTGGTGCTAAGCCTTATCAGATTATTTTTAGTGGTGTTGGCAAGAGCGATGATGAGATAAAAATAGCCCTACAAAGTGAAATTTTAATGATAAATTTAGAGAGCGAAGCTGAGCTTGATAGGGTCGAAGCCATCGCAAAAGAGCTAAATAAAACAGCACGGATTAGCATAAGAATAAACCCAGACGTCGACGCAAAAACGCACCCCTACATCTCAACTGGACTTAATGAAAACAAATTTGGCGTTGATATAGTAACTGCTAAAAAGATGTATCTAAAAGCCAAAAATTCAGCACACATTGAGCCTGTTGGAGTGCATTTTCATATCGGCTCACAGCTAACTGACACACAGCCAATAATAGACGCTGCCAAAATTGTATCTAAAATTTTAAGTGAGTTAAAATCGCTTGAGATTGATATAAAATTCTTTGATATTGGTGGCGGTGTTGGTATAACTTATCAAGATGAAGAGGCTGTAAATCTTTACAACTATGCACAGGGAATTTTAGCGGCACTAAATGGGCAGGATGTGACGATAGTTTGTGAGCCTGGCAGGTTTATCGTCGGCAACTCAGGCGTTTTAATCACAAGTGTTTTGTATGAGAAATTTAACAAGAATAAGCGATTTGTTGTAGTTGATGCGGCTATGAATGACCTAATTAGACCAAGCCTTTATGACGCTCATCACGGCGTTGAGTTTGTGGGAGAAAATGAGCAAAACTCAACTTGCGATATCGTTGGTCCGATTTGCGAAAGTGGCGACTTTTTGGCTAAAAATATCTGGCTACCAACTTGCAAGAGTGGCGATTTGCTAGTTGTTAAGAGTGCCGGAGCTTATGGTTTTAGTATGAGCTCAAACTACAACACGAGGGTGCGTGCAGCCGAAGTTGGTGTAGAGGACGGCAAAGATAGGCTTATCCGTCGCCGTGAAACCTTTGAGGATTTAGTCGCGTTTGAAACGGAGTTTTTAAAGTAATGCAAGAGTTAAACGAGCTACGAAAAAGTATTGATGAGATTGACGATCTGATTTTAGCTAAGCTTAATGAAAGAATGCAGATTGTTAAGAAAATTGGCGAGTTAAAGCATACAAGTGGCACTCCGATATATCGTCCAGAGCGAGAAAGGGCGATTCTTAACCGCCTTGAGGCTACAAAGGGTGGACTTTTAAATAAGGCAGCAATTGAGGCGATTTATCTTGAAATTTTCGCCGTTTCAAGAAACCTTGAAATGCCTCAAAAGGTAGCCTATCTTGGACCTGAGGGCACTTATACTCATCAAGCTGCACAAAGTCGCTTTGGTGCGATGAGCGAGTATCTGCCACTTGCGACGATTGACTCGGTTTTTACAAAGTTATCTTTAAAAGAGGTAAAATACGGCGTTGTGCCTATTGAAAATAATACCGAAGGTGCGGTTGGAGCGACGCTTGACTGCTTAGCAAAATTTGAAAATGTAAAGATTGTAGCCGAGCTTTATCTTGACATTCATCATAGTTTTGTAAGCCAGAGTGAAAATTTAAAGACTATAAATACCATTTACTCTCATCCGCAAGGATATAATCAGTGTAAAAATTTCCTTGAAAGCCATCTTCTAAGCGGTGTAAAATTTGTGCCGTCAAAATCAACGGCAGAGGCGGCATTTTTAGCCTCAAAGGATCCAAATTCTGCAGCAATTTGCTCAAAAATAGCTGCTAAAATTTATAACGTACCGATTTTGTTTGAAACGATTGAGGATAATCTTGCAAATCGCACGAGATTTTTAATCCTAAGCGACTTTAAAAACACAAACAATCCGCACTCAAAAACATCGATTTTAGCCAAAACTGCTCACAAGCCAGGCGGACTTGCTGATTTGCTTAGAATTTTTAAAGATGAGAATATAAACCTAACAAAACTAGAGAGTCGCCCGGTAAAACAGCGTAAATTTGACTTTATGTTTTTTATCGATTTTGATGGGCATATTGATGACGAGAGTGTGCAGAATGCCATAAATTTAGCCACAGATCAGGGTGCAGAGATTAAGTGGTTAGGAAGCTATCTTGACGGAGAGATTTAATGTTTAATAAAAAGCTAGAAAACCTAAAAAACTACGAGGCCGGAAAACCAATCGAGCTAGTCGTTCGTGAATATGGCATAGACGCAAAAGATGTCATAAAGTTAGCAAGTAACGAAAATCCATTTGGCACAAGTGTGCTGGTTGAGCAAGCCCTAAAAAACGCTTCAAACAAGGCTCATCTTTACCCAGATGATAGCTATTTTGAGCTAAAAGAGGCTTTGGCTGCCAAATTTAACGTAACGCCAAAAAATTTAATAATAGGGCAAGGTAGCGATCAGATTATCGAGTTTATTGCTCACGCTGTTTTAAATGAAACGAATGCCATTTTAACGGCTGGAGTGACATTTGCGATGTATGATATTTACGCTAAACACGCTGGTGCTAGTGTCATAAAAACGCCGTCTGCTTCGCATAATTTAAGCCAAATGCTTGAGCTTTACAAAGTAAATAAAGATAAAATCGCAGCCATATTTTTATGCTTACCAAATAATCCGCTTGGCGAGTGTTTAGATGTTAGTGAAGTTTATGATTTTATGCGTGAAATTTCGCCCAAAACTCTAATCGTAATTGACGGAGCTTATAATGATTTTGCAAAATTTAAGGATGCAAAAAAGGCGATAGACCCAAGTGATTTGATCAGAAATTTTAAAAACGCAATCTTTTTAGCGACGTTTTCTAAATCTTACGGACTTGGCGGAATGCGTGTTGGATACGGCATTGCTGATGAGTCTATTATAAATGAACTTGGCAAACTTCGCCCTCCGTTTAACATCACTACACTTAGCTTAAAAGCTGCAACAATCGCACTTAGTGACGCAGAATTTGTAGATAAAACGCTAAAAAATAACTTTGAGCAGATGACTAGGTATGAAAATTTTGCAAAAGATCATGGCATAGAATTTCTGCCAAGCTATACAAATTTCATTGTTTTTAAATTTAATACGCAAAATTCTAGTCAAATATCGCAAGAGTTGCTAAAAAAGGGTATAATTGTGCGAGATATGCAAGGCTATGGATTAAATGCGATACGAATCACCATAGGCACAGCAACGCAAAATGATAAATTGTTTGAAAAATTAGATGAAATTTTAAAGTAAAGATATGGATTTTAAGGCACTACTTCATCAGATAGCTGGACTTTATCAAAAGCTCTCACTAAAGCAAAGGATTGTTATTGCTAGTTCGGTTGTCGTAGTTGTTGGTTTTTTGGTGTTTATTAGCATATATAAAAGCTCAAAAGGCGATAGCTACGCAGGTTATAGTGTTTTATTTGAAAATATCAGTCCAAACGATAGTGCATTAATCATAGATCAACTTAAAAAAGATGGCGTTAGCTACAAACTCGCAAATGAAGGCACGATTCTTGTGCCAACCGCCGATGTTTATAAAGAGCGTATATCGGTAGCAACTTTGGGAATTCCAAAAGAGAGTAAGGTTGGTTTTGAAATTTTTGATAAACAGGAATTTGGGGCTACCGATGAGGAACAGAGGGTAAAATATCAGCGTGCATTAGAGGGAGAGCTTGCAAGGACTATCGAGAGTCTTGCACCTATTGCTAAGGCTGGTGTTCGTATAGCTATACCAAAAGAGACGGTTTTTACAGAGAGAAAAGTCCCGCCGACAGCCTCTATCGTAGTGGATTTAAAGCCAGGCACCAGTCTAAATCAAAAGCAAATTTTTGGTATTAAAAATTTAGTCGCAGCCTCTGTGACTGGACTTGCCTTTGAAAATGTAAAAATAGTAAGCAGTGACGGTATCTCTCTTGGCGATGATGACGGCGGTTTTGATAGCGAGATAATAGCTCAACAAATAAGATACAAACGAGAATTTGAGAACAGCTACGAGCAAAAAATCATAAATGTTTTAAGTCCGATTGTCGGTGGAGCTGAGCGAGTTGTTGCAAAGGTTAATATAGATTTTGACTTTGATAAAAAGGATAGCCAAAGCGAAGTTTATGACCCAAATAACGTTGTTAGAAGTGAGAGCAATATCGAAGAAAAACGACAAGGAAGCCAGCCAAATGACATAGGCGGTGTGCCTGGAGCCGTTAGCAACATAGGACCAGTAGAAGGCATTAGCGATAATAAGCTAGTCGAGCAGTATAATAAAAGCTCACAGCAGACAAACTATGAAATTTCAAAAAAGGTAACAAACATCAAAGGTCAGTTTGCGACCATAAACCGAGTAAGTGCCGCTGTTGTAGTTGATGGAAGCTATCAGTATAAAAAAGATGAGAACGGAAATCCTACTTCAGAAATGGAGTTTGTGCCCTTATCTGACGCACAAAAGGCTTCTATTACAAATTTGATAAAACAGGCAATTGGCTTTAATGCAACTCGTGGCGATGAGGTTAGCGTTGATAACTTTGAGTTTAAGTTAGCCGACACGACCACTCCTTCAGATAAGGTAAATAACATTGTTCAAACCTATGTCTTGCCGTTTATACCTATTTTGAAGTATGTTTTTGCTGCTATTTTGCTCTATCTGTTCTACAAAAAGGTCATCATCGTCTTTATGCAAAAAATGCTTGAAGATGCAAAAGATGAAGAAGAGGAGCGCTTGCCTGACCTTGAGGAGCTTGAGATAGATGACGAGGATAGCCTAGAGAAATTTAAGGCTGCTAAGAAAAAGGTTGAAGATCAGCTTGGACTTACTGGTGAGTTTAACGAGGATGAGCTAAAATACGATGTATTGATTGAAAAAATGAGAGGTATAATCCAAGAGCGAGGCGAGGAAATTTCAAACCTTTTACAAGACATTATCAGAAATGATACTGACTTTAATATACGTAAGGATAGCTAGTGGCAATAAAACTAAGCGAACAACAAAAGCAGATTTATGATGAACTGGCAATGCCAGAAAAGATAGCTATTTTACTTATACAGCTTGGCGAAGAGTCGACAAGTTTGCTATTTTCTCACATGGATATTGATGTAATTACCGATATCTCAGGATATATCGCAACAGCAAAAAATATCGACAGACAAGTTGCGTCTGCAATTTTAGAGGAATTTTACGCTCTAATGCAGTCAAACCAGTATGTAAAAAGCGGTTCTTTGGAGTATGCAAAAGAAATTTTATACAAAACCTTCCCGCCAGATGAGGCGCAAAAAATTCTTGACCGCCTTGCAAAAAGTATGGAAAATAACAAATCATTTGGCTATCTTAATAAGATTAAACCGCAACAACTTGCCGATTTTATCGTAAAAGAGCACCCACAAACCATTGCTCTTATTTTAGCCCATATGGACGCGACTGGTGCTGCTGAAACGCTTGGATATTTTCCTGATGATTTAAGAAGCGATGTTGTTATAAGAATGGCAAATTTAGGCGACATTAGCCCGTCTGTTATCAAGCGTGTTTCGGCTGTGCTTGAGACAAAACTTGAGAGCCTTACATCTTATAAAGTTGAGGTTGGTGGTCCAAGGGCTGTTGCTGAAATGCTTAACAGGCTTGGTCAAAAGGCTTCAAAATCTACTATTGAATATATCGAAAAAGCAGATAATAAACTTGCCACAACCATTAAAGAGCTTATGTTTACATTTGAAGACATCAATACACTAAACAACACAGCCATACGTGAAATTCTAAAAAATGTCGATAAAAAAGATCTCATGGTAGCTCTAAAAGGCTCGGGCGACGCCTTAAAAGATAAATTTCTTGGCAATATGTCACAGCGTGCAGCAGAGGCATTTAAAGAGGAGATGGGCTATCTTGGTGCTGTTAGAGTTAAGGACGTTGAGGAGGCACAACGCCGTATAGTTGAAGCAGTTCAGGCACTAGCAGAGCAGGGAATTTTCCAAGTTGGCGAAGCAGATGAGATGATTGAATGAAAAGTAGCGTAATCACAAACGAAGAATCTTCGGCACATTTTATAGAAAATTATAGGTTTAAGGTTTTAGGTACTCACGATCATCACGCTAGAGAGGAGCAAAATTTAAGCCAAGAGCAAGATGAAGCACCTTTAGAGCCACGCCAGGTAGTTCAGCAACCACAACAAGTAGCACCCGCTCCAGTAGTTTCTAGCGGTTTTGATGCTAGTTTTGTTGAAGAGCTTCTTAAAAAAACCGATGAGCTAAGCGGAAATATCGTAAAACTTCAAATGCAGATAGAAAATCAAGAGGCTGAATTTAATAGACGATTAGAAGCTGAAGTTTTACGTGCCAAGGATGACGGCATTGCAGAGGGCAAGGCTCAGGCAAACGAGCAGTTTCAGGCTGAAGTCGCCACGCTAAATGAGCGTTTTGCTTCATCGATAAACAAGCTTTCAAATTTTTATAATACACTAGAGGAATTTTTACAAAAGAGCGAAGATGAGCTAGCAACAGCGGCAATAGGCGTTGCAAAACAAGTCATCGTAAAAGAGATAAGCTCTAGCTCAGCAAATGTTGCATTATCACTTTCAAAGGCGTTAATTAGCGAGTTAAGGGACGCAAAAAACATAACCATTAGAGTAAATCCGATCGACGCCCAGTTTTTATCTGAAAATTTTCAAAGCAACGACCATATAAAAATAGAAGCAGACGACGCTATTAGCAAGGGTGGAGTTGTGATTATTAGTGAGACCGGAAATATCGATGGTAGCATAGAAAATAGACTTGAAAAGCTAAAGAGTTTAATGTGATAGATGTTAAAAATTTAGATATAAAAGATTTAAATGGGCTTTGTGAAAAGATTAGGGCTAGAATTTTAGAGGTTGTTAGTAAAAATGGCGGACATCTTAGCTCAAACATCGGTGCAGTTGAGCTTATAGTGGCTATGCACTATGTTTTTGATGTTAGTAAAGATCCATTTATATTTGATGTAAGCCACCAAAGCTACGCTCACAAGCTTTTAACTGGGCGTTGGGAGAATTTTGATAGTTTGCGTAAATTTGGCGGTATTAGCGGATTTTCAAAACCAAAAGAGAGCAGTGCTGACTACTTTGTGGCAGGGCATAGCTCTACTTCTATATCTCTTGCGGTGGGTGCTGCAAAAGCGATAGGGTTAAAGGGCGAGGATCGTTTGCCAGTAGCTTTGATAGGCGATGGCTCTATGAGTGCTGGTATGGTTTATGAAGCCTTAAATGAGCTGGGGGATCGCAAATATCCTTGTGTGATTATCTTAAACGATAACGAGATGAGTATAAGTAAGCCAATAGGTGCGATTAGTAAGTATCTAAGTCACATTATGGCGGGTGAGGCGTATCAGAAATTTAAAAGTGGCGTTGAAAAACTTCTAAGCTATATGCCAGACTCAGCCGCATATATGGCACGTAGAGCAGAAGAGAGCATACGACTCATTACGCCTGGTATTTTATTTGAAGAGCTTGGGCTTGAGTATATAGGACCAGTTAATGGGCATAATTTAGAGGATTTAATAGCCACTTTTAAAACCGCAAAGGCTATGAAAAAGCCAGTTATCGTCCATACCCAAACGCTAAAAGGTAAGGGCTATGAAAAGGCAGAAGGGCATTTTGCTAGTTGGCACGGAGTGTCTCCATTTGATTTAGAGAGTGGCGAGAGCATTAAAAAACCAAGTCCAAAATCTGCAACTCAAATTTTTAGCGAACATCTAGTCAAAATGGCAAGTGAGCATAAAGATATAGTCGGTGTGACTGCTGCTATGCCAACAGGCACTGGAATGGATTTGCTTATAGAAAAATTCCCAGATAGATTTTGGGATGTTGCTATTGCCGAGCAACACGCCGTTACATCAATGGCAGCTATGGCAAAGGAGGGTTTTAGGCCGTTTGTTGTGATATATTCAACATTTATGCAACGTGCTTTTGATCAGATTATTCACGATGCTTGTATATTAAATTTAAACATTACTTTTGCGATGGATAGGGCTGGTATAGTTGGAGAGGATGGCGAAACTCATCAAGGCGTGTTTGATATTAGCTACTTCAATCTTATCCCAAACACAACCATCTTTGCGCCTCGTTGTGCTAAAAGCCTTGAAGCAAGTATGGAGTTTGCCTACGCCCATAATGGCGTAAATGCACTTCGTTATCCGCGTGGGGCGTTTTTATTAAGTAGCGAATTTGAAGCGACAAAATTTCAGTTAGGGCGTGGCGAGTGGCTTGTTAAAAGTAGCAGTCAAGTTGCATTTATAGGCTATGGAAACGGCGTTGGTAGAGCCTATGCTGTGATGAAAGCTAAAAATTTAGATGTAAATTTGATAGATTTAGTTTTTGTAAAACCACTGGATAAAGATTTGCTTATAGAACTTGCTAAAAGCACTAAAAAATGGTATATCTTTAGCGATAGCGTAAAACGTGGCGGGGTTGGTGAAATTTTATCTGGCTTTTTACAAGATAATAAAATTTATAATATACAAATCTATAGTTTTGAGTATAAAGATGAGTTTATCACTCACGGACAAATGGCTCTTGTTGAAGAGAGTTTAGGGCTTAGCATAGAGCAAATTTCTAGTTATATATTAAGTAATAATTAATATTATTTAATAACCACCTAAGCAACTTTTTGATATATTTAGCTAATTTTTTTAAGGAATAAAATGCAATACGTTTCACTTTTAAAGCAGTTTAATCTAAAAGTTACACCGCAACGCTTAAGCGTTTTAAAGGTTTTAGATAAGCATACGCACCCAACAATAGACGAACTTTACGAAGAGATAAAAAAGGAAAATCCGTCAATCTCACTAGCAACCATTTATAAAAATTTAAACACTCTAAAAGATGAGGGGTTGGTTGTTGAAGTAAATGTGGTAAATCAAAAACCACGCTATGATATATACGAGCACCCGCATATTCACGTAGTTTGCCAAACTTGCGGATACGTTGAGGACGTTATGTATGAAGACGCTGAGCTTGGAGTTTATCAAGAGAAGCTTGAGAAAAAACTGGGCAATATTATTGATAACCTAAGCGTTGTTGTTAGCGTTAAAAACTGCAAACACTGCCATTAATCAAAACACACATTAAGCCATAACCTGATAAAATATTATAAAATTTCAGGGAGGCTTTATGGGTGCAAAAATAATACGTAAATTCCTACTTAAAGACGACAGCCTTCTAAAATTTTTAACCGCACAAAATGTGAAATTTATACACGATTACAAAGAGCATTTAGACGGGCAGCTTTGTAAGCATATTTATGGATTTAAGCTAAATAACAACCAAACAAATATTGAAATTTATGGTGGAGATTTTAGCGGACTTTGTATGCTAGATATCACGTTTAATGACGAGCTTTATGGTGTATTTTTTAAAACTCCTGAGTTTTTAAACGATTTTATAGAGTGCGAAGTAACCGATAAGAGCGAATTTAGTGAGCAAAATCTCTTAAAATTTGGCTTACCTAATGAGAAATTTGATCTTTGTGAAATTTTTTATATCTTAAAAAATCACGACTTAAACTTAAATTACCCAAGCAGCATAAGAGTAAAAGACGCCGTAGCGGTTTTGCTTTTTACGCTAAATTTAAAGATAATTAGGGCAAAAGAGCGGTTTTTATCACAAAGTGACCCTGATGATTTTATTAAGATATTTTTGTATGTTTCTCAAAGTATCGCGATTTTGGAATTTTTTATCGGTGTTTTTGACGAGAAGACAACCCAGTTTTTTTTAAAAAATTTCAAAGAGTTGTTTGCAAAACTTGAGCAAAATTCACAGATTTTATCCTCTCTTAGTTTGCTTGAAGATTTTAAAAACTCAGAGCTTATGATCTATTTTTTAGAACACGCTTTAACAAATAGCTCAAAAAACGTCTCACTGGCCTTACAAGAAAGCCTGTTTTTAAAGGATTGGGAGGTTTTTTTAAGCGATACTAGCGATTTTTTTAGAGGCGAGAATTCTGATGAAAAACTAAGCGTTTTTGTTTCAAAACAGCTACGTTTATCTATTTTAGAGTGCCTAAAAAGCTTTAAAAAGCTAGATGAGAATAGTAAAAATATTAAATTTTATGAAATCCTTGATAAGACCCAAGTTATCGGTGCTATGTTTGAAAATTTTAACCACCTTTTTAATCTTAAAAAACCAGCCAAATTAAACAAAAAACTTAAAAACAAGCTTTTAAAACTTTATGATTTAGATATACTTTTAGAGTTTATACAAAAGGCTGGAGATAGTGAACAAAACGATAAACTCAAAGCAAAAATTTACTCTAAAATTTATAAAATAAGAGAGAAAATTTTAAATTCCAATTTTAAAAACCAAAAATTAATAGAACTAAAAAAATACTATCAAAAGGCATAAAATTTTATGGAAAAACAAGAAAAAATAGTGCAAATGTTTAATGATATCGCACCAACTTATGATGTTGCAAATCGCGTTTTGAGCATGGGAGTTGATATAAGTTGGCGAAAATTTGCTTGTAAAACGGTGCTTAGTAATTTTAAAGATAAAAAAATCGATATAGTCGATGTAGCGTGTGGTACTGGCGATATGATGGGTATTTGGCGTGATAGTGCGATAAAACAGGATGTGCAACTAAACTCGATCATCGGCATTGACCCGTCAAGCGGTATGCTAGATGTGGCAAGGTCAAAATTTCATAATTTTAAATTTATAAAGGCGTATGCTGATAATACGACCCTAGATACACAAAGTGCCGATATCGTTAGCATAAGCTATGGCATAAGAAATGTGGTAGCTAGAAAAGAGGCATTAAGGGAGTTTAATAGGGTTTTAAAAATGGGCGGATATGTCGTGGTGCTTGAGTTTACAAAGCGTAAAAAGAGTGGCTTTTTAACCACTATTCGCGACTTTTATCTGCAAAAAATTCTGCCAAAAATCGGTGGTGCGATTAGCAAAAATAAAGAGGCTTATGAGTATTTGCCAAACTCTATTGAGGGTTTTTTAGACGCTAAGGAATTTTGCGATGAGCTTTATGAGGCTGGTTTTGATATAGAGGTTTGTCGTGGATTTAGTATGGATATCTCGACACTATTTATCGGCAAAAAAGTTCGTGAATGCTAAGCGTATCACAGCTAAATGAACAGGCTAAAAACCTACTTGAAGCACACTTTAGCTATGTTGAGGTTGTTGGCGAAATTTCACGCCTTACCAAACACGGCTCAGGCCACTGGTATTTTACACTAAAAGATGAAAACGCAAGTATCTCGTGTGTGATGTATAAGGCAAACAACGCCCGCGTGAAATTTGAAGTAAAAGACGGCTTAAAGGTCGTAATATATGGCAAAATTTCGCTTTATTCTCCAAGTGGTAGCTATCAGCTTATAGCAACTAGCCTAAAGCCAGATGGCGAGGGTGAGCTAGAACTTGCATTTAAACAGCTAAAAGAACGCCTTGAGAGTGAGGGGCTTTTTGATATCTCACACAAAAAACCACTGCCAAAACTGCCACAAAAGATCGCTCTAGTAACATCGGCGACATCGGCAGCTTTGCAGGATATGCTTCGCGTGGCACAGACTAGGTGGAGACTTTGTGAAATTTTTGTTTTTGACACGCTTACACAAGGGCAGAGTGCGCCAGAAGCGATTATTAGAGCTTTAAAAAAAGCCGACGAATACGGTGTTGATGTTATTATTTTGGCTCGTGGTGGCGGAAGTCGTGAGGATCTTTGGTGCTTTAATGATGAGAGTCTGGCTCGCACGATATTTACGCTAAAAACGCCTATAGTATCGGCGATCGGGCACGAGATTGATTATGTTATTAGCGACTTTGTGGCTGACTTTAGAGCTCCTACGCCAACGGCTGCAATGAGTGAAATTTTGCCAGATGAAAATGAATTTATGCAGTATATCGACGGACTTGATAATGCCATAAAAAACGCTATAAAAGCCAAAATTTCAAAGTGTCAAAATAAGCTTGATTTTTTAAATCTAAAGCTATCCCCAAATGCTTTAAAAAATAAAATTGATCTAAAAATTTCACATATTTTAAGGCTTAATGAAAACTTTGACGCTAAGATAAAAGCTAAAATTTCAAAACTGCAAAGCAATGTAAATGAGCTAAACGCGATGTTTTTGGCACGCGAGAGCTTTTTTGAAGCAACAAAAGATTTGATACAGGTGCGTATTTGTGGCAAAAAGGCCAATCTTGAAGAGGTTAAAATCGGCGATGAGATTGAGCTAATATCGCAAACCACAACCAAAAGGGCAAAAATTTTATGAAACTAATCTCACTTTTTAGTGGTGCTGGTGGGCTTGACCTTGGCTTTAAAAAGGCTGGATTTGACATTATTTTAGCAAATGAATTTGATAAAAATATCTATGCCACTTACAAGGCAAATCACGACACACCGCTAATACAAAAAGATATAAAAGAGCTGAAAATTTCAGAGCTAGAAATTTGTGATGGCATTATTGGTGGGCCGCCTTGTCAGAGTTGGAGTGAGGCTGGGAATTTAAAGGGTATTGATGATAAAAGAGGCCAACTTTTTTATGAGTATATTAGAATTTTAAACGGCATTAAGCCTAAATTTTTTGTGGCCGAAAATGTGCGTGGCATGTTAGCCAAGCGCCATAAAGATGCGGTAAAAAACATAATAAATGAGTTTGAAAACGCTGGATACAACGTGCAAATTTGTGTCTTAAACGCAAAAGATTACGGCGTGGCACAAGATAGAATTCGCATTTTTTTCATCGGCTTTTTAAAGGGTTTAAAGGTAAATTTCACACCTTTAAAACCGCACAAAAAAAAGTTAAATTTAAAAGACATAATTTATGATTTAAAAGATAACGCAACACCAGCACTTGAAAAAAACAGAGCCAACAAATCCCTAAAAATCGCTAATCACGAGTATTATATCGGTAGCTACTCCACAATTTTTATGAGCCGAAACAGAGTTAGGGGCTGGGATGAGCCAGCTTTTACAATACAGGCTAGCGGTCGTCAAGCACAGCTTCATCCAAACGCTCCAAAAATGCCACAAATTGGCAAAAATCGCCATATTTTTGCACCAAATTTTGAAAATTTATACAGGCGTTTAAGCGTTAGAGAGTGTGCAAGAGTGCAGGGTTTTAGCGATGATTTTATATTTTATTATGATAGAGTTGATTATGGCTATAAAATGATAGGTAATGCCGTTCCTATAAATTTAGCCTACGAGGTCGCAAAAGCCGTAAAAAGGACATTTAATGAGTGCTAAGAGTGCTTTAAACGGCAAGGCTTATGAGTTTGCTTATATTCTTGCATTAAGCAAAATAAAAAGTGTAAAAATAGCCAAAAATAACGCCTACAACGTAGCTTTAAATGCATTTAACACGCTTTTAGAGCCAGAAAAAGAGCTATTTTTAGCAAGTGCCACGGCTGGGATTAGTAAAATTTTAGAATACGAACCAAACCTTACAGAGCCGATTTTAGCAACAATGCAAGATGACAAAAACGGCGAATTTGGCGATGTTAGAGATATAATTTTACAAAGCGACAAACACCAAATTGGACTTAGTATTAAGCACAACCACTTTGCTGTTAAACACTCACGGCTATCAAAAACGCTTGATTTTGGTAAAAAATGGTATGACTTGCCCTGTTCTAGTGAGTATTTTTTTCAAATTTCGCCAATTTTTGAAATGCTAAATAGACTAAAAGGCACAAAATGGAGTGAGCTAAAAGATAAGCAAAATTTAGTGTATTTGCCAATTTTAAACGCCTTTAAAGATGAAATTCTCTCGCAAAATAAAAGCCACAACATAGCTTCAAAAATGGTTGAATATATGCTTGGCAAGTTTGATTTTTACAAATTAATCGGCAATGATAAGCAAAAAATCACACAAATTTTAGTCTTTAATTTACGTGGGAATTTAGGCAAAAATAGCCTAACAATCTTGCCAATTTCAAAGCTACCAAATCGTATAATTTCGCTTGATTTTAAACAAAATAGCAAAAACACCTTAGAGCTTTATTTAGACAATGGTTGGAGCTTTAAATTTCGCATTCACAACGCCTCAACTATGATAGAGCCGAGCTTAAAATTTGATATAGGATTTTTAGGCGTCCCAGCGACAATAGTTAGTTTTAATACAAAATTTTAAGGAGCAAAAATGAGAATGATAAATTTCAGTGCAGGTCCAACAGGTTTGCCACTAAGTGTGCTTGAACAAGCAAAGGCTGAGTTTACCAACTATAAGGGCGAGGGCTACTCTATAATGGAAATCTCGCACCGCTCAAAGACCTACGAAGAGGTACATTTTGGGGCGATGGATAAGATACGCAAACTTTACGGCATTGGCGATGAGTATGAAATTTTATTTTTGCAAGGTGGTGCTCATTTGCAGTTTGCGATGATACCTTTAAATCTCTATCAAGGTGGTGTGATTGAGTATGCAAACACTGGCGTTTGGACGGATAAGGCGATAAAAGAGGCTAGAACTATGGGTTTAGAGCCTAGCGTAGTTGCAAGTTCTGAGAATTCTGCCTTTGATCATATCCCACAGATAAATTTTAGCGATAGTGCTGACTACGCCTACATTTGCTCAAATAACACGATTTATGGCACTCAGTATAAAACATTACCAAAAACTAAAGCACCGCTTGTCGTTGACGCAAGTAGCGATTTTTTCTCAAAACCGCTTGATTTTTCAAACATCGGCGTTTTATACGGCGGTGCTCAAAAAAACGCAGGACCAAGTGGCGTGACGATAGTGATAATCCGCAAAGACCTGCTAGAGCGAGACCCTATGCCGCACACTCCAACATTTTTGCGTTTTAAAACTCACGCGGACGCAAAAAGTCTTTATAATACACCATCAACATTTGCCATTTATCTGCTAAATTTAACAATGCAGTGGGTGCTAGATCAGGGCGGATTAAACGCGATAAAAGAGATAAATTCTAAAAAAGCACAGATACTTTATGACGCCATTGACGGTTCTGGCGGATTTTATAAAGGACACGCACAAAAAGAGCATAGGTCTGTGATGAATGTTAGTTTTAATGTCGCAAAAAATAGTGAGCTTGAGCCGATTTTTGTTGCTCAGGCCCTAAAAAACAATATGCTAGGACTTAAAGGTCATAGATTGCTTGGTGGTATTCGTGCTTCAATTTACAATGCAGTTAGTGTGGGGGATTGTGAAGCGTTAGCTGATTTTATGAAGGAATTTGCACGTAAAAATGGTTGAAAATAGAGCTTTTTTAAAAGAGCAAATCTTAACTTATCTTGGAAACAAACGCTCCTTGCTAGACCTTATCGGTAAGGGCGTAAAAATCGCAAAAGATGAGCTAAAAAAGGACAAACTCGCCACCTGTGACCTATTTTCAGGCTCTGGCGTTGTGGCTAGATTTTTAAAGCAACACAGCAGTTTTTTGGTCGCAAACGACCTTGAGCTTTACTCAAAAATAGTAAACGACTGCTATCTTTTTAACGCAGATGATGATTTTAAAATGCACCTTAAAAGCTCGTTTAAACCATTCGTAAAACGCGTAAATGCAAATTTAAAGGCGGGTTTTATCACTGAGCTTTATGCCCCAGATGATGATGAGAATATAAAATTTGGCGAAAGGGCGTTTTATACCAAAAACAACGCATTGTTTATTGATACGGCTCGTGATATGATAGATACTTTGCCACTAGAAATGCGTAGGTTTTTTCTAGCTCCACTGCTTTATGAAGCTAGTAACCGAGCAAACACGAGTGGCGTTTTTAAGGGGTTTTATAAAAATAAAAATGGAGTTGGTCAATTTGGCGGAGAGGGGCAAAATGCACTTGGTCGCATAAAAGGTGCGATCTCTTTAAAGGTGCCTGTTTTTTCAAATTTTAACGTCCCTTATGAGATTTATAAAATGGACGCAAATGTCCTGGCTAGTGAGCTTAGTGAGCTTGATCTAATCTACCTTGATCCACCATACAATCAACATCCATACGGCTCAAACTACTTTATGCTAAATTTAATCGCAAAAAATGAGCGACCAAGCGAATTTTCAAATGTTTCTGGCATACAAAAGGACTGGAACCGCTCAGTATATAATAATAAGTCAAAAGCACCAGAGAGCTTTTTTAGCCTAGTTTTGAGCCTAAAGGCAAAATTTATACTTATATCATTTAACTCAGAAGGCTTTATAAGTCGCGAGAATTTTGAGAAAGAACTTGCAAAAATGGGGCAAGTGATAATCTTGGAGCAAAAATATAACACATTTAGAGGGAGTAGAAATCTAAGTGCTAGAAATTTACACGTTAGTGAATTTTTGTATGTATTAAGGAAACGATAAGTTGTCGATAAACAATAAACCAAAACTTAGCATAGCAAAGCAAATTGAGCACCTAAAGCAAAAAGGCATAAAATTTGAAAGTTATAGTGAGAAAGAGGCTTATGTTTTTTTACAAAACAATAGCTATCTTTTTAAAGCAAAGGCTTATTTAAATACTTTTAAAGAAAAGGACAGCCTTGGCAAAACTTTAGAGTATAAGGATTTAGATTTTAAACATCTTGTGGATTTATCTACGATAGATATGCATTTTAGGCGGTTTTTAGTAAGATTAACTCTTGATTTGGAACATATTTTAAAATCAAAAATAATGCGAGATTTTAATAATAGTCCATATAATGGATATGAGATTATTGCTGATTTTTTAGCTCAAAATTCTTATGCAGATGATTTTATTAAAAATCAATTAAATAATATCAATAGGCGAATTGAAGCTAATAAAGATCTTTCTGCTCCTACCGAATTTATTTTAAAAAAATATCAAAGAGATCTTGCAATTTGGAATTTTATAGAGATAACCCAATTTGGCATTTTTATAGAATTTGCAAATTTCTTTTATGAAAAACATAAAAACAAAGAATTTGACGCCATAAAACATAGTCTTTTTAATGTAAAATTTTTACGCAATGCTTGTGCTCACAATAATTGCATATTAGCAAATTTAAAAGACAATATAAGAAATCCTCAAAGACAAAGTTTAGATATTATTTTTGGGCTAAAAATTTTTAAGAAAAAAGATATTAATTTTATTAAAAAGCAGATGATGAATCGATCCATAAATGATTTTGTGACAACAGTTTTGGTGTATGATAAAATTTGCAGAAGTTCTCATATGAAGTATTATTGTTATAGCGAACTTTACGATCTTATGATCGGTAGATTTTTAAAAAATAAAGATCTATATAAAAAGTCAAAAATCATAAAAAGACGTTATATTTTTTGTTTAAGAATATTAAAATTTCTTAAGAATAAGCAAGAATTAAATCAATAGTTTGTATAATCCCGGTATCGTTCGCTGGATAAGACGTGAAAACGGGTGAGTTCGGCTATAGGCACAGAGCTTTTGCTTTGTGCCGATTTATATACTACCTATCGCTTGTAAAATTTCATCTTTAAGCTCTATCATATCTTTGCTAAGTGCTATAAAATATGGGCTTTTTAGGCTTTTTGTATTGTAGTTTATCTCATCTTTTGTTTTTATATCAAACATAAATCCGCCACAGCTTCTAACGATAGCTTCTCCGGCTGCTATATCCCAAAGTGAGCTTGGGCTTAGGCGTATATAAACCCCGCCACTCTCGCAAAGTCTACAAAATTTTATCGCAGAGCCTATCCTTACCACATCAAATCCACGCTGAATTAAAAGCGTGTGCGGTAAATTTTTGCTTTTTATGGTGCTTGTGTAGGCTATTTTGCTATTTTTTGTAACTTTGCTTAGGTTTATAATTTGATTTGGCTGTGTGCAAATTTCTTTAAAACACTCATTACCATTGGCGTAAAATAGCTCGTTTGTGGTTGGGATAAATATCACGCCAAGCACTGGTTTTGCTCGTTCTATAAGTGCGATACACACGCAAAATTCGCCATTTTGTTTGATGAATTCTTTTGTGCCATCAAGCGGATCAACTAGCCAAAATCTATCACTCTTAAGCCTTAGCTCATCGCCTAAAATTCTCTCTTCTGAGCAAATTTCTATACCGCTAACACTTAAAATTTCAAATATCTTCTCATTTGCTGCTAGATCTGCCGTCGTAAGCGGAGAGCTATCCATTTTTTTATACACTTCAAATTTGTTGTAGTGTTTTAAAATTTCAGCTCCAGCACTTACGGCCGCCTTTTTTGCTAGTTCTAAAAGTTCTCTCATTTTAATTTGGTGTGCGATTTGTATTGCCTGTATAAAGCTGTCTAGGGCGAACTATCTTCATTGCACCTTGCTCTTTTAGCTCCAGCCACTGACTTATCCAGCCAGGTGTTCTACCTATGACAAATATGACGGCAAACATATCGTTTGGTATGCCAAGTGCTTTTAATATAAGCCCAGAGTGAAAATCCACATTCGGATAGAGGTTGCGAGATACGAAGTAGTCGTCATTTAAAGCAATCTCTTCAATGCGGTTTGCTACTTTTATAAGCTCTGAGTTTATGCCAATCTCATCTATTAGTTGATCTCTCATCTTTTTAAGAACCTTGGCACGAGGGTCAAAATTCTTATATACCCTGTGTCCAAAGCCCATTAGTCTAAACGGATCGTTCTTATCTTTTGCACGAGCTATATATTTATCGACATTTTCAACGCTTCCTATCTCTTCTAACTGCCTAATCACTCCCTCGTTTGCTCCTCCGTGTGCCCAGCCCCACAAGGCACCAATACCAGCTGCTATACAAGCATAAGGGTGTGCGTGTGTCGAGCCAACTGTCCTTACCGTTGTCGTAGAGGCATTTTGCTCGTGGTCAGCGTGTAGCATAAAGACCGTATCAAGTGCTTTTACTTCAATGGGCTTTAAATCCACGTGTTCATAAGGATATGAACGCATCATATAAAGGAAATTTTCTGTAAAACCGCGATCTAAATTTGGATATATGATAGGATATCCACGTGAGAAGCGGTAACTAAATGCCGCTATGGTAGGAATTTTAGCTATTATTCGCATTGCCATCTCGCGGTATTCTTCAGGCTTGTCCATATTTAGATGATCAAAGTAAAACGCAGACAGAGCAGAAACTGACGCCTGAAGTATCGCCATGGGGTGTGCTTTATCAGGAAACGCGTCAAAAATTTTCATCATACCTTCGTGTATGTATGAGCGTTTTTTAAGCTCTGATTTGAAATTTAAATACTCATCGCCACTTGGCAACTCCCCATTTAAAAGCAAATACGCTACGTCTAAAAATGTTTTATGCTCGGCAAGATACGCGATGTCGTATCCGCGGTGCATTAGTTCGCCCTTTAGCCCATCTATATATGTTAAATTTGATACGCACATTGCAGTTGAGGTAAGCCCCTTATCAAACGTGAACATACCCGTATCGCTAAAAAATGTAGAGATATCCACAACATCAGGTCCCATAGTGCCATTTAGTATCGGATACTCATAGCTTTTTCCATTGCGGTTGTCGATTATGGTTGCGGTATTTTTCATACTAGCTCTCCTTTTGGTTTTATGCTTGTTATTATTTTTATTCCTACCATTGATACTATTGCTTCAATTAAACTTGCTAAAACAAATGACGAGTAAAGCTCATCGCTGATATTTTTAGTCCCGTATGCTATCGTGGCTACCGCTATAAGTAGCGTAAGTGGCATTGAGTGTGCTAATGCGTAAAGAACGACGCCTTTAAATTTTAACAAATTTAAAAACACCAAAGCACTTAAAAATCTAGCACCAACCATTGCAATTACGATAAACATAGCGTTTTGCAACAAAGAGCCTACAAATATACTTTCAAGTTTTAAAGTTGAGCCGATGTAGGCAAAAAATATCGGCACTAAAAAGCCAAATCCAAAGCTACCCAACTTTTGTGGCAGATCTTTTTTGTGATCAAAAAAGGTTGCTATAAACATACCCGCTATAAACGCACCAAATGCAATCTCAAGACGCAGATACGCCATTAGTGCGACCATTGAGAAAAATATCGCGATACTTAGACGGATATCTTTTTCATTTTTATCATACTCTGGCATTAAAACCACTTTAAATCCTGGAAACCACCAAAATAGCACGTCAAGCAGTTTAAAACCAAGCACACTAAGGGCTAAAAATGCCAAAAGATAGCCCACGTTTAGCCAAAATGTAGGCTCTGAGCCGTATTGAAGGTATGATGAAGCTATCGTTAAAAGCACGATACTTACAACCTCGCCAATAGACGCGATAAGCATAGCTAAATTTAGCCACTCTTTATCTTTGCCATACTCCTTAAATAGCGTAAATATCATACCTACGCTCATTATTGGTATGATGATTATAAAAAGCAGGTGCAATGAAAATATAAAAGTTATCGCACTAGCTATAACGTAAAGTAAAAATATATATATGTAGCCTTTTGTTAGAAGCTTTCTATCGGCATTTAAAAACATACGAAGATCTATCTCCATACCTGCTAAAAACATTAAAAAGAAAAATGCCACTTCGCTTACAAGTTTAAAAATGTGATCTTGCGTTATAAGCCCAAAATAACTAGCCAACGCACCTAAGATTATCTCAATCGGAGCTATTGGCATACGCGTAAGACGCGAAAAATACGGAGATAAAAAAATGATACAAGCTAATGAAATAAGCGTAAAAAGTGTATTGTTTTGCAAATCAATCCTAAATGAAATTTTATCTATTATACAACACGCAGTATGTTAAATTTATTAAATTTTATGTAAAATAGCACAATTACACAAGGAGGTAACAGTGCAAGATGTAAAAGAATTTTATGATGAGGTTCCATATTTTTCCGCTGCTTTTGTGGATAGCTCGGTTTTGCGTCTTCAGGCGATTGGTGAGTTTTTAAATATAAATCCGCCACCTTTAAAAAACGCCAGAGTTTTGGAGCTTGGCTCGGCTTATGGTGGTAATATTTTGCCATTTGCCATTCATAATTCAGACGCAGATGTGGTTGGAATAGACATCTCAAGCACTCAAGTTAATGACGGAAATGCTATTGCAAAGAGTATGGGGGTTGGTAATTTTACTCTTATTCAAAAAGATATTTTAAATTTAAGCCAAGATGATATTAAAAAGCTTGGAAAATTTGACTACATCATCGCTCACGGTTTTTTTAGCTGGGTTAAAAATAATGTAAAAGACGCACTTTTGGCTATTATAAAAAATATGCTAAGCCCAAATGGTATCGCGTTTATCTCTTATAACGTCTATCCTGGTTGGCGTGGTTTTGAAACATTACGTGATTTTATGGTTTTTACAAGCAAAGATGAAAAGGGTGACAAAAAGCTAAAAAAAGCAAAATCAGAGCTAAAATTTTTAGAGGATTTTTTAAAACTAAATCTTCAAGCCCAAAGCGATCAAACCCTAAAAGATACGCAACGTCTGCTTTTGACACAGCTTGGATTTTTAAAAAACATTATCAAGGATGATAAAAACGACTACTATATTTTGCACGAATTTTTAGAGCCAAACAATGATCCATTTTACTTTTACAAATTTGCAAATAAACTATCAGCCATAGGGCTTAGCTACCTTGCTGAAAGCACACTTGATGATATTTTTAGTTCTGGTGTTGGGATTGCTAGATTTGATAGACACATCGAGCAAAATTACAAAAACCGCATAGACTCAGAGCAGATGAGAGATTTTTTACTAAATCGTTCATTTAGAAAAAGCTTAGTGGTGCAAGAAAATTTACTACCAAAAGATAGTCAAACTGACATTGGTATTGATGAATTTTCGCGTATAAATTTGATAGCTGATATTAAAAAAGATGATGATAAATTTAGCTTAAAGGGTGCGTTATTGGAGCCTAGATTTGCAAAATTTTATGAAAAAATTATGAGCGTTTATCCAGCAAGTGTTAGTTTAGACGATTTTGATGGCACACACTTGCAAGATGGTTTTGACGCATTTTTATACTTAATGTCAAATCCAAACGTCGCCATAACTACCAAAAAATTTGTCGCTATATCTTATGAAAAGCAAAAAAGCAGACTAAAAGATAGCATAAAAGGCTATATTAGTTACTTTGCAAACACCACTCGGCCGGCACTGCTTTTAGCAACCGAGTTAAACACAAAGGTTGAGCTTGATATGCTTGGTGCAAAAACTGCTCTGCTCTTTGATGGCAAACACTCTATTGATGAGATAGCGTTGAAATTTAGAGAGATTTTTGTAGAGCTTAATGAAACTGATGTTAATATCTTTGATGCCAAAGAGTATGTTTTAGGTGTTAAAACTAAGCTTGAAAATGCGTATTTTTTAGAAAATATTAGCTAGAGTTGTTTTGGGTTAAAGCCCATTGCTCTAGCTTTTTTGATAAAGATTTTAAGCCCTTTTTGCTCTTTTTTGCCCATTTTGTAAGTGATAAATTTCAAATACCACTTAATATCATTTGGGCTTATGTCTCTTGATGTCGCGTATTGCTCTAGGATATAGCGTGGAATTTTGATATTTTGTTTTAAAAAGTTTTTTACCAGTTTGTTGTATGCTGACGCGTTTTTAGTGTAGCAAAATCTACCAAAAACAAATGGCAGCCCCGTCCTGCTGTGCCAAATTTTGCCCAAATCATAAAATTTGCTCTCTCCTTCTTGCAAATACGCCTTTAAGGCTCTGTCGCCTATTATCACTTCACCTTTTATGTTTAAAATTTTAGCTAGCATATTAGAACTAGCACTTGCAACATCAAGTTTGGGCTCTGAGTTTTTACGCACCAAAACGCTTTTGACATCTTTTTTTGCGACAATTCCAAAATTTAGCTTTTTATACTTAGAACGTCTGCTCTCTATGCTTGATATTACCGCAGCGTCTATGCGGTTATTTAAGAGTGCCTTGTTTAGCTTACTAGGCACATCTTTTTTATGCTCGATACCCTTTTTAACGGCATTTGTTAGACTTGAGCGTTTTAAAAATATATGAAATGGTAATAAATTTAAGTAGTCAATCTTGCCAAATTTCAAGTTAAATCCTTACAAACTAAATCCGTCATCAACTACTATATTTTGCCCATTAACAAACATAGAAGCATCGCTTAAAAGATAGACTAATGCACCACAAATGTCAGTAGCATCAAGCATACCTTTTGTGCCACAACGTTTTTTGTACTGGCTTAAAAATGGTTCAGGCTGTGCGTCTAGTATCCCGCCAGGACTTATGGCATTTAATCTTATACCATCTTTTTTAAACATTTTTGCCATATATTTACTCATACCTATAAGCCCGTGTTTTACGGCTGTATACTCTATCGGCGAGTGCATATTTGTGCCTTCGTATGTTTCAAAGGCGGGTGCTCCTATGCCTTGAATTGATGATATGTTTATGATGTTGCCAAATTTTTGATTTAAAAAATAGCTTATAAAAGATTGTGATATATTAAAATATCCACCAAGATGAAGTCCTAAAAATTCGTTAAAGTCATCTATACCTATCTCAAAAAATTTTCTACCATAATTTTTGCTTTTTGGATACGCATTATTTACAAGTGCATCTATTTTGCCGTATTTTTCGTGTAAGAAATTTATTAGTTCGTTGATAGATTTTTTATCTGATATATCAACTTGCAGTGCCTCAACTTTTGCATTTTTGTGAGTATTTAAAATTTCATCCTTTAGTTTATTAGCTCTTTTTGTATCAACTTCGGCTATAACTCCTACGCCGTTATTTTTAACAATAGCCCTTATAAACTCACTGCCTATTCTACCTGCTCCACCAGTAACTACTACTACCTTATCTTTTAGCATTTTTTTGCTCCATTAAAAACTCTACAAATTTAAAATCAAGCTCCGTGTCAATATCTATCGACCGCTCCTCGTCCATTACATAAAGTCCTGTTTTTGGCACAAAACAGCTATCGTGTTTTAAAAGTGCTTCACGCTTCCATATATAAATAGAGGCGTTCATATCGTAGCTTTTTGGTGCGTCTTGACGTCTTAGGACTTGATTTGGTAGTTTTTTTGATAGACTGACTTTGCCATTTTCATCAACTTCAACTAGGTTAAAATATGGACTTCGTCTGCTTGGCATAGCTGTTATTAGGATGTCATTATCATCTTTTAAGAACTGAGTATATGCATTTACTATATCGCTTACATCTCTTAGTGGTGCGGTTGCGTCAAGGTCTATGTGATAATCAAATTTCAAACCATAGTGTGCTTCACTTTTAAGCAGAGCGTCCCTTATGACTTCTATTTTTCCTGCCGTATCACTAGCCATACGCTCGTCTCGTTTAAAAAATACCTCTGCTCCATATTTTAGAGCTGTTTGTGCTATTAAATCACTATCGGTGCTAATGACTATGTGTTTAAAAAGACCACTTTGTTTTGCTTGTTCTATCGTGTATGCTATTAGTGGTTTACCGCAAAGCTCACGTATGTTTTTGTTTTTAACGCCCTTACTTCCGCCCCTTGCACATATAGTGCATAAAACTTCAGCCATTGTTTTGCTCCTGTATAGTTTTTATAGTTTTCATAACCATTAAAGCCTCTTTAAATGAACAAGCTATTTTTTGCTCGTTTAAAATATCATTGTGCATAGCTTTAAACATATCGTTTCTCTCAAAATTCATATCTATTTGGTTTTTCTCGCAACTCTTATCCGCTATAATCAGCTTAGAATTTACAAGATCTGCAAAGATACTAAAATCATCAGTATCTAAGAAAATTTGCCTATTTGTGATTTTGCTTATATAGTCCATTTGTAGACTTATAATGGCGTCGTTTGTCTTTGCCATAATCATAGCTATGTCGTCTGAGTTTATTTTTAGATCTGAAATTTTTAAGTTAATGCTCTTTATCTCTTTAAATTTGCCACAAATCCAGCTAATATAGTCTATCTCGTGACTTAAATCAAGCAATACTCCGCCGCCAAGCTCTTTTTTTGCACTATAGCATTTTGTATAATCGCCCATTCTCCAAGTCGGTAGATACTGAGAACATTTAGCATTTACGGATAAAATTTTTACATCTTTAGTAAGCTCTTTTATCTTTAAAATAAACGGATGAAAACGAAGCACATAACCTATGAAAATTTGATTTTTTGGTATAAAATCGTATAGTTTTTCAAATAGTGGCTTTTCACAAAATATGATTTTATCATTTACGCACTCATCTATAAATTTAAGCTGTTCGTAGTGTAGTGCCGTTGGTGTAGCTATGACAAAATAGTCATATTCATCTAGTGGAGTTTCTTTAAGTGTTTTAAATGTTTTTATGTCGCTTAGCTCTTGTGAGCTAACTACATCAATGCGGTCAAATTTTTTTAAAGATATTAAAACTTCAAAATGCCTTTTGCCAATAGAACCAAAACCTATAATAAGAGCTTTCAAAATTTCACCCTAGCTTATTCTATATTGTTTTTTAGCTTCCAGCTACCATTATCAAGCTGTTTAAAAATTTCTTGATTGTAATGTTTGTCTACTATGTGCCAAAATTCACGTTCACTATAACCAAAAAAATCACAAAATTCCCTAACGCTTCTATTATCTAGCGCATGGTCATGATGTTTTACTAATTTTACGGCTTCATCTCTTGTTATCATTCCATATCTAATCATTCTACTTGCATAGTCCGTAGCGCTTGCGTGACCAAATTTTGGATATTTCATCCAGGCGTGAACCAAGTAGCCAGGTGTCTCAACTTGGTCTATGCTTTCTACGCAGTGTGTTCTATCCCATTCGCCAATTAAATCGTGAAAACCATGTCTTTTTGCAATGCTATAGTTATCAAAACTATTCCACTCTACAAAGTAACTTATATAAATTGGATCTATTTTATCAAGTTCTTTTTTTGACGGAGGATTAAAGAAATTTAGACTCTCCTTTTTTATGCCAATCTTTAACAATTCATCTACCTCTATGCCACTGCCAACTCCATTTTTTATTTGGTCTTTTGCGGAGTATGTTTCTATTGCATTTTCGCCACCATACTCATAAGCAACATTTTCTCCGTAAACTAGTAGCGGTATATTAAATTTAACTGCCATGTGTAGAGGATATGAATATATATATCTATCTATAAGATATGTTGGTTTTCCATACTTTTCAAATGTATATCTGCCTATTTTTTTCTGTGCATCTATATTTGGTTTTATGCTTATAATATCGCAACCAAAAGCTTCGGATATATTTTTTAAGTTATGCCTGCCGGCATTCGTCATAGGAAAATTGTCCTCCACGCTTACTAAAAGTGGATTCATTTTTAGTTTTTCTTTCATTATATATGTTTGAAAGTGACTATCTTTGCCACCAGAAACAGCTATTACGCAGTCGTAACCACTCTGTCCTTTTTTGTTTCTGTACTTATCACAAAGATTTTCTAGCTCTTGCCATCTCTTTTTATAGTCTACGTTTTTTCTGTTGTCATAGGATTGACAAGCAGAGCAAACCCCATTCTCATCAAATGTGATGCCAGGTCTTGTGCTTGGCATAACGCATTTTGTGCAATATTTCATATATTCTCCTTTGTAAATTTTTATTTAAAAAACATCGCCATACTCATCATTTGCTCGTTTATACTCTTCCATTCTGCCTATATCAAGCCAGTAGTCTTTTATCTCAAATGAGCCGACATTTTTATTGTTTTTAACCAACATATCAAATAGTGTTGGCATATCAAAAAACTCATCTTTTGGTATAAAATCTAAAACTTCTGGCGAGAGCATATAGATTCCAGCACTTACAAAAAAGTTGTATGTAGGTTTTTCGGTTATGCTTAAAATTTTGTTATTTTCGGTTTTTACTACGCCATAAGGGATAGTAAAGTCATACTCCCTAACACACATAGTTGCCATAGATGAGTTTAGCAGGTGAAAGTCGTGTAAATGCTCATAGTTGATATTTGTCAAAAGGTCGCCATTCACAACAAAAAATGGCCCATCAGGCTTTTTAGTAAGTAGACTTAACGCTCCTGCTGTTCCCATTCTTTTTGTTTCTAGTATGTATTCTATATTAACTCCAAATTTTGATCCGTCTGCAAAATAGTTTTTTATAATTTCTGATTTGTAATTTACGCACATAGTGATATTTTCATAGCCGTATTCTGCAAATTTTTCAATTATTGTTTGAATTATCGGTTTTCCGCCAACTTTTAGCATTGGTTTTGGCATATTTTCTGTTAGTGGTCTTAGCCTAACTCCAAGTCCACCTGCCATTAAAATAACCTTATTTTGCTTCTTTTTAGGACGTATAAGTCCCTCAATCTCCTCCATACCAAGCACTCTGCCTAGTTCGTCGATGATTGGAATTTGATGAAGCTTTTTACTGATAGCTATACGTAAAATTTCATCTTTTGTATCCGTTACTCTAGCAACCGTTGGTGCTTTAAAGATTATATTTTCAACTTTAGCATCAAGACTTACGCCCTCTAAAAGACCTCTTCTTATGTCGCCGTCAGTTATAGTGCCAAGAAGCCTGTTGTTTTCATCTGTGACGATAGCTATTTTCATAGCGCCGTCATTTATGGTTCTTAACGCCTCTTTAATTGTGGTATTTAGGCTTATTTTTACTTTGTCAATATTTTTCATCTAATTTCCTTTAGCAGCATAAAACTCTCAGCAAATTTTCTACTTTGGCTCATACCCCCCCCCATTGTTGAACCCCGAAGCGTGGCAAGGGCTGTTATGCTCTCTATGCTTCTAGGAAATGGGTGTGGTGCTAGTTCGCTTTTATAAATTTTGATTATATCAATCTTTTTATCAAAAAATTCGCTTATATCAACAAAAACATTTGGTGTAAATGTCGCATTTTGTATGCTTGGGGCAAATTCTGTTTCGCTTAATGTTTCAATCATATAAATTTTTTCTATAAAAGGATACCTAAAGCTTTTAGTGCAAGAGTAGGTTGCCTCAAAAATTTTTCGGTGATCACTATGAACATCAGCATAAAATGGCAGATATAACACCTGCGGTTTTATCTCGTTTATAACGGCTGATATTTTGGCAACTAGCTCACTCATAGAGTATTCATCAACTCTCATCGTATCAAGACCTAGTCGATACACGCCGTCAAATTCATACATTTTAGCTACTTGCGCGATCTCACTCTCTCTTTGATTGTGGTAATTATGCGTTTTTGGTATATCTGTGCATATAAGCCAAAAAATTTCATCACCATTTGCTTTGTGCTTTAAAAGAGTTCCGCCACAGCCAAGTGTTTCATCATCTGGATGAACTGCTATTGCTAAAATTTTACTCATAAATACTCCCCAACTTTAGGTAAAATTTCAAAATCATGTTTTATTAAATTTATTGCCCCATCATAGGTTTTAACCAAAATTCCCCTTTTATTAGAGCGTAAGATTTTTCCACTTTCTATGTTTTTTTGATTGTTTTTTACGATAGTTGCTTTCCAAATTTTTATATCTTTATCCTTATAAGTCAAACTTGCTCCAGCATACGGTTTTGTTAATGCACGAACTAAATTATATATACTTAAGCTACTCATTCTAAAATCTATGCAACCATCTATTTTTGAGCGTTTTCGCCAAATATTTGATAGCTTTTCATTCTGTTTTATACGTTTAAAATTTCCACTCTCTAATAATGGTAAAAATTCACTTATTTGCTTTAAAGCCGTATCTATTACTTTTGTATAAAGAGTATTGGCGTCATCTTTTTGACTGATTTTTATTGACTTTTGAGATAAGATATCTCCACTATCAGCACCGCTATCCATAAAGAAAAATGTGCTGGCAGTGCTTTTAAGACCTAGAGCTAAAGCCCAAATGAGTGGATGTCTGCCTCTGTTTTGCGGTAGTTTTGCAGGGTGAAATCCTATAACGCCAAGTGGAGCTAGGTTTAAAATTTCGTCTTTTAAAAGACTTGATAATCCAAAACAAAAAATAACATCAGGCTTTAACTCTCGTATCCATTTTATGCTATCTTGTGAATTTATATCGTTAAAATAGTGACACGGGATACTGTTTTGTTTGCATATATAGCCAAGGTCAGCAAAATCGCTATTAAAAGCCGACTCATTTTTAGTGCAAACACCAACAACATCTGCCTTTAAATCGATTAATTTTAATAAAGTATGTTTTGAAAATTCTACAACACCTATAAAAACTATTCGCATTTAAAATCCAAATTATAAAATTCTTTTTTTAGTATGTTATCTAATGATATATTTTTTAAAATTTCAACTATTTTTTTGCTTGTATTTCCATTATCATATGGATTTTTAACATCTTTTAAAAGTCTTTGAAAGTCATCGCTATAAACTTTATATATCGCTTGCAGTATTTGCTCTTTATTAGGATCGCAGTTTATTATGCTATCCGCCATTATCCTGCCCTTTTGTCTATCGCCTATATTTATAGTTGATATTTTAAAACTAGGTGCTTCTGCTATACCGCTTGAGCTATTGCCTAAAACTATATCTACGTGCTTTAAAGCAGAAAGGTATCTAAGCTGTCCAAGTGACGTAAATGCTACTGAGTTTTTATGACTTGCTACATATTCATCTATCATTTGATTTATAATACGTCCATAGGTATCGCTATTTGATTTAGTAAAGATTATGTTTGTTTCTTTTAGCTCGTCTAGTGCTTGTAAAATTTCATTAAATTGTGTGGACGATGTGTTGTTTTCTAGTGTATTTGGATGGTATGTTGCTAAAATATTTTTTTTATTTAGTTTAAAATTGATAGATTTTTCAAACTCATCTTTATCTAAAAGTTTTAATCTATTAATATTTTCTATGCCAACCCCACCAACATTAAAAACCCTGCTTGGGTGCTCTCCTAGTTGAATTATCCTTTTTCTGTATTGTGCTGTGGTTGCAAAGTGAATGTGGCTCATTTTTGTCAAGCTATGTCTTATTGCCTCATCTATAATGCCCTCAGTAGTTTCTCCGCCGTGTATATGTGCTATAGGTATCCTAGCAATCATTGCAGCACTAGCTACGCTTAAAATTTCATACCTATCGCCTAGTATCAAAAGGATATCTGGCTTTAACTCATCAAACACTTCAGCAAAACATATCTGTGCTAAGCCCATAGCCTTTGATATGCCTATTGGCGTATCAGATGATAAAAGCATTTCTACTTTTTTATCTATTTTAAAATCTTTTTGTATCTCTTTGTAGGTTAGCCCAAATTCAGGACTTAAATGCATACCAGTAACCACAAGTTGCAATTTTATATTGCTATCACTTTGTAGTTCTTTTAATACCCAATACAAAAGCCCATACTCTGCTCTAGTGCCTGTAACAACGCAAATTTTTCTCATATTAACTCATCTTGTTCATAGTCTTTTTGTGCTTTTTGCCCTATAATCTCATCCCAACGCATAGGGCTTATGCCATTTCCTGGTCGTTTTATTGCCAAATTTTGCTCACTAAAAATTTCGCCCTTTTTTATATCTCTTGCTGCGACTATGGATTTTCTAGCTATTGTTTTATTTTTCTGCTCACTTGGGCTTGTGCGTTTTATGCCGTCGCCTAGTGCTATTTCTATATTTCTTATAGCACTTACCATTGCTTTTAGCTCATCAGGCTCAAGACTGGCTTTGTGATCTGGTCCTTGCATATTTTTATCAAGCGTAAAGTGTTTTTCTATCACAACTGCTCCAAGTGCCACTGCAGCGATAGGCACCTCAATGCCAGGTGTATGATCGCTATATCCAACTGGTATATTTAGAGCGTTTTTAATGGTTAGCATAGCTTTTAAATTTACATCTTGCATAGGCGTTGGATACTCGGTGTTTGCGTGTAGGATTATGATATTTTCGCGGTTTGTGCCATTAATCGTGAGAATATCTATCGCCGTTTCAATCTCTCCTAAGTTTGCCATACCAGTTGAGAGAATGACCTTTTTATTTAACCTTGCTATCGCTCTAAGATATGGCAAATTTGTTATCTCGCCACTTGGAATTTTAAAAATTTCAAGTCCGAAATTTGCCAAAAGCTCTATACTTTCAAGATCAAATGGCGTTGATAAAAACATAATACCACTACTAGCACAATACGCGATAAGCTCTTTGTGAGCCACTTCATCAAGCTCAAGGCGTTTTATCATCTCAAACTGACTCTCGTTTTTATCTGTTGTCTGCTTTTGATAGTCTGCCTTACTAGCATTTTTTGATATTGAGTGCTTTGCTTTAAATGTCTGAAATTTTACAGCGTCCGCTCCTGCTGATACTGCCACATCGATTAACTTTTTTGCTAACTCTATATCGCCATTGTGATTTACCCCAGCCTCGGCTATTATGAAAACTTTGTTCAAACCAAATCCTTTGGGCAAGTTTATAACTTTTTCTTTAAAAATTTGATTAAAAATATTAGTTAAGATAACTTAATGTAACATTTTATAACAATGCTTAAGCAAAAAGCTACTATTATTATAAAATCAAGACAAAAAAGGTGTATATATGGCGACCAAGATTGAAATTTTGGAGTATCTGTCCTCTATAAAAGATGAGCTTTTTTCAAATGGCATAACAAAACTTGGTCTTTTTGGTAGTTACGCAAAAGATAAAGCTAATGCATTTTCAGATATTGATATCGTTGTAGAAAGTAATGCCAAAGAGATGGTTAAGAAGCTTGGCAATCCATTTTTGGCAATATGTTATTTTGATGATATAAAGTCAAAAATATCAAATAAATTTCACTTAAGTGTTGATTTATGCGATACAACATCAATGCCATTAGATAAAAAGAACAATCTTACACAAGGGGCGATTTATGTATAAAAAGGCAAAATACAACAAACCCTATTCAAACCTATCCCCTATTTTAAATTTACCCTCAAATTCCCACTGAACTACACGAACGAAGCTATCGGCAGTTTTAACTAAAAAGCCGTTTTCATCCTTTGCCAAAATTGCTCCTGCGATACCTTTGTAAATAGGCGCGTTAGGTATTAGCTCTACCTTATTTATGGACATCTCATAGCCATTTAGCATAGCTCTAGCCATAACGGCTGGTTTAGAGATAGCACGTACGAAGTTAAATACGTCACGACTTGATTGGTTAAAATTTAGCCTTTCATCTCCACTTTTTCGTTGTGAGCAGTAAAAACCAACAGCGTCTATCTCACTTTGACTTTTCCCTTTTGGTGTCCCATTTTTAAATAAATTGATTGCCTCACAAAGCACATCTGCACATCCAACATACGCACGTTCTAGCAAACTAGCATAAGTGTCATCATCATTTATCTCATAACATTTTTGCGCCAAAATATCTCCCGTATCAATGCTTGTATCAACATAATGTGCCGTTATGCCAAACTCGCGTTCGTCATTTATCAAAGCCCAGTTTAGTATGTTTCGTCCACGATAAAATGGCAACTTTCCAGCGTGGCAATTTATCGTTTTATATCTAGGCAGGTTTATCGTTTTTTCTTTTTTAGCCCATCCCCCCCCATTTGTGCCTTCATTTTCTATCTCCTCTATGGTATCTGTGTATTTTAAAAATAGCTTTGATGTTTTACTGCTTTGGCTTTGCCAAATTTCATTATAAAGATTGTAAATTTTGTGGTTGTAGATTAGACCTGCTATGTAAAACTGCCTTATATCTTTGCTAAATTTGCGTTTAAATTTAAATAAGGCGTCGTTGCTATCACTGCTCGTACCGCCACCTAAATATAAAAAATTTTGCGTTTTGGCATAGGTTTTTATAATGCTATCAAAGACAAAGGCGTTGGCATTTAAATTATAAAATCTCACATCACTTGCACCAAGATGATAGTAAATCACACCTTTTTGCATAAATAAAACAATCATATTTACAATCTCGCCTCTAAATTTTGCACCATAAACTTTCACGTTTTCTAGTGTAAAAAGTTGCCAAAAATAACTCTCATCGAAAAAATAAAATTTCATAGCATTATTCTTAGTCATCGTTTGCGTATAAAGTTCATAAAATTTATAAGCATTTTTGCAGTTTAGCTCAATTTCACAAAACTCTAGCTCGTGTTTTATCGCTGATCGCACGTTACGTCTTAAACTAGGCTCAAAGCTATTAAAAATTTCATCATAGCTTTGTGAGAGATTGACCAATACCGTTTCTCGGTTATTTATACACACATCAAAAAACTCGCTATGGCTTTTACAAAAGTCGTTAAATACGTTAAAACGCATAAATTCAGCGATTATGCACTCGTTTTCGCAACGCTTTTTATAGCTTTCAAGCGCTCTTTTGATAAAGTCTTTATCTTGCGTATTTGTATAAAAGCCACCATACCCATATACACTTTCAAGATGATAATACCCACTAACGCTTTTAGAACCTATACGCTCAATTTTGCTTTTTATGCTAACATTTTGAAAAATTGCATCTGCTTCACGGTAGCAAAACCGAAAAATTTCATCCCCACTATTTAGATAAAGCCTAATGTAATCATCGCTTTGGTAAATATCGTGCCAAAATTCAATCATCAAAACGATCCCCAACGCTAAATTTACCACAAAATTCAAACTCGCTTACACGCACGAAGCTATCGGCAGTTTTTACCAAAAATCCACTCGTATCTTTTTGTAAGATAGCACCAACGGCACATTTATAGTTTGGTGCGTTCTTTATAAGCTCGACTTTGTTTATTTTCATCTCATGCCCATTTAGCATTGCCCGTGCCATTACTGCTGGATGTGCTAATGCTCTTACGAAGTTAAAAACCTCCCTGCTTGTTTGATAAAAGCAAAGTTTTTCGTCCCCAGCTTTGCGGTATGAACAGTAAAATCCCGTTGGATGTATATCGTTTTGCTTAATACCTTGCGGTTTGCCATTTTTAAATTTTACTACCGCTTCATAAAGTACTTCCGCACTTAGTTTAGTAATACGTGCAAATAAACTAGCATAGTTATCCTCATCATTTATCGCAAAAACTCGTTGAGTGATAATATCTCCAGTATCTATGCCCTCATCCATATAATGCACTGTTATGCCAAACTCGCGTTCGTCATTTATCAAAGCCCAGTTTAAAATATTTCGTCCGCGGTAAAATGGCAACTTGCCTGCGTGCCAGTTAATAGTAGCAAGGCGTGGTGTATTGATGATTGGGGCTTTAAAAATTTGATTAAAACAAACCGAGATAAACAAATCGCACTCATAATTTTGTATTTTTTGTAAAAAATCAGGCGTGTTTATGCTCTCATTTTGATACAACGGTATGTCTTTTTCAGCGCAAATTTGGCTTAAAATACCGCTATAATCGCCTTTTGAATAGATAAAGCAAACTTGTATATCAGAGTCATTTAAAAGTGGCTCTATACTCTTTGTGCCCCAAAGTCCCTCAGCAAAATAGCCTATTTTAAGCTTCATAGGCACCCCTCAAGTGACTTTGTGACGTAAAATTTATTTTTTAACGATAGTGCCTGCCTGGATATCAAAAAATACCCGCATACCCCCCCCCACTACGCAATTTTTACCTATCGTTATATACTCTCTTGCCATTGAGTTACTCCCAAAAAATGTATTTTCTCTCACTACCACTCCGCCGTTTAGGACACTAGCTGTTGATATATGGCAGTTATCTTCTACCACTGCGTCGTGTTCTATCAGGGCTTTTGAGTTTATTATACAGTTTTCTCCGATTCTCACACCAGCGTTTATGAGCGCGTGATGCATAACTATGCTCCCCTTTCCTATCACTGCGTGTTTTGAAATATATGCGAGTGGAGATATGATAGTTGGTAAGTTAAAGCCTATTTGTTTTAAATTTAAAAACGCTCTTAGCCTTGCTTCGTTACTCTTAATGTGACCTATGCAAACGATAGCATTTTGGCAAGTTTTAAAAATTTCAGGCAGGTCATCATCCGTGCCTATGACCCGGTAACCTAAAACACTACCTTTAACCTTGCTATCTACTATGCCATAAATTTTAAATTTCCCCTCAAGCTCGATGACATCTATGCAAGATTTTGCGTGTCCGCCTCCGCCTATTAGGACTATATCTTTCATATTATTGCCGAACTAGGTAGGTTTACAACTCTACTTGCTAAAAATTTTGCATTTTTAAGCTCATCAGTTTGGCAGTTTTCATACATTTTAAGCTCGTTTAAAAGTCGCCAAATCGGTCTAGTCATAATGCCACTCTCATTTGATAGCTTTAAAAACTCATCTTTTTGACTAGGTTCTTTAAATAAAATCGCATTTAACCAGTAGTTTGAGCGTGAATTTAACGGCTCTTTTATAAATTTAACGTCATCAAAATCCGCAAAAAACTCCTCATAGCTTTGTGCTAGTTCTCTTTTTAGGCGTAAAAACAACTCTAGATTTTCAAGCTGAGCTAGTAAAAGAGCGGCATTTAGGTTTGGCATTCTGTAAT
Source organism: Campylobacter mucosalis (assembly GCF_013372205.1). Lineage (NCBI taxonomy): Bacteria > Pseudomonadati > Campylobacterota > Epsilonproteobacteria > Campylobacterales > Campylobacteraceae > Campylobacter > Campylobacter mucosalis. Next base: position 197,532 of record NZ_CP053831.1, read on the forward strand.
TAAATGCGATTTGGTCGTGGACGTATTCGTATGGATGTGGAATTTTTGCTGTTGTAGTAAGGTGTTTTGCCATTTTTGCTAAATTTTCATCATCACTTACAATAATACCTCCACCACCGCTAGTGATGATTTTATTACCATTAAACGAAAACGCACCAAGCACCCCAAAAGTCCCAGTGTGCCTATCTTTATAGTAGCTACCAAGGCTCTCAGCGGCGTCCTCGACAAGCACGATACCCCAGCTTTTGCAAATTTTAGCTATCTCATCTATCTTACAAGGCAAACCAAAGGTATGCATAGGCACGCAAGCTTTTATGATTTTTTGTGTCGTTTTGTTTATGCATTTGCCATTTTTTAGCTCGCAGTTTTGCTCTAAAAATTTAAGCAAACTATCCGGACCAAGTCCCAAAGTATCGCTATCTACATCTAAAAATATCGGCTTAGCACCAGTACAGCTAATCGCATTTGCCGTAGCTATAAAGCTTAATGGCTGAGTTATGACTTCATCTGTGGCTTTGACATCTGATAAAAGCAGACATATATGAAGCGCAGATGTGCCATTTACCGCAGCTACGGCAAATTTGGCACCAACTTTTTTTGCAAACTCTATTTCAAGCTCTGTTACAAACTTTCCAACACTTGAAACAAAGCCACTATCTATACACTCGTTTAAATAACGCTTTTCGTTTCCTATAAATTTTGGCTCGTGCAAAGCTATGCTTTCGCTTTTAAATTTCTGTTTTATAAAATTTACTATCTTTTGCATTTTCACATCTTTGAATCAAGATATTTTCCAGTCTCTTTGTGATTAAAATTTGGCAAAATCTTTAAAAATTCAGCCAAAATATCATCTTTGCTCCATTTAAGAGAGTTTTTTAGCTTTTGTATATTTTGCAAAAACTCATCTAGCTTTTGGCTATCAAAATTCAAACTATTTTTTATCACTCCGATACTTTTAAATTTATCCATATCTAAAATTTCGCTATCTGTGTAAAACTCTTCAAAGTCTTTCTCTCCAGTAGTATCGCTTGGAGTAAATAAACACGCCCATTTTTTAAGCCCTGCTAACTCTTTTGCTCTAGCTCTAGCCTCGTTTTCATCAGCACATATAAACGGCTCATATCCTAAATTTTCTAAATATCTTACAGCAATATCGGCAAAAGTTATAAGATGTAAATTTTGTGATAATTTTGGAAAAAATATATCGCAGTTTTGCCCAAATATCGCACTCATAAGGCAAAGCTCTCCACTCTCTTTTGGAGTTACAAAATAGCGTTTTATATCGTTTGGAGCTACTATAGGCTGAAGTTTTTTAATACGCTCATTAAAGCCGTGAAGCAAACTACCATCGCTAAAAGCAACATTTGCAAATCTAGCCATAGATAGCAAAACATCATCGGCTTCTCTGGTTGCAAAAAGCTCCATTATACGCTTGCTTGCACCCATCATATTTACAGGATTTGCCGCTTTATCTGTGCTAACGCAAAAGTATTTTTTACCACCATTTTTTGCCGTTTGTTTCATAGTTTTTATGGTATTAAGGATATTTACTTCTATCATTCGCATAAGCGTAAATGGATCTTTTTCGCTTCGCACGTGCTTGAGTGCTGATAGATTTAGCACGTAGTCATATTTTCCGTCAGCCCCTATAAATGCGTCATACTCTTTGCTTCCCGCGTCTATGGCAAATGTCGCAAATTCTCCACCTATATAACCAAACGAGCTTCTTATATCCCTTACTAGCTCCACTAGGTTATTTTCTGATATATCAACTACGTGTAGTTTTCTCGGGTTTCGTTTAAAAATCTCTTTTACAACCGCACTCCCTATCGAACCCGCTGCGCCAATGACTAAAAACGTTGAACTTTTTATCTCATCTTTAAGTGTTGCTTCATAGTCAGATATATCATCAGTAAAAAGCTCTTTTTCACGTCCGATTAGCTCTAGCGTCTTTATCATTTTGGTAAAATTCCACGCTTTTTCATCTCTTTTATGAGTGGCTTACTGGCTCTTGTTGTAACCTCTATATCCGCATTTAGCCCACCTGCTGCAGAAAATAGCCAGTATTTATGCATCTCAAGCCACTCTATTAGCTTTTGGACTTTCTCTTCTGTTGTATCGCTTGGAGCTACAGAAATTTTTGCCAGCTCTCTCTCTTGAAAGTCAACCGATATCTTTAGTATATTTGATATGTGTTTGCGGTATCTTTTTATATACAGCATATTTTTAACTTTATCTATTTTATCTGAGATTTTTACCAGCGCGCCAAAGTGATCATTTGTAAGTTTTCCTTCATTGTTGAGCTTTAAGAGTTTATCTATCTTTGGCGTTATATCTAAAAATACTTTTTCTATTTTCGCTTTAACTTCGCTTTGTGTGTTTATCTTTTCTTGTATGATTTTATATGCTTTTAGCATATTTTCATTTGCTACCTTGTCGCTTACTTTTTCTATATTTGCTAGTTTTTTTACCTTTTTATCCGCACAAAGTTCGCTCATAACTTCGCTAAATGGCTTTTCTATAGCCCCTGCTATCCTAGCTCCACCCTCGGTGCAGTTATATGTCACAAAGCCCTCTTTGCTTGACTCATCTATATCTTTTTCAAACTGATTTCTAAACAAATTCCATATCTCAGTCGTCCTTATCTCTCCATCTCCACCGTAAGCCGTAACATATACATCGTATTCGCTTGCATTTTCTACAAAGACGTGTCCTGTTGCGTGACTAGCCCCATCCTTGCCAAAGGCTAGGTCTTGACCTATTAGCACTATGTTTTTATGGTTTAAAACGTATGCTAGTTGATAGGCTTGATTTGCCGTGCTATGCCCTATGCCTAGATAGCCGTGATGGTTAAGCTTATATGATCTCTCATCTGAATTTGGACGCATTGTTAAAACCATACGCCTATCTTTTAGGTTTCTTATCGTGTTTGGGTGGGTTAGCGAGGCTATGATAAAGTATATATCCTTATCCATCTTTTTATCTTTTGCTTCAAAAAATGTAGAGGTTTCAGGAGCTCTTTCTATCGACGTTACATAGTCTGGAGTTATGCCGTTTTTTAGCAGTATCGGATATGAGGCATCAACACTTATGACGCTTACATAAGGGGCATATTTTTTAAGTAGTGGCAGCTGCTTTGTAAGTGACGGGCCAGTTGATACGATGACTGCAGTTTTTACCCTGTTTTTGCGTTTTTTTGCTAGTTCTAGGTAGCTGTAGTTTGTCAGCATATATGGCATATTTATTAAGTTTTGCTCTATGCCTTGCAGGTTATCATCTATACTATTTCCACAAGAAGCCGCATACTGCATAAACGCCCTTGTAAAGTATCTATTTATATGCTCAAAGTCATCTGAGTAGCCATCATAAAACTCTGTATGTATATGCAAATCATAAAGCTTCATGTACTGCACAAATTTATCATCAGATATTAAAAAGTAAGTCTGCGTAAAGTTCATAAGCTCCGAGCTAAAAAGCATAAGCCTCCCACTAGCTAGCTCTTGCGAAAAATCTATAAGGTTTAAAACTATATACATTATCTCAAGCTCAGGCTCGACCACCACTATCCTTTGGTGCGTTTGATTTGCCATTAGCCCTTTATATAGCACACCATTACCAAGACCATAAAAATACATCACAGGATATCTTTTATACTGCTTCTCAAGGCTTTGCAGTATACTCTCTACGTCTTTGGCAGGTTTTTCATATATGTATTTTAAGGTTTGCTTATCTATGATATTTATATCTATGGGATCCTTGCCCACAAATACATCAAATTTTTTATTACCGTCTATTGAAAATAGCCTAGTAGCTAGTATCTCATCTTGCTGGAAAAGTGCTTGTAGGTTTTTAGCAAATATTGGATTTGATATATCTTGTATGCTGTTTTTTGGTGTGTCCATGTGCTCTCCTTGGGCTGTAAATTTTATATCTGTTTATATCGTCATAATCAAAGCAAAATTTATACCAAACTGACGATATCACGCTTCCCTGGCTGTTTTAATACCCATATACGCTATCGCACCAAATCCAAACACAATCACGAAAAAAACGAAGTAAGTCATCATCACAAATCCCCAATCTCTTTTAATTTCTTCTCAATTTTTTTATTTATAATCACAAAAGCGACTGTCAAAAACACTATCGATAAAACAGAACCAATGACAATCAGCCCCTCAGCCTTATTGTAGTTCGTAGCCAACCACGCTATGTTTGCAAGAAGCGAACCCATAACAATGCCAAGCCAAAATTTTAAAATCCCCAATCTCTCTTTTGCTTCATCTAGTTTTGACATTTTTTACCCCTTTTACTCCCAAAATTATATCACAAATTTAATTTTACAAAATTTCTCTAAATCCTATAAACTTTTTTCACAAATATCCGATATGGTTTTTAAGTAGCCAAAGGAAAGGTTACTAAATAAACTTAAAAGGATTTAAAATGAGTTTCCGTATTAACACAAACATCAACGCGATGAATTCTCACGCTAACGCTGTAGGCAACAACAGAGACATTTCAGGCTCTTTGCAAAAGCTAAGCTCAGGCCTTAGAATTACAACCGCGGCAGAAGATGCATCAGGTTTGGCTATCGCAGATAGTCTTCGTTCACAAGCAAGTGCGCTAGGTCAAGCTATCGCAAACGCAAACGACGCAGTGGGTATCATCCAGACAGCTGACAAGGCTATGGACGAGCAGTTAAAGATTCTTAACACTATTAAGACTAAGGCTACTCAGTCAGCCCAAGACGGACAAACTACACGTTCACGTCAAGCACTTCAGGCTGATATCGTTCGCTTAATGGAGCAACTAGATAACATCGGTAACACAACTTCATTTAACGGACAGCAACTGCTAAACGGAACATTCTCAAACAAAGAATTCCAAGTAGGCGCATACTCTAACCAGTCTATCAAGGCAAGTATTGGTGCTACCACATCTGATAAGATAGGTCTAACTCGTTTTGAGAGCTCAAGATTGCTTACTGGTATGGCTGAGGTTAATCTTAAATTCCTAAACGTTGACGGCGTAAATGACGTAAAAGTCGCTTCAGCTGTTATCTCTTCAGGTCTTGGCAAGGGTGTGGGTGCTTTAGCTGAAAATATCAACAAGGTTTCTGATAAAACTGGTGTTCGTGCTAGTTTTGATGTAACTTGGATAGCAAGTGGGGCCATTAGTGGCGGTACAATTAAATCTCTTACTATTAATGGCGTTAAAATCGGCGACCTTGAAGTTCAGAAAAATGATGGAAACGGTGCTTTAGTAAATGCCATTAACGCTGTAAAAGATCAAACAGGCGTTGAGGCCTCTGTAGATACAGAGGGTAGAATGGTTCTAACAAGCCGTTCTGGTAGAGCTATGGTGATAAGTGGTGGCGAAATCTCTGCTGGTCTAGGTGGCAATAAAGGTCTTTCGGCTTTTGTTGGTCGTCTAAACCTAGTTCGCCTAGATGGTCGTGATATAAAAATCAGTGCTGATGCAGTAATTTCTGATAGCACATTTAGTGACAATGGTGGTGGATCTCAATCAGTATCTCTAAGGGATGTGCGTGGACAGATAGAGGGCAAACTAGCTACAGCTATGGGCTTTCAAAGAATGACTGGAGCTCTAACAGTAGCTCAATCAGCTGGTGTTATGACTCTGCGTGGCGCTATGGCTGTTATGGATATAGCTGAGTCAGCTCAGGTAACCCTTGATCAGATCCGCTCTGACCTAGGTTCTGTACAAAATCAGCTACTAGTAACTATCAACAACATAACTGTAACTCAGGTAAATGTAAAGGCTGCCGAGTCACAAATCCGCGACGTAGACTTTGCTGCTGAGTCTGCTAACTTCTCTAAGTTTAACATACTTGCTCAGTCAGGTAGTTATGCTATGAGTCAAGCTAACAGCGTTCAGCAAAACGTACTTAAACTACTTCAGTAGTTTAGTCTCCGCGAGTACTTAAAACGCGTCTTCTGCAAATGTGTTAAACGAGGGTTTAGGTTCTCCTAAACCCTTTTTTTATTTAAATTTGTTATAATCAACCAAAAAGGAATTTCGTGAGTAAAAATGAAGGCTTGAAGGCTGATATTGATTTTTTAAAGTCGTTGATTATATTTTTCTTAACGGCTCTATTTGGCGTGGTTGGCTGGATAGTAACGATTAGGCAGAAAGCACAGATTGCAGATATTTTATTGGTTGGTGTAGCTATAGTTGTTTTGTCGGCTATCATATCTTTGTTATTTAAAAAGATAAGAGAAAAAATAAAAGAACTAACAAATTTAAAGGAGAGAAAGTAAAATGGCTTCAGTGTTTTTAGCAACTTGTATAATTTTTGCCTTTTGTGTTGTTTTTTATAGTGTAGTAAAGTATGCGTGAAATTATTAAATACTACATCAGCGAAGCCGACGCAGATATACTAAAAGAGATAGCACAAAAAGATAGTATATAAGCGCGGATAATTTTACTAAAGAATTACGTAGTAAAATAGACGAGAAAGATCAAGTTATCAAAAAATTATGCTCCCACAACCGCAATATCTAGCTTTTTATCAACGCAATCGTTTAAAAAAATGTTGATAAGGGTTTGGTACGGCACTCCTTTTTTATCTGCCATTTCTTTGAAATAATCAATAACCTTGCCGTTTAAATTTATCGTTATTTGCCTTTTTAGGCTCTTATCTACATAAGGATTTCTAATGCCTTTTGAAAAATCAATTTCTTTTTTCATAACTGCTCCTCATATTGTGCCTTTTCGTTTGTAGTTGCTTTTCTTGCAGAGATAAGTCATTTATATACTCCATAATTACCATATAATTATACTATATAATAGAGCCTTTCGTTTATAAAAAATTAAGTCATTAAATGCTACGATAGGGCTATGAACGAGAGTGGACAGGCATTGATACTGGCAATAACGGCGATTTTATCACTTTATGTTGGCTATAAACTACTAACCACAAAACCTAAACATCAGTAGAATTCTTAGGAGTTAATATGACAGGAACGATGATAATAACAGATGAAACACCCCAAATAAGAAAAATTTTACAAAATGCAATAGATGAGATAAGGCAACTAACTCCACAAGTAAAAGTCGAATACATAGACTATGACCAGGGCTACATCAGCGAAGCCGACGCAGATATACTAAGGCAGATAGTACAAAAAGATAACCGTGGCGAGATAGAGTATATAAGTGCGGAGGAATTTCAAGCCAAAATGCACCAAAGAGGCTTTGCGTGGTAATAATATATAAAGATGATTTTATTGAGGCGTTGGCTAGAATTAGAGAATTTATTGCACTAGATAGTGTATCAAGGGCGGATAATTTTACTAAAGAATTACGTAGTAAAATAGAACAAATACCATTTATGCCGTATCGATTTCGCAAAAATGCAATATTAAATGATAAAAATATTCGTGATTTGATTTTTAAAGGTTATGTGGTGTCTTATAAAATAGATGAGAAAAATCAAGTTATTAAAATTCTATCGATATTTAAATACAACATGCCAAAATTTTAATATCTACATTTACCCTTTTTAGTATAAAATTTGCTTATTTTATATAAAATAACACATTAGGGGGCTTTTATGTTTAATAATAAATCGATCTTAATTACTGGCGGAACTGGTAGTTTTGGCAAAAAATACACAGAAATTTTACTAAAAAAATACAAACCAAAACGGCTAATCATCTACTCACGAGATGAGCTAAAACAATACGAAATGGCTCAAGTGTTTAACGCCCCAGTTATGCGGTATTTCATCGGTAATGTGCGTGATGAAGACCGCTTAAAAACGGCGATGAACGGCGTTGATTACGTAATTCACGCAGCCGCAATGAAGCACGTCCCAATCGCTGAATACAACCCAATGGAGTGCATAAAAACCAACATAAATGGTGCCTCAAATGTCATCAACGCAGCCTTAGAAAACGGCGTTAGCAAGGTTATCGCACTATCAACTGACAAGGCTTGCAACCCAGTAAATTTATACGGCGCAACAAAACTAGCAAGCGATAAGCTTTTTGTCGCGGCAAATAACATCTCAGGCACGAAAAAAACGCGCTTTGCGGTGGTAAGATATGGCAATGTCGTCGGTTCTCGTGGCTCGGTCGTGCCACTTTTTAAACGCTTAATTAGTGAGGGTGTAAGTGAACTGCCTATTACGCACCCTGATATGACAAGGTTTTGGATAACGCTAGAACAAGGCGTAAATTTCGTGCTTAAAAACTTTGAGCGCATGAGCGGTGGCGAGATTTTTATCCCAAAAATTCCTTCAATGACGATGCTAGATTTAGCCAAAGCATTAGCACCAAATTTAGGCATAAAAATCATAGGAATTCGTCCTGGCGAAAAGATGCACGAAGCGATGATTAGCAAGGACGACGCGCACTTAACCTACGAATTTAGCGATCATTTTGTCATCTCGCCCTCGATAAAATTTACAAACATTGGCAATGATTTTTCAAAAAATATGCTAGGCGAAAAAGGCGTAAAAGTCGCTTTTGATTTTGAATACAGCTCTGATAAAAACAAAATTTGGCTTGATAAAGACGGGCTTTTAGAGATGATTGGAGATTTATGATACCTTATAGTAGGCAACAGATAACAGATGACGATATAAAGGCAGTTTGCAATGCTTTAAGGGGCGATTTTTTAACAGGTGGCGATAAGGTTAGCGAGTTTGAAAAGGCGTTGCAAGACTACACGGGTATAAAGCACGTGGTAGTGATGAACTCGGCTACTTCGGCACTTCACGTGGCGTATTTGATTTTTGGTGTTAAGAGTGGCGATGAGGTTATAACTACGCCATTAACCTTTGCAGCCACTGCAAATGCGGCGTTAATGTGTGGTGCTGATGTTAAGTTTTGCGATATTAAAATGGATGGCAATATTGATGAAAAATTGATAGAAAATATCATTACAAAACACACAAAAGTGATAACGGCTGTTGATTTTGGTGGCAACTCGGTTGAGATTACAAAGCTAAAAGAGATAGCAAAAAGGCACGGCATTTTTTTACTAGATGACGCTTCTCACGCACTTGGGAGCGAATTTGATGGCATAAAGGTTGGCAATCACGCTGATATTAGCATTTTTAGCTTTCACGCTATTAAGCCAATTACGACCTTTGAAGGTGGTGCTATCGCTACAAATAGCGATGAATTCGCACGTCTTGCAAGGCTGTATCGCTCTCACGGCATTACTAAAACCGAGCTTTGGGACAGCGATATGAGCGTGCTAGGCTTTAACTACCGACTTAGCGATGTCGCTTGTGCTTTGGGAATTTCTCAGCTAAAAAGGCTTGATGAGATGATAGCTGTGCGTGAAAAAGTGGCTCTTTTTTACGATGAGTATTTTAAAGATTGTAAGTTTTTCACATTAATAAAACCAAAATTTAAGAGTTCAAGACACCTTTATCCTGTGCTTTTAGATGAAAAATTAGCTAAATTTAAGCGTGAAATTTTTAAAGAGCTTCACGAAAATGGCGTTGGCGTTCAAGTGCATTATAAACCAACTTATAAATTTAGCTTTTATAGCCAAAAATACGGCACTTTAAGCCTTAAAAATGCTGAAAATTTTTACGCAAGAGAGCTTAGTCTGCCTTGTCATCAAGGTATGAGTGAAGCGGACGCTAAGTTTGTGGCAAAAAATGTGCTTGAAATTTTAACCAAATTTTCAAAAAAGGCGTAAAATGCGACTTTGCGTGATACCAGCAAGGGGCGGTAGTAAGCGAATACCGCATAAAAATATCAAGGATTTTTGTGGTATGCCACTCATTGCTTATAGTATTAAAAATGCACTAAATTCGGCTATTTTTGATGATGTTATCGTTAGCACAGATGATGAAAAAATAGCCGAAGTTGCCGTTAAATACGGAGCAAAAGTGCCTTTTTTACGTGAAGCTAAACTTAGTGATGATTTTGCCACTAGTTCTGATGTAGTGCGTGATGCGATTGTTAAAATGGGCGATGAATTTAGCGAGATTTGCTGTCTTTATGCGACTGCTCCGCTTTTAACGCCTGATATTTTAGTTCAGGCTTATGCTCAGTTTAAGGCTGTTTCTTGTGAATTTTTATTCTCAGCGACCGAGTTTAGTTTTGCGATACAAAGAGCATTTAAGCTTGATGAAAATTCGTATGTGAAAATGTTTCATCCAGAGTTTGAAAATGTTCGCTCACAGGATTTAGAGCGTGCCTATCACGATGCTGGGCAGTTTTATTTTGGCAAACGCAAGGCATGGCTTGATAATAAAGCGATGTTTGCTCCGTATTCACGGGCTTTTGTGTTGCCACGTAATTTGGTTTGCGATATTGATACGCCAGATGATTTTGAGTTTGCTAAGAAGCTTTTTATGATAAATCATCAAAGCTAAGAAATGTATAAACTTATAAATTTTACCGAGCTTTTAAAAGAGCAAAAGATTATGGTTTTTAAATGGCGAAATGATGAGAGAGTTTTTAAATTCATGAAAACAAAGAGCATTAGTCTTAAAAGTCATCTAAAATTTTTAAAATCCCTTAAAAATGATGCTACAAAAAGGTATTTTCTAGTTAAAAATAGTGACACTTTTTTAGGTGTGATTAGCTTTATAAATATTACGAACGCTTCTTGTGAATTTGGTGTTTATGCAAATCCAGGGTTAAAAGGTCAGGGTGATACGCTTATGATTGCGATTTTGGATTATGCATTTTGTGTTTTGTGTGTAAAAAGCCTAAATGCAACAGCCTATATACAAAATAAAGCAGCTATTGATTTATATAAAAAATTTGGCTTTGAAATTTATAAGCAAGATAGCGAGTTTTTATACCTCACTCTAACAAATAATAAAATATAATTTTTAAGAGAAAATACGCTAATATTTTTAAGAGTATTTTTATTAAAAGGAGAAAAAATGAGTGGCGTTAGTCTTATTGTGGCTTTTGTCATTGCTGTTGGCTTGATGATATATATGATATCAAAGCTTAAGGTTCATCCGTTTTTAGCACTTATGAGCGTATCATTAGTACTTGCTTTAGTGGCTGGTATAAGCCCTACAAGGATACCTGCTATGATAGGTGACGGCTTTAGCGGGACGTTTAAGAGCATTGGTATTGTTATCATATTTGGAGCACTTATCGGAATGGTGCTTGAAAAAACGGGCGCGGCACTCAAACTTGCCGATATGGTAGTAAACGCAGTTGGCTCAAAAAGACCAGAACTTGCTATGCTTATAATGGGCTGGATAGTGGGGATACCAGTCTTTTGCGATAGTGGTTTTGTCGTGCTTGATCCAATACGTCGTGCTTTACGTAAAAAAATAGCTGCAAATCCTGTGGGTATGGCAGTTGGGCTTAGTGGCGGTCTTTATGCTTCTCACGTGTTTATACCACCAACTCCTGGACCGATAGCTGCTGCTGGTGCTATTGGGGTGGATTCAAATTTGCTACTAGTCATAGTAATGGGTGCTGTGGTATCCGTGCCTGTTCTTATAGCTGTTTATATATTTTCTAAATTTATAGGCAAAGAGGTTGTTTTAGACGATGATGATAGCACACAAAAGAGTTATGAGGAGCTTATACGCGAGTATGGGGTTTTGCCTAGCGGATTTTTAAGCATTGCACCGATACTTATGCCTATTGTATTTATGGCGCTTGGCTCTGTGGCTAAAGTCGCAGGTATAGGCGGTGGCTTTGGCACACTTTTGGTGTTTTTAGGAAACCCTATCATCGCTCTTGCTGTCGGTGCTATTTTTGCTGTGATTTTACTAGCTTCTACAAACAAACTAGATACGTTTAATCACATTACAAACGAAACGCTAAAGGTTGTGGGTCCGATACTATTTATAACTGCTGCTGGTGGTGTGCTTGGTAAGGTCATTACAGAGGCTGGATTTGTCGAGTATATCAAGCAAAATGCACACATTATAAGTTCTGCTGGAATTTTCTTTCCTTTTATCATCTCTGCTATACTTAAAACAGCTCAGGGTAGCTCAACCGTTGCTATAGTTACCACGGCTTCTATAATGGGTATGTTTAGTGCTGGGGATTCTTTGATGAGTGCTCTTGGGCTTACAACGCAAATAGCAGGTGTGCTTTGCGTTATGGCGATAGCTGCTGGGGCAATGTGTGTTTCTCACGCAAATGACAGCTACTACTGGGTTGTTACAAATTTTAGCGGTATGAACCCACAACAAGGATATAAAACCCAAACTATGATGACATTTATAATGGGTGTGGTTGGTATGATAAGTGTATTTGTGCTTTCATTGGTGTTGCTATGAGAATTTTAGTAGCCATAGACTCTTTTAAGGGCTCTCTTAGTTCGCTTGAAGCTGGTAATGCTATAAAAGAGGGCATAAAAGAGCTTTGCGATGATATCGTCGTAAAGCCCGTGGCTGACGGCGGAGAGGGTAGTGTCGAGGCTTTGGCTGACGCGTTAAAGGGCAGATACGTAGATATAATCACGCAAAATCCGCTTGGTGTTAAAATTTTGGCTCGTTATGCTATGGCTGGAGAACTTGCCATTATGGAAATGGCGTCGGCTTCTGGGCTTACGTTGCTTGAAAAGAGTGAGCGAAATCCACTAAAAACCAGCACATATGGCTTTGGACTTATGATAAAGGACGCGATAGATAACGGTGCTAGGAAATTTATTATCGGTATAGGTGGTAGTGCTACAAACGACGCTGGAGTTGGTATGCTTAGTGCGCTTGGGTTTGAGTTCTTTGACGAAGAGGGAAATTTACTAGAGCCAAATGGCGAAAATTTGGTAAAAATCTCAAAATTTTCAGACTCAAATGCTTTAAAAGAGCTTAGCGAGTGCGAGTTTTTAATAGCTTGTGATGTTGATAATCCGCTATTTGGCAAGAATGGTGCGGCGTATGTTTACGGGGCACAAAAGGGTGCTGATAGGGATATGATAAAACAGCTTGATGTTGGGCTTATTAGCTTTGCTAGTGTGGTAGAAACTCAAACAGGCAAGGTATACTGGGGACTCAAGGGCGCTGGGGCTGCTGGCGGTCTTGGGTATGGATTTATAAGCTTTTTAAATGCCAAGCTAAAGCCAGGGATCGAGATTATCACCGAAGAGATAGGGCTTGAGGATGAGATAAAACGTGCTGATCTTATCATCACTGGTGAGGGCAGACTTGACTTTCAAAGTTCAATGGGCAAGACACCAACTGGCATATCAAAACTAGCCAAAAAATACTCAAAACCAGTCATAGCGTTAGCAGGGAGTGTAAGCGAGTGTGCTAGTGGCTGTAACGACGCAGGAATAGATGCGTTTTTTAGTATCCAAAATGAGCCGACAAGCCTTGAAAACGCTATGAAAAAGGGCGTTGCAAGTGAAAATTTAAAACGCGTTGCAAATCAAGCAGTAAGGCTGTTTATGCTAGGCAAGGGCTTAGAGCTTTAACTCACTAGTTTTTGGGGAAATTTTTAAATCTTTGTAGCAGGTAAACTCACCGTTTAGAAATTTCTCCCGTCCTGCACGAGCTATCATCATAGCGTTATCTGAGCAAAACTCAAGCGGTGCTAGGAGTAGTTCGCAGTTGCTATTTTCGCATAGATCTTTTAAACTATCTCTTAAAACTGGGTTTGCACTGGCTCCACCAACTACGCCAAAGCGTTTAAATTTACGCTCATTAAAAATGCGTTTTAGTTTATCCATTATGTGAGCACAAGCTGTTTTTTCAAAGGCAAAAGATATGTCGCTTATATCTTTTTGGGTTAAATTTTCAAGGCTTTGGATTTGCAGTCTGACTTGATTTTTAAGTCCTGAAAAGCTGTATTCAAGGCGTTTATCTCCAAGTAGCGGTATGGTAAAACTAAATCTATCTTTATCTTTGCACTCTCTTGCGTAGTTGCTAATAATCTGTCCACCAGGATATCCAAGCCCCATCATCTTAGCAGTCTTATCAAAGCTCTCGCCAAAGCTGTCATCGGTCGTTTTTGCGATGATACTAATGTTTTTATTTTCATCTATATCAAGAACCATCGTGTGTCCGCCACTTACTAGCAAAATTCCAAGCGGTAAAGCTATCTCATTACTCAAAAATAGTGAGTAGATATGCCCAACTAGATGATTTATGGCAATTAGTGGAATTTTTAGCGAGATACTAAGGGCTTTTGCCATACTTACGCCACCTATTAGGCTCACGCTAAGACCTGGTTCGTTTGTAATGGCTATCGCTTTTATCTGTTTAAAGTATGGTTTTATATCGTTTAGCAGTGCTGGAAGTGCTTGAGTGTGAAGTCTAGCGGCAAGTTCAGGCACTACGCCACCATAAACGCTGTGAGCTTCTTCTTGAGATATTTTTTTATGCAGTATCTGTGCTAAGTCATCTATCCTTAAAAGTGCGACCGAACTATCGTCACAACTGCTTTCAATGCCAAGTATCATCTAAACTCCACAAGTATCATACCTGCAAATTTATCCTTTGAAGCACTCGTTTCATAAAACTCAACTCTAAAAATTCTACCAGCTTTATCTATGCTGTAATTTTTATCAAACAAAGAGCGTGAAACGCTAATGTCTGCTTCATTTTGCGATTTTGCACTATATCCTATAATGTTTACTCTTATGTTGTCTTGTTTTTGCACTAGAAATTTATCTTTTACAAGCACCTTTTGTCCGCTTTTTACGTTTTGTGCTACGCCATCAACGACAATGCTTGGTGTTACTTTTTTGTTTGAGTATTCAAAAAACTGAGGTGTGATTTTAGTAGCTAGTCGGTTGCCGTATCTTACCTCATACCCATTTTTTGTTTTTATGACGGCTACTAGAGGATTATCTGAGCTGTATTGTAATTTTGTATCTTTTAATGGTACGTATGAGATGTTTGATCTTAATCCTTTAAGCCCCAATGCAAAAAAATCATCAAAAAAGCTAAGTCTTATATCCTTTTCTATCACGCTTTTTATGCTTTTTGGAGTTAACTCAAAATTCCTAGAAAACTCAATACCAGCGGAGTTCATATACTCTTCTATCGCTAGTAGATGATAGTAGGTTCGCGACTCGACGTTTAAATTTTTACTAGCTTCGTTTGCAAATGCACTCTTGCCTTGAGTGACAGCAAAATAAGTAAGCGAACGAAGCATATCTTTATCGCCCTCGGCTGTCTTTGTGTTTTTTACGTGGTAGGTGTGAATTTTATCTATTAGTCGCTCGTTTATCTTGTTTTTAACGCGGTTTGCTAGGGTGTCTAAATCCGGATAACTGGCATTTTTTAAAAAGGCTTGATCGATAATGCAAGTATTACCCCATTTGTTTGGATTTTGATCTTTATTTATAAATTTATCTCTGTAATATCCGCTTCCGTCGTGTAAATTTAGAATTAAAGTAACGTTGCTATCTGTTATAAGTTTTTTTATATCAGTAACCGCTTTGTAGTCTGGATCGTTTGGGTCGATGTGAGCAAATTTGCGGTTCATATCGCCCTTTGTGCCTCTGCTTCGCTCGATTATGGACTTGAAATTTAAATTTGGCACGACCCATACGCTACCTTTTGTTATATTATACTCAGTAGCGACGATACTAGCGGCTAAAAACCCGCCCGGCTCATCGCCTTGTATGCCACCTATTATGAGCATAGTATTTTGATTTGGTATGCCTTTTTTATATAGAGTATATTCTAGCTCGTCAACACCAAAAAGGGCAAGAGATAGAGTGAAAAATATGACTAATATACGCAATTTTTTTCCTTTACTGCTGGTCGTAACGCTTAAATTCTGGCAGGGTTAAGTTTAGGATTATTCCAACTATCGCACCAAGTCCTATGCCTGAAAATTTCACAACATCAAGGTCTATTGACATACCGCCTATTGCCGATACAAAGATTAAAGCTACAATTATCATATTTTTTGGTTCGCTTAAATCTACTGAGTTTCTTACTAGCATTTGCATACCAACGGTCGCGATAACGCCAAAGAGTAAAAGCATTATGCCACCGATAACTGGTGTAGGTATCGTGCTTAAAAATGCTCCAAGCTTTCCCACAAATGCTAGTAATATAGCAGATATCGCAGCCCACGTCATTATGGCTGGGTTATACGCTTTTGTGATATTAACAGCACCTGTAACTTCAGAGTATGTAGTATTAGGTGGTCCGCCAAATAGCCCTGCAAGGCTTGTTGCTATACCGTCGCCAAGTAGTGTGTTTTTAAGACCTGGATTTTTTAAAAAATCCTCTTTTGCAACGTGTGATATAGTAAGCATATCACCTATATGCTCAATCGCTGGAGCTAGGGCTATTGGAACCATATAAAGTATGGCGGCTAGTTCAAATTTTGGTGCTACGAAATTTGGTATAGCAATCCAACTAGCCTTGGCAATCGGCGTAAAATCCACAATCCCTATGAAAATAGATATGACATAACCTACAAAAATTCCAAAAAGTATAGGAATGAGTCTAAAAATTCCGCGTCCAGCCATCATTATAAATATTGTAACTAAAAGTGATACAAAGGCTACGCCCATAGCTTGAGCCCTTGTGTAGTGATCTCCTGCTTGTGTAGCCATATTTACAGCTGCTGGAGAGAGGATAAGCCCTATTGTCATAATAACTGGACCAACTACTACCGGCGGTAAAATTTTATGTATAAAACCATCGCCTTTTAATCTAATAAGAATGCTTAAAAATGCATACAAAAGTCCAGCCGCTACAACTCCGCCCATAGTCGCAGCCACTCCCCACTCTTTTATGCTAAATGCAAGTGGAGTAATAAAAGCAAAAGAACTTGCTAAAAAGATTGGCGGTATATTTTTTTTGTTTATGAGCTGAAAGGCAAGTGTTCCAATACCAGCGGTAAATAACGCGACATTTGCGTCAAGCCCAGTTAGCATAGGCACAAGCACTAACGCCCCAAAAGCGACAAATAAAAATTGAACCCCTATAACGCTATCTTTTAGTCTAAAATGGTATCCGTCATATTTTTGCATCTATCTCCTTTGTATATTTTCTAACCTCTTTATCAATCTCGAAAATTTCGTCGCTAGATGAAATTTTTATAGAGCTAAATTTATTAAATGCCTTTAAAATTGCATTTGAAATATCTAAAAACCCACACTCATTTTTTAAAAATTTAGCCACCATTACTTCATTTGCAGCATTTACCACAACGCCCATATCAGGCGAGTTTAAAAGCTCATCTTTTAGCGAGAAAATAGGGTATTTTTCTGTATCAATTTGATGAAATTTTATCTGCGAAAGCTCTAATAAATTAAGCGGTTTTACTACATTTTCATCTACATTTTCAAGCACTGCGTGAGCGATAGCTAACTTCATATCTGCCCTGCTAAAGT
This sequence comes from Campylobacter mucosalis, assembly GCF_013372205.1. Classification (NCBI taxonomy): domain Bacteria; kingdom Pseudomonadati; phylum Campylobacterota; class Epsilonproteobacteria; order Campylobacterales; family Campylobacteraceae; genus Campylobacter; species Campylobacter mucosalis. The sequence goes on from NZ_CP053831.1 coordinate 214,803, forward strand.
GTGCAGTAGTCGAACCATCTATAAATTCTATTAAAGCGTGTATCATCGAAGTTGGCTCGATTATAGCATCTATATTTTTTGTGCCATAAAGCCAGTAAGCCTCCATAATCTCAAATAGCTTATTTGCCATACTTGCGCTATCTATTGTGATTTTTGCACCCATACTCCAGTTTGGATGTTTTAGGGCTTCTTTTGGAGTGACGTTTTTTAGGGCTTCTTTTGGAGTTTTATAAAACGCTCCACCTGAAGCCGTGATGATGAGTTTTGAAATTTTAGTTTTGTTTTGCAGTAAAAACTTTAGTCCAAAATGCTCACTATCGATTGGTAAAATTTCATCGGTTTTTAAAAACTTACCGCCTACGACAAGACTCTCTTTGTTTGCCAAAGCTAGGGTTTTGCCAAGTTTTTTCGTCTTAAGTGACGCCCTTAATCCAGCAAATCCAACTATGGCATTAACTACCTTTTGGCTCTTACAAAGCTCTAACATATCTGAAATTTCATCGCCCACAAATACCCATTTGTGAAGCACTTTTGATTTTAATGCCGGATCTGATATGCAGACAAATTTTGGATTAAATTTTAAAATTTGCTCGTTTAAAAGATCGACATTAGATCCGCAACTTAGTGCTTCAACCTGTATATTGTGCTGTTTGCAAATTTCAAGAGCGTTTGTGCCAATGCTACCCGTTGAGCCTAGTATTACCACGATAGTGTCCAAAGTAGGGCTATAACGCCAAATAAATACCCATCTATCCTATCTAACATACCACCGTGACCAGGGAATAAATTTCCGCTATCTTTGACATCTACTAGGCGTTTTAAGTAGCTTTCAAACAGATCGCCCCAAACACCAAACAGAGCGACTAAGAAACTAGCACAAATGATTTGAGTAAAGCCTTCGATAATAAAATTTCCAAAAATCGTCCCCACTATCGTTCCAGCTGCCACACCACCAAATACGCCTTCAAGGGTTTTGTTTGGCGAACTTGGACTAAATGGGCGTTTTCCAAAGAATTTACCTACAAAATATGCCCCACTATCGCTTGCTATGACGATTAAAAATAGCCACGCAAGGTAGCCTATGCCGTATTCTGAATATAACATCCAAATAAGAAATATAGGTGTTGTAGGATATACAAATGGCACGACTGCTTTTAAATTTTCGCTCTTAATGTGAGCTATAACCGAAGCAACGATGAGTATTGCTACAAGTGCTATGAAAATAGGATTTGTAAAAAGTGTTAGAGTATAAAACGCAAGTGCGATAAATACTAGGCTTTTTTGCTCTATTTGATATAGTTTTAGCGATTCTAAAAATGCAAATGTAAGCACCACGCCAAGGATAAAGAAATTTAAAAGATAGCTATTTATGTAAAATACCGCTAGTAGTGCAACTAGCATAGCTACGCCGGTTATTATGCGTTGTTTCATTGTATCGTCCTTAAGAAATTTCCGCGATTTTATCTAAAATTTGCTTATATTTTTATATCGATATGAGAGTGTGGCTCAACTTGCGATATCTGCTCATCTTGCTCGTCATCGTTGCTACTAGCCATTTTGTGATGATTTTGCTCTGATTGCTCCTCGTCGTTTTTTTGCTTTTCATGCTCATTTTCTAGATCGATCTTATATGTTTCTTCGGTTGGACGAAGCTCTGTTACCTGGATATTTTCATCACTTGCTATTTGTGCAGCCATAGCGTTTTGCAGGTCAAATCTCGCCTGATAATTTGCGTGAGTCGTAGAGGCGACTGGTGCGTTTTGGTTTATGAAATTTGCATTGCCTATTGGTGTAAGCTCCATTTTTACTCCTTTGTGAGTATTATCGTCTTAAAATCTACATAGTTTACATTTGCACCGTTTTGAACTTTGATATTTTTGCGTTTTGTGTAATCTATCTCGTATTTTCCTGCTTTTACGTTGCTAAAATTTAGGCATAATTTTGCACCAAAGTTTAAAATTTCATCATCTATTTTTAGCTTGTTTGATTTTATTATCACGTGAGGACTTGGCAGATCTTTTAGATGAAGCCAAATATCGTCTTTTTTGGCATTTTTAAGCAACTCTATGTTGCCATTTTCATTGCGTCCGATTGAAATTTTAAACTCTTTTATATAGAAATTTTTGATATTTTCGCTCTCACTTTTATCAAATTTTTGATTTTTTACCTTTGGATATAAAATTTGTAGTTCGCTTATGCTGAGTGCTTTTTTAAGCATCGTTTGTAAATTTGAGTAAAATTTGATCTTTTCGTTTAAATTCTCTCGCTCTAAATTTACACCAAGTGCCTTTTGCGTGAGCTTTTTTGCCTTAAGAAAAAAGCTATTTGCACTATTTTTTGGGCTATCTTCAAGAGTAAATCTAATATCTTGTCCATTAAAGTCAAGCAGTCTAAAATCACGCTCAAATTCTTTAAGATTGCTCAAATTTGCAAGTAAAACACTAGCTTTTTGCCTTAAAATTTCACTTTGCTGGTTTAGCTCAGATTCATTTTCAAGGGCATTAAGGTTTGCATTTAGGGCGTCTAATTTTTTTTGTATTTGCGTGATTTTAATCTCTTTTAGGTTTGCTAAATTTTGGCTATTTATACGATTAAACTCATCTTTTAAAAACTCGTTTATATCGGCTATCGGCTCGGTTTTTTTCTCTTTTATCTCTATGCTTTCTAGCTCTTTTAGTTTATGGTTTGGTTTTATTGTTCTTAGATTATTATCTATGTGACGCAAAGCTTCTAGTATCAAGCCGTTTTCATCGGTTATTATAGCGTTTGTAAAGCGTCCTGTAAATTCAAGATAGAGGTTTGAAGTAAGGCTTTTGTATGATCCGTCAAATTTGGTAGTGATTTTTAAAATTCTGTTATTTTCAAGGCATTTTATGTCTAGAATTTTAGAGCTTTTAAATCTTTTGGCTAGTATGTTATCAAATGGTGCGTTATAAATTTTAATCTCTTTAAAGTCGTCATTTTTATATATTGCTGAGCCTGATTTTGCAAGGTCAAAAAAGATATTTTGTGAGTCAAAGCTTATGCATAAAAGCATATCGCCAACTCGCTTTATATCGTTTATCTTTTTGAAATTTGATAAAAAACTGGCTATTTGGATAAGATGTGCGTATTTCATAGCCTAATTATATAAAAAATTATAATTTTTGTATAGATAAAAATTTTTAACTCGCTATAAGTAATTCCTATTTATAATAATCATTATTATTTTATAATAGGAGAGATTAAAATTATGGTTCTTAAGAGAGTGTCGCTTGCACTATGTTTGGCGTTGCCACATTTTGCTTTTTCAAGTGATGTGGTATTAGATAGTGTAGAGGTTGTAGAGAGTGTTGATGATGGATATAGAGCCAGAACTAGCCAGATAGGAAAGAGCAATTCTCCTATTTTAGAAATTCCACAAACCCTAAATGTCGTAACAAATCAGCAACTAAAGGATAAAAAGCCAGAAAGCCTGGCTGAAGCGTTGCAAAATGTAAGCGGTATAAGCTATGCAAATTCCACAGGCGGTATCTTTGACGCTGTGTTAAAGCGTGGTTTTGGTAAAAATCGTGACGGCTCGATTATGAGAAACGGCACTCCTGCTGGAGTAAGGCACAGCTTTAATGCAACCGTTGGGAGTGTGGAGGTGCTAAAGGGTCCAGCCAGTCTTTTATATGGTATGCAAGATCCTGGTGGGATTATAAATCTAGTAACCAAAAAGCCACTTTATGAATTTCAAAATGAAATTTCAGCTGGTATCGGAAATCATCACTACTGGAACGTAGGCTTTGACACGACAGGGCCTATCGGCGATAGCGGGTTTGCTTATAGGTTGATTTTTGATCGGAGCACAAAGGATTATTGGCGTGAATATGGCGAGTATAAGTCCTTTATCATCGCTCCTAGTCTTAGCTATAAAGGCGATGACTACCGAGTAGATCTAGCCTACACGCACGGCAGATACACCGATCCGCTTGATAGAGGTCAGTATATGGTTGTTAATAAAACTGCGGCTTATAAGGATTGGGACGGGAAATTTTTACTATCTGATCCTAAAAAAAGACTTGATGAGAAATTTAACGAGATCACTGGGAAAATCGATACTTTTGATATAAATTTTGAAAAAAATATAGCTCAAAACTGGCTACTAAAAGCAAACTACGCCTTTACTCGCTCTATGCACGAATACGGACAAATGCGTGTTAGAGATTTTACTCCACCAAAAGGCGACATAACAAGAGAGAATTCATCATACACTAACTTTGAACATCGCACACACGCAGGTGGCGTAAATTTAAATGGTTTTATTGAAACTGGCACTTTAACGCATAATGTTTTGCTTGGCGTTGATTTAAAAGAGGAGCTTAGACGAAGACCTGGCTCAGCAGTGCAGGATAAAAATAGTGCAAATAACATAAACATCAACAATCCAAAATTTGGTGTGCCTATGGCTACAAGCCCTTTGAAAAACGATAGCCAGTATCAAAGGATAAGAAGCGTTGGCGGATATTTGCAAGATAATATAAATATCACTGAAAATTTTATTTTTGTACTTGGTGCTAGATATGAGTATTACGATCAATTAGGTGGCAAAGGCGACGCTAATGGTGGAAATTTTAAGGCACAAACTGATAATCACGACGGCAAATTTATATACCAAACAGGGCTTGTGTATCTGCTAAATCCTGAGCTATCAATCTATGCAAACTACGCACAAAGCTTTAAACCGCAACTTTCGATGAATGAAGATATGAGTTCGCTTGATCCTGAAGAGGGCGTATCTAGCGAAGTTGGCACGAAATTTCAAAATGATGACATCACAGCCACTCTTGCATTATTTAATATAGATAAAAAGAACGTTGCTTATACCATAAATAAAGTAAGCTACGCAAGTGGCAAGGTAAATTCAAAAGGTGTTGAGATAGACTTTAACGGACGTGTAAGCAAGGGCTTGACGATTGGCGCAAGTTACGCATACACAAAGACAAAGACGCTTGAGGATAAACAAAACACTTGGAAGATCGGTAAACCGTTTGACGCAACGCCAAAAAATCAGGCAAGTTTGTTTGCAAACTATGACTTTAGCCATCTTGGATTAAGCGGTTTTAGAGTAGGTGGCGGAGCTCGTTACTTTGGATCTTGGCTTGCATACTCAAAAGTGGGTAATGGGTATAAAATGCCACACGCTATTACTTATGATGCGTTTGCTAGTTATACAACTAAAATTTCAGGTTACGAGACAAACTTTCAGCTAAATGTCAAAAATTTGACAAACAAACTCTACTACACATCATATAACAGCGAAGGTGCAAACATCTTAGCCATAGTGCCAGGATATGCAAGGCAAATAATGCTAAGTGCTTCTGTGAAATTTTAACCATTTAACCCGCTAAGGCGGGTTGAAATTTATAAAACTTTTGATAAAATCTGCAAAATTTTCAAAGGAATTTTATGAAACAGACGATTACTGAAAAAATTTTCTCAGAGCACGTTAAAGAGGCGGTTTATGCCGGGCAAATCGTGCAAAGTCCCATTGATATGGTTATCGGTAACGACATCACTACGCCAATCTCAATCAAGCAGTTTGAGCGAAGTGGTGCTACAAAATTAGCAAATCCTGACGGCTTTTCTATCGTAATGGACCACTACATACCAGCAAAAGATATCCTAAGTGCAAATCAGGCTAAAATTTCACGTGATTTTGCCTATAAACACGACCTAAAAAACTATTTTGATGAAAAAGATATGGGGATAGAGCACGCACTTTTGCCTGAAAAAGGACTTGTAGTGCCGGGCGATGTGATAATTGGTGCTGATAGCCATACCTGTACACACGGCGCACTTGGGGCGTTTGCGACTGGTATGGGCTCAACTGACCTAGCTTACGCTATGATAACTGGCAAAAACTGGTTTAAGGTCCCACAAACTATAAAGGTCGTATTTAAAGGCAAGCTTGGCGAGCACGTTTATGGCAAGGATTTAATCCTTGAAATAATCCGCCAAATCGGCGTTGATGGTGCTTTATACAAAGCCCTAGAATTTACTGGCGAAACGATAGCCCTGCTTGATATGGATAGCAGATTTTCTATGTGTAATATGGCGATTGAAGCTGGTGGTAAAAGCGGTATAATCGCTTATGATGAGATTACAAAAGAATTTTTAAAAGATAAAAATTTAAGCCGTGAGCCAAAAATTTACCACTCAGATGATGACGCAAAATATGAGCAAATTTTAGAAATAGACGTAAGCAAACTTGATCCAGTTGTCGCCTATCCATTTTTGCCAAGCAACGGCAAAAGTGTGCGTGAAGCGGTTAAAGATGATTTAGCGATTGATCAGGCATTTATCGGTTCTTGCACAAACGGCAGATTAAGTGATTTACGCATTGCAGCACAAATTCTAAAGGGACGCAAGGTTGCTAAAAAAACACGCCTTATCATCACCCCAGCCACGCAAAAAATCGCCCTACAAGCACAAAAAGAGGGATTAATGGATATATTTGTTGAAGCTGGTGCGGTCGTAAGCAATCCAACCTGTGGTGCGTGTCTTGGCGGATATATGGGAATTTTAGGTGTTGGCGAGAGATGTGTTGCTACGACAAATAGAAATTTCGTAGGCAGAATGGGCGATAGAACAAGTGAAGTTTATCTAGCAAACTCAGCAGTCGCCGCCGCTAGTGCGATAATGGGTAAAATCGCCGACCCAAGAGATTTATAATTTGACTAACTGCGTGATTTTAGCCGGTGGCAAAAGCTCTCGTATGGGGCGAGATAAGACACTTTTGCCATTTGGCAGTTTTGCTACTCTTACGCATTTTCAGGCTAACAGGCTATCAAAAATTTTTAAAAACGTCTATGTTAGCTCAAAATTTGATAAATTTAATCCCCCACTAAATCTCATAAAAGATGAAAATTTAGAGATTTTCTCGCCAATGTTAGCACTTAGCTCAATCCTTAAAAATTTTAACACAAGCGTTTTTATCATACCTGCTGATATGCCTTTTGTAAAGCTTAGCACGATAGATGAGCTTGGTAAATATTCTTTGGATTTTGACGCCGTAATCCCCAAAGATAGTTCTCATCGCCACAGCCTTTGTGGATTTTTCTCGCCAAAACTGGCGTTAAAGGCGGACTTGCTTTATAAAAAAAATGAGCATAAAATAGGACTTTTATTAAATGACGCAAACGTCAAAGAGCTGTTTTTTGACGATGAAAGCGAGTTTTTTAATATAAATAATCCAAGCGATTACAAAAGAGCATTAAGTGAAAATTTTTAAAATTTTAATGCTTTTTGCAACCCTTTTAATCTCATCTGATGAGCTTTATAATAAAGCTTTGGAGTTTGAAAAGCGTGGCGACATACAAAATGCGATGAAATTTTACAAACTCGCGTATGAAAACAAAACCGCCAAAACAGCGCAAGTTAGCCCACAAAAGCCACAAATAACGGATACTTTTTGGGATATAAAGACCTATGACTTAAACTACCTAATGCCAGTTACATACACAAAAAACATCGCAGATGACGGGCGAAAAAAGGTTGAAACGAAATTTCAATTTAGTGTGCAAAAGCCGATTCTTTACGATATTTTGGGGCTAAAAGAGGTAGTAAGTGTAGCCTACTCACAAACTTCTTGGTGGCAGACCGCAAAAAGCTCGACACCGTTTCGTGAGAGTAACTATCGCCCAGAAATTTTTGTACAAATTCCAACTAAAGATGACACGTTTAAATGGGTAAAATTTGGCTTTTTGCACGAGTCAAACGGCAAGGGTGGCGAGGAGTCAAGGAGTTGGAATAGAGTGTATCTTAGCTCATTTTTAGAGCTTAATAGATTTACTTTGGAGCCTAGAATTTGGACGAGTGTCGGCGATTTAGATGATAATAAAGACATTAAAAAATACATCGGAAATGCAGATCTTAAAGTGGGCTACAAGCTAGGGCTTCATACGCTAAGTGCTAAATTTAGCTCAAATTTGCACCTTGATAATACAAATCGCACATCAGCCCAGCTTGAGTGGATCTTTCCACTATTTTCTGATATGTATGGATATGTTAGCTATTTTAACGGCTACGGCGATAGTCTTATTGACTACAACCGGCACACAAACAGGATTGGCATCGGTTTTGCCATATTAAACTAAATATTGTATAATCTCAAAAAAGGATCTGTTTTGAGAAAATTTTTACTACTTCTGCTTTTTATCGGTTTTGCGCACGCAGACTGGATGCAACTTGATAAGGATCACACAAATGTCGGCTTTGTTGCAAAGCATTTAGGTATCGCAAATGTCGCTGGTCGTTTTGAGGATTATGACGCGGCAATAGATTTTAACAAAACCACAAATACGATAAAATCTCTAGAAGCCGTGATAAAGGTAAGTTCGATAAATACGCAAAACAGAGCAAGGGATAATAACCTAACTAAAGAGATATTTTTTGACACTAAAAAGGTAAAAAGTATCGTTTTTAAGATGACTGGTGATGATCGAGGTGTGATTTATGGCGATTTAAGGATAAAAAACATCACAAAACCAGTCAAGCTAAACTACATCTACAACGGCGTAGCGCAAGATGATACAGGCGTCACAAAGTATAGCTTTTCATTTGTGGGTGACATAAAACGCAAGGATTTTGATGTCGGCAAGGACTATCCAACCGCACTTATATCAGATGACATTCGTATAGTTATAGACGTTGAAGCTAGTTTAAGAAAATAAACAGGGGCAAAGCCCCTAAAATCAGTGTTTTGATAGATAGTTTGTATCGTAGTTGTTTGAGATGAAATCTTTGTTTTTCATCATCTGTATATGAAAATCACGCGTTGTTTTGATACCGCCGATTATTAGTTGTTCTAGTGCTACACGCATTTTGTGTATGGCTTTTTCGCGTGTTTCGTCCCAAACGATGAGTTTGCCTATCATGCTATCATAAAATGGCGGAACGCTATAACCTTGATAAACGTGGCTATCCATTCTCACGTTTCGCCCACCCGGACAGACATATTTTGTTATCTCGCCCGGATTTGGCACGAAGCTGTTTGGGTCCTCGGCTGTGATACGGCACTCTATGGCGTGTCCGTGAAGCTTTATACTATCTTGACTAGGTAGTTTTTCGCCCTGTGCTACACGTATCATTAGCTCAATCAAATCAAGTCCGCTTACCATTTCGCTAACACAATGCTCTACTTGAAGGCGTGTATTCATCTCAATAAAGTAAAAATTTAAGTGCTTATCCACTAAAAATTCAAATGTCCCAGCGCCCTCATAGCCTATCGCTTTTGCCGCTTTTACGGCTGTTTCGTGTAGGCGTTTTCTTGTGTTTTCATCAAGCAAAATCGCTGGGCTTTCTTCTATTAGTTTTTGATGACGGCGTTGCATTGAGCAGTCGCGCTCTCCTACGTGCAATACGTTGCCGTGGCTATCGCCAATTATTTGCACCTCAATGTGACGCGGATTTAAAATATACTTCTCCATATACATAGTCCCGTCGCCAAATGCCGTAACAGCCTCGCTCTCAGCCGACCAAAACGCTTTTTCTAAATCCTCTTCACGCTCAACCACACGCATACCACGACCACCGCCACCAGCGGCAGCTTTTAGGATGACTGGATAGCCTATCTGTTTTGCAAGCTCTTTTGCAAATTTTATATCTTTTATGGCGCCGTCAGAGCCAGGGATTACTGGCACACCAGCTCTTTGCATTACCTGCTTTGCCTTGCTTTTATCGCTCATTATAGCCATTGCTTGCACACTTGGGCCGATGAATTTTATCTTGTGATGTTCGCAAATTTCAACAAAATTTTGATTCTCGCTTAAAAAACCATATCCGGGAAAAATTGCGTCCGCTTCGCTAATTTCAGCCGCTGAGATGATAGCTGGTATGTTTAGGTAGCTATCGCTTGAGCGAGGACTTCCTATGCAAATGGCAGCGTCAGCGTATTTTACGTAAAGTGCGTCCCTGTCGGCTGTTGAATAGACAACTATCGCCTCTTTGCCCATCTCCTTTATCGTTCGCAAAGCACGAAGCGCGATTTCGCCTCTATTTGCGATTAATACTCTTTTAATCTCCATCAAATTTTCTCCACCGCAAATAGTGCCATACCAAACTCAACTGGCTGTCCGTCAGCTACTAAAATTTCGCTAATTTGGCAGTCAAACTCAGCTTCAATGTCGTTCATTATCTTCATAGCTTCAACGATACCGATAACCTCGCCTTTTCTAACCTTTTGACCAACCTTTACAAATGGGGCAGCGCCTGGACTCGGAGCTGAGTAAAATGTGCCAACCATTGGCGAGTTTAGTGTATTTTTAGCCGTTGTGGCTGGTTTTTCATTAACAACTTGAACATTTATAGCTTGTGGTGCAGGTGCTGGAGTGGCTACTGGCGCAGGCGCAGGGAGATCACAACAATCAGCATATTTCTCAAGCTCTAGCTCAAAATCGCCCTCTTTTATGCGAATTCTATTTATGTCTTTTGTTTCAAAAAGCTCTATTAACTGCTTTATATCCTCTTTTTTCATACAAACTCCTATGCGTGATTTAAACTAGTGATTTTAGCAAAAAATATCAAATATAAAGCTAAATTTACAAATTTAGCCCCAAATTTTGGGGCTAATGGTTAATTATAATTTTACTCTTTTACATATCCGTCTTTTGCAAATGCTTGCATAAAGCGTAAAATTCTATCCTTTTCATCATCGCTAATTTTTGCAAATGTCTGCATAGCTCCTATGTATGCCTCCCACTCACTCATTAAATGCTCTTTTGGCTTGTGAGCAGCGTGGCAAGATGAACAGGAGTCATAGTAAAACATCTCAACCTCCTCCCAAGCTTCTATCTCGTTTTCGCCAAGTTTTTTTGAAGATATTAAAAACTCTGCTTCATTTGTAGCAGTTTTGTTTAGCTTATAAAAAACCACGAGTGGGTCTTTTTTGTAAGCTACGATTTTATTATCAGTGTTTGCAACTTCGCCACTTATCTTAACCAGCGAAAACTCACAATCTTTTTTAATAAGCTTAACAGGTGAGCCTTCATAAATCTCGCCTACAACAGCCTTTGTTTTTGGATCAATTAGATCAGCCTTTATATCATTTACAAACAAATCTTGCGAAAAAAGAAGGCTAGATAAACTAGCCAATATTAGAAATTTTTTCAATTATGCTCCTTTTACTTTTGGTGCTTTTATGCCTTGATATGGTGCAACTTCAACCTTTTTTATTGTCGCTAAGCACGTATTTACAGATGTTGCTTGTGCCATTTTTGATGTTGGGCGTGAGCTTGTTAGGATGTTTATATGACCTGCATTACAACGTGGTTTTTCATCATCTATATTTTCAGGATCATACCAAGCACCCTCTTCAACACTAATAACACTCTTCATAATGTCTTTTGAAACGACAGCGCCGCATAAAATCGCACCTCTATCATTTGAAATTTCAACGACATCGCCATCTTTTATGCCGTAATTTTTTGCATCTTCATCATTTATAAGCACTGGCTCTCTGTTTGCTACCTTATAAGCCTTTCTTACAAAAGAGTTATCAAGCTGAGAGTGAATTCTTAGCTTTGGATGTGGACTTAATACATGAAGTGGATATTTTGCTGTCTCTTTTTCATTACCTAACCACTCAGCTGGTTCAAACCACATTGGATGACCTTTAAAATCATCAAGCCCAAATGACGCAAATTTATCTGAGAAAATTTGAATTTTGCCAGTTTCTGTGGCTAATTTATTTGCAACTGGATCGGCTCTAAATGCAGCGTGGCGGACAAATTTATAAGCCTGCGCTGGTGGTGCAAAGTGTATAAATCCTTTCTCCCAAAACTCATCAAAGCTCATAACATTTACGCAGTCGCTCTTTTCGTAAAATCCCTTGATGATATCCATCTTTTCTTTGCCTTGTGTGAAGCGTCTATACTCTTTTTCGCCACTCATCTTTGCCATATCAGCAAAAATATCATAGTCGTTTCTAGCTTCAAATAGTGGCTCAATAACCTTTTTCATCGCATAAACATAATCTTGTGAGTATGAGCCACCATAGCTTATATCATCACGTTCAAGTGGTGTGGTAGCTGGTAAAACTATATCAGCCATCTTTGCCATAGGAGTCCACCAAGGCTCGTGAACAACAATAGTTTCAAGAGTTCTTAATGCTTTTATTAGCTCGTTTGTGTTTGGATGATGTCCTAAAAGAGTGGCACCTGTCATATAAAGCACCTTAATCTCTGGATAGGTCATCTCTGCACCTTTAAATTTAATTGTTTTGCCAGGATTTAGTATCGCTTCGCTAATTCGTGATGCTGGAATATTTATATCAACACTATTTTTACCTTGTGCTAAGCCACCAGGAAGTGTTGCACCACTAAATGCCTGTGCTCCACCTGAATAGTGCATAGAAAAGCCAAAGCCACCACCAGGAAGTCCGATTTGACCTATCATAGCAGCTAAGACAATCAGCATCCAATCAGCTTGTTCGCCGTGTTGCGCTCTTTGCATTGCCCAGTTTCCAGCTAAAAATGTGCGATTTTTTACAAAGGTATCTGCAAGTGCTTTAATTACTGCTTCATCAACGCCTGAAATTTTAGAAGCCCAAGCAGGGGTTTTAGCCACTTTATCCTCTGTTTTGCCAAGTAAATAAGGCAAAAATTTATCAAAACCATATGTATATTTTTCTATAAAGCCTTTATCATATTGACCGCTAGTATAAAGATGGTGACACATTCCAAGCATCATTGCTACATCGGTATTTGGACGAATCTTTATCCAATCTGCCTTAAAACGCTTTGCAATAGGTGTGTATTGTGGATCTATTGTTATAAATTTAATGTTTGATTTTTCATATTTTTTGAAGTATTCATTATCGCCTCTGTTTGCGATTTTGTAATCAATTTGGTTGCATTTAAATAGATCAGCACCCCACATTACATAAACTTTTGTATTTTCAAGGATTACTTCGTGGCTAGTTTGAAGTGAGTAAACCTCTAAATCGCCCATAATCGTTGTATTTACCTTTCCAGCAGCACCATTGCTATACTCGCCGTCTGTACCAACTGCTCCACCGATGACATTATTAAAAAAGCGTCCAGCTACCGCACCACAGTTATGAAGCAAACCAGGATGTCCCCAACCACTATAACTTCCATTATAAATTTGCTCTGGTTTTACACTTTTTAGTTTGCTCAAAACCAGCTTTAATGCCTCATCCCAACTAACACGCACAAATTCCTCTTTGCCACGTAATTCTGGTGCATTTTTGCCCTCTAAAAAACTCTTTCTAACGCAAGGATATTTAATGCGAGTATCTGAATAAACCCTATCTATCCAAGCTTCATTGCCTGGAAATTTCGGATCTTTATCTGAAATTTGTGGTCTTATTTTTACGATTTTGCCATCTTTTACATCAGCATAAAATGCACCTAAATTTGAAGCGTGTGGTATGCTTTTTACGCTTTCATCTTTTGCAAAGAGTGGATTAGCCCCCAGTGCCAAACTTGCAACTGCTGATGATTTTAAAAAATCTCGCCTTGAAATTTTCATAGTCTCTCCCTTTTATGAAATTTGATTTCAAAAAGCTATTATATTTAAAATGAGCTTAAAACAAAAAATGTTAAAATGTTTTAAAAATTTTAAAAGGATAAAAATGGGACTAAAAAGTGATAAATGGATAAGAAAAATGAGCTTAGAAGCCGATATGATCGTGCCTTTTGCAGAAGAACAGGTTGGTCGTGGTGTAGTAAGTTATGGCGTGAGTAGTTATGGATATGATATTCGCGTGGGCGATGAGTTTAAAATTTTTACAAATATTGGTGGCACCGTGGTTGATCCAAAGAATTTTGATGAGAAAAATGTCGTGGATTTTAAGGGCGATGTCTGCATCGTGCCACCAAATTCGTTTGCACTAGCTAGAACGATTGAGTATTTTAATATGCCTGATGATGTTTTAGCGATCTGTCTTGGCAAAAGCACATATGCAAGGTGCGGTATAATCGTAAATGTAACGCCGTTTGAGCCGGGATTTAAGGGGCATATCACGATTGAGATTTCAAATACAACTCCACTACCTGCTAAAATTTATGCAAATGAGGGCATAGCACAGGTGTTGTTTTTACAAGGTGATGAGCCGTGTGAAGTAACTTATGCCGATAAAAAGGGCAAATATCAAGCACAAGAGGGTATAACGTTGCCTAGAATTTTAAAGTGATTTTGGCGAGAGGATGAGAGAATCGAACTCCCCGCAGAGCGGTCAACCGCCCCGCCATCGGATTTGAAGTCCGTGAGCACCACCAGATTACTTTATCCTCCAAATGCCTGATTTTACCACTTTTTATATAAATTTTAGTTCAAATTTTATAAACTTTTTAAAATTTCATAAAGGGTTGTGATATTTTTAGGCTTATTTTTTTAGTTTTTACCGGTTGTTCAAGCATGTTTTTCTCTCCGGCAACTAGCGTTTTAAACGTCTATGACGTCTATTCGGTGTCTAAAGATGAGCGAGATATGGGCTCTATTACAAAAGATAAGTATCTGCAAACAAAAATAAGAAGCAAAATTTTATTTACAAAAGGGCTTAGCAGTTTTGATATAGAGGTTGAGGTTTTTTACGGCGATGTCTTTTTACTTGGGCTTGTGGATACAAAGGAGCTTGAAGAGATGCTTGTAAAACTTGCTGTGGATACTGATGGTGTAAGAAGCGTAAATACGTATATCAAAATAAAACAAGCCAGTTATCCTTGCTCAAGCCTTGCGATACTTACAAATTTAAAGCAAAATTTATTTACCGATAGCGTGGTCGATGGCACAAATGTTCGTGTGGCAGTGGTTGGTTGCGATGTTGTTTTTAGCGGTGTTGTAAATTCTATCGAGCAGGAAAAACACGCTATTTGGTACGCAACGCACATTGAGGGAGTGAAAAGCGTACAGTCATTTTTGCGTGTGACTAGCAGGAAGTAGTCTTTCTAAAATTTCTATACAATTTGCCGTTAAATCCACACAAGTCGTGCCAAAAAGGTCATTGTCTTGTATCTTTTTTAAGCCATCTTTGCTTCTATAATCAGCACCTAAAATTTCGCTACATATCGTGCTTTTATATAGTTTTTCATACTCATTTTTAAACTCACTAGCCTTGCTTTGTAAAACATCTTTATCGGTAAAATAAACCCCAAGCACACCAAGACTAGCAGCGTAACTACCGCAAAGTCCAGCTTGAGTAAAACCTCCGCCAAATAAACTAGCCATAGCCACAAAATCTTTGTTTTTAAAAAAGTGATCAAATATGATTTGTGCACAATTTAAGCTCTTAAATTTCTCTTTTACAATCTCTTTCATTCTCTTACTCCAAAACAGCCGTAGCCATCGCCACTGACGCAGGCTAGGCAGTGCCTATCGACTTTGATTTTATGGGTTAAATCAGATAAATTTAGCACATTTTGTATTGTTAAAAGGCTAGAGTTCATCTGCAAAGCCGCGTTAAAATCGCAGTCATAAATTTGCCCATCGTAAGCTACGTTTATTAGTGTTTTACACATTACATTTTGCAAATTTTCTACTTTGTAGTTTTGCTCTAAAAGGCTTATGTATTCCTCATATTCGTCAAATTTTTTAAGCATTTTTGCAAAATTTCCTATCGGGACATTTGCCATACAAAATAATCTATCAAAACTTACGCCATATTTTACCAACTCCTGCTTATATTTTAGCTCAAGTTCTGCTTGGTTTGGTGGCAGATACGCTCCGTTTGGGTTATAAATCAGGTTTATTTTTTTAATACCAGCTTGATTTAGCAGTTTAAGGGCTAAAATTTGCTTATCAAAACTACCTTTACCACGCATAGCGTCGTTAAAATCTCTCTCATAAAACGGCACTGATGCCATTATGGTAATGTCAAAATTTTTATAAATTTCTATGAATTTTTGATAATTTGGTTCTAAAAGTATAGTCAGGTTTGTTCTTATTAAAATTTCGTCTGCAAAGGCTCTAAAAGAGCTAAAGATATACTCTAAATTTTCATTAAGCTCAGGTGCGCCACCAGTTACATCAAGCGTCTTAAAGCCAAATTTTTTAAACACCGCCAAAGCCGTATCTATAGTATCCCTACTCATCATCTCATCACGTTTTGGGTTCGCGCCAACGTGACAGTGATAGCAGGACATATTGCACCTTTTTGTGATGTTTAGTTGCATTGTTTTTGCTAGGTCAAACTCTATATCCACTATCTTTGCCTTTTATAAAATTTCATCTTTAAGACGTTGGTTAGAAAATTTGGGCTGGGACTTTCACAAACGCCTAAAAATTCGCTTGTAAAATGGCGAATATTTTTTATGCCATTTTTGTTAAATGTCCCACCACAAGTAGCACAGTATACGTATAAATTTGGCTTGTTTTTTGCTTTTATTTGTGACGGATACGCTTTTTTCATATCATCATCTCCGCCACTTGCCCCACAACAATTTACATCTAAAAAGCTCTCCTTGTAGTTTGGCACATTATCCTTAAAATCGTTAAAAATTTCTCTTATATTTCGCTCGTTGCAAGGGAAAAAAGTATGTGCTTCATCCTTTATCTTGCCTAGCAAATTTAGCTCTTTTAGTTTTACATAAATGCTTACAACCTCGACATCAAGGCGTGGCTTTAGAAAGTGATAGCAGTTTGGACAGGCTGTTATGAGGCGTTTAACACCTTTGCTTTTTAGCAAATTTTTTGTATGCTCTAGGCTTTTTTCTATGCTAACTCCACTCATAAATAGCGGCTTACCACAACAATCTATGCTAAAATCGGTCGTTTTATCGCATAGATTTTCACAAATATGCTTTGTCGTTTTTGGATAAAAACCAGGAAAATTGCAACCAAAATATATAAGATCGTCGCATTTTTTATCCGAGTTGTTTGCAAAAATGTAGTTTTGTTTTTGAAATTTCACAAGATAGCCATTTGGATTTTGCTTGTATCTGTGATCATATACTATATCAGCACCGCTGATATCTTTTGGGCATACGTTGTAGCACTGCTCACAGGCATTGCAACCATCTGCTAGTTTTGGTGTAGTGGCAAAGTCTTTTAGGTTAATTTGATGTTTTGTTAAAAAATCGCAGTGTTTTGTGCAAGAAGCACACTCTATGCACGTATCAGGCGAGTTTTTGGCTATTTTAAGTTTAAATTTTTTGATACTCATCTTCTATCTTTTTAATGTCATAATTTTTACGAAACTTAAATTGTAAAATTTGCATTTTAAGTAGCGTTTTTAGCGGATTTTTAAATTTTCTTGCACTTGTTGTTATGGTTTTATCTAGTAGATGAAATTTCACGCCCTGCTTTTTTATCCTCATGCTAAACTCATAGTCCTCCATTATCGCTATTTGTTTAAAACCACCAAGTTTGTTAAAAAGCTCTTTTGTGATAAAAATTCCTTGATCGCCAAAGGCAATATTACGCCATTTTACTCTTAAATTTGAGCCAAGTGCTATGAGTTTTAGGATAAAATTTTGGCTATCAAATTTAAGTCTAAAACAGCCAATTTTTGCCGTTTTAATCGCATTTTGTATATCATAAACAAAATTGGGCGAAATTTTACTATCAGCGTGTAAAAACCATAAAATTTCAAACTTAGCCTTACTAGCACCTAAATTTAACTGTGCACCACGCCCTTTTGCTGAGCGTATGACTTTGAAATTTGTATCTAGCGTGGGTGTATCGCTAGAGTCTATAAATATCACTTCAAACTCGCCTTTTAAGTCGTTTAACTGGCTGTTTAGAGCCTTAAGCAGCTCGTAGCTTTCATTATATATCGGAACTATTATCGATACTGCCATTTTTTACTCTTTTTATGCGTTTAGCACCAAAGCTAGAAAGCAAAATAAGTAGGATAGTTAAAATACAAGCTAGAACAAACTCAGATGATTTTATATCTAAAATTTTATCGCCTAAATTTACCATTACGAAGGTTGCAGGGATAATGCCAAGTAGTGTTGCCAGGCTATACTCTTTTATGCTAACCTGCATAAATCCACAAGCGTAGTTTAGGGCATTATAAGGCACAAGTGGCATAAGTCTTAGGATTAAAATAAGGCTAAGGCTATCTATTTGGTCGTTTGAAATTTTATATTTTTTTACAAAATTTCTAATAGCCTTAAAATTAAAAAATCTAGCTATATAAAACATCAAAACCGAGTTTATCATAGCACCGATTATGGTATAAATACTGCCTTCTAAAAGCCCAAACATCGCGCCCGCAACGACTGCTAAAATAGGAACCGGAAAGAAAAATATAGGCATAAGCGAAAAACAAATTATATAAACAATAGGCGAAAACGTGTCATAGTGGTTAATAAACGCCTTTAACTCATCTACGCCTACATATTTTACTAGCAAGAACGCAATAACGCAAAATGCGAATGCGGCGGCTATCTTAAGCAGGTTGATTAGCTTGTTTTGCTCTTTTTTCACTCATTATCTTTTTAGCTACATATATGACTATCGATAGTGCAAACATCATTGTTAAGCCAATAAATAAAACCTTACCGCCACCCATTAAACTAGCACCAAAATACGAATATACAATGGTTGCTGGGAGTTGACCAATGCCAGTTGCCCAAAAAAAGCTCCAAAAGCCCATAGAGGTAAGTCCGGCTGCGTAGCTTACAAGGTCAAAGCTTACAAACGGCAGTAGCCTACATACGATGATAGTGTGTTTGCCGTATTTTGTAAAAAACTCATCAGTTGCTTCAAGTGCCTTTTTCCCAGTTAGCTTCTCAGCCACATCGCGACCCAAAATTCTAGCAATGTAAAAACAAAGAGCCGCCCCAACCATAGCCGAACTCCACGAAAGTATCGCACCTAAAACCCAGCCAAAAATCATCGCATTTGATAGGGTTATTAAAAACGCTGGAACTGGTGCCATAATACTTTGAAGTACCATTAAAAAGAAGCTAACACAAGCCGCTGTTGTTTTATCAAAGCTTTGAAGATAGTGAAATACCTCGTTTAGATCAAATTTGCTAAGCATTACGACAGAATCGGTAATTTGTCTATTAACAGATGGGATAAAAAAATAGCATAAAGCCACAACTAAAACAGCTATCAAAAGTAGTATTTGAGACCTTTTCACTTAAACTCCTTAAAAAATTCATCAAGTTTTGATAAGAACTTATCACTAAGATATTTGTTGATTTTTTTGTATGTATATTGATTTTTTATCGCTCTTTTGCCTTGATACTCGACATACGCCATAGTACACCAGCTAACTCCCCTAAGGCAAGTCATAGCAAGGTAGGTTTGAAATTTAGCCATATCTACTTTGGTTTTAAAATGGCTCTCATAAAGCCCTATAAACTCTCTCATATCGCTATCGTTTAAGATTGTATTAGTCTTCCAAAATGTCGTAGTTGGTGCTAAAAAATGGGCTATATCCTGCTCTTTTTCGCCAATTATAGGCTTTTCCCAGTCTATGATAAATGAGCTTTTGCTTGATATGATAAAATTACCAGAGTTTAGCTCTGTGTTTATAATACAAGGCTCGTTTATATCGCGGTTTAGATTAAATTTGCTTACTGCGTTTAAAAACCCTTTTATATGTTTGCTCATGTTTTTATTTGCAAATTTTGATTCTAGGTAGACATTTGCCATTTTAAGGCACTCTTTATACATTTCTAATAGCGGTTTTTTAGCTATAAAAAGCGTGTGCTTGGCTGGAATTTTAGTTGTATGAATCTTTGCTAAAAGATAACTAGCTATCTTAAAATCGCTTTGATAACGCAAAGGTCTGCCGTCTAAAAATTCCATACTCATCGCGCCTTTTGGTAAAAATATGCTAGGCATAAAGTACTTAATAGGTTTTGGTGTAACGCCTGAGGTGGATAAAATTTTAAGTGCGTCAAATTCGTATTTAATTTGATTTTTAAAGCCCATTTGCGATTTTGTGTTTATACGAAAAACTTGCGTTTTGTCATCTTTTTTAAATTTATAGTTTATGTTGTATTCGCCGTTTGCTAGAGGCGTTAGCTTTTTTACGTCTAAAATTTGGGCAAAAATATCCTCTTTTGTATCAATGTCACGAAGTTTTGGCATCTTTTTATAGCTTAGTTTTAGCTCATCAAATTTATCACACATAGCCTTAAATACGTTCTTTCTAATGCTATAATCAACGCTAAAAATTTCATCTTTTATCTGTTTTAACCCCAAAGCACAATATCCGCCGTCAATGGTTGGAGTGATTGAGATATCGTGTGTATCAAGACTTTTAAAGCTTTTTTCTATGTGACTTGAGCTTAAATCTATGATGTCGCTTCCAATTAGTAAAATTTTGTCATACCCATAGGTTTTTACCTGCTTAAATGCGTTTAACATACGCTCATTTAAGCCATTTCCGTTTTGTGGATAAAATTTATAATCACCAAGTAGCTCTTTTAAAATTTGTGCATTAGGTGTATAAAATACGAAAATATCGGCGTTTGAAAGTTTTTTAAGCTCATTGTTTATTAGTTTTATTATCTGTTTATGAAGCTTTACTGCTTGTAGTGGGGATAGAAAATCAAGCAGTCTTGTCTTTGTAAAATTTGGCAGTGGCTCTTTTGTAAAAAATATCAGTGCGTTTTTCATATAAATAAAATCAAGATGTTTATTGACGTTAGAAGCGTTAAAAATATAACTTTTATCTGCTCTAGTGTTAAAATCTCTAAATAGCTCTCTTTTAGTAGATAGTAGATTAAATCCTGTTTGCCAAGCCACGAGATGATTAAAAAGAGTAAAATTTCACCAAATATAAATGGCAAAATTTTAATACGTGTTTGAAAAAATGAGTATAGTAGGCCAAAAATGACAAAGCCTACTATGATATACCTGGTGTGAACTCTCATCTCAAGCCACACCCACAGCGATACTAAAAGCGTCGCACAAAGCCCAAAAAGCAAAGCACAAAACGCGTAATATCCTGCTTTTAAAGCGATTTTCAATTTGCAACCTTAAATGTGATACGAACAAGCGTCCCATCAGGTGGCAATATCTCTTTTACGCCGTTAAATACGACTTCGCCACGCTTTTCAACGGCTCCATTTGTGTATGTGTGGTTTGAGATAAGACCGACTGGGCAGCTATCAAGACAAGCAATACAACCTGTATTAAAGCTCTTTGCAGTTGCTTCGTTTCCGCCAAATCTCATATCGATTGGTTTGCCGTTGCTATCTTTTATGACCTCATTTATGTCGTATGATTTTGTCGCACCATCCCAAGTTACGCTGATGTTTATTTTATCGCCTTCTACTTGCGTCTGCGCACCATTTTTTAGTGTCATATTATTGCCTGGTTTTGCGCCAATTTTTATCATCGCTGCATAAAAGTCGTTTTGGTTAGCAAGTGCGATAAATACTGGCTTATCTCCAAAATTTCCACCTTTAAATACAATCGCGTGGCGTGTATTTTCACTAAAATACTTGCCATTTACCTTAGCTAGTATCGTGATGGTTTTTGAGTTTTCATCTACTACCATAGGATTTTGCTCACTTAGTTTGCCAGATAGATCGGCCTTTTGTGCTTGATCGTCTGAGCAACCAGTTGCTAATAGCCCAAGTGTGGCTACTAAAAGAAGTATTTTTTTAAGCATAATTTTTCCTTATTTTACCAACTCGTAGTTGTGCTCTTTTGTGCCATCAAGCAGGTTGTATGCCTTAAAGCCCTCTTTTTGTAAAATTTCAGATAGCTTAGCACTTCTGTTTCCACTATAGCAGTGAGATATCAAAATTTTATCTTTGTTTGCGTTTAAAATTTCTTTGTAGTTTTCTATCGGTTCGCCGTCAGGTATGTTTATAGCGCCTTTCATATGAGCATTTTCATAGTCCTCTTTTTTTCTAACGTCGATGATTAAGACATCTGGATTTGATGAAATTTTATTAAACTGAGCAGCATTTATACTAGCAAATTTGTATAGGTCGTAGTTATACTCTTTTACGCCTTGAGCTAGATTAACCTTTTTAAAACCTTTGCTATCAAGTATCTTTTTTGCTTTTGCGCTGTTGCTATTTTCGCCACTTTGGTTGCAATAGACTATGATATCTTTATCTTGATAGCCATTTAACTCATCAAGCCTACTCTCAAGCTCGCCAACAGGGATGTTAATAGCGTGTTTTAGGTGTCCCTCGCTATACTCATTTTGGCTTCTTACGTCAATGACTAGGTAGTTTTCCTTTGCTTTATTATCAGCCTCTATCTTTGCTAGATCTGCTCCGCTTATCTTTTCTTGGCTAACAGCCTGGCTTTGGCTACAACCAGCAAATAAAGCTAGTAATGCAAAAGGCACAACTATGCTCTTAAAGAATTTCATCTTTGCTCCTTAATTTAAAGTATTTTGACATTAATAGAATTTGTGTTTTGACATAAAATTTGTCTAGTATTTAGCACCTGCTAACTAAGAGCGTGATTTTATATTATTTATGTTTAAAGAATATTTAAATATAATCGCACCTTTGGTTTCAGGTTGAAACATTAATTTTCAAGGCATTTTATGACACTTTTTAGTTTGGCATTTTGGGGTTTTTTGGTTGTTTATGGGGTTGTTTTGTGGCTTATGAGTCCTAAAACTCACGACGAAGGCAGTTTTTTTAGGGGCAGTGACGCAAGTGGCAAAAGCGTAAATGTTTGGCTTTTAACGACTAGTATTTTTATTAGCTGGATATTTGCAAAATCCATAACAAATGCCGCAAATTTAGGTGCAAAGTATGGCATAGTTGGTGGTATAGCTTATGCGAGTTACTGGCTTTGCATACCTGTTGCTGGGCTTGTTCTTTATAGACTAAGGACTAAATTTAACGCAACTAGCTTGGTTGGATTTTTAAACTCAAACTACGGCAAAATGGCGTCTTTGTGTTTTAGTATAGCCATTTTAATCCGCCTTTTTAATGAGGTTTGGTCAAATACCTCTGTTGTTGGAGGATATTACGGCGAGAGCGGAAGCGCAAATTTCATAACCGCAGCACTACTTTTTACATTTGCAACACTGCTTTATTCGCTAAAAGGCGGACTTAGGGGCAGTATCATAACTGACGTTATTCAGGCGTTTATATTTGTTATTGGTGTTGGTTTTGTGCTTATGATTGTTTTGCCAAAATATGAGTTTGCTAAGATAGTTGGTAGTGGCAACTGGAGCTTTGCTGGTGGAGTAGATCTGCTTTTGGTTGCACTTTTACAAATTTTAAGCTATCCATTTCATGATCCAGTGCTTACAGATAGGGGATTTTTGTGTTCACCAAAAAGAATGCTAGTGAGCTTTGTTATAGCTGGTGTTACTGGATTTTTGGCTATTGTGATTTTTAGTTTTATCGGGGTTTATGCAAATTTAGAGGGCATTAGTAGCTCAAATATCCCAGCTAGTGTCGCGACAACTTTTGGTTTTACGGCGCTGTTTTTGATGAATATAGTTATGATCTGTGCTGCTGGTTCTACGCTAGATAGTGCGTTTGCTAGTCTTGCAAAGCTTGTAGCCTATGACTGGCTTAGAATTTTTACGCCACAAGCTATATCAAAAGCAGTTACAATCGGTATGATCTCAATGGTTGTAATGGCTGTTGTGGGTAACTTTCCTATGTTTGCAGGGACTGATATTTTAAAGGCAACGACGATAAGTGGAACAATGGTTATCGGACTTGCACCGATTTTTTTGCTTCACGGAGTTGTGAAGGTAAATAAAATTAGCTTTTATTTAAGCTTCTTTTTTGGATTATTTTGTGGATTTATAGAGGCATTTAAGGTGCTTCCTAAATTTTTATATATCGGCGATGGTGCGTATGCTGGGCTGCTTGGAGTGAATGTTTATGGGCTTATTGGGTGCTTTGTGCTTTACATTTTAGGGGCAAAACTTGCTAACTTGCATAAGTGACTATGGTGTGAAATTTAGCCACTTTGCTGAGCTTGAGTGTGATGAGCTTTGGATAGCTGGTGGTGCTTATGGCAATATTTTTGCGATAAAAAAACTAAATGAGATGGCTAATGAAGCAAAGGTCGTTTATAACGGAGATCTGCACTGGTTTGACGCGAATTTAAACGCTTTTAATGAGGTCGAAGCTCTTGCAAACTCAGCCATAAAACTAAATGGCAATGTCGAAATGGAGCTAAAAAGAGCAGAAAATTTTGGCTGTGGTTGTAATTACCCTGAGTATGAAGATGAGATTGTAGCTAAAAATGCTGAGCTTATACACGCTAGGCTTAAGGGCATAGAGGCTGATTTTTGCGTGTTTGATGATAGGGCTACGACGCTTTTTGCTAGTGTTGGTGGTTTAAGGGTTGCCATAACGCACGGCGATGAGAGAAGCCTAAATGGCTGGGGTTTTGATCATCAAATTTTTAAAAATATATCAAGGCAAGATGAGATAAAAAGGTGGTTTGAGGTGTCAAAATTTGACATTTTAGCAACGAGCCATACTTGCAAGGCGTTGGTTTTTGGCTTTGGTGATAAGGCGTTGTTAAATAACGGCTCACTTGGTATGCCAAATTTTAGTGAGTTTATCGCTGGACTTGCTACTAGAATTTCAACAAAACCGCACGAGAAGGCACTTTACCGCAAGAGAGTGAAAGGTATGTTTGTTGAGCTTGTTATGATTAGATATGATAGATCTGGATTTTTAAAATATTTTGAGAATATTTGGAGTGATGAATCCCCAGCTAGTATAAGCTACAAAGCTAGAATTTTAGGATATGGCTGTCCGCTTAGCTACAAGGATATAAATTTTGGCGGATTTGATGAGGTTTAGGGTTTCATATCTTATTATCATAAAGATAACAAGATATGAAATGAAAGGCTACTTAATAACCATAGCACCGCCAACTGGTGGCGTGAGTGTAAAAAGTCTAGCTGGCTCTATTGTAAAGTCATGATCTAGTAGGCATTCAACCAGTCCAACTCTATCTAGCACAAATACCTGCGGATTTGTAAAGATGCCAAGGCATTCATTTGTACCCAGCAAGAGTGATCGTATTTGAACGGCTGACGTGGTTGTGGGGATTATCTGAAATATTGTTTCAAACTCACTAGAATCATAATCTTTCTTACAATCTTTTAATACTAAAAAACCACTAGGGGCTACTGAAAGACACATTTGCGGATTTATCACGACCTTAAACTGAACGTATCCAAATGGAAAGGCGTCGGCAAATTTATCGATTTTTTTGATTTTTTCATCTATACCCAAATCATTTAAATACCAATTTTGGTAGTTAAAAATTTTACTCTCTCTTTTTGTATTGATTGGAAAACCGGTTTTGGCATTTCTTATTTGAAATGTATCGGTTATATTTTCAGCGGCATTTATAAATGTTATAAAAAATGCAAGTATAAAGACTAATATTTTCACTAATTACCTCCAAGTTTTCTAAAATTTACTGGAAAGTGGTCCGAAACCAAATGTGTTCTTAAATTTGCAAGCATTAGCACAGCAGTTAGTGCTGTTGTGATGATTCTGCCGCTTGAATTGCCAACAATAGCGTAATCAAGTGTCCCACCACTTCTTTGAGTTGGTGCATTTGGGTTTAAAATCCAAGTTCTTGTCCTAACTTCAAGCCCTAAACTAGCCAATAAGCTATCAGGCGATCTATTAAAATCCCCCAAGATCGTCCAAGTAATCTCAGGGCGATTTCTAAAATGATCAAACACAGAGTTTACGATGGCTGGCACATCAGTTCCTCCATTTGCTAATGCGTGAATATTAAAAAAGACATCATTATCAATCCTAATGCCAATAATGGGTCTTGAGGCAACCGATGGCGGTGGTAAAATGATAATCTCATCAGCTATCATACGCGAAACGATAGCCAAATTTACCCTATTTGCACCGGTATCTATGTTTGCATAGTAAATATTTACCTCATCCGGTCTTGAAAAGCTACCAAGTTGCCATAGATATTCACTTACAACTACATTGCCTTGACTTTGGCTTCTGCCAGTAGCTCTTGCTGTATGAGGCAAAACACCGGCTTCTTGCACGGCTAAAATATCAGCTGGATTATCTCCACTAACAATTTGGCGAACGCTTACGTTCCATTTGTTCTCAGTTGTAGCCGAACTGCCTTGTAAATTCCACGTAGCTAGCTTATAATCATCTGGTTTTGCAAAGCATATAGCAGTTAAAAGAGATATTGTAAATATAATCTTACTCATAAATCCTCCTAATAAAGCAATCTTGAATCAATCGGTGGAGCGACTAAATACCACTGCTCATCAATGGTATCGGTGCATTTACCAAAATTGATAGGTCCAAATAGATCAAATCCGCTAAAATCATCAATTGGTGTTTGCACGCACATATTTGCCTTTGGATTGTAAATCTGCACTGCTCCATTTGTCATCGGTCTTAGTTTAAACCTTTGTGCTGGATTTGTTACATCACAAGTTGCATCGATTAAGCCGTTGTTGTAAGTATTTATACAAGTTGTGCGAGTTCTGCCATTTATTATCATAACTTCGTTGTTTGGCAAAATTATAAGTCTCCAAACTCTATATCCACCCAAATCATCGCTATTATAGAGTGCATAACCCCAAAGCCAGTTGCCAGGAGTTGATGACCAAACTGAGATTGTAATGCCATTTGGTGCCATAATCGTTAAATAGTCGCTTACGTTATCTAGGTTTGGAAAATTTGCGTTTGCTGCATCACTATTGCTGGCCGATAAAAGCGGTCTATCTTTTGTGAGTGAATTTTGGATGGGTTTTTCAAACTCAGGCAATTTTCTAGGTAGTTTTAGCGGTTGCGGGTTATCAAATGAATCTGATAGTGGAGTCGGAGTTTTGCCTAGTTTTAGCGGATCTGGATCATTTGGATCACCAAATGCCGTACCTAGTGGATTTGTTGGCATTATTTGCTCTGTTGTCTGTATATTTTTTGAGCTACAACCATAAAAAAGCATAATGCCAATGAATATGGTTGATTTAAAGATGTTCTTTATCATAATCTTTCCTTTACTGTTTGGTTTTTGCCTAAAGCAAAGCATATTTTTAATTCTATGATTTTTGATACGATATTAACAATATTGTATTTATAAAAATATCAATTTTGTAAATTTAAAAATATTTTTTAGAATTTTTTTAAAAATAAATTCTGAAATGACAAAATCATTTTATATATTAGAAAAACTAGGCATGTTGGCAATCAAATTAAGCTTCTAGAGGCGATAATGTTGATTTGGCGTGGGGTGCTTAAATGCAAAACTCCACCCAAAATTCACTGCCAGCACTAGGCTTGCTTTTTACGCCGATTTTTGCGTTGTGAAGATTAGCGATATTTTTAGCAATAGCAAGTCCAAGACCGCTACCTGCGTTTAAATTTTTATTTCTTGAACTCTCGGCTTGGTAAAATTTGTGCCAAATTAGCTCGGTATCTTTTTGTAAAATTCCAGCCCCGTCATCTTTGACACTTAGCAAAGCCCGTGTTTTAGAAGCGCTTAGATTTAGCTCAATCTTGTTCGTACTAAATTTTAGCCCATTACTTAAAAAGTTATCAACCAGCCTAATTATCATCAGCTCATCGCCTAAAATTTCTACATTATCAGCGATATTGTGGCTAAATTTTATCCCTTTAATACCAGCTAGTTTTTCATAATCCGTGGCAATGTTTTTTAAAACTAAGCTAAGATTTATGCGTTTTAGGGGCAAATTTCTGCCTGATTCTAGCCGTGAAATCTCTAAAATTTGATCTATTAATGAGGCTATTTTTTTAGATTGCCTTATGATGATGTCTAGCGACTCCTTTGCTTCATCTAAATTTTGTGAATATTTTTTTGCGTAGTCGCTCTCGGCGATGATAACAGATAGCGGTGTTCGTAGCTCGTGGGAGATGTTAGATGTGAGCTGTTTTTCGCTTTTGTAGGCACTTTCAAGAGAGTCTAACATTAGGTTAAAAACACTTGCTAGTGTGTGTAGCTCATCTTTACCCTCTGGCAGTTTTATACGCTTTGAAAAGTCCTTGTTATGTCCGATATCAAGGGCGGTTTTTGACATTATAGATACTGGCTTCATTGCATTTTTTATGGTTTTATAGCCACCATAAAGCACAAATATAAACAAAACTGGCACAAAAATGCCAAGTGCTAGTAAAAACAGCCCGTCTTTTTTAAAAAAATTATCTATATTTATAACGCCTCTAATCCAAATACCGCTATCATTCGTAGCGATATCATAGTAGTAAAAGCGGTTTTTATCGTTCTCATAAAGTCTAATTTCTGCGCTATCTTTTTTAAGTGAGGCATCAAAATTTTTAGGCACCAAACCACCAACCACACTACCATTTGCGCCGTATTTTATAAAAAATATCCCGTCATCATAAGGCTTGAATTCTCTCATATCATTAGCGATTTTTGTGACTGATTTTGCTAGTTTTTTCTGACCGGTGCTTTTAAAAATTTCATCTGCTATGAGTGCTGAGATGATGATAAGTGCCGTTACTAAAACGATAATGAAAAATGAATACCAAAGCGTTACACGTGCAGTAATTGGGATATTTTTAACCGCTTGTTTAATCCTTAATAACATAGCCAAGTCCTCTTTTGGTTTGGATTATTTCGTTTTTGCCAAGCTTTTTTCTTATGTTTTTTACAAGCACGTCAATGATATTTGAACTACCCGTGTAGTCAAAATCCCAAACGTGCTCTTTAATCTTCTCTCTACTTAAAATTCTGCCCTTATTTAGCGTCAAAAACTCTAAAATTTCATACTCTTTGGCGGTTAGTTCTATCTCTTGCTCATCTAGCTTTACGGATTTTTTTAAAAGGTTGATTTTTAGCCTATCTACTGAAATTTCATTATCGGCGTTGCCACTATTTCGCCTTATTAACACTCTTATTCTTGCTAAAAGCTCTTTAAAATCAAATGGCTTTACTAAATAATCATCAGCCCCAGCGTCAAGTCCGCCCACAATATCGTCTATCTCATCCTTTGCTGTTAGTATTAGCACGGCAGTATCAAGCTTTTTAGTTCGTATTTTTTTTAAAAATGTAAGCCCGTCCATTACTGGCATCATAACATCAAGCACGATAAGGTCGTAGCGTGCTACGGCGATAAAGCCCATAGCCTCATCGCCGTTAAATGCACTATCTACGCTATATCCGCTCTTTTTAAGGTGTTTTACGATGACGTTATTTAGGTCTATCTCGTCTTCTACGACTAAAATTTTCATCTTTGCCTTTCTAAAATTTGCGTGTTATTTTATCAAATTTTAGCTTTTTACCTTAATGTTTAAAATTTCTGCGTCAATGGCTTTGATTTTAAAATGGTATAAAAAGTTATTAAATCTAGCCTCTACCTCATAAAAATACGCATCATCTGTCAAATCATCTTTTTTTGCTAGATAAATTTGAGCAAAGTAAATGTTGATAACTTCGGTTTTTAGGCGTTTTGCAATGACGTCTTTAACCAAGTCATGCGAGATTATCTCTATGCCATTAATCTTAACTTGCTCCTCGTTTATCTTCGAGAGCCTTGCTTTTTGCGTATCATCTTTTAGCTCGTTTGCTAAATTTGATAGCCAAACTCCGGTTTTGCCGGTGTAAATTAGCAACTCAGCCACGCCGTTTAGTGAAATTTCAAGTACCTTTTTGTGTAAATTTTGCATTTTTGGGTATTTTTTGCATAAATTTTCACAATTTTGCTCTGTTTTATTTTGTGTTTGATTTGTATCTAAAATTTCGCTCATCTTTTATCCTTTATTATCTCGCCTGTTTGTGCGTTTATAATCACCTTTCTTTCGTTTTTATCACGTTTTAACTCTATTTTGTAAATCCAAGTGCCGTTTTTATTATCAAGATCTGCCTCATCAAGACTCCAGCCAGCTTCAAGCGCTAGTGCTTTGCTAACCGCCTCATCAATGCTAAGTGAGAATTTTGAAAAATCTATCGCCTCGCTTGGCAGGAGCTTTTTATTTTTGCTCTTTTGCTCTACGATTTGAGAATTTGTCGCATCAATTTTTATCTGTTGCTTTATGTCATCTTTAAAAGACTCAACCTTATAAAATGTCGTGCCGTTTTTTACATCTATTGAGATGTCTTTGACGTTTGAACCAGGTAGGTTTTTCTGCGCTATTTTTAAGGCTTCATCGTATGTGATAGCCGCCTGTAAGCCTGTCGTGCCTAAAACTGCTGCTAAAACAGCAAAACTTAGTAGTTTGTTCATTTTTAATCCTTTGTTTTAAGTTAGATGAGCGAATTATAAAACCACAAAATGAAGCTAGAATGAATAAATTTGGATTTATTTTATTTTTCTGTAATTTTGGCTAAAATTGCCCCTAAAAATAGGTCTTTAACAATAAAAATATGAAAAAAATCACCTTTTTGCGTGCTAATCCAAAAGCCCTTGGTGGGGCTGAAATTTATCTATCAAGGCTAGTTAATGCACTTAAAAACGATGGTATTGAGTGTGAGATAAAAAGCCTAAAAATGCCAAAATTTCTAAGCTCTTGGATAAAAGCACTCATCTTTAATGCCTACGCAAAAATCACTA
Source organism: Campylobacter mucosalis (assembly GCF_013372205.1). NCBI lineage: Bacteria > Pseudomonadati > Campylobacterota > Epsilonproteobacteria > Campylobacterales > Campylobacteraceae > Campylobacter > Campylobacter mucosalis. Next base: position 245,245 of record NZ_CP053831.1, read on the forward strand.
AAAAAGATAGCTTTTACTTCTCGCTTGAACGTATAAGTAGTGCTGATATTTATAGAGCCGGAGATGGGGTGCATAGGGTTTATATGAGCGAGAAAAAGAGCCGTCTAAACCCGCTAAATACGGTCTATTGCTACCTTGAAAAGCGATGCTTTAAAAACGCAAAAATGATAATTGCAAACTCAAATTTCGTAAAAAATCAAATCATAAACACATATGGAATTCCAGAGCAAAAAATAAAAGTCATCTATAACGGCGTAAAAATCCCAGATAATTTTGATAAAAATGAGAGCAAAAAGGCGGTTTGTGATGAAAATTTACCGCTTATTTTGTTTGTTGGTAGCGGGTTTGAGCGAAAGGGTGTGAGTGAGTTTTTAGAGCTAATTTCACTTATTAAAGCCCCATTTAACGCCATAATAATCGGCAAAGACAAAAATGCAAAAAGCTACGAAGCAAAGGCAAACAATCTTGGCATAAACACCAAAGTGCAGTTTTTGGGTGCAAAAAACAACGTTAGTGATTATTACAAGGCGGCTGATATTTTTATCCTGCCAACTCGCTACGAGCCGTTTTCAAATGTCGTTTTAGAGGCACTTAGTTTTAAAAACGTGGTATTTACGACCGCACAAAATGGTGCAAGTGAAATTCTAGATAGCGAGTTTGTGATGAAAAATCCAAGTGATAAAAGCATTTTAAACACGCTTGAAATTTTACTTACAAACCCTGAAATTTTAAGAGCTAAGCAAGAAAAATCCTATCAAATCGCAACTAATTTTAGCATAGAAAAAAATGCAAAAGAGAGCTTAGAGCTTATTAAAAGCGTGTTAAGATGAGAATTTTTATAGAGCTGCCCACTTGGCTTGGAGATTGCGTTATGGCGACCCCAGCGATTGAGAGTATTACAAAAAAACATAAAAACGCTAAGTTTGTTTTTTTTGGCTCGTTTGTAAGCACACAGCTTCTTAAAACGCATAAAAACTGCGAATTTGTTGTCGTTGATGAGAGTAAAAAGGCAAAAAATCGCTTGTTTTATCTATATAAAATGGTAAAAAATTTAGGAAAGTTTGACCTTGCCATTAGCTTTCGTAGCTCGCTAATAAGCTCGTTTTTACTAAAAATGCTAAGCAAAAATAGCTTTAAATTTAAAAAGATGCAAGAGCAAAAACATCAGGTGTTAAAATATCTTGATTTTATAAAATCGGCTTTAAAAATTGATGAGACGTGTGATAATTTAAAGCTAAATTTCACACCAAAACCGCTAAAAAACGCTATCGGGTTAAATCCTGGTGCAACTTACGGGTCTGCAAAAAGGTGGTATCCAGAGTATTTTGCTAATGTTGCAATGTCGCTTGGTGAGCGTGAAATTTTCATCTTTGGCGGTCAAAATGAGAGTGAAATTTGTGCTAAAATCGCAGAAATTTTAAGCCAAAATGGGGTTAAATTTACAAATCTTTGCGGACAAACCGGCATTAAAGAGCTTTGTGAATATATCGGCGGTCTTGGACTTTTTATCACAAATGATAGCGGTCCTATGCACATAGCAGCCGCCTTTAAAGTGCCTACAATCGCACTTTTTGGCCCGACAAAATGGGCTGAAACCAGCCCTTGGGGCAACCCAAACGCTAGGATTTTACGCCTAAATTTAGCCTGTATGCCCTGTATGAAGCGTGTTTGCCCCCTAAAAACGCACGAGTGTATGAAAAATCTAACGCCAAAAATGGTGCTTGATGAGATAAAAAAGTGCGGATTTTAAAACTTTTTATTATTAAACAAATATAGTAAAAACAACACGCTAAAGCTAAAAAGTAGCATAATTCCTGCATAAATTTGAGCTTTTTCATAATCAAGCATCTCAACTGCTTCAAAAATGGCAATACTGGCCACTCTCGTTTCATCGCCAACGCTTCCGCCAATCATCAAAACAACACCAAACTCGCCCATGGTGTGAGCAAAACTAACAACAATGGCGGTTAATAAACTTGGCTTTATATTTGGCAGGGCTACAAAAAATAGCGTTGAAATTTTACTTTTTCCTAGCGAGTAGCTAGCCTCAAAAAGGCTAGGACGAAGGCTTTCAAAACCGGATTTTAACGGAGCAAACATAAATGGCAATGAATAAATGCAACTTGCAATGACAAGTCCAGTGAAGTTAAAAACCAAACGAATATCAAAGGTATTTTCTATAAATTTGCCAAGTGCTGAATATGGCGATAAAAACAGTAACAAGTAAAAGCCCAAAACGCTTGGTGGCAACACAAGTGGTAGCGAGATGAGTGCCTCAAAAATCGGCTTTAAACGAAAATTTGTCCTAGCCATAAAATAAGCAAGTGGAAGGGTGAGAAAAAACAGCACAATTGTTGTAATCAGCGACAGTTTTAGCGATAGATAAAATGGAGTAAAATCTATCATATCTCTTGCCCTATTTTTGCTAAAGATACGCCAAATGCTTTAACGCTAAGTACTACCTCATCGCCATTTTTTAAAGCACCAGCCTCGGCGTTGCTAAGTACGACCTTGCAAAGCTGATTTTGCACAAGCACCAAAGCAACAAACGCGACATCGCTTTTGTAAATCTCTAAAATTTTGGCATTAAATGCGAGTTTTTTTGAACCAGAAGTTTTTAAAAATAGTTCCCTTGGAGTGCAAGTTTTGCAAATTTTGCCATCTTCAAGCACAAAAACTTTCGAGCAAAGTCTGTAAATTTCACTCACGTCGTGGCTTATTAAAATAATAGTAATACCAAAAATTTTGTGTATGGTTTGCAAATACTCTTGCAATTTTTCACGCATAACACTATCAAGTGCGGACAAAGGCTCATCAAGCAGTAAAATTTCGGGCGAACGCATAAGTGCACGAGCTAGTGTAAGGCGTTGCTTTTGTCCGCCTGAAAGTGTGGCGATGTTGGCATTTTTTAATGAGACTAAATCCATAAGCTCTAAAAGCTCATCAGCCTTTAGTTTATCGCGTTTGGCAAACATCAAATTTTGCATTACACTCATATTTTCAAAGAGTGCATAATCTTGAAACAAAAAGCCTATATTTCGCTTTTGTGGGGCTAAATTTGTATCGTTGTCAAAAAACGTTTTGCCAAAAACGCTTATGCTTCCACTTTGTGGTTGCTCAAAACCAGCAAGTAGTCTTAAAAGCGTAGTTTTGCCACTCCCGCTACTGCCATAAATGCAAACAAACTCGCCCCTTTGTATCTGCATATTAGCTTCAAGTAAAAACTCGCCATTACCGCCATTTAAGGGCTTTTTTACATCAATGCTTATCATCAAAACTACTTATGAAAATAGACGTTGATTTGATGTAGGCAAAAATTTCCTCGCCCTCTTTAAGCAAAAGCGTGGCACAAGAATCAGATGATATAATGCTCTCAAACTCATAACCAAACGAGCCAAGATGGATACAAGCGATTATCTCTCCACGCTCTATGCGTTTTATGGTGCATAAAATTTCATTTTTTACCGAGCATTCCTTAAGCCTAGAGCGTGATAAAAACACATCAGAGCTTTTAAACCCAAGTTTTACACTACTTAAAGGTTTAAGCTCTAAATTTTCAAGACTTAGCATACTAAATTTGCCAATATCTGAGCTAAAAATGACATAGCTCATCTCATCTTTGCTAACGATACGCTCGACTTTTGCTTCTATCATTATTTAACGTTGTAGCCGTATTTTTTAAAGATCGTTTTTGCGTCATTAGATAGGATAAACTTATAAAATTCCACCGCTTCTTTGTTATCTCTTGAGCGAGCTAAAAGCACTATGCCTTGATCTATTGGCGAGTAGAGTTTTGTGTCGACAAATGCGTAATTCACACCCTCTTTATACTTTGACATCTTCTCATCATAAAGCGAACTAGCCGCGATAAATCCGACATCTGAAGCGCTTAAAGCCTGTGAGAGAGTTTCTGAAATTTTTTGAGCATAAACGATATTTTTTTCAACTTTATCAAAAATTTTAGCATTTTTTAGCGCCTGGATACTAGCTTTGCCGTATGGGGCGGTATTTGGATTTGCAATGCTTATGGCCTTTAAGCCCTCTACCACGTTTATGCCTTTGCTAAAATCGACATTGCGTATGCTAAACATCGCAAGCATACCCTGAGCATAAACTATCGGTTTATCTACGGCTAAATTTGCGTCATAAAGTTTTTGTGCAAAATCCATATCAGCAGACATAAAAATATCAGCAGGTGCCCCATTTTGTATCTGTGTGACAAGTCCGCCACTAGCACCAAGCGATAGCGAAACCTTGGTGTCAGGATTTTTTGCATTAAATGCTTTTATAAGTTCAGGAAAAGCGTAGGTTGTATTTGCAGCCGCAAAAACCTTTATCTCTCCGCCAAAAACACCAATCACACTCACACAAAGTGCTAATAAAATTTTTTTCATCTCATACTCCTATTATGATATTATTTGGTTCTACAATCGCTTTTAATCTATCGCCCACGCCAATTTTCAGGCTCATAACACTCTCTTTGCTTATAACAGAACTTATAGTCTGTCCAGCACCAAGCGACAGCACTACTTCAGCACTAACGGCTCCGATTTTTACAGATATCGCTTCGCCTATGAGTTGATTTTGTGTGCTAAGAGTAAATTTGTCATCATTAGACGCTAACATAACAGCAGGTGCTTTAAATATAAATACAGCCCTCATTCCCTCTTTTAAATCAAGCTCTTTTTGGCTATGTAGTGTAATGGTGGCGTTTAGTAGCTCTCCACTTTGCAGTTTGCCAGTAATTTGGGAATTTACAGCACCCTCTTTTATCTTTACTATCTCGCAATTTAGCTGATTTCTAGCGCTAAGGCTTGGTTTTAGGCGACTTAAATTTATGACGTCCGCTTCAACCAAATCAACTTCTTTGCAAATTTTTGCCAAGAAATCCCTTTGTGCACCAAGCAAAGTGTCATAAATTTGCACCATTTTTTTGCCATATTCGCTTAGCCCAGATCCGCTATTTTTCTTATTTCCGTCCGTTCTTATGATGAGCGGTTTATCGCTTTTGTTGTTTATAATATCTAGGCTATCCCAAGCGTTTTTATAAGATATGCCAAGCATTTGAGCTGCTTTTGTTATCGACTTTGTTTCATCTACTGCCTTTAGTAAGCTTATGTGTTTGCTAAGTATCTCAAGCCCACTTGGAAAAAGTAGCTCCAAATTTACATCTGCTTTCAACAATGCCCCTTTTTATTGATATTATATAAATAAATAATTTTGTAAGTATAAATAAAAATATATATAATTTAGCTTAAAATTTTAATCGAATTAAAAGTTTTTTATCTGTAAAATCAACGACTAAATTTATAAATTTAAGGCATTTATGAGATATTTTTTAGCGATTATTTTTAGTCTAACTATCGTATTTGCACAAACAGATGAGTTTGAAGATGAGTTTGATAAGAAGGAAATTTTTGACCCACTAAGTGGTTACAACCGCGTAATGACAAGTATAAATGACACGATCTACACATACATTTTTGACCCTGTTTTAGATGGATATAGGTGGCTTGTGCCACAAGAGGGCAGGGAGGCGATAGCAAATATATTTGATAATGCCCTTTATCCATTAAGGCTTATAAATAATCTTTTGCAGTTTAAATTTCAAAACGCGGGTGAAGAGACGCTAAGGTTTGTGGCAAATACTATAGTTGGGTTTGCTGGTGTTAGTGATGTTGCTACAAAATACTATAAAATTCCACGCCACGATGAGGATTTTGGTCAAACGCTTGGATATTGGGGCGTGGGCAGCGGATTTCACATAGTTTGGCCTATATTTGGCCCGTCAAATTTAAGGGATACTTTTGGTATGGTTGGTGACTATTTTAGCAAACCTACAAGCTACATAGAGCCAGAAACGCTAGAACTTGCCGTAAAAACATTTGATGAAACAAACTCAAAGTCCCTAAGCTCAATGTCATACAAGCAACTAAAAAAGGACGCTATCGACTTATATCCGTTTTTACGCGACACGTACGAGCAAAGACGAAACCACCTAATAAAGGAATAAAATGAAAATTTTAAAGATTTTACTCTCATTTTGCCTTTTTGCAAATATGCTTTTTGCCCTATCAAAAGATGAGATAAAAAGTGTCGTTGAAGCAAAAACAGATGAGGCGATAAAAATTTTAACAACCAAAGAGCTAAGTAGTGAGCAAAAAACAACTCAGCTTTTTGCCATATTTGACCCACTTTTTGACTACAAGCAGATGGCAAAAATTAGCCTTGGTAAAAAATTTAACGCCCTTACGCCAGGCGAACAAGATGAGTTTAGCAAGGCATTTGAGCAAAAGTTAAAAGCCTCATATATCGACAAACTACTAAGCTATACCGATCAAAAAATCATCATAAAAGAACAGACCCAACCACAGTCAAATCGCGTCTTTTTAAACTCAGAACTAATTAGTAACGCAAACAAATATGAGTTTGTGTATAAATTTTATAATTCAAATGATAACTGGCTGATTTATGACATAGAGATGATCGGCGTTAGCTTGATACAGACGTATAGAAGTCAGTTTGCTGATATGCTTGAGAGTGCTGATTTTGCAACGCTTATGAAAAAACTAAACGAAACAGCACCTCTAAAAGTTGATAATTGAAACGAGCTTTTAAAATTTTACTAGGCTTTAGTAGGTCTATTTTAGCGGTTGTTTTTACGCTCACAATTGCGCTTGGCTACTTTAGCACGAAGCTAGAGGTTGATGCCTCTTCAGAAACTTTGCTGTTAGAAAATGACAAAGATTTAGCGATTTGGCGAGATGTTATAGATAGATACGCCTCGTCAAATTTTTTAGTTGTTACATACACTCCAAAAGATGATCTGTTTTCAAAAAATAGCCTTGAGCTAATTGAAAATTTAAGCAACGAACTAGCCAAAAATGAACTTGTACAAAACGTCATAAACATCACAAATGTTCCGCTTTTAAAAAGCGTAAAGGGCGGACTAACTGGCATACTAGATCACACGCCAACACTTAAAGATGCCGACATAAACGTTAGTTTAGCAAAGTTAGAGTTTGCCACAAGTCCGATTTATAGCTCAAATTTAATAAGTAAAGATTTAAAAACAACAGCAATAGTTTTAAATTTAAAAGAGGATAAAAAATATATCGAGCTTTTAAACCACAGAAATAGTTTGCTAAAACAAAACAGCGATCAAAAACAGCTAGAAAAGGTCAAAGATGAGTTAAAGGCTTATAGGGACGAGCTACGCATTAAAGAGCATAACGGGCTTGAAAATATAAAGCAAACCATACAAAAATTTAAAAATGAGCAAAATGAGCTATTTTTAGGTGGCGCACAAATGATCGCTGATGATATGATAAGCTTTGTAAAAAGTGATCTTTACACGTATGGCGTTAGTGTTGCTCTGCTACTTGCATTTAGTCTTTGGCTCTTTTTTAGGCAGATCATTTGGATTGTTTTGCCTATTTTTATATGCGTTGTAAGCGTGATTTTTTCAAGCGGACTTTTTGGACTTTTTGGCTGGGAGATTACGGTTATTAGCTCAAACTACATAGCTTTAGTGCTAATTATAACCATATCAGTAGTAATCCACCTAACCGTCACATATAGAGAAATTTACACAAAACACCCCAAATTTAGCCAAAAAGCACTAGTTTATCTAACCCTAAGAGATAAGGCAAGTCCTAGTTTTTGGGCGATTTTTACTACGATTGTGGGCTTTGCTTCACTTGCTAGTGCTGATATTAAGCCTGTTATTATGCTTGGCGTGATGATGAGTGCTGGAATTTTTATATCGCTTATTTTGGCATTTGTTTTATTTGGAGCGATACTTGTAAGTTTTAACAAAATAGCGCCCGTTAGGACATTTGAAAGTAGCTTTAGCTTTACTAAAAAATGTGCAGATTTTGCGATTTTAAAGCCAAAATTTGTCTATGTTGCGTGTGTTGTGTGCGTTGTGTTTGGGGCTTATGGCATTAGTCAGCTTAAGGTTGAAAATAGCTTTATTGGCTACTTTAAGAAAAATACTCAAATCAGACAAGGTATGCAAGTTATCGATGAAAATTTGGGCGGAACTGTGCCTGTTGATGTCATCATAAAATTTAAAGATAACAAAGAGCAACCACAAAAAAGCACAGATGAGTTTGAAAATGAATTTGAGCAAATTTCAAACGATGAAAAATACTGGTTTAATAGCTATCGCACAAGGGTTGCAGAAAAAACCCACGAATATCTAAAAAATAAAAATTTCGTAGGCTCTGTTGGCTCACTAGCTACTCTAACAGCCATTATAAGGGAGCTAAACGATGGCAAAGTCGATGACTTTTTGCTATCTGCGATGTATGAAAAACTCCCAAAACAATACAAAGACATACTTCTAAGCCCCTATGTAAATATTAAGGCAGATGAGCTTAGATTTGCTTTGCGTATTAAAGATAGCGATGAAAATTTACGCCGAGATAGATTTTTAAAAGAGATAAAATCTGAGCTAAATGAAATTTTAAAAGATGATAACGTAGAAGTTAGCGTTGTTGGTATGATGGTGCTTTATAATAATATGCTTTTAAATTTAGTAAGCTCTCAATTTGATAGTTTTGGCATCAGTGTTGCGATACTCTTTGTGCTGTTTTGTTTGATTTTTAAAAGCATCAAATTAGCTTTGATAGCTATTATTACGAATTTAATCCCGCTTTGCGTTTTATTTGGCACAATGGGAATTTTTGGCATACCGCTTGATGTGATGAGTATTACGATAGCCGCGATAAGCATAGGTATCGGTGTTGATGATATTATACACTACCTTCATCGCTTTAGACACGAGCTATCGTCAAAAAGCATTAAAGAGGCTATTAAAGCAAGTCACGCAAGTATTGGATACGCGATGTATTATACTTCGTTTGCGATATTTTTGGGCTTTAGTGTGATGATGAGTAGCAACTTTATACCAACGATATATTTTGGACTTTTAACTGATATGGTAATGGCTTTAATGCTACTTTCAGCACTTGTGATACTACCTAGACTTTTAATAGGATTTTATAAAAAATGAACGAAATAGAGCTAAAAAAACAAGGCAAGATAAAACGCCTAACAAATGCCACGTTTAAATTTGATGAGCGGATAAGAGAGGGTTTTTTTACGGCTGAGTATTTTTTAAAGGTGCAAAAAATAGTAACCCAAAATAACCTAGCAAGTGACGTTACTATGCAGTGGTTTACTCGTGTTGAGGGTGCTATGTTGTGTGGTATAGATGAGGCGATAGCACTCATTTATACATTTGCAAAAGAGCCAGAAAGCCTTGAAATTTACGCTTTAAATGACGGCGATATCATTAGCTCTTGTGAGCCAGTACTAAAAGTAAGAGGCAAATATGAAAATTTTGGCTTTTTAGAAAACGCCATAGACGCTGTTTTGGCACGTAGAAGCTCGGTTGCTACAAACGCTATGCGGGTATTAAAAGCAGCAAATGGCAAATGTGTATTCTCTATGGCTGACAGGCAAGATGACATTGCTACGCAAATTGGCGATGGATACGCAAGTTTTATAGCGGGTATTACCAAAGTAGCTACCGACGCACAGGGGCTTTGGTGGGGAGGCAAAGGCTCTGGGACTATGCCACACGCACTCATACAAATTTGCGGTGGCGATATAGTTAAGGCTTGTGAGCTTTATTTACAAACCTTTAAAGACGAGCCTATAACGGCACTTGTTGATTATAACAACGACGTTATCACAGATGCTTTAAGGGTTGCACGTGCGTTTGATAAAAAGCTTAATGCTGTAAGAGTAGATACATCTAAAAATTTAATAGATAGGTATTTTTTAGATAAAGACACTAGCGGTTTTGATCCGCACGGAGTATGCAAGGAGCTTATTTTTGCACTTAGAAATGCACTGGATGAAAATGGTTTTAAGCATGTTAAAATCGTTGTTAGCTCAGGATTTGAACCTCAAAAAATAGCAGAGTTTGAGACGCACAAAACGCCAGTTGATGTTTATGGCGTGGGTAGCTATCTAACGCAAAATACAACCTGCGGTTTTACAGGCGATTTAGTAGAGTTAAACGGCAAAGATGAAGCGAAATTTGGACGCAAAAATATAATATCTAAACGACTAGAAAAAGTAACCTTTTAACTTTAGTAATTTTTAGCTAAAATACGCCAAAAGGATAAATTTTGAAGCATTTTAAACAAATTGATGTCGCACACTCACCAGACGCTGACGATATTTTTATGTATATGGCTATAAAATTTGGCTGGGTTAGCTCAGAGTGGCTTAGATTTTTTAACACCGCACTTGATATACAGACCTTAAACGATGAAGCATTAAAAGGCACATACACTGCCACAGCGATTAGTTTTGCACTCTATCCGCTCATAAAAGACGACTACGCACTTTTACGCACGGCGGTTAGCTTTGGTAATGGCTATGGGCCAAAACTTATAAAGAAAAAAGGCAAAGTTTTAAAGCGAAATTTCAAAGTCGCCCTTTCAGGAAAACACACTACAAACGCACTTCTTTTTCGTATCGCATACCCTGATGCTCGCATAGTTTATAAGAATTTTTTAGAGATTGAAAACGCTGTTTTAAGTGATGAGGTTGATGCTGGTGTGCTTATACACGAGAGTATTTTAGAGTTTTCAGACCAGCTTTGCGTCGAGCGTGAAATTTGGGATATTTGGTGTGATTTGGCTGGAGAGATACCTTTGCCACTTGGCGGTATGGCGTTACGTAGAAGTTTGCCATTAACTGACGCCATTGAAACTGAGCGAGTTTTGACCGAGGCTGTTAGGATCGCGACCGCACACAAGCCATTTTTATCGCATATGCTAATGGAGCGAAATTTAATCAGAGTCGATAAGCAAAAACTAAAAACCTATCTAAATATGTATGCAAACGAAAGCTCAATCACAATGGACGAAACGGCGATAAAGTCTCTAAACGCTCTATTTGAGCTAGGCTATAAGCATAAATTTTACCCTGAGCTTTTAGACGCAAATGACTTTTTTATACCCACAGAGTATAACAAAGTAAGGTTTAGCTAATGCAAAGCACACTCGTTTCGCTTGGTGTTGAAACATTTAAGGTAGCCCTTTATTTAAGCCTACCAATGTTGCTAAGTGGGCTAATTGCTGGTCTTTTAATCTCTATCTTTCAAGCCACGACACAGATAAACGAAACCACGCTAAGCTTCGTGCCAAAAATCATCTTAGTTGTCGTAGTCATCATCTTTTTAATGCCTTGGATGGTTACGATGATGAGCGAATTTACCATAAAAATGATAGAGATGATACCTGAGTTTATAAAATGAAAAAATTGGTTGATTTTTCAAAATTTAGCTCAGTTAAAATCGGCGGAGTTTGTGAAGTTTTTGTGATAGAAAATGAAAATGAAATCCCACAAGATCACGTAATCATCGGCGGTGCAAACAATATTTTACTCTCATCAAATCCACCAAAATTAGCAATGCTTAGCCAAAATTTTGACTATATAAAATTAAACGGCGAAATTTTAGAGGTTGGAGCAAGAACAAAGAGTGCCAAAATTTACAATTTTGCAAAATCAAATGACATTGCAAACTACGAATTTTTAAAAAATATCCCTGGTACTCTTGGCGGATTAATCAAGATGAATGCCGGACTTTTAGGGTTTAGTATAAGCGATAATTTGCTTGAAATTTTAACTCCAAATGGCTGGATAGGGCGTGAAAATTTTGCATTTAGCTATAGGCATAGCGGGATAGAGTGTGCGATTTTAGCCGCTAGGTTTAAAATCTCAAATGGATTTAGCCTTAGTGCTTCAAATGAGTTTGAAAATAAGCGAAAAAATCAGCCAAATGGGGCTAGTTTTGGTAGCTGTTTTACAAACCCAAAAGGCGATTTTGCAGGGCGTTTAATAGAGGCTGTGGGACTTAAAGGGCATATCATTGGTGGTGCAAAATTTAGCGAAAAACACGCAAATTTTTTAATAAATTTTAACAACGCAACATTTGATGACGCAATTAGCCTTATAAATCTAGCAAAACTGCGAGTATATGAAAATTTTGGCATAAATTTACAAACTGAAGTCGTGATACTCTAAGATAAAATGCAACAACTTTTAACAGAACTTTTTACAACTTTTATAGTTTTTATGTCCATTGTCATCTTTGCCGTGTATAAATCAAAAAAAGAAAAAAGCCAAAATTTAAAGGAATTTAGTGATTTTTTTGGCGTATCTGGAGATAGTTTTATTGAAATTTGTAACAATCTAGCCAAAGATAAAAAGATAAAAATCATAAATAAAAATATGAGTGTTAGCGAGTTTGTGAGCGTTTTGGGCGTAGAGAATTTTAAAACCCAAATAAAAAGCGATGAAATTTTAGATCAAAAATCAATAAGCGAGTGTGTAAAAGCTCTAAAAGAGCCACTGACACTTGGAATTTACGCGTTAAAGGATGGCGATTATTACGCATTTTTGCTTAATAAAACCGAGCTTTTTGTGGCAATTAACCTAGCTAATAACCTAGGCGAAAGTATTATCTTTTGCGATTAAAGTCTGATTATAAGAGATAAAATTTTACCCAAAAACAGCATTTATTAAATTTTTTTTAGATAAAATCAAAAGAAATTTCTAACAAGGTAAAATATGGACGCAGAAAAACAAAAAGCCCTTGATTTGGCTTTAAAACAGATCACAAAGGACTTTGGCAAAGGTGCGATGATAAAGCTTGGTGATAAGCAAGTTGAGCCTATCGATAGCATACCTACAGGCTCGATAGGGCTTGATTTAGCACTTGGGATAGGCGGTGTGCCAAAAGGTCGTATCATTGAAATTTATGGACCAGAAAGCTCTGGTAAAACAACTTTGACACTTCACATAATCGCAGAAGCCCAAAAAGCTGGTGGAACGTGTGCTTTTATAGACGCAGAACACGCTTTGGATGTTAAGTATGCTAAGAATTTAGGTGTTGATACGGATAACCTTTATGTTGCGCAACCAGACTTTGGCGAACAAGCACTTGATATGGTTGAAACTATCGCTAGAAGTGGAGCTATCGATGTTATCGTTATAGATAGCGTCGCAGCCCTTACTCCAAAGAGCGAGATAGAAGGCGATATGGGCGATCAGCACGTTGGACTTCAGGCAAGACTTATGAGCCAGGCGCTTAGAAAGCTAACTGGCATCGTGCATAAAATGGGCACAATGGTTATTTTCATAAACCAAATTCGTATGAAAATAGGACAAACAGGATATGGCACACCAGAAACTACTACTGGCGGAAATGCACTTAAATTTTACTCATCTGTTCGTATAGATGTTCGCCGCGTGGCAACGCTTAAGCAAAATGAAGAGAGCATAGGAAACCGCGTAAAAGTCAAGGTTGTAAAAAACAAGGTTGCACCACCATTTAGAGTTGCTGAGTTTGATGTAATGTTTGGCGAGGGGATTAGTAAAGAAGGTGAGATTATCGATTATGGCGTGAAACTCGATATAGTTGATAAAAGCGGTGCTTGGTTTAGTTATAAGGCAAATAAACTCGGACAAGGTCGTGAAAATGCAAAAGCCTACTTAAAAGAGCATAAAGACGTGGCTGACGAGGTAATCTCTGCAATACAAAATTCAATAGGCTCAAGCAATCTTTTAAGCGGTGGCAAAGATGATGAGGATGATGAGGACAAAAGCAAAAAAGGAGATGACGAATGATCTATATCGAGGACGTAAGAGCAGTAGAAGTGCTTGATAGCAGGGGCAATCCAACAATAAAGGCATACGTAACGCTAAGTGACGGCACAAACGCAGAAGCTATCGTGCCAAGTGGGGCAAGCACTGGTAAACGCGAGGCCTTAGAGCTAAGGGACGGCGGTGCTAGATACGGTGGCAAGGGCGTTTTAAACGCGGTTAGTAATGTAAATGAAAAGATTGCTGAAGCTATAATCGGACTTGACGCATTTAATCAAAAGGCTGTTGATGATGAGATGTTAGCACTTGATGGCACGGATAACTACTCAAATTTAGGTGCAAATGCAGTCCTAGGCGTATCTATGGCAGTTGCCAGAGCAGCTGCAAAAAGCCTAAATATCCCGCTATATCGCTATCTTGGCGGTGCAAACGCAAGTGTATTGCCAGTGCCTATGTTTAATATCATAAACGGCGGTGCTCACGCAAATAACAGCGTGGATTTTCAGGAATTTATGATAATGCCATTTGGATTTGAGAGTTTTAGCGACGCTTTACGTGCGGCAACTGAAATTTATCACAAGCTAAAAGCCATTTTAAATAAACTTGGACACAGCACAGCGGTTGGCGACGAGGGTGGATTTGCTCCAAATTTAAAGGACAACGAAGAGCCAATTGTCTTAATAATGCAAGCAATCAAAGAGGCTGGATATGAGGCTTCAAAGCAGATAAAACTAGCCCTAGATGTGGCTTCAAGTGAGCTTTATAAAGACGGCAAATACGTAGTTCAGGGCAAATCGCTAAGTAGTGATGAGCTAATTGAATACTATGCTATGCTTTGTGAAAAATATCCGATTTTTTCAATCGAAGATGGTTTAAGCGAAGATGACTGGGATGGTTGGGAGAAACTAACACAAAGGCTTGGCGGTAAAATTCAGCTTGTTGGCGATGATTTGTTTGTGACAAATGAGAAAATTTTACGTGAGGGCATACAAAATGGCGTTGCAAACGCTATTTTAATCAAGCCAAATCAAATCGGCTCAGTAAGCCAAACAATGCAAACCGTTCGCCTAGCCCAAAGAAACGGCTATCGTTGCGTGATGAGCCATAGAAGTGGCGAGAGCGAGGATAGCTTTATAGCGGACTTTGCGGTAGCACTAAACACTGGCGAGATAAAAACCGGCGCAACTAGCAGAAGTGAGCGAAACGCAAAATACAACCGCCTTTTAGAGATTGAGTTAGAGAGCGATGAGTTTTTAGGAAGCAACATTTGAGCGAAATTTTAAAGGAGTATGATGAGCATAAAAATGCAAAATTTTCATACTCCATTAAGAAATTTACTCGCTATACGGTCGTCGTAGCCGTAGTTATAATGCTTGGTGTGTATTTTGGTAATATGATGTTTGGTAAACGCTCTTTGGATGTTATGCTAGGACTTGCTAACAAAAAAGAGCGGCTAGCCGAAGACGTAGAAAAGTTAAAACGTTACAACGCTCAATTGCAAAAAGAGTATTTTGAGCTAAAAGAATTAGAACCCCAGAGTGATAAAAGATGAGAATATTTTATTTATTATTTATATTTTTTGGACTGCTTTTTGGTAGAGAAAACCCGTTTTTACCGACATCTGAGCTAAATACTAGTGTTATGAGCACGAATTTAAAAGATAGCTTTGAAGAATTTCATAAACAAGAGATAAATTTTCCAACTAACGCAAATTTGCTACTAGATGTATCGTTTAGTTACAGGGTTGATGACGGAAGCATAAAGCATAAACGCATTGATATAAATAAAACCATCGATAAAAACGCCAAATACATTCTAATAAAAGAGCAAGCACCACAAGAGATGGCTAAAAATTTAGACGTGTCAGTTACGATACCAAAGCCAGTAGCACAGGATATAAACATCACAAAAGATACGATAAAACGAGATACAATAGCTCAAATAGCCGTCCCAAGTGTGACGCACATAGATTTAGGGGTAAATGCTAAGAAACAAGATGTAAATATCTCTAAAAAGAGCAAAAAAACGGAGCTTGATGTAAAATTTAAGAGCAAAAATGAGATAAAAAATGACGTTAAATTTTTAAATTTTATAGACTTTAAAATAGATGATTTACTGATGAAAATCAACACAAAAGATAAGGTCATAAAACACTTTGCGTATGATAAACATAAGATTGTTATTGACTTTAAGCAACCCCATACAGCCTTTAAAACAAAAACGATAAAGCTGGAAAATAAGGCGTTTAAAAATGTAACTATCGGATGGCATAAAAATAGCTACCGAGTAGTAATAGAGCTTAACGATAGATACAAATATACCCTAAAAAATAGTGATAATGGGTATGAAGTGGAGCTTAAAAAGTAGTTTTAAGCAATAAATTAGCTTTTTTTGATATAATGCCACTTTTATTTTCTTGGACAGATGGGTGAGCGGCTGAAACCACACCCCTGCTAAGGGTGCAGCTCTTAATCGGGGCTCGAGGGTTCAAATCCCTCTCTGTCCGCCACTGCTTAAAGAATTACAGAGAAACTACCAGTAAGTTATAGCAAACAACTCCCGATTTTAACGATATTTTAAAAGATTTTTCTATAAAATTACAGCAATAAAAAGAAAGATAAAGAAAGGTCTAGCAAGTATTTTTATGCTGACTTTTTAGCTGACTAATCCATAAAAACAGCAAAAATTCAAAAAATAGTCAGCAAAAACCAAAAAATTAAAAGGGTGGAAATGCCTAAACTATCAGCTCAACTAACAAAAATTTAAAGCCAAAAGTCAGGGTGTATTTTGTAAGTGATAGCGATACCTTGCTTATAAAATAATGCCAAATGGTTCAAAAATTTTCATCTATAAATTTAAAGACCCATAATAAATGAAAGCTATAGGGAAGCGAAATGAGCTTAAAAAACGATAGTAAGCGGAGAATATATAAAAGAGAGTGGAGCGGATACATTTAAGGCTGTATTTGAAAATTTGTTAAAATTTCATCTAGGACATATCTTTGATATTTGTTTTTTAGATTTAAATTTAAAAACTCTCTAAAAGACATGGTGTTTAGATGATATTTTACTACCCTTCTACTTAGATCGGCTCCATTTATATCAAGTTCCAAGTTTGATCTATTATGGTTTTATATGAGATGAGCACTTTTTATTTTATGTATCTCATCTATTAAATGCTCAAAGTCTAGCGCAAACTCATAAAGAGATGTGGCCGTAAAGACGGGACTTTTTACCTACACCACGTTGCTCTAATATTTTTCTTAGATAGTTTTATTATTCGTTGAAAAATATTGTCAAATTTATCTATTCTTTTATTTAGATTGATATATGCATTTTGCAATTTTAGATTTTATTTGTTGAATTTAATATATAAATTAAACTTTTTATAGTAATAAAATTGCATTAATTAATAAACCCTTTGTTGCGCCATCTTCTGCCATTAACCAAATCTTCAAAATTTGCATTACTAAGTATTAATTTGTCTGCATGTTCCATTATGATAATTTGTGGATTTATGCCGGTTTGCTCGTATGTATTTTTACAAAAATCAACAAGTTGATCAAATAAATTAGTCACGGCTCTTAAGTCCTCATCCACACTATCTTTCTTTTCTCCGTTGCCAACCTTTTTGGCATCAAAGTCGGTGTCAATATCTTTTGCGGGAAAATAAACTTGGCTTGGCTGATCTAAAAATAAAATGGGAGGAACTATTGATTTATCCCCTAGGCTACAAAAATACTTATGCATAGATAAAAATAATGTAATATGACTATATAGCCAATTTGCACCACTTCCCATAGAACGTAAATAAACCTTGTTATGATTTCGTTCGTGCCAAAGCTCAAAATTTTCTAGAGAAAATTTTAGGTTTATGGGTTTATAAGATTCTTCAAAATCGAATTTAGAGCCAATTTCATTCATTGTTTTTTCTATAAATTGCGTAGCTTCTCTCATATTTTTTTCTACATTAAAGTTTGTTAGTAATATTTTTTCAAGTTCGCTAATTCTATTTTTGATATCTTGTATCTGCTTATCTATATCAAAAGTGATTTGGTTTAATATGTTCTCTAGCGTGGCTTCTAGTTTTAGTTTTATTTTAAGCGCTTGTTCTTGCAGGCTTCTATTTCTAGCCAAATTTAAAGATATGTCTTTAATGCTTTTAACTCTTGATTTTCTGCTTTTTATTTCAATATCTATTTTATTTATACTATCTTCAATGTCTTTCTTGTCTGATATAAATGAGCTTATTAAGTATGTAGATTTTGCAAGCTCCGTATTTAACCACTCTATTGCATCAATTAGCTCGTTTGATTCTTTATAAATATTATCGTTATATGTATGACAAAATGGGCATTTAGATATTTTTATAGACACAGCATTGTAGTTTGATAACTCCTGTATAGTATTAAAATATTCTTTCGTGTTAGTAGTAGAAGAATTTATATCCTTTAGCCTAGATTGCAACAATCTTTTATCTGCATACAGTTTATTGATTTCGCTTTCAAGTCCATTCAACTCTTCTATGCTAGTGTTCGACTCATAGTCAACAATTATACTTACGTTGTTTAGTCTATCTAATGTGTTTGCCGGATCTTTTAATATATCAACAGCACTATCTTGTAATAAATGGTGATTTGTTAATATAAAATACTCTTTTAATAGTCTTTCTATAGCATCTGTGTTTTTACTATTTTGCTCCGCTATCTGAGGTTGTTTGCCTTGTAACACTTTGAGTTCTCTTTGTGCTTCTGATAGTTTTTGTTTTATTATAAAGTAATCTTGATTGACAAAACCTGCAAATATTTTAAACTGCTCTATAGTCTGTTCTCTTTTTTCTTTTTCGTCAAATCTATAAAACAATGAATGATTATTGGCTATTAAATTTTGTTGTTGTAATAGGAAAGAAACAATATTTCTAATGGAAGGTTTTTCTTTTTTTCTTCCACGGATATCCTTTGACATTAAGCCTTCGTCTGTATCATCTATATTAAGTCCAAAATATTTTCCGAGATTGTCCTTAAAATCGTTTAAAGACATAAAATATTTATTATCAAAAAATTTAGCATTAATAGATTTTATATCTATGGATTCGGATGTATTTTTTAAAAACGCCCTGTTGTCTGCCGGTTTTCTAGCGGTTATTAAGTAATTATCTTTTATTTTTAAAACTAAAAAATAAATATCTGCTCTTTCAGTTATAACTCCATAAGGTATTGCAGACTCACTACCTCCAAAACAGTAGTCAAATATAGAGATAATCGCACTTTTGCCAGAAGATGATTTGCCTGTTATGATATTTACTCCTTCAGCAAATTCAAGATAGTGCAAGCTTTCATCTTTATCTACAATCCCTATATATTTTACATATCCTCTCATAGTTCATTAACTCCTAGCATTTTATATATGGTAACAATGTCTAAATCTTTAAAAATATTATGCAGTTTGCAGCAAGCATTATGTGCATCCTTTAAATTATTATGTATGCTTTTGCTTGGTTTTATAAATTTGACAGACAAATCACTTTCTATAAGTAGCATTCCGTTATCTATAGCATACTGTATGCAAGAATTGGTTAAATCCTTGTACCTTTTAACTCGTATGGTAAGTCCAAATAGATTTTTTCTCTTGTCCTTATCTCTTGTATTTGCAAAAGTATATATAGTACTGCTTTTTTTGGAATTTTTTATATTTTTTCTACTAATATCATTTAGAACAAGTGGTAGGACAAGATATGCTAAAAGTATATTTTTAGGAGTTTGCGGTAATTTTTCATAAAAAGATACAATAAGCGGTGTAAATATAAAAGAGTTATTATTTAGTCTATAAATACTATCTATAAAAGTGCTCATTTTAGCTTCCAAACAATCTTTTTATCATTTTTGTTACTATCATCATCTGCCATTTGATGAACCATTCCGTTTTTAAAGCTAATTGTCGTATCTCTAAAATTTAAAAAATTTGGAGAATTCATAGCCATTATATCATCATAAAAATCCTGAGAATCTTTAGTTATACGCAACTGATCGCAATTTCTACTAGCCTTTCTATGTTGTGCCTTGTATACTTCATATATATCGCTTTGATATTTTTCATAATCCGAAGGCTCAAATGCATATTTAGCAAGTTCATCGCTAATTAATTTTGTTGAATATAAAAAATCGTGTATAGCATCAATTTTTACATCATAGTATTCTATGTCTTCAATTTTTTTAATAAAAGTATGACTATCATACTCTAAATTGTCTATTTTTTGCCTATCTATTTTTATGTTTGGAAAAGTAATATCTTTAGCCATCATATTATTTGCTATATTTTTTGCTCTTTTTTGAAAATCATCATATTTTATAACCCATTGATTTAATACTTTTGATGGTTCTAATATATATCCAAGCAAGGCATTTATAAAGTCCTCTTTTTCAGAATGTGCTATTGGATACGCCGCCGTATCCAATAGTTTTTTATATATCTTATCAGACTTTTCATATGAATTAATTATCACAAATTTTGATAGTAAATCCAGCAGTAGCTCTTTTCTTGACTCATCCATTACGTAGTTTAAAAGTTCTTTTGTGGTACTAGATTGGTTTTGCTTTGATATAAAATTATCATAGATTAGTTGAAGTATATTATACTTTTCATTATTGCTCTTATCGTTCCATCCATTTAGGTATGTATTACTTGACATATCTTGCGTAGTTAGCAAAATAAGATTTTTATAGCTTGTAATTTCTCTATTTTTCATCCAATTTTGTAGCGTTTTCCAAAAATTATGATCAAGGTCTGTTAGACTACTACTATAGTCTTTAATCTCTATTTGTGTTATATTTTCATCACTAAAAATAGTAACATCGCCATATTTTTCTATATATACACTTTCCCCATCAGTCATCTCAAAGCATTTTTGAAGTGCTACACAAAATTGGAATAAAAATCCGCCAACTTGCTTTGTTGCATCATTTGCCATTTTGTTCATTTGTTGCTTCCTTACTTTTTTCATTAAGCAATTTCTCTATATCTTCGGCTGCGCTTATTAAAGCAATATATTGATTATCTCTTTTTATTGTCTCTATGTCATTTATTAGCTCTTTTTTTAATTCCGGCATAATACTATTTGCAAATAAAATAAATTTCAGCTCTAACGTATATTTGCTTATTTTTGTATTTGCATCAAGAAGTTCTTTTGAATATTCTATTATTAGTTTTTGTATATCTTCCGTTGATATTGGATAAAATCTTATTAAAAACGAAGATGTAATTAAAATTTGTTCTTCTATGTGATATTGTTTTAGACTACTTATAAAATTTTTTATTTTATGTATATTATCAAATTTTTTATCTTGATTTATTAGTATACTAAACATCTTAGTAAACAATTGAGAATTATCTGGTGCTGAAAAATTGTGATAGTTGAGTTTGCCGAACATAAATAACTCTATCCATGAATATATAGTATCTTGTAAATTTTCTACATCAATATTTTCTTTATTTAAATAATATTGATTGACAACAAACATATTCATAGACTCATATTCATTTAGTGTTAAGATGCCACTCCTTAACATATCATTAAATCTATCAATAATTCCTTTAAACGTATCTTTGCAAACTTTAATTTTTGAAGACATAATCAGAAAGTTATTTAAAAACTCAGTATCGTTATTGAATGCTATTTTGCCATCCAATCTATCTATAATATTATCAAATATTTGCAAGATAATATTTTTGTTATTATTATCTAGATTATCGATTAAAAACATATTATTGCCAAAATATCTATTTAAAATATTTTTTAATTCATTACTTTTGAAATATCTAATAGCTCTAAGATATATTAAATTCCCTAAAAAATTATTGTTTACTAAATCTATATTGTCATCTTTAATAAAATTTATTGAAGGGTGCATAAGATACAAATTATTTTGATATTTTTCTTTATTCTTAAGATATATTAATCCTATTCCAAAATATACAAGAAGTGTGTTTACTGCACTTTTATATACTTCCTTGACAGTATTAGAAAATTCAATTGTTAAGCTATAGCTATTTATAAGTGTATCTATTTGATACAATAATGTTGGCGTTATTTCTATTTCATTGTTCAAGGATGAGCCGCCTTTTTCATATAAAAAATAATCATTTAAAATTTTCATTTCCACATTTTTAATATCTATTAGCATCTTATTCAAAGTTGCATCCAAATTTACTAGAGGACTTAAAACTATCCTATGGCTTTTTGGTATTTTTAATATGGACTCTTGTAGATCTATTTTCCTTGCTTCCTCAAGATAACTTTCTATAAGTTGGTCTCTTTCCTTAGAATCCGTATAATTAAATACACATTTTGTTTTATTAAATTCACTAATAAACCAAACTTTATAGTTTTTATTTTTAAATGCATTTTTTGATACTTTCTTTAAAGTACTATAGTACTCCTCAAATTGACCATTTTGATAAAGCAAAAAAGCTTTTCTAAGCTCTTTTTCATCACTCATATTATCATCAAATGAAATTTTAGTGATTTCATTTTCTAAGGCTTTATAGTCAAATGCGAATAGGTGATTGTGGATTGCTTTATATTCTCCTTTCGACTCTGACGTTTTACATATTTTTAGTCTCGTTCCATTCAATACTTTTATTGCTTCTTTAGTAAATTCTTTGAAGTTATTGATATCTATTTTGTCGCTATTTATAACTATTTCATTGTTTTGTTGATCATAGCAAATTTCTTTACTCTTATATAATCCAAAAGCATTACGCATTATATTAACAAATTCATTAGGCAATATATACTTATAGTCATCAAAAATGCCAATCAACTCTTTAATAGTCTCTGCGAAGTTATTTTCTTTATTTTTAATAAGCTCTAAAAATGAGTATAGTTGCTTACTTTTTTCTTCATTAAATAAAGTATTGGCACTGGATGAAATATCCGTATAATATAAAATAAATATATTTTTATTTTTATAATATTCAAATTCTTGATAATCAAATTTGCAGCCTGTTTTTATAAAATATATAGGTTTAATATTTGCGGCTTTGGAATTTACCCAAGATATGATTTGGCGTACATTGTAATCACTCAATGAATACCCCAACATTACAACTACATTTGTTGAAAATATACTTTTTATATAGTTGTAAATCAGTGGAAATTTTTCATCATATAACAAATAATCACTTTCCTTTAAAACTATATTTTTATTATTAAAATCTCCATGCATTTTTATAAATTTGGCAAAGCCACTACCACATCCCATGTCTTTATCACACGCAATAGTATCAAAAAATACACCTTCATCAGCAATGCTCTCTTCAAACATGCTATCCCAATTTGTAGTGATTAAATTACGTAAATTTAGATTAACAATCTTTCTATGAATTTCATTTGCTTTTAGTTTGACCGGTATTAATTCCATCAATGCTTCATAGTATATATTTTCACCGTATTGGTTATAAAATATTTCGGCCAATTTTAAAAGGTCTGTTTCTTTTGTTTTATTGAATTTTTTTAATTTTTCCCTGATATTATCAAATATTGAGATATTAGTTGGGTTTTCTGTAGTAGATTTTATATACTGATTAAAAGAATTTTCAATTAATTTCAACAAATCTTCTTCATTAACCTCTTCTAATTTATTCAATCTTTTCCTTATATTTTTTTCCAATCCATCAGCCGTAGGCGCACCAGATGCCACACTTACACCAGCGCCAGCAAAAATTGTTAAAAAATTTTCATTTTCTGCTTTTCTGATATTTTGGAGAGATTCTTGTAAAAAAATATTATATTGCTCATTGTTCATATTGGTTCCTTTATTAAGAATTATATCGAAACATAGAGTATTTTTCACATACATGGCTTCAACAACATCAACAATTTATAATATGGACATAATATGTCTTAATGCTACATATTTGTATTTAATCCTGTTTTTAGCTATAAAAGCTATCTTTTTTGTTAGCCAGCTGAGCCAATGTGATGTCTTGCTTACGCTTTTAGGTTGTTTTGCAAGCTCATTTTTGGCGGACTGTTTATGCTCTTGTTTACTCCATCCATCCAAACGGCAGAGCAAACATATCATTATCTATTTTTAGCACACTATCTCCAGTGTAAAATACGACACCTTTGTCAAATTTGCCTTGCAAATTTTGCTTTAGATGATAGATGTGTTTAAAGCTATCCTTGCTTATTGTTTTTGATGATTTTACTTCAATAGCAATGACTTTGCCTGAAATTTCAAGGATAAAATCAATCTCCTTTTGATCGCTCGTGCGGTAGTAATAAATCCCAGCTGGTTTCTCGCAGCTTGCATTTGCTCTTAACAGCTCATCAAATACAAATGTCTCATAAATCGCACCTTTAAAACTTGAAGCATTAAGCTCATCTGGTGATGTTATCTGCAGCAGATGAGTCAGTATGCCAGTGTCTGTAGCAAAAATTTTAGGAGTTTTTACGAGCCTTTTTAGAGAGTTGTTAAAATATGGCGCAAGCTTACAAAGTTGATATGTGTGCTCTAGGACGCTAAAATAGCTATCAAAGGTTTTATTATCAAGCCCAGCCTCCGTGCAAAGCTCATTTTTGTTAAAGATATTCGCACTTCGCAACATACAAAGGCGGTACATTGTGATAAATTTATCCATATTTCTGATGTTGCCAAGCTCCTTGGCATCTGACTCGATATAGGTTCTAATATATGAGCTAAACCACAGATATTTCGCCTTTTGCGAAGTGATTTTAGCAATCTCTGGATAGCCGCCATCTATGATCTTTTGTGCCAAATTTTTATCCTCATAAGTTTGCATAACAAATTTGTTTAAATCGCTATTTAGCAAAGCGATCAAATTTTCATCTTTACCGCTCAATTCCTTTTGCGAAAAGCCGTAAAGCTCGACTATACCGATCCTACCAGCAAGAGAGTCAGAGATTTCTTTAAAGCCTTTTAAATTTGCTGAGCCAGTAAGGATAAACTGCCCATTAATTCTGTTTTTATCCACAAACTCCTTGATTGCCACAAGCAGCATCGGCACCCTTTGGATTTCGTCAATTATGATTGGCTTTTTGGCGTATTTAATGAAACTTTTTGAATCGTTTTTTGCTGCTTCGTAAATGCTTATATCATCGAGAGTTATGTAATTTGGTATGTCTAAATTTAATGCCAAAGTTGATTTACCAACTTGCCTTGCACCGCTTATTAACAGCACAGGAAAATTTTGCATATACTCTTTTATATCATTTGCTATAGCTCGTTTGATATACATCTTTAATCCTTTAATATTTAGGAGTATGATACTATAATTTATATAAATCAGATATAAAATAAGCATTGAAATCAAAAGCTTAATTATTCATTTTGTAGCTGACTTCAACCCCTCTATGTTTGCCATTGAATATGATAAAGTATGGTAAAAATTTACAATTCAAACTAGAAAATTCAGACGTAGAGAAATTGGTGCATAGAACTTGAGCAATGCACTACTTGGGCTTATAAAAGAGCAGATCAAGTTAAAAAAGAAACTAGATTTTAACAAATTCAATTATATTTGCGCCATTTATATATGTTTTATAGCCCATAATTTTGTAAAAACATCATCAAATTTCACTTTTCAAGTTGCTTTAAGTGGGGGGGGGTAAAATATCATTGTGATTTCTATAATAATTTAAGGAGTTAAAGATGAAATTTTCAAAGATTGCGTGTGTTGCACTTTTAAGTGCTAGTATATCTACGGTTGCGTTGGCTCAACAGCAGCAACCAAGACAAACAAAACTAGAGCTTTTAGAAGAATATAAAAAAGATGAAGCAACTAGAACGGCTGCTTATGATACAATTATCAAAGCTATAAGCGAGCTAAAAAGTATAGGTTACAATAATCTAAAGGATTGGAGCGGAGAAAAGGGCACTAATGCCGATATAAATGCAAAAATTTATGGTGAATTAGAAAAAATACAAACAGCAACAAAAAGTATCAAAAATACTCAAAAGGAACTTAAAGTAACAAGTGACACTTCAACACTTATAATCTCTCAAAATGGAGATATAAAAGTATTTATAAATGGTAATGAAAACACACAGGTTAAAGGTAGTGGTGGCGACAATGACCCATTAGTTATTAGTCTTGAAACTTTTGCAAACACCAATAAAGACAACATACAAAAGATGTTTGCAGAAAACAACGAAGATGTTTGGAAGGCATTTTTAAAAGAATTTAAAACACAACATCAAAAAGAGCAAGAGCTTAGACTTAAAGCTATAGATCAAGCAGCATTAAGAGTTGTGCGAGATAGTTCTGCTGATCAAGTAACCAAGCCTGATGATAGATATTCACTATTTATTGCAAACAGAAGTCTTGTAGAAAATGCTGCTAATAAAAATTTACAAGATAGTCAAGAGACACTTGAAAAAGCTATGAAGGCAGTTAATCAAACCATAAAAAATGTGGATACCAAAGTAGTAACTCTGCTAAGTAAAGACATTAAAAAGATAGGAGAGCAAGAAAAGCGTGTATCAGATATACTTAATCAGATAAACACGGCAAAACAAAAACCTAAAAACCAAGAAGGCAACATAGAAAAAGCAACCGCACTAAAAGCAGCTATAAAGGAAGGTGTAAAACTACAAACTAAAACTGTAGATGGTAGAGATCTAACAATAGCAGACATTGACGCAATTTATAATGGTAATAGTCATTTAAAATTAAACGAATTTGATAACGGCAATGTAAAAGATTTAACAGGAGATGAAAATAAAGGAAAAGTTCTAGATGCACTTTTAGGCGATATTGCACAAAAAACGGGTGCTGCTCATATAACAAATGAAGCAAAAAAAGAATTAGAAAAAATCTCAGATAAAATAGAAGCAGAAAAAGTAGAAGAAGCAGAAATTGCAATTCAAGAGGCAAAAGGAGTTATAGCTAAGTATGCAAGCGAATCCGCAAAAGCAACCAGCGACGAAGGCATCGCAAATGCTAAGTCAAAGGCTCTAAATACAGCTATAAAAGATAAAAAACCTAGTGATGAAATCGCAAAAGCCCAACAAGAACTAAAAAACGCAGCTAATGCTCGTGCAACAGGTGTAACAAAGGTTGCAAACCTAGAAGAGAAACAAGGTGAAGTATTAGGATCATTTACTGATACTGTCTTAGCAAATGATACTGTAAAATCTATAGTAACCTCATATAATGCAAAAGAACTTGCTGATACTGCAAAAGCACTAAACACATCAATAGAGCAAAGCCAACGATCACAGAACAAAGGTACATCTACTGATATCATAATGTTTAATACAGGACTTGCTACAAACACTCGCTTAGCAAAACTATCAAACCCATTTAATGCAGACCTAGCACTAGCACAAGCTATTAATGAGCTAGAAGGAGAAACATTTGCTGATGCTGGTGATAGTCTATCAAGTGTAATAAAAGAGTATACAAATAGATTTAACCATGATAATAACCTATGGGGTAATATCTTTGGTGGTAAAGGTAAAATAAAAGACTCTGCTAATCCAAGCATTTGGGGTGTAACACTAGGTTATGATAAAGCATTTGATAACACTATAGTTGGTGGATTTATCAACTATGCAAAAGTACAATCAAAAGATTCACAAGTAAGAAGTGAATCTGATAACTATAGCTTTGGTGTATATTCAAGAAGCTACTTTGATCAAAGCGAGATAGATGCTAAGATTGGATATGGCTTTGGAAGAAATGAACTAAGCAGACATGCAATGGATTCTAAGATAGGTACTTCAACAGGAAAGTATGATAGTAAATTCTTTGATGTAGATGTTGAGTATGGTTATGTATTTGGTTTAGGTAATGCTATGTTTATTAAACCTATAGCAGGTCTATCATATACTCATATTAAACATGATGGCTTTACAGAAGATGGTAATGTTCCTGCTATATTTGGTAATACAACTCTAAAGACACTAAAAGCAAAACTTGGTAGTGAGTTTAGAGTATATACTGATAATGCAGGCTACTTTTATATAACTCCTGGTGTAGAAAGAGAACTTAGTAAGAGTGCAAATGACCTTAGTGTAAAATTTGTAGGTTCTAGTAAAGATGTAGTGTTTGATGCTGATAAGAAAAAGAATACATACATTACTCTTAAGACTGGTGCTGAGTTTAAGATTACAAACAATCTAAGCACAAACATTAACTTTGGTGCAAAAGCTAAAGCAAAAGAGCAATACTATAATGGAACACTTGGAGTTTCTTATAAATTCTAAGATACATACAATAAGTATGCATACAAACATACAATAAACATACATACATACTAAACAGCTAAGACTTAGGTCTTGGCTGTTTGGTTATGGAACTTCGCCTATTTTATATCCTACACTAGAGATATTCTCAATAATATTTTGATCAGTTTTTAGTCGTATCTTTTTGATTGCCATTCTTAAAGCCTCATTGCTCATGCTCTTTTCGCCCCAAACGAAATTTTCAATCACTTCATAACTTACGACTTTGTCAAGATTGCTAACAAGTAGAAAAAATAGCTTTGCTTCAATCTTTGTTAGGACTATAGCTTTTCCGTCTTTATATAACATCCTCTCCCCTAAATCATATTCATAAATATTCCTAAATTTTATTCGGTTTTCATACAAATTTTTAGTTGCCATTATGATCGTAGTTTGCAACTCTTCAATCTTAAAAGGCTTTCGTAAATAATTATATGCCCCAAGTTCAATACTAGCAAGTATATTTTCACTGGTATCATAAGAAGTAATTATTATTGATCTAACATGAGGAGCACGTTTTTTAATCTCATCAAGCATTTCAAGTCCGTTTAAATTTGGCAAATTTATATCAGTTATTACAATATCAAACTCATCTTTAAAATAACACTCAAAGCCCTCTAAGCCATCCTTTGCACTCACTAGCTTTTTGCAGTAAAACTCAAGCGATTGAGTGATAGCAAGGCGTGTATTTTCATCATCTTCAACAAGAAGTACGCTAACGTTTGCAAGCTTTGAGAGAACATTAACATCAAGCATTTATATCCTTTAAGATAGTAAGTGAAAATATCGTAGGTTTTGCGCTTTTTACAAGCTCTAAATCACCACCACATTTTTTCTGTGCGATGAGCTTTGAAACATATAGTCCAAGCCCACTACTATTTTTAGTGCTTAAAAATGGTTTAAAAATTTTATCTTCAAAACCACTTTTTATGCCATCAGCATTGTCTATGATACGTATTTGAAAATATTGTTTACACTCTTTTATAGATACAATAATCTTTGGATTACTTACGTCACTATATTCGATTAATGCCTGTTTTGAGTTTTGTATTAGGCAAGCAATGATTTGTTTAAACTCATTGATATAATTGTTGCAATTAAAATTTGTATCTTTTTTAGCAAGCACTTTTATGTTTATTCTTGAATGCTGCGAAAAAAGTATAAATATTGTCTCATCAATCGCGGTTTTGATGCTAAATTTTTGTGGCTTCTCCTCAAATTTATAAAAATTTTTAAACATATTCATCGTATTTGTCATATAGTCTATATTTTTAAGCGATCGATCTATATTATCGTAAAAAACATCATCGCTAAGTCGTCCTAACTTTTTAAACTGAACTAAATTCCCAAGGAATATTCCAAGCGAATTTAGCGGTTGTATCCACTGATGTGAAATTGCGGCTATCATTTGTCCAAGTTCTGCCATTTTTGTTTGCGAAAAAAGCAAAATTTCATACTCTTGTTTTGTCTTTTTTAAAAGTTGGTTTTGTGACTGGATATTTTTATTGTAAAAGTATCCAAGAAAAATGAATAAACAAGCACTAATTGCATAAATAGCAAAATTTCGTAAAAACTGCTCATTTATCTTATTATAGATATCTTTTTTAAGTGTTGTTGCAACTAGGATTAACTTAGAATTTGAAAGCGGTATTGTGGTAGTTATATGCCATGCAGTATCATAGTGTAGTGCTTTTTGCGTGCTTAGGTTGGCAATTTTTGGCTCCAGGACATTACCTTCAAAGCCCTCGTTTGGATGTAATAGTATGTTTTGTGACTCATCTATTAAAAATATATATCCACCATTTTCTAGTTGCAGATTTAAAATTTCATTTTTAACATCACTAAATGAAAGTATCCCGCATATTACACCGCGTGTTTTATTATCATGTTTTATTTGTTCACAGATAGAAATTACTGGTACCTTTAACCCTACGTCCATATATGGCTTAGTTACATAGATGTCTTTGTTCTTTAGCGTATTAATATACCATGGGCGAAGTCTTGGATCGTAGTTGATAGGACGATTAAATTCCCTACTAGATATAGTTTCCCCGTTTTCGTATCCCGCATAAACGCTTGAGAAATTTGCTATAGCTAGACTTTGTGTTAAAATATTTTTTATAGTTACTGCGTCTATTTGAGGGTTAAATTTGGCAGCCAAAACATTTATGGCCTGTAAGCTACGTTTTTTGTTTTCAATCCAGCGTTCCACTCGCTCAGACGAATTTTTTAAAATACTTAGTTGCTCGTTTATCAAAATTTCTTTAACAAACGAGCGATTTAAGGCGTAATTACTCGCCATAAGCGATAGAAAAATGATAGAAAATATTACAAAAAGTTTGTTGTTGTGTAAATTTTCTACCATTAATCTCCTTTACCACTTGCCAACTGGTGGATGTTTTATCTCATAAAGTGTTTTACCAAGGTTTTTGTGTCCGACATTTTTATGACAACTTACACAACTTAGCTTATTCGCACTCGCATCTTTAAATTTAACATAGAGTGCGTGCATATCATCTATGTTTTTATTACTTGAATTTATATCTAAAATTCTTTCATGACAGCTTAAACAACCACTATCATATACAAATTTCTCACGATTTTTACGGTTATTTAGCCAGTCATAGTCTTTAGCATCGTTTGTGAGCATGTATGCCACTTCACTAACTCCGTTGGCTGCTTTTTTAAAGACATATCCTATATAACTATCGTGTGGCAAGTGACAATCAACACATTTTGCCTTAAAGCCATTTTTATTAGCTCCGCCATGGACACTGCCATGATACGTTGTTACCATAGGATCCATCCACTCGTGACAAATCGTGCAAAATTTATCATCACTAGTCGAATGAACCAGTGCATTTCCACCAAAAAACACAACAAATGCAAATGCCAAAAGAAGGCAAATTTTAACTAAATTTTTCATCTTATCCTCCTTTTTATGGCACCAAAAGTTTTTTCATACTATCTTGTGAATGACACATAACACAGTAATTCTTAGATTGCTTGTGAGTGCTGTGGCAAAGATTGCAGTCCATGTTTGGATAGTGCGGACTTGCATGAACATTATCATCATAACCCAAATGACCGCTCTGCTCTGCTAGTTTTTCATAGCTTTTATGACAACTTAAACATTCACTTGTGCTTAACTTTTTGTACTCGTTTGGATTTTGTTCTTTATGGCAATTTTTACAATCAAAGTGAAGCTTATCATGAGCCACAAACGGATAATTTTGCTTATTGTATTTAGCATCATCTGCAACCAAGTTTATACTAAAAGCAAGTAATAAAATAGCAAAAATTTTTGAAATTTTTAGCATTTTTTCTCCTTTCTAGCCAACATTGCTGCGTTTTTGCCTGCAATTCGACCAAATACAATACAATCAGGTATCGCACAGCTTCCAAGACGACTAGCCCCGTGTGGTCCTCCAACAGCCTCGCCAGCAGCAAATAGTCCCTCAATCGGCTTATCGTTTATGTCAAATACGCGAGCTTGTGTATCGATTTTTACACCACCCATCGTGTGATGTACTTTTGGTATGGCTCGCCACGCATAAAATGGTGGCTTAGTAAGATCTGGCACAATGTCTTTAAATTTAAAAAATGGCTTATTAAATTCTTCATCTTTACCAGCACGTGCGTATTTAGTATAGTCATCGATAGTCTTTCTTAGACCATCATAAGGTATGTTATAAAATTTTGCCAACTCTTCTATATTGTCAAAAACTTTAATAACACCTTTATGAATTCCACGCTCGACATTTGCTTTTGTGGTACCTTGTGCACCAATACTATCACAAATCACAACTGGATGCGTTAAAGAACCATCAGGATTTTTATGTATCGCAAAGATTGCATCTGAGCGGATACGGCGGTCTGCTAATTCATTTACAAAGCGTTTTCCAGTTCTAGCATCAACCATAACGCCATAACTAAACGCAGGTATAGCAAACACAGGTGCGATACCAAAGCCTAGCTCATCAGGGCTACCCCAAGGTCCAAGCTGAATCCAGTTTAAATCAACAGTTTGAGCACCATTTTTCATCATAACTTTAAGTGCTTGTGCAGTTGCTCCGTAGTGATTTGTACAGTCAAGATCAGGAGTTAGAGCCTTGTCAATCTCTTGACGAAATTTTATATCGTATGCAAAACCACCGGTCGCCATGACTATGCCACCATTGATCTTGTAAAATTTAACATCACCACTTTTATTTTCGCTCTCATCTTTGCTTTTATCAAAATCAAAGTCATAGTTCTCTCTGACTTTTGCACCTATTATTTTACCGCTCTCATCACGAATAAAATCATCTAGTATAACCCTTGTGCGGATAGTCGCACCATGTTTTAAGGCATATTCTTGAAGTGGTATAGTGATCTTGCCACCTGAGTTAATCTCTGGCCAGATTGTTCTAGGTACGCTATGACCGCCAAATTGACCTAAAGCATCACGGTAATAAACGCCCTTTTTAAGTGTCCATTCATACGCTTCATTACCGCCTTTAGCAATAACCTCCACCAAGTCCATACGATTTAAGCCCATACCAGCTTTTAAAATGTCTTTAACGTAGAGCTCGTAAGAGTCCTCAACACCACGAGCTTTTTGAAAGCTAGAATTTACTACCGCAAATGCACCGCCATTTATAGCTGAGTTGCCACCAAGCACTGGCATTTTATCTATCATAAGTGTTTTAGCACCGTCCTCTAGTGCCTGACAGGTAGCAGCCGATCCTGCAAAGCCAGAACCCACAACCAACACATCCCACTCTTCATCCCATTTTACTCCACCATCAGCAAAGACGCTTGTAGGCGTTAGTGCTGCAGCTTGGGTAAGTAGAGCAAGAGTGCTTAAAAATTCCCTTCTACTCTTCATAAAATCTCCTTAAAAACTATAAGTTAGTCCAGCACTTACTTGAACTAAGCTTGGATAACCCGGCTGTGGCTTAAAGACTTGATCATATGCAAACAATGCCTTTAGATTGTTTGTTATAGGATAGCCAAGCCATGCACTGACTTCGTTTTGGCGATATTTTGTTTCATCTTTCATTGTTCTATACTGCGTTGTTCCGTAAATAAAGGTTGCCGAGAGCTTTTGTATCATGGTCGAGAGCATACCATAATAAGTATGTACATCACGCTCATACATTACATCACCCTCTTCAAACATTACAATCTGATCGCCATCAAGATTCATACTACCCCAACCAGCCTTTTTGCCAGTTTGTACATAACCAAGCGTAAAAGTTGTATCATTGTGAGTTACATAAGCTAATGCTTCAAACAACTTACCATCATCTACATTGCGAAATTTGCTTTTTTCTTTTTCATTACTTTGTGCGTAGTGAAGTGTTGTGCCAACTGATAAGCTGTCGCTAACCTTTCCATCATACATAAATTTGCCACCAACTGCCGAAAAAATGTCATTTGAGTACAAACCATAAAGCTTTGTGCTAATTCCATTTTCAAATTTATACTTCCCACCAAGGCTAAACAAACCATCATTGTCGTTTAACTTTCTAAAACCCCACATCTCTTTTGCGTAGGCTCTACCCTTTGCACGTGTCCAAAGTGCATCGATCTCTAAATTTTTAATAGAATTATTTGTTATTCTAACACCATCGTTAATCTTTCCAATCCAATCAGTTACCATTTGTTGGCGACCAAGTTTTACAACCGTATCATAGGCGTTGTATTCAAGATAGAGCTGTGAGATAAGGTATCTATCATCTTCATAAATTCTCTCTGTTGAATCACCCGTTCCATTGTATGTTTTAAAATTCCTATCGCCTTCATAAAATGGTGCTGTTGCCCTAAAACCAACTACTGCTTTAAAATTTTTATAAAAATCCGTTTCATAATTTAACCCAATCGAACCAACTGCCCAAGATGTGTTATTGTAATACGTATTTTTTTGACCTTTATTTATATGGCGACTTTCAAAATACGCAGACACATCTCCACTAGCTTTGCCATTTTTAAAAGCTTCTTCAAGACTTTGGCTGTCTGCAAATAAACAGCCAGTAAGAAGCCCCATTAAAACTAAACTCTTTTTCATTTTTCTTCCTTATTTATAAGCTTTTAAGAATTTTGCCGAGTTTCTAAAATCATCAGTATAAGGTCTATCAACTTCCACAAATTTGACTATTTTACGATATTCATCATATAGTTTTTTCGTTTTTGCTGATAGTTTTAATTCTGGATTTTTTTGCATTCTTAGATCGATAGCTTGAGCTGCGTGCATAAGCTCCATACCCAAAATGTGATAGTAGTTATCAAGCTGTTTTTGAAGCTTTTGCATAACATAAGGTGCATTTGTAGCTACATCTTCAATCTCTCCAGCAACTGGTGTGTAGTTTAGTGATGCTGGATTTGCAAGATGTTCATTTTCACCAGCTAGTGCAACAAAAGGCTTTTGCATAGCACCAAAAGCATGAACTGTTTTATCAGTGCCTAAAAATCTTGTTAGATGTGTAAAGTTATCATTTGAAAGCTTAATCGTGCGAAGTGAGCTGGCTTTTGAGTTATGAGCTATCGTCAGTGAAGCCTTTTCAAACTCAAGTACCCATAAAAGTGGTTCAAAATTTGATGTAGGTACGACCGCTCCATCTTTTGTAAATAGCTTTTTCTCTTGAAATTTATCAGTTTCACTCTTGTTTGCCAATGAAATTCCTGGATTATCATCAGATGAGTTTAACTGTATTTTCATTAAATTTTCAAGTTCATCAATGTTACCTTGCATAGCTGCAAAAAAGTATGATGCATCGCGGTAACTTAATGGATCTTGAAGTGCTCGTTCATCGTTTTGATCCCACAAGTAACTATCTTTTAGAATTTCTCTTAACTCTTTTGTTGTCTGAACAAACGTTGGAAATGGACGTAAATCACTAGCTTCTTTTAAAAATGGAGCGACATTGCCATTAAATGCTTCGATGCTTAACGCAAAGACTAGCTTTGATATTTCAAGCGAGTGCTTCATATCTTCAAGCACAAGACTAGCAAGTGCAGCCGAGTAAGCGTTTGAACTAAGAATACTTAGGCTATCTTTGCCAAATGGAGAGAGTTTTTTAAGTCCAGCACGTTTTAATGCCTCGTGGGCATTCATTTTTTCGCCCTTAAAATAGACATAACCTTCGCCCATCATGGCAAGACCCACATGACCAAGTATTGTAATATCAGCCTCGCCCATAGAGCCAGTGCTTGGCATAGCTGGGATAATGTCATGATTTAAGAATTCTTTATATAAATTTATAACATCAGTTTGCACACCAGCTCCTGCAAAAAGCATATTATTTAGCCTTGTAGCAAGCACGGCACGAGCTGTTTTAAGTGGCATATCTTCGCCAACACCACCGCAGTGAGCATGAATAAGCCCAATGTTAAAATCAGTTGAAGCTTTTATGACTTCGGCATCAAGATTGCCCTTTGCATCAACAAATTTCTTATCTTTATTTAAGCCAACACCAACAGTTAAACCATAAATTTTCTGTCCATCTTTTGCTGCATTTAACAAAACATTATGAGCTTTTTGGGCTTTTTTAATGGCTTTCTCGCTAAGCTCAACTTTTGCTCCATCTGAAATTTTTACAATGTCTGCCGGAGTTATATTTTCTCCATTTAAAACAATGCTACTAGCATTTAGACTAAGAGCCATTGCAGCCGCAAGCGATAATAATCTAAAACTTTTCATCTGTTCCTCCTAAATAAAATGTTAATGTAATTTTAAATAAAAATAATTTCCAAAAAGTAATTTTTTATTTAATATTACATCAAACTCTTTTACTTAAGCTGTTCTATATGTAGAATCGTCAAAAACTTCTTATTATGTAAAGATCAAAATAGTATATTTAGGCGAAGTTCCATAATCAAACAGCCAAGACCTAAGTCTTAGCTGTTTAGTATGTATGTATGTTTATTGTATGTTTGTATGCATACTTATTGTATGTATCTTAGAATTTATAAGAAACTCCAAGTGTTCCATTATAGTATTGCTCTTTTGCTTTAGCTTTTGCACCAAAGTTAATGTTTGTGCTTAGATTGTTTGTAATCTTAAACTCAGCACCAGTCTTAAGAGTAATGTATGTATTCTTTTTCTTATCAGCATCAAACACTACATCTTTACTAGAACCTACAAATTTTACACTAAGGTCATTTGCACTCTTACTAAGTTCTCTTTCTACACCAGGAGTTATATAAAAGTAGCCTGCATTATCAGTATATACTCTAAACTCACTACCAAGTTTTGCTTTTAGTGTCTTTAGAGTTGTATTACCAAATATAGCAGGAACATTACCATCTTCTGTAAAGCCATCATGTTTAATATGAGTATATGATAGACCTGCTATAGGTTTAATAAACATAGCATTACCTAAACCAAATACATAACCATACTCAACATCTACATCAAAGAATTTACTATCATACTTTCCTGTTGAAGTACCTATCTTAGAATCCATTGCATGTCTGCTTAGTTCATTTCTTCCAAATCCATATCCAATCTTAGCATCTATCTCGCTTTGATCAAAGTAGCTTCTTGAATATACACCAAAGCTATAGTTATCAGATTCACTTCTTACTTGTGAATCTTTTGATTGTACTTTTGCATAGTTGATAAATCCACCAACTATAGTGTTATCAAATGCTTTATCATAACCTAGTGTTACACCCCAAATGCTTGGATTAGCAGAGTCTTTTATTTTACCTTTACCACCAAAGATATTACCCCATAGGTTATTATCATGGTTAAATCTATTTGTATACTCTTTTATTACACTTGATAGACTATCACCAGCATCAGCAAATGTTTCTCCTTCTAGCTCATTAATAGCTTGTGCTAGTGCTAGGTCTGCATTAAATGGGTTTGATAGTTTTGCTAAGCGAGTGTTTGTAGCAAGTCCTGTATTAAACATTATGATATCAGTAGATGTACCTTTGTTCTGTGATCGTTGGCTTTGCTCTATTGATGTGTTTAGTGCTTTTGCAGTATCAGCAAGTTCTTTTGCATTATATGAGGTTACTATAGATTTTACAGTATCATTTGCTAAGACAGTATCAGTAAATGATCCTAATACTTCACCTTGTTTCTCTTCTAGGTTTGCAACCTTTGTTACACCTGTTGCACGAGCATTAGCTGCGTTTTTTAGTTCTTGTTGGGCTTTTGCGATTTGGTCAGGTTTCTTCTCTGTTATGGCTTTATTGAGAGCTCCTAGTTTATCTCCTGCAATATCTGAACTGCTAGTGACTTCTGCAATAACTTTGTTTGCGCTAGCCATAAGTTTATTTACTGAGGCAAGATCAGCCTCTGCCGTTGTTACGCCTATTACTGCTCTTGTCACTTTTTCTATTTCTATTTTTGCAGCTTCTACTGCCTTTTGGGCGCCGTTATTATTATCATTGCCTATAAGGGCATCTAGGACTTTAGCTTTTTCCGTATTATCTGATAAATTCTGTGCACCACCATTGTCAAAATCATCTTTCTTTGCAGTGCCATTCTTTATTCCATTAATGTCCTCTTTGGTTAGTGCTCTACCATTGTTTGCTTTAGTTTGTAGCTTTACACCTGCATCTATGGCAGCTATTAATGCGTCGGCTTTTGCTTTAATATCACCATCACTATTAGTGTTTTTACCTTTTGCTGTGGTTAATTTATTTGCAAGTGCTTTTATATCAGTTTCTTGTTTTTTAATTGCCCCCTTGTCTGTGCCATTAAGTGTTAATTTGTCTTTTGGCGCATCTGCTATTGCTTTATTTAGCTCTTTTTGTTTTTCTGTGACATTAGCTTGTTCTTTTTTTATGTTATTTTGGATGTTGTTTAGTATGAAATCTTTATTTTCGACAAATGCTGTGTATTTTTCATCTTTTTCGTCTATTTTCTTATAGTCTTTTATAATGTTTTCTACACTAGCATCTATTGCACCCTCTCTTTCCTCTTTTTTTTCATTGTGCTTTTCTTTAAATTGTTCTACAAACGATTCCCAAACATCTTTGTTATTTTCTGCAAACATAGCATTTATCTTATCATGAATGTTGCCGCTATTTTTAAACTCATCAAGAGCTATAGTTATTTCTGCACCACCGCCATTGTTAACTGCTGTGTTATCAGCACCTTGTTGTATTTGTAATTTTATATTTCCTGTTGAAGTTATTTTTAATGTTGAAGCATCTTTACCTGTTAGTGTAATATCGCCATTTTCTGTAATTTTGCTTTTTTCATCTTTTATCACTTTAAGGGCATTATAAATTTTTGTATTTATATCAGTGTCAGTCTTACCCTTCTCTCCAGTCCAAGTTTTTAAATCACTATAAATGCCACCTAACTCATTTACGGCTTTAAGAATTTTATTATAAGCAGCTGTTCTAACTAATTCACTCTCTTTGTTCTTAATTAGATTTGCCACATTTTGATTTGGTTGAGCCAACGCAACCGTAGATATACTAGCACTTAAAAGTGCAACACATGCAATCTTTGAAAATTTCATTTTAACTCCTTAAATTATTGTAGAAATCACAATGGTATTTTACCCCCCCCCACTTAAAGTAATGTTAAAATTTATAATGCTTTTTAAATAAAGTTTTACTTTTTGATGTTTTTAGGTGTAAATTAGATTAATGAGTTAGGATTATAAAGTCATACTTCCAAACAGCCAAGACCTAAGTCTTAGCTGTTTAGTATGTATGTATGTTTATTGTATGTTTGTATGCATACTTATTGTATGTATCTTAGAATTTATAAGAAACTCCAAGTGTTCCATTATAGTATTGCTCTTTTGCTTTAGCTTTTGCACCAAAGTTAATGTTTGTGCTTAGATTGTTTGTAATCTTAAACTCAGCACCAGTCTTAAGAGTAATGTATGTATTCTTTTTCTTATCAGCATCAAACACTACATCTTTACTAGAACCTACAAATTTTACACTAAGGTCATTTGCACTCTTACTAAGTTCTCTTTCTACACCAGGAGTTATATAAAAGTAGCCTGCATTATCAGTATATACTCTAAACTCACTACCAAGTTTTGCTTTTAGTGTCTTTAGAGTTGTATTACCAAATATAGCAGGAACATTACCATCTTCTGTAAAGCCATCATGTTTAATATGAGTATATGATAGACCTGCTATAGGTTTAATAAACATAGCATTACCTAAACCAAATACATAACCATACTCAACATCTACATCAAAGAATTTACTATCATACTTTCCTGTTGAAGTACCTATCTTAGAATCCATTGCATGTCTGCTTAGTTCATTTCTTCCAAATCCATATCCAATCTTAGCATCTATCTCGCTTTGATCAAAGTAGCTTCTTGAATATACACCAAAGCTATAGTTATCAGATTCACTTCTTACTTGTGAATCTTTTGATTGTACTTTTGCATAGTTGATAAATCCACCAACTATAGTGTTATCAAATGCTTTATCATAACCTAGTGTTACACCCCAAATGCTTGGATTAGCAGAGTCTTTTATTTTACCTTTACCACCAAAGATATTACCCCATAGGTTATTATCATGGTTAAATCTATTTGTATACTCTTTTATTACACTTGATAGACTATCACCAGCATCAGCAAATGTTTCTCCTTCTAGCTCATTAATAGCTTGTGCTAGTGCTAGGTCTGCATTAAATGGGTTTGATAGTTTTGCTAAGCGAGTGTTTGTAGCAAGTCCTGTATTAAACATTATGATATCAGTAGATGTACCTTTGTTCTGTGATCGTTGGCTTTGCTCTATTGATGTGTTTAGTGCTTTTGCAGTATCAGCAAGTTCTTTTGCATTATATGAGGTTACTATAGATTTTACAGTATCATTTGCTAAGACAGTATCAGTAAATGATCCTAATACTTCACCTTGTTTCTCTTCTAGGTTTGCAACCT
This sequence comes from Campylobacter mucosalis, assembly GCF_013372205.1. Classification (NCBI taxonomy): domain Bacteria; kingdom Pseudomonadati; phylum Campylobacterota; class Epsilonproteobacteria; order Campylobacterales; family Campylobacteraceae; genus Campylobacter; species Campylobacter mucosalis. The sequence goes on from NZ_CP053831.1 coordinate 284,992, forward strand.
TTGTTACACCTGTTGCACGAGCATTAGCTGCGTTTTTTAGTTCTTGTTGGGCTTTTGCGATTTGGTCAGGTTTCTTCTGCTTTATTGCTTCATTTAGAGCCTTTGACTTAGCATTTGCGATACCTACGTCGCTGGTTGTTTCTGCAATGACTTTGCCTATTTTAGTCATAAGTTTGTTAGATTTTTCAAGTTCGCCATTTGCTGTGTTTACGTCGTTGATTTTATTTGTTACTTTAGTTATCTCTGCTTGTGCTTCCTTTGTCGCTTTAAATGCGCCAGTTTCAGCATTATTGGCAGCATCTCCTATAAGTGCATCTAGGACTTTTTTGATATTATCACCTCCTGTGAAATCTTGCGCACCTCCATTATCAAAATCATTTATACTTAAATTTGCACCCCCAGCAGCAATAGTGTCAATGTCTTTTTCTGTTAACTCTCTGCCACCTACGGTTTTAGTTTGTAGCTTTACACCCGTTCTTATAGCTACTTTTAGTGCGGTTACTTTTTCTGCAATATCGTCTAGTGTAGCACCTTTATTTTTTGCTGCGGTTAGCTGTTTTGTAAGTTCTTCATTAATAATCTTTGATTGTTTAGTTATTCCAGCATTATCTTTGCTTAATAGAGTTAATTTTTTATTATCTACTTTTTTTATTTCTTCATTTACTTTGCCTTGAGCATCTATAACAGCTTTTTCTCTCGTGGCTATATCTGCTCGGACACCATTTAGCATAACATCTCTGTTTTCAATGTATGCTGTATATTCATTTTCAACACTAGGTACTGATTCTGGTCGATCACTGATAAGATCCTTGGCAAGTTCTAGTGCTGCTATATTTATATTTCCTTTTCTTTTTTCTTGTTCAATGTTGTGCTGTTTTGTAAAATCTTCTATAAATGCTTTCCAAACATCTCTGTTATTTTCGGCAAATATCTGTTTTATTTTTTCTTTATTAATACCTTCAAAGTCCGTAAGCGTCAGAGTTGTTTCTTGAACTGCCGTATTGCCATCATCAGCTATGGTTATTTTTATGGATTTATCGCTTCCTATTACTAATTTTGAGCCTGTACTACCCTTTATTTCCAACTTGTCAGATCCTGGTGCTATTTTATCTTTTAATGTTTCTATTCTTCCAAAAGCTGCATAAATTTTACTATTCACTTCTGCTTTTAATTGATCTCCACCATTGACTGCTTGAGCTCCATTCCATTTAGCTAAGTTTTCATAACCTATAGTTTTTAGCTCATTTATAACTTTCATGATCTCTTTGTAACCAGCTGTTCTAGTTGCTTCATCTGCTTTGGCGTTTTGCACATCGTCTAACTTGGTAGCCAACGCAACCGTAGATATACTAGCACTTAAAAGTGCAACACACGCAATCTTTGAAAATTTCATCTTTAACTCCTTAAATTATTGTAGAAACTACGGTAATATTTTACCCCCCCCACTTAAAGTAATGTTAAAATTTATAATGCTTTTTAAATAAAGTTTTACTTTTTGATGTTTTTGGGTGTAAAAACAATAGAGATAATTTATCATTGCAAGATAAAAATGGCAGTGATAAGAATATTACTTTGGGTCGGTGCGTAATTTTATGATCGCTAATGCCGCTGCCCAAATAAATAGCATAAGTAATGCATTTTCGTGATGAAAGGTGGTGTTTGCCAAAGAGATGACATTTTGATAACCAAGAACTAAAAAAGCTAAAAACACAAATACGCTAGACTTTATATTTTTTACAAATTTTAAAAAAAGACCAATCTGAAAAGCTAAATATCCAAGCAGGGCAACTATACCTTTTTCTGTAAGAAAGGTTAAAAATGTATTGTGAGAGTGTGAAACCCTAACTTCTAAATTTCCCGGAAAATAGTGCGTTATATCAATGCTTTTAAACATGCCTGAGCCTATGCCAAATATGGGATTGTCCTGCCATGTGTAAAACGCAGACCAAAAAATCGGATATCTCGTTTCATTTGCCGTAACGCCTTGCGCTACTTTAGAGATTATCCTTGTGTCTGGAGTTATTAATACGCTTGTTGCTGCAATGGCTACTAATGCAATAAATATTAAAGAAATTTTGCCAAGCTCCATTTGTTTTGTAAAGCCAAAATAGCCAAGTGTAAAAATAAGCACAAAAGGGCTAATATACATGGTAGCACGAGAGCCAGTAATAAAAATACCAACAAGGCTAACAACTGCAACAAATATGCTAAAATTCCTTAAAAATCTATCCTTTTGTGTGATAAATGCCAATGATACACTAAAAACTAAAAGCATAAAAATAGAGCTGTGGTTTACGTGTCCTATAGATTTTAGCTTAAATAAGGTCGTTGGATTGTCTGAACCAAATTTGACAATACAACCCATAACAAAAGCGACTAAAAAACCAACAAAAAGCGATAAGACAGCGAATTTTAGATTGATTTTGCCAATGCCTGTCGCTCTTAAAACAAAAAAGAAAATCACACATCTTGTAACATCAAGGACGTTTTTAAAAGGTGATGAATTAACCAATGCGCTCAAAATAGTAAAAGCCATAAATACTAAAAGCCCGATATTTATGATATCAAACTCAAATTTTCTACGCTCATTTATGGCAATATATGTGCCTGTGATTATAAAAATTGCCAATGATATCTGTTTTATACCTTCGGTGACTGGTAGTGAAAATAGAAATAAATAGAGTGAAAAATTATAGATTTGATAGATGTTTTTTTGTAAATTCATTATTTTGCCTTTAATAAATTTGTGTAAATTTGATAAATTTTCTTAGCCATTATATCCTTTGTAAAGTTATTTTTTACAAATTCTCTTGCGTTTTGCTCTAAAATTTCACGCTCGTTGCTGTTTTGCAGTAAATTTTCAAGCTCATTTTGGATTTTTATCTCATCAAAATCAACAAGTTTAAAATTCTTGCCATCATAAAGGTTGCTCACGCTACCTACGTTAGTAGCGATACTTGCTTTTTGCATTAGTAGTGCTTGCATTAGGGATTGTGGGACACCCTCGTTTTCTGATATCATCATATAAATATCAATCGCTTTTAAAAACATAGCTGTATTTTCTTGATGTCCTAGCATTTTTACATACTCTTGCATATTGTTATTTTTTATAAAATCACGTATATTTTGCTCTTGTGGTCCGCTGCCTACTATTACAAACAGGGCATTTGGGTATTTTTCGTGTAAGTTTAGAGCTATTTTTAAAAATATATCGTGGCGTTTTATAGCTCTTAAAACAGAGAGCATACCTATGTAAATTTTGCCATTTTCTAGCCCAAATTTTTTAAGACTTTCGTTTTTATCGTAAAGCTCGGATCTAAATTTTGTATCATCAACGCCAGTTGGGATTGATAGGATTTTTTGCGGATTTATGCGGTTGTTTTTTATCATAGCATCTTTTACATTTTCGCCAGTTGTGATGATAAAGTCTGCTAGTTCATTTATAAAATTTAGCCTTGAACTACTTATCGCATTTGAGAGATGACGAGTTCTTATAAACTTTATCCCAGCTATTTTTGCCGCTAGTCCGCCAATCCACGTGTCTTTACCGCTGTGTGAGTTTAGTATATTTATATTGTTTTGCTTGATGAATTTTGCAAGGGCAAATATGCTTTTAACATCAAAAGCGCCTTTAAAATCAAAAAAGACAACATCTAGCCCAGCTTCTTTTGCTTTTGTGGCTATCTTGGCGTTACTTCTACAAGCGATGATGATATTTACGCCGTATTTTTCTTTAAGAGCTAACGACTCGCTTATTGTGCGTATCTCTTGACCGCCCCAGCCATCAGACCATTCTGTGTGTATAACTTTTATCATTAAAAACCTATTTTTTAGTTAATTTTAGCTAAAATCACAGAAAAATAAAATAAATTCGGAGTTTTTATGGGCGTTGTGGTTTTAATGTATCATCACATTTTACCAGAGAGTGGATTTATAGCAAGTAGTGTGAGCGAGTTTTTAGCCCAGATGAAATTTCTAGCAGATAATGGCTATAAAACGCTTACTTCTAGTGAGTTTTTAGCCTATAAAAAGGGCGAATTTGCTCCGCCAAAAAAGAGCGTTTTTATCACTTTTGACGATGGTTGGCGAGATAATTTTTACTACGCTTATCCGATTTTAAAGCAGTTTAATCTAAACGCCACGATATTTTTAGTAACCCAGTGGATAGAAAAATCAAGCGAACAAAACGCCCTTAAAAAGGCGGAATTTACGCCCTTACAGCACACACAAGCAAAACAGCAAGCACCCCAAAATCCAGCCTCGCTATTTTTAAACTGGGACGAGGTGGCTAAGATGAGCGAGCTTTGCGACTTTCACTCTCACACGCACGGACACACCGATGGGTATTTTGGCAATTTGTCTTTTTTAGAGGATTTGGAGCTTTGTAAAAGCACGATAAAAAATCGGCTTGGCTTTGATGATACACACCTTTGCTGGCCACGTGGTAAATTTGATGATGAAAAACTAAAAATTGCTAAAAATTTAGGCTATGAGATATTTTACACGACAGAGCGTGGGGCAAATTTGGCAGATAAAAATTTAGATTACGTTAAGCGAATAGCCGTTAAAAATGGTGCTTTTTGGCTAAAAAAGAGCCTTTTTATATACCAAAATGAGTTTATTGCAAATTTATATTCTAAGTTTAAGAGGTAGTGTATGAAAATAAGCTTTATAGTCCCTGCTTATAACGTGTCAAAATATATAAAAAAGTGCGTAGATAGTATATTATCTTGTAATATGAAAGATATAGAAGTTATAGTTGTAAATGATGGTAGCACTGACGATACGCTTGAAATTTTAAATAAATACAATGATGATAGGTTAAAAATTATCTCAAAACAAAATGGCGGAGCTAGTGCTGCACGTAATGATGGGATAAACGCTAGTAGTGGAGAGTTTTTAGCATTTATTGATGGCGATGATTTTATTGATACGGCTGATTATGAAGCGGTTTATGAATATGCTGAAAATTTTAATGCCGATATTGTTGTTATGGATTTTTATAAGGATTATAAAGATAAACAAGAGTATGTAACTGACTTTAAAACAAAAGATGTCATTATAGATAAGCAAGAGTATTTTAAGAACATAATACTTGGTAAAAATGCAAGGCATAATGCTGTAAATAAGCTAATAAAACGTGAGCTTTTTAATGATGTAAAATTTCCAAATGGTATATTTTTAGCAGAAGATTTTAATGTGATTTCAAAGATTATCTTTAAAGCACAAAATATAGTAAAGCTTAACAAGGCTTACTATCACTACCTTATAGGTGAAAACAATACGAGTGGATTTGAGAGCTTAAAGGGGATAATGGATCATAAATTTATCTATGATGATGTGACTAGTTTTATAAACAAGAATGTTTTGTGTGACTACAAAAACGAGCTTTTAATGGCATTAGAGCTTCGTAAAATAAAAGGCGTCTATTTGCCACTTATTTTTTGCAAAGCTGATTTAAAAAATGAAAATTTCAAACAAGGACTTGAAATTTTAAAGAGAGATTTAAATGGCATTTTGCAATTAGAAGGCTTTAAAAAACTAAGACTTAAATACAGAATTTTATTTAAAATGCTAAAAAACGCTAAAACAGATGAGCAAATTTGTAAAATTTTAACAATATTTAACGCTATTAACAATCTTTTTTCAGGTAGAAAGTTAAAAGATTTTAGAGCATAAAATCAATTCTATATTTATATTTTATATCTGTATTTGTTTTGGTCTCTAACAGCTTTTCTATTTTGTTTATATCTTTTTCTCTTTTGTTAAGTCTAGCTTTTCTAGTTGCTTCATCTGTGCTTACAAACACCAAAATATCGGCTTTGCTAAGTCTATTAAGGTCTTTATTTATATAAAAAACAAGCTTTATAAATGGGGGCAAAAACCTAAAAAATGGTTTTAAATCATCAATGCACCCATCCTCATTTTTAAATTTTATCTTTGGGCGGATAAAAAATAGATTTAGACTCATAACATCATCGTCAATTACAGCTATTTGATATGGCTTAAAACTGCCAAAACCATTTTTCCTAATCTGCTTACCAAGTGTGCTTTTACCGCTACCTCCAAGCCCACTCATAGCTATAATTACGCGTTTTTGCTCTTTTAAAATTTCAAGGCAGGTTTTATTTAGATTTTCTAGACTCATTTGAAATTTCTATTTCTAAATTTTGAATACAAATCGCCCAAAATCGGTGTTGAGTAAATCTTTAGCTTCTTTTTAATCCTAAATAGATAGTCCTTCTTGCTTCTTGCGTTATTTGATATATCTATACGGCGAATTTTAAACCTATCATCGCCATTACAATATCCGCCGTCAATAACACTAAATGCAAAATCATATTTTGAGTTTTTAATCAAGCTCATTGAGGTGTCGTTAAAATGCCCTTTTGGCCAACAAAATCCAAACTCGCTATTTTTACCAAAAAGCTCTTTTATCTTTTTATAAGACGTGTCAAACTCATCGTTTAAAATTGGCAAGTCATTGCTTTTGCAAGAGTAGTGAGTGGCTGTGTGGCTATCAAATTCAAAAAGACCACTTTCGGTCATCTCTTTTATCTCGTCTAAATTTAAAAACTGCTCTATATCGTGAGTGTAGTCTATTTGATTGTGTAGCTTAAACTCTATGTCGTAGTTTTGGCGTTTATAGTCAGTTATAGTATCGGTTATTAAAAAGCAAACGGCTGGGATATTTAACTCTTTTAAGATAGGAAAGGCAAATTTATAGCAGTCAAAATATCCATCATCAAAAGTTAGCAAAACGCTATTTTTTAAAGGTTTTGACCTGCCAAACAGCACATCTTTAAATTCTTTGTATGTTATAAAGTTATAACCAAGCTCACGGATAAAAATGAGCGCTTCTTTAAAAAGCTCAGGCGCTATTGTAATTGCGTCTTTTAATGGGTTGCAGTGGTGCATTGTGAGTATGCATATTGGTGTTTTCATAGGCTCTCCAAAAGTATTTTTAAATTTTGTTTTAAACTTGTATAGTCGTAGTTTTGTTTTATGAATTCGGATGAATTTTTACCATATTGATTGGCTAAATTTTTATCACTTATATATAGATTAATGGTCTCATAAAGTTCATTATCGTCTAAAAAAGGCACACATATACCGCGTTTGTCTTCTAAAAGTAAATTCATTGGCTCTTTATCAAAAGCTATCATGGGTCTTGATAATGCCATAGCTTCAAGCATTGCAGTTGGCAGACCTTCGGTATGAGATGCAAATACAAATATATCAATACCCTTTATAACATTTGCTATATCGGATCTAAACCCAGTAAATATTACTCTTGTTGCTAGTTCTTTGCCCAAAATTTCAATTATCTTTTCTTTAGTAGTTTTGCTTACATTACCAGCAAATATGCCGACTATTTTATCATTGTGGCTCATTGCTAGTTTTAGCGATTTTGCCAGATTAAATGCGCCTTTATGTTCTGTGATTGCAGAAAACATGCCTACTGTTACAACATCATCTTCTATTTTAAATTCTTGTTTGAAAGTTGATGTGACATCATTTAGTGCTTGATGATTGACAACAGTTGGGATATAGCTTATTTTGTTTTTATCTACACCTATACTTGTCAAAAGTTTTGTTGTATTTGGGCTTACTGATATGATTTTATCAAATAAACTTCTATGCATAAAACGGCTTAAAATCCCTTTTATGGGAAACTCATTATGTTTTTCTCTTATGAATTTTACCCCGTTTTTTCGTTTAAATAAGCCACTAATGGCAGCCACCCAGCTATCGGTAGAGCCATTTGATATTACTAAATTTATATTGTTTTGATCTATAAATTTACAAAGTGTCGGGATTGTTTTATGGTAGTTTTTCTTATTCATCTCGCACTCAAAGACGTTAAATCCAAGTGATTTTGCTTTTTTAGAAATTTCAGAGTTTGGGTTGCAAAAGAGCATTGGGTTATGCCCTAACTCACGCATAAAAATCATCTCATTTATGATTTTGTTTTGCTGCCCGCCCCAGTTATATAGGGTTTCAGTGTGAAGTGTATTCATTGATTTTCTCTTTTATTTTTGATTTTATCTCATCTACGTTATTAAATTCCATTAAACAACGACTTGTTTTTGAGCTATTGCAGCCATCCATCTCGCATGGTACACACTCCCAGTCTTTTTGAAATACGCTGTGTTTGCCCATTTGTTGGTTGCCGTTTCGTTTGATGTAGCCACTTTGCACTAAGGAGTTATCCCACGGACCCCACTCAAAGGCGCCGCTTGGGCCAAAAAACGCGATGACTGGTACATCGTTTGCGGCTGAAATGTGCATTATGGCTGTATCAACGCCCACAAAAATGGTGGCTTTTTTATTTAAAGCAGCAACCTCTTTTAGGCTTAAAACGCCCGCTAAATTTAGCGGATTTGACTTGCAAAGCCCTAAAACATCGGCTACTTTTTTCATCTCGGCTTCGTTTTTATCAGCTGTGATTGCCACTTTTATTTTTAGCTCGTTCTCACAAAAATCAATAAGATTAGCCATAACTTCATCTTTTACACACTTAAACATCCAACGACTTGTCAGATGAAAATGAATAAATTTTGGCGGTAAATTTGGGGCTAAGTTTTGATTAAAAAATATGCTTACTTTTTTGCTAATAATGGCTAAATTTAGGGCATTTAACGTGGCTAAATTTCTATCTACAATGTGAGTAAGTCCGTCTATTTTAGGGACTTTGTGAGTTATGAATTTATTTATCGTTTTGTTTTTGCCACAAAAGCCCACGATTGTTTTGATTTTAGCGTATTTTGCGATAATTATGCCCCTGTCGCCAGTTGTAGTTTGTATAGCGATGTCGTATTTTTCTTTTTTGATAGCGTTTATAAATTTTAGCTCCGTTACTATGCGTTTAAAAAGTCCAAATTTTTTAGCATTTCTATCATAAATGTGAATTTTTCGCACGTTTGGATTATCCGTTATCATCGCTTCTGTGCCACTATTTAGGGCAAAATCAATCACGGCGTCTGGGTAGTGATGACGCAGATTATCAATAAGCGGAGTTGTGAGTAAAACATCGCCGATATTTCTAAATTTTATGATTAGGATTTTCATTTTATATACTTCCAAAATGTGTACTGGGCATAAAGTCTTGCGATGACGTATCCACGCCACCCGTCTTTAAAACCGCCCTTTAAAATAAATAACTTAAAAAATGTCCAAAATGGGTTAAAAATCGCTTTTAGGACATTTTTTTTAGCGCCAAGTGATGAGTAGCGATTTTGCTTGTTTATAAACTGCTCTACGCTGTCGTAAGCATAGTGGATAAAGTGATTTTTAAGCGTTCCAAAATCGCCGTTTTTATCATTTAAAACGACCTTTTCGTGGATTTCTCGTCCGTCAAATTTTGCGTAGTTTTTATTAAAAAAACGCACCGAAAAATCTGGGTAAAGACCCATAGATTTTATGCTTTTGCCAAAAAAATAGTTTAGCCTGGCTACTTTATAAGCTTTAAATTTCGGGCTTTTTAACTCATCTAAAAGCTCTGTTTTTAGCTCGTTTGTGATAACTTCATCGCTATCAAGCACGAAAATCCACTCAAATTTTGCGTTATCTACGCCGTATTGTTTTTGAGCACCAAATCCTAGCCAACTTTGTTTTAAAACTCGCACATTTTCAAACTTCGCACAAATAGCCAATGTATCATCGTTTGAACCACTATCGACTATTATTACTTCGTCCGCAAACATTGTGCTAGTTAGCACCTCGGATAAAAGTTTTTCACTGTTAAACGTGAGTATGATGATGCTTAGTTTCACAGATAGGCTTCCTTGTAAAATCTTTTAAAGCGCCTGTGAAACCAAAAATACTCATCAGGTTTTTGTCTAATCATCGCTTCACAGGCATCAGCTTGGGCTTGTGTGGCTAGTTTGATGGCATTTTCTTTATCAAATTTTGTTATATCAATAGACTCAAAAAAGCAAATTTCACTTAAGTTTTCATCAATTTGGCTAATAAAAGCATTGACGATTAAAGCATCTGTCTTTTGCGCAAATATGCTAACAGAAGGTGTATGAAGAACTCTTTTGTTAAAAAAACTAATCTCAATTCCATCGCTTTTCGCTGTATTTTGATCGACTAGTATTCCCACTATTCGACCTTGCTTTAGGGCTTTTAAAATGCCTTTTGTTGCGCCTTGCTTATCGATTAGTTCTACATCAAATTGGGTACGATTTGCATTTAAAATTTTATCTATACTTTTACTATCAAGTCGCCTGCCTAAAACCGATACAGCCCCAAAACGCGCCGCCATAGCAAGGCTAAACAGCTCCCACTCGCCAAAGTGTGCAGTAGATATAATGACGGGTCTTTTTGAATTTATTGCTTCTATTAAAAAATTTTCGTTTTTAAAACAAACCTTTTTTAAAACCTTCTCTTTTGTAGTGTTTTGATTTTTAATAAAATTAATGCCTAAAAATTTTGCAAAATTTATATAGCATTGTTTTGCTATTTCTAGCTTTCTTTGCATTGAAATTTCATCACCAAACGCCAAGTTTAAATTTGTCATCACAACCTTAAAACGCCTTTTATTAAGTCTCATATATATAGAGGCTAAAAACTTGACAATCGCGTTATGAACGCTATTTGGAGTTATTGTTATAATAAATTTAAAGATATAAAAAAGGGCTAAATACAACTTATCCACGCAGCAACCTTTTGGCAAAATTTGCGATGGTTTCGGGCAAAATTTCTCTTATGCAAAAGTCGTTTTTGTTTATGCTTCTTGCGTCTGGCTGTTTGCCCGTATCAACGACTAAATTTCGCTCTGTTATATAGGTGTTTCTCCTGCTTGGGCGGTTGCCAAAAAGCGTGATGGAAGCCACATTTACAGCCCAGGCTATGTGCGTGATACCGCTATCGTTGCCTATTAGCAAGTCTGCGTTTGCGATTTTTTGGGTAAGTTCATTAAGGTTTAGCTTCTCTAGCACCTTTGCGTGAGTGTTTAAGGCTAGTTCGTTAGCATTTTTAAGCTCTTTTTGACTACCTTGAGTGATAAAAATTTCATACTCTTTTAGCATATTTATAACATCTTTAAATTTATCGTAGCACTTGCTGTCCTCACTTGCAAATGGAGCGATGATTATGCGTTTTTGTGGGCGTTTTTCATCTAAAATTTCTACGTTAAAACAGGGTGATTTGGCTAAAATTTCATCTTGAGTAAAGCTAAAATCAAGAGCAAACGCAGCAAGTGATAGGTTTCTAATAATGATATTTTCGTTGTAGCCAATATTTAGCTTGTGTCTATAAAATAGCCCAGCCACAGCCTCTTTTGTGCTTTGCATATTAAATCCGTAGCTGTTTTTTCCAAGCATTTTTGTGATTATTGCCGATTTTAACAGCCCCTGAAAGTCGATGACGGCGTCAAAATCCCCGGCATTTCTTAGGACCTTTGCGCACTCTTTTAATTTTCCATCTTTTAAAGGCAGCACTAAAAGTCTATCTATGAGTGGATGATTTTGTAAAATTTGGCTAAATCTTTTATCCACAATCCACGAAATTTCACTATTTGGCAGGTGCTTTTTAATAAATTGCAAAATTATAACGCAATGCACGATATCGCCGAGTGCTGATAGCTTTACAATCGCAATTTTTTTTGGTTTTTGTTCTCTCATAATCCACTTTAAATATAATTTTGGATATGATTTTATAAAATTTTGACTAAAAAAGGCTTAAAATGGCAAAAGGCTATATCTGCGTTTTTGACTGCGAGACGATACCTGACGCTAATTTATTACGAAAAGTTTATGGTTTTAGTGGCGATGATTTAGAGGTTAGCTTAGAGGCATTTGAGTATCAAAAAAGTTTAACTGGGAGCGAATTTTTGCCGGTGGCTTTTCATAAGGTTGTTGCGATCTCGGCGGTAATGGCTGATGAATATGGCAGATTTATCCGTGTAAGCACGCTAAAGGGCGAGAATGAGCGTGAAATTTTGACTAAATTTATAAATTTTATAAACGAGCACAATCCACGCCTTGTAAGCTTTAATGGTCGTGGTTTTGATTTGCCGATGATAATGGTGCGTGCAATGCGTTATAACCTTACGGCAGATGCTTATTTTGAAGTTGACAATAAAGAGCTAAATAAAAATAAGTGGGAGAATTACAGAAGTCGATATGATGGGCGTTTTCACATTGATTTGCTTGATCATATCAGCGATTTTGGCTCGGTTCGTGGCTTAAAGCTTGACACGCTTTGCTCGGCTTTAAATTTGCCAGGTAAATACGATGTGAGCGGAGATCAGGTCTTAGAGCTTTTTTATGAGAGTAAGCTTGAGAAGATCAACGAATACTGCGAATCTGACGTGCTAAATACATATTGGCTCTTTTTAAAATATGAGCTTTTACGTGGCAACGTTACACCTGCTGACTACGCCACTTTTTTAGGCACGATGAGCGATTATCTGGCCAAAAACTGTCAACATCGTGGCTACACTAGCGTTTTTTGCGAGTTTGTCAGGCTTGAGCTTACTAGACTAAAGAGCGATGATTATGAAAATTCTAATTTTGGCAGTGTTGATGATTTGCCAAGTCAAAAGATGTCTATAAACGAGCTTGAGGAGAGGCTAGAAAAAATGGGGTTATCAAACACCATAAAAAAAGGAGCAAACATATCGTCAAAGCCGAAACAAAAAGAGGTTAGCGATGATTTGCCAGAGATAAATTTAGATGATGAGTGAATGATTTATTGGTGTATAAGTATCACTTTGCTATAATCAGGCGCTTTAAAATTTAAAAAAAGGATGTCGTAGTGGATTACTTGGTGTATGTTTTAGTCGTTTCTATCTTTATTTTGAGACTTGGATTTTTAAAAATTTCAAAACAAAATGAGAGTTTAATTCTTCAAAATGGTGGTGTTGAGTATGGTGTAAAAAATACAAAAATGCTTACAATTGCACATATATTATTCTATCTTGGTTGTTTAATAGAGGCTATTATGCAAAAGCAAGTATTTGATGGCGTTTCGTTAGCTGGTACTTTTCTTATCGTGTTTGCATTTTTAATGCTTTATTACATTGTAAATTATCTATTAAAGGGTATTTGGACTGTTAAGTTAATGGTTGCAAATAACCACAAGTATAATCCACACTGGCTTTTTAAGGTTGTTAAGCACCCGAATTATTACCTAAATATATTGCCTGAACTAATTGGACTTGCAATGCTATGCCACGCAAAAGTATCATTTATAGTTATTATGCCTATTTATTTAGTTATTTTATTTATAAGAATAAAAGAAGAAGACAGGGTTTTAAAAGAGATAATTATACCAAACGGGGTAAAAACTAACTAAAATTTTTAGCAACTGATACGATTGTGGGTTTATCTAAAATTTAGTCCAAAATCACTTAGTAAAAATGTTTTAAGCAAGAGCATGAGCATAGAAGGGTGAGGATTGATTTATAACTTAATATAGATTATGAGTAGTATTTTCAATTTTAATTTTTTATAAGTCAAAAAGAGCTATTATTTGAAATTATGAATTCTTAAAAACTAGGAGGACAGAATGGAATTCTTAGGCTTTTTATTTTTTGGCATTTGCATTTTGATAGTGCTTTTAAAGCCAGAGAACGAGCGATTTGCGTATGGCGCATTTTTACTTGGAACTATTATTTGCTTTGGCATGTTTTTTATAGCTAGTTGGGCTTCACTTTTGCCTTATGGGGCGTATTAGGAGCTAAGATGAAAATTTTGACCGAGAAAAATTTTGACTTTGTTATGGCTACAGCTGTGCTTTTGGTGCTTGCAATCCCAGTTGGTATCGCAAATTTCTATTTAGGTTATGTTATCGGCGAAGGTCCTTGCACGCTTTGCTGGTGGGAAAGAATGGGCATGGTTGTTGTCGGTTGTGCCGGTATTTTGATATTAAGATATGGACTAAAAGCTAGGTATGTAGCGATGATACTTTTTAGTGCGGCGTATGGGATGTTTATGACGCTTCGCCATTCTAGTTTTAGTGTTTATAGAGATGTTGGGATGGGTTTTGGTGGCGATATTTTTGGCGCACACACATACACTTGGGGGATTTTGGTCTTTTGGGTAGTTGTTGTCGTTATGGGAATTTTTATGTTTTTTGCCAAGGATAGTGTTGTGGCAGCTGACATTTCTCGCACTGATACTAGGGTTAAAAAGCTATCTTTGTACTCTAAATTTGTTATTATGATTAGCCTTATTGTTGTATTTTCAAACGCCATTCAAGCACTAATTTCGGCTGGTTATCCACCATACTCAGGCAAAGGCGACCCCGAGCGAATTAGCCTAAATAACACTTGGAGCAGTGGTGTTTGGAAGCGACTTAGCAAACCATTTTCTTTTGTTGGCTCAAATGTCGTGCAAAAGCCATTTATCGCAGGGGAAAACAACGAAATAAGTATAAAATTTAATAATAATGCTAAAGATGGTGCATTTGCGAATTTAAAACCAGCCTTAGTGTTAGAAAAAAATATTGAGCTAGATTTTGAGCCAAAGGGTTTTCTAGGCAAGGGTGTAGCTTCTGGACTTGCTTATAATAAAAATGACGGTACTTTTGCCATATCAAACACCGAAGGTGGCATATACTTTTTAGATGAGAATTTTACTAAAACCGACTACGCTGTTATTGATAAGCCAAATGGCAGAAATATCCAAAAAGCAGTAGCTTCTACGTTTATTGATGATATGTTGGTTACTACTGGCTTTAATAAAACCATTTTTGCCGTTAAAAAGGTGCCAAAAGATAAGGTAGATAGTTACAAAGAGTGGAATTCATTTAGACAAACGAGTGGCGGACTTGAAATGCCTTGGTATCGCGACCGTCCCGCACTGCTAACTATTAGAGCTAAAAAACAATACGTTTTGACACTTGCTAATGATGGCAAATATATGTATATGATAAGCGTGCCAAACGATAAGGTAAAAGGGCAAATCCTTATAAAAGTGGATATAAAAGATAGGCTTTTAAGTAGTGAAAGTGTGATAAGCTCGGCTCTAACGCTAAAAGATAGCAGAGATTTAAAAGACTACTACATAACAGCGGGCGATATAATGGATGGCAAATTTTTAGCCTACTCCAAAAACTATAATACCCTTTTAGTTATTGATTTGGCTACTGCTAAGGTTATAGATGCCTACGAAATGCCACAAATCGGCGATATTTCAGCACTTGCGATAAAGGATGATAGTATATTTGTGCTTACACACAATGATTTTAAGCCAAGTATAGCAAAGCTTTTAAATCCTTTAAGATGACTTTTAGGGTGTTTAAAGCGCCCTAAATCTGTCAAAATTAACTAAAATTTATAGTTTTTTGGTTAAAATCTACCAAATTTAAAGGACAATTATGAAAATTTTAGTAACTGGCACGGCTGGATTTATCGGATTTCATCTTGCAAATGCACTCACGGAGCGTGGCGACGAGGTTGTTGGCTTTGATAATATAAACGACTATTACGATGTAAATTTAAAATTTGCACGGCTTAAAAACGCTGGATTTGATGTGAGTGAGATTGATGAGAAAAAATTAATCCGCTCAAAAACTAAGCCAAATTTAGCCTTTATCAAAGCCGATTTGGCCGACACCGACACGCTAAAAAGGCTATTTAAAGAGCAAAATTTTGACGTCGTGGTAAATTTAGCCGCACAAGCCGGGGTTAGATACTCGCTAATTAACCCACAAGCCTACATTGACAGCAATATCACTGGCTTTTTAAATATCCTTGAAAATTGTCGCCACAATGGCACAAAAAACCTAGTTTATGCAAGTTCAAGCTCGGTTTATGGACTTAATGAAAATATGCCGTTTTCAACCCACGAAGCGGTAAATCACCCAATTAGCCTTTATGCTGCAAGTAAAAAAAGCAATGAGATGATGGCTCACACTTACAGCCACCTTTTTGGTGTGCCAACTACTGGGCTTAGGTTTTTTACCGTTTATGGACCTTGGGGTCGCCCTGATATGGCACTATTTTTGTTTGTTAAAGCTGCCTTAAATGGCGAGAAAATAGACGTTTTTAACCACGGTAAGATGAAGCGAGATTTTACCTATGTTGATGATATTGTAAAAGGCATTATTAAGTGTATTGATAATCCAGCACGAAAAAATCCTAAGTGGAGTGGGCTAAATCCAGACCCAGCTACATCATCAGCACCATTTAAAATTTATAATATCGGCAACAACAATCCAGTTGAATTAATGTCGTATATTAGGGCTATTGAGCTTAAAATCGGGCGTGAGATTGATAAAAATTTCTTACCACTTCAAGCAGGTGATGTCCCTGCTACATTTGCAGACGTTAGCGACTTGGTGGCTGACTTTGACTACAAGCCAAATACGAGCGTAAATGACGGCGTAGCAAGGTTTATTGAGTGGTATTGCGATTTTTATGGGGTTAAAATTTGAGATTTTTTGTAGCGTTTTTGCTGTTTTTTAACCTCTGCTTCGGCGAATTTTTAGGGCTTAGCGTCTATAAAGACCAAAATATAAGCAACTGGCTAGTTAGCTACAAGCTTGACGGCATTAGGGCTTATTGGGACGGAAAAAATCTGCTCTCAAGAAACGGCAAAATCATAAACGCCCCAGCACAATTTATCAAAAATTTACCGCCATTTGAGCTTGATGGGGAGCTGTTTTTAAAAAACGCCGAATTTGAAAAAACTCAGTCAATCATAATGGATAAAAGCCCAAATTTAGAGGCTTGGAGCGAGATTACATACAACGTTTTTGACGTGCCAAAGGCAAAGGGCGGACTTTTAGAAAGGCTTAGCGTTTTAAGCGAAAATGATATCGTAAAAATCATAAAACAAACGCCCATAAAAGATAAAAATGAACTGATGAAATTTTATCAAAATGCCCTAAATTTAGGCTATGAAGGCGTGGTTTTAAGAGAGCCAAACGCACCTTATGAGTTTAAGCGAAGCAAAAATGCTCTGAAATTTAAGCCATTTTTTGACGCTGAGTGCGAAGTGGTAGGCATAAATAAAGGTAGTGGTAAATTTAAAGATGTTATGGGTAGCGTTAGTTGCAAAGATTTAAAAACAGCTAAAACGTTTAAAATCGGCTCAGGTTTTAGCGACTTTAACAGGGTAAATCCGCCAAAAATCGGACAAATAATCACATATAAATATCAAAATCTCACGGCAAAAGGTCTGCCACGATTTCCAATATTTTTGCGTTTTAGAAAGGATTAATTAATGAATATTTTAATTACCGGTGGGGCTGGTTATATCGGTTCGCACGTTTTAAAGGCACTTTTAGAGCTTAAAGAGCATAAAATTAGCGTGATTGATAACCTAAGCAAAGGCAGTTTAAACGCCATAAATGAGCTTAAAAAAATTGCAGATTTTTCGTTTTTTAATCTTAGTTTAGAAGACGATTTGGACGAAATTTTTAAAAATGGCAACTTTGATGCGATTATCCACTTTGCGGCCTTTATTGAAGTCTTTGAAAGCACCCAAAATCCGCTAAAATACTACCTAAACAACACCGCAAATGTGGCAAAAATTTTAACCTACTGCCAAAAATACGGCGTAAATCGCTTTATTTTTAGCTCCACGGCTGCCGTTTATGGAGAGCCAAATACCGCCGAAGTAAACGAAACAAGCCTAACAAATCCGATAAATCCTTACGGACATTCAAAGCTGATGAGCGAACAAATCATCAAGGATTTTGCTGCCGCAAATTCTAATTTTAGATACGCCATTTTGCGTTATTTTAACGTTGCAGGGGCTAGTATTGATAACACAATCGGTCAAAACTATCCAAACGCCACGCATTTAATAAAAGTAGCTGTCCAGACCGCGCTTAAAAAAAGGGAGCAAATGAGCGTTTTTGGTAGGGATTATGCCACAAAAGACGGCACTTGTGTGCGTGATTATATACACGTTTGCGACCTTGCAAATGCCCATATATCGGCACTAAACTACATAAACAAAAATGAGAGTGAAACCTTTAACGTAGGCTATGGACGTGGTTTTTCTGTGCTTGAAGTAATTGAAATCACAAAGGCTGTAAGTGGCGTAAATTTTAGCGTTATAGACGCCCCAAGGCGAGAGGGCGATCCAGCGATTTTAATAGCAAATTCAAATAAATTAAGAGAAAAAACCGACTGGAAGCCAAAATTTGATGATTTAAAATTAATTGTCAAAACCGCACTTGAGTGGGAGAAGAAAATTTAACAAAATTTGAGTAAAATTACAAAACTTTAAAAAGGCAAAGTGTCGTAAAGCGAAACGAGCTGTAAATTTAGTAAAAATTTAAGCTAAAGGCGAAGTATTGTGAAGCTCAGAGACAAGGCGAAGGGGCTATTTTAAGCGGAGCGTATATTTAATACGTGAGCGAAGGCAGATTTAAAACGCTACAAATTAGCGTTTTAAGCCGTAGCGAAAAGTGGTTAATACAACACAGTATCAGCTCACAAGACAAGCCAAATTAAAAAGGATAAAAATTATGAAAATTTCAGTTGTTGGCACTGGTTACGTTGGTTTAGTAAGCGGTGCCTGTTTTGCAAAAATGGGCAATGAAGTAACCTGCATTGATATTGATAAAAATAAGATAGAACGCCTAAAAAACGGCGAAATCCCAATCTATGAGCCAGGACTTAGCGAGATTGTAAAAGAGTGCGTGGCAAACGGCACTTTAAAATTTAGCACCGATTTAAAGGACGGCTTAAATGCAAAAGCCCTATTTATCGCTGTTGGCACACCAATGGGAGCGGACGGACAGGCTGATTTAAGATATGTTTTAGATGTTGCAAAAAGTATAGGAGAAAACTTAGAAAATCCCCTAATTATCGTAGATAAATCAACGGTGCCAGTTGGCACAGCTGATAAGGTAAGCGAGGTCATTGCAAACGAGCTAAAAAAGCGAAATTTACAGATTAATTTTGAAGTGGTTTCAAACCCAGAGTTTTTAAAAGAGGGTGCGGCTGTGGAGGACTTTTTAAAGCCAGATAGGGTGGTTATCGGAGCAAGAAGCGAGTGGGGATTTGGCGTTATGCGTGAGCTTTACTCGCCGTTTATGAAAAATCACGATAGGCTAATTTGTATGGATGTCCGCTCAGCTGAGATGACAAAATACGCTGCAAATTCAATGTTAGCGACTAAAATTAGTTTTATAAACGAAATGGCAAATATCTGCGAGCTTGTGGGAGCTGATATAAATTTAGTGCGTAAGGGCATAGGTAGCGACTCGCGTATTGGTTATAGCTTTATTTATCCGGGTTGTGGATATGGCGGTAGTTGCTTTCCAAAAGACGTTGAAGCGCTCATTTACACCGCTAAGCAAAACGGCTTTGAGCCTAGCATTTTAAATGCCGTTGAGAGTAGAAACAAGGCTCAAAAAAGGGTGCTTTTTGATAAAATTTACCGCTTTTTTAGTGGCGATTTAAATGGCAAAACTATAGCACTTTGGGGACTTGCGTTTAAGCCAAATACTGATGATATGAGAGAGGCTAGCTCGCTTACTTTAATAAATTTATTGCAAAACGCAGGTGCAAACGTGGTTGCTTACGATCCAAAGGCAGTTAGCGAGGCTAAAAAATATCTACCAAACAGCGACGTAAAATATGCAAAAAATAAGTATGACGCTCTAAATAACGCCGATGCTTTGGCGTTAGTAACCGAATGGAGTGAGTTTAGGTCGCCTGATTTTTTAGAGATAAAACAGCGTCTTAAAAATGCCGTGATTTTTGATGGCAGAAATCAATATGACGCTAAAATTTTAAGCGAATATGGGTTTAAGTATTATCAAATTGGTGTGAGAGAAAATGGCGAATTTTAAAAACGCCAAAAAATAAAATTTTAAAAGGCAAAGTGTCACACAGTGAAACTAGCTGTGAAATTTAGTAAAATTTAAAAACAAAGGCGAAGTATTGTGAGTTTAGACAAGGCGAAGGGGCAATTTAAAGCGGAGCGTATTATTTAATACGTGAGCGAAGGCAGATTAAAACGCTATAAATTAGCGTTTTAAGCCGTAGTGAAAAGTGGTTAATACAACGCAGTATCAGCTCACAAGACAGGCCAAATTTTAAGCAAAATAAAAATATAAAAAGGCGAAGTGTCGCACAGCAGGACAAGACAGACAAGCAAACGCAAGGGAGCTACCATTTAGGTAGTGACCGAAGCGTGAAGCGAAGTCTAACGAAGTAATGCGAAGCGAAACGAGCCATGAATTTTAGTGAATTTAAAAATAAAGGCAAAGTATTGCAAAGCTAGGCTAGGCGGATTTGAAATTTAGCGACCGAGCGTATGAACTATACGTGAGAGAGCGAAATTTCAAATACAACGAAGCATAGCAAAGCAAGACAAGCCGTGCAAAGGATTAGAATGAAAATTGGTATTATCGGGTTAGGTTATGTCGGCTTGCCCCTGGCAGCCGCATTTAGTGCAAAATACGAAGTAGTAGGCTTTGATATAAACAAAGCAAGGATAGATGAGCTTGTTAGCGGATTTGACCGCACATTAGAGCTTGATAAGACGCAAATGCAAACAGCTTTGCAAAACGGCATAAAATTTAGCCTAAATTTAGACGACATTAAAGACTGCAATTTTTACATTGTAACCGTGCCAACGCCGATTGATAAAAACAATCGCCCAGATCTTACACCAGTTATAAAAGCTAGTCAAAGTGTCGCAAAAGTGCTAAAAAAGGGCGATATCGTGGTTTATGAAAGCACTGTTTATCCGGGCGTTACAGAAGAGATTTGTGTGCCGATTTTAGAGCAAAGTGGGCTGAAATTTAACATTGATTTTTTCTGCGGATACTCACCAGAGCGGATAAATCCGGGCGATAAAGAGCATACCGTGACAAAAATACGCAAAATCACAAGTGGCTCAACGCCAAAAATTGCTGATAAAGTAGATGAAATTTATAGCTCAGTAATCACAGCAGGGACGTATAAGGCTAGTTCTATCAAGGTTGCTGAGGCTGCAAAGGTCATTGAAAACACGCAAAGAGATATAAATATCGCATTTATGAACGAACTTGCGATGATTTTTGAGCGTCTTGGCATTGACACGAGCGAGGTTTTAGCAGCGGCAGCGACAAAGTGGAATTTCTTAAATTTTCGCCCAGGGCTTGTTGGTGGACACTGCATCGGCGTTGATCCATACTACCTAACTCACAAGGCACAAGAGCTAGGATACCACCCAGAAATTATTCTAGCAGGTCGCAGGATCAATGATAATATGGGCAAATACGTAGCAAGTCAGGTCATAAAACTAATGATAAAACGTGGAATTTTAATCAATAAAGCACGTGTTTTAGTCCTTGGTGTTACGTTTAAAGAAAATTGCCCAGATATCCGCAACTCACGCGTTATAGACGTTATAAACGAGCTTAAAGATTTTGGCTGTGTAGTTGATGTAAGCGATCCTTGGGCTAGCAGCGATGAGGTAAGGCACGAATACGGCTTTGATTTGGTGCAAAATTATTTGCTAAAAGACTATGACTGCGTTGTTTTAGCGGTTGCTCACAATGAGTTTAAAACTCTAGATTTAGGCGATTTGCTCGTTTATGATATAAAAAATATCTATCCAAAAGCAGACGCAAAGCTTTAATGGCACTAAATTTAGTAAGTCAAATCATCGTTTTTATGGTATCAATGGGGATAAATTTTATCCTCACGCCATTTATCTTAAAGAGCCTTGGAAACGAAGCTTACGGCTTTGTAGGGCTTACAAACGCAATCGTAAGCTACGCAGCCGTCATCACACTAGCCATAAACTCAATGGCAGGTCGCTTTGTCGCCTACGAGTGGCACAGAGGCGATGTGAAAACGGCAAACTGCTACTACTCATCAGTCATCGCTTCAAACGTTTTTTTTACCATTTTGGTGCTGATTTTAAGCTCGGTTTTTATCCTAAATTTAGAGCTTTTCTTAGATGTGCCAGAGCATTTAAAAGACGATGTTAGGCTTACTTTTTTGTTTTATTTTTTAAATTTTTGCGTTGGGCTTTTTAACGCAATTTTTAGCGTGGCGATTTTTTTAAAAAACAAGCTTTTTTTACTCTCAATTAGAAACGCAATTTCAAGCCTAATTCTAGCCCTGCTTATCTTTTTACTCTTTTTATCATTTCGCCCACTAATTGCTTATATCGCTATTTCGGCACTTGTTGCTTCAATTTTTGTGCTATTTAGCACACTTAGGGTAGCTAAGAAGATCACGCCAGAGCTGAAATTTAGCATTAGTAATTTTAGCTTTAATGCCATAAAAACGCTTTTAAAATCAGGCATTTTTACCAGCTTTAACGCCCTAAACCGCATACTTTTAACCGGTATGGACCTTTTTATCGCAAACGTCTATTTGGGGGCAAATATGACCGGGATTTTAGCCGTTAGCAAGGCAACACCAATTGTAGCTGAGAGCTTTGTAGCACAAATTAGCGGGATTTTCACGCCAAAATTTATAGAGATTTTTTCAAAAAATGACACCGCTTTGCTAGTAAAAGAGGCGTTTTTTTCGGTGCGTTTAACGGCGTTTTTAATCATCGCTCCAATTTGCGTTTTTGTCGTATTTGGACGCGAGTTTTACACACTTTGGCTTAGCTTTAAAGACCAAAGCGAAATAGGGCTAATTTATGAAATTTCAATGATTATACTAGTGCCAATTTTACTAATAAGCTTTGTTTTCCCGCTTTTTAACATTGATACAGCTACAAATAAATTAATGCGTCCAGCGGTGGCAAATACGATTTTAGGCGTTGGCACGATTTTATCTCAAATTGCCGTTTTAAAATTTACTAACTACGGAATTTACGGCATTGTTGTCGTGGGAGTAGTGCTTTACTCGCTTAGAATTTTCATCTTTGATCCGATAAATGCCGCTTTAAATTTAAACTTAAAACTCAGCACATTTTATCCGCCAATTTTGCGTTGTATTTTCATTTTTAGCGTGATTTTAGGCGTTATGTTTTGTGCTAAAAATTACGCACAAATAGATATAAAAATTTGGAGTGAGTTTGTGTTTTACTCGCTACTTTTTGCCGTTTTTGGCTATTTTTTATCACTTGTTTTTTTATTTTCTAAATCAGAGCAATTTGTAGTCATAAATTTCATAAAATCAAAACTAAAAAGGCGTTAAATGCAAGTTTATTTAATCTCATTACAAAAAGATGAGTTAAGGCGAGAAGCCCTAAAAAATCGCTTTAAAAGCTATGATAATTTTAAAATCATTAACGGCGTTGATGCTAGAGATTTTAGCCTAAATGAGTATTATAAAATCGCTCTAAAATCCTTTATGAGCTATAAAAGGCTATTAAGTCCGGCTGAGATTGGCTGTGCTTTATCTCACAAAAAGGCTTACGCTGAGTTTTTAAAAAGTGGCGATGATTTTGGCTTAATCTTTGAAGATGACGTAATTGGCGATGATTTTGGCATTAAAAAGGCGGAAGATTACGCTAAATTAATCCCAAAAGATGCGATCTTAATACTTGGCGGACAAGACGGACTTGATGGCAGGTTTAGTGCATTTGGCAAACGCATAAAAGATGAGCTATTTTTGGTTTCAAAACACTCATTTGGCTCGATTTACAGAGCCGCTTGCTACATTGTAACAAAACAAAGTGCCACCGCTCTTTTAAAAACGCAAGAAAACGCACCTTGCACGGCTGATTTGTGGAGCTATCTTTTAAGCAAAGATAACTTAAAAATGTATTTTGCCGATATTTTTGCCCACCCAACCGATTTAAGCACCTCAAATTTAGAAGGCGAAAGACTTGATAGAACAGCACTTTATAAAATCGGCTTTAAAGAGTATTTGGCGACTTTAAAATTTTTACTTTTTTCAAGGCTTGAGACCGTGTTTTTTGGATATGAACGGATTTTTAAAAAATGAAAATTAGCATTTTAATCACAACATTTAACAGAGTTGAACTACTTAAAAAATCCCTAAATTCAGCTTTAAATCAAGACTATGAAAATTTAGAGATTATTGTTAGCGATGATAACAGCACGGACGATACGAGCGAGTATTTAAAATCCATAACGGATAAAAGGCTAAAAGTTATCACAAACAAAACCCACGCACAAAGCCCAAATGGCAATAAAAACAACGCATTTGACGCAGCCACTGGTGATTATGTTTGTCTGCTTGATGATGATGATGAGCTTTATTTAAACGCAATTTCAGAGTGCGTGAAATTTATAAAAATGGGCTATAAGTGCGTATTTGCCGATTGTATTTGCGAAGAAAACGGCGTAATAACCAATAAAATTTCAGGCAAAAATCCGTATAAAATAAGCTGTGAGATGAGTAAAATTGACTATCACTGCGGACGTATTAGCGGTGAGTATTTTAAGCTATTTTCGCGTGAATTTATAGATGATTTTAGGTTTGACGAGGCTAGTTTTGGTGGTGAAAATGAGCTTTACATACGTTTTTTTGAAAGTCCCGTTTTTTATCACAAAACACCACTTTATATCTACCGCATAAACCGCGCCGATAGTGCCACAAAAAATGCCATAAAACACGCTAAAAAGGTCGCTCACGCTTACATTAAAACCGCAAATTTATGCTATGAGATCGCCATAAAACACGAAAGAAAATTCTTAGCTATGCAGTATAAAAACGCAGCCTATTACGCCAAAATTGCTGGATGTTACGCACTTATGTATCGCTGTATCTTTAAAAGTCTAAGCATAAAATTTAGCAAAGAAGCGTTTATTTTTTTACTGCTTAGCCCTTTGCCAAGTGTGTTTTTGCCGATACTTTCACGCATTAGAGTTAAAATCAAACAAAAGTTTAAGATATGAAAATTTTACTTATCATCTCAACCCTAAAAAGTGGCGGTGCTGAGCGAGTTTGCACGCTTTTAGCAAGTAAGCTTTGCAAAACTCACAGCGTTAGTCTAGCCAAATTTGATAAAAACGAACCATTTTATGAGATAAACAGCGGTGTAAATCTTATAAATTTAAACCTAACTACGCAAAATTTAGGGCTTTTTGGCAATCTTAAAAAGCGGTTTTTTAAAATTTTTGCCATTAGAAATTTGATTAAAAATAGCGATTTTGACGCTGTCATCTCATTTTTAGATAGCACGAATTTTTTGGTTTTATTTAGTGCTTTTGGGCTAAAAACAAAGATAATTATTAGCGAACACACGAGCTTTAATGCACCAAAGCCTTGGTGGGTAAAGCCCCTAAAAAAGGCACTCTATCCACACGCTCACGCCCTAGCTGTGCTTACAAATGCTGATAAAAATTACTACGATAAATTTGTAAAAAACGTTAGTGTAATTTATAATCCAAATTTTAGCAAACCACCTAAATTTGAGCCTAAAAAGCAAAATTTAGTAATCTTTGTAGGTCGCTTAATCCCCTTAAAAAACTGCCAAATGTTTGTAAAAATCGCTTCGCATTTTAGTGATGATGAGTGCGAATTTATCGTAGCCGGAGACGGGATAGAGCGAAAAAATCTAGAAAAAATGGCAAAAAATGTGAAATTTTTAGGTAATGTTAAAGAGATTGACAAACTTTATGAGAGTGCAAAAGTTATCATCTCAACCTCTATTTTTGAGGGGCTTGGCAATACGTTAATTGAAGCTATAAACTATGAAGTTGCTAGAATTTCAACCAAAACAAGCGGTGCTTGTGAGTTAATTACAAACGAATTTGACGGCATTTTAATTGATGATGAAAAAAGCGGTGTTTTAGCACTTAAAGATATTCTTAAAAACGAGCAAAAAAGACGTGAAATTTGCAAAAATGCAAGGCTAAGGCTTGGCGAGTTTGAGCTAGAAAAGATAGCAAAAAAATGGGAGGCTCTTATAAAATGAAAATGCTTTTTGTCATAGCAGCCCTTAGAAATGGCGGTGCGGAGCGAGTTTTAAGTGTTGCGGCAAATGAGTTTAGTAAAAAAAACGAAGTTCATATCTTGCTTTTAGAAAATGAAAATTTGGGTTTTTATGAGTTTAATAAAAGTATAATTTTTCACAATTTAAACGCAAAAAAAGGCAAAATCGGCAAAATTTTAGCCCTAAGAAACGCTTTTAAAAGCATAAATCCGGGAGTAATTATTAGCTTTATTGACTGGACAAATGTCCTTTGCGTGGTGGCAAATTTTGGCTTAAACTACAAACTAATTGCCACCGAACACCACTCGCACGATTACCTAAAAAGCCCCAAATTTAGATCTATTAGAGATCTTGCTTACCGCAGAGTTAGTGCATTAAGTGTGTTAAATAAAGCCGATTTAGAGTATTATAAATTTGTAAAAAACTGCGTGATTTTACACAATCCGCTATCTTTAAAGCCAAATGAAAACCCCAAAAAACAAAATCTCATTTTAAGCGTAGGCAGGTTAGAGTTTGTAAAGGGTTATGACATATTTTTTAAGGCGTTAAGCAAGATTAAAACGCTACTAAATGGCTATGAAATCGCCATTGCAGGTGATGGCAGAGAGCGTGAAAATTTAAAAAAACTAGCAGATGATTTGGAGCTTGATATTAAGTTTTTAGGTCATCAAACCGATCTTGCCACGCTTTATGAAAGGGCAAAAATTTTTGTGCTTAGCTCACGTAGCGAGGGCTTTGCAAATGTGCTAATTGAGGCTGCAAATTTTGGCTGTGCTAGGATTTGTAGCGACACAGCAGGAGCAAGAGAGCTGGTTATTAACGGCAAGGACGCCCTTGTTTTTGAGTGTGAAAACGATGATGAGTTAAGTACGCACCTAGCCACGCTTTTAAATGATGAAAAATTAACACAAACTCTTGGTTTAAACGCAAAAAAAAGTGTGGCAGATTTTAGCGTGGATAAAATTTTTTTAAAGTGGCAAGAGCTTGTAAATAGCGTAGTAAAGGGCATTTGATGAAAAAATTAGCCGTATTTTTATACTCAATGGGTCCGGGCGGGGCTGAGCGAGTTGTATCAAATTTATTGCCGTTTTTAAGCAAAAAATATGAGGTGCATTTGGTGCTTTTAAGTAGAGTAATCGCCTATGAAATCCCACCAGAAGTAAAACTACATTTTTTAGAAAACTCAGACCCTTATGAGAGCGGTGTTAAAAAGCTATTTCGCCTTGCCTTTGCCTTGCCAAATTTGGCTTTAAAATATAAAAAGTTATGTGAAAATTTAGGCATTAACGCCCATTTTGTGCTGATGAACCGCCCTTGCTATGTAGCACTAATAGCACGAATTTTAGGGCTAAAAGGGCGAATGGTAATAAGTGAGCGAAGCTGTCCGTCAGTGATTTACAAACACGGCGTAAGTGGGGTATTTAACAGAATTTTTGTTAAATTTTTATACCCAAAAGCGGATCTTATTTTAGCAAATGCAAAGGGCAACGCCGATGATTTGGTGCTAAATTTTGGTATTAGCAAGGACAAAGTTGCTGTTTTGCCAAATGCACTAAATTTAAACGCCATAAATGAGATGAAAAATGAGCCATTTATTAGCGATTTTGTGCCGTTTTTTATAAATATCGGACGGCTTGATAGCGGTAAAAATCAAGCGATGTTAATAAAAGCGGTAGCAAAAATCCCAAACGCAACGCTTACAATTTTAGGCAAAGGTCCCCTGCAAAACGAGCTAGAAAATCTCATAAATGAGCTTGGTGTGAGCAAGCGAGTTAAGCTTTTAGGTGTGGATAAAAATCCGTTTAGGCACATTAAAAACAGCAAGTGTTTGCTCTGTGCATCGCGTTTTGAGGGCTTTTCAAACGTGCTTATTGAGGCGTTAGCGTGTGAAAAAACGATAATCTCAACCGATCACAAAAGCGGTGCAAGGGAGCTTTTAGGCGATGATGAGTGGGGAATTTTAGTAGGCGTAGATGATGAAAATGCTATGCTAGAAGCGATGAAAAATGTGCTAGAAAATCCAAAAATTCGCCTAAAATACGAAGCAAAAGCCTACGAAAGAGCGTTAAAATTTGATAGTGTAAATGTAGCTGATATGTTAATAAAATATTTAGAAAATTAAGCTTATTTTTAATGGGGGGGGGTATAATGCTATCTTTATTTATTTAAGGAGATAGTATGAAAAATTTGGCTTTAAAGGCTAGTTTGGTTGCATCTTTGCTTGTTAGTCAGACATTTGCAGAGAGTGCTTTTATAGGATTTGAGGGTGATTATTCGTTTAGATCAAATTTAAAAATAGATAGTGATTCAATCGGTAAAGGTCAAGCAGGACTTGGTATAAAAGCTGGTTATGACTTTGATACATTTAGAGCTTATGGTGCTTATGTGTATGACTTAAAGACTAAAAAAACATTTACAGATGACGGCGATAGAGTAGAGCTTAAATGGACTAAACACAGCTTTTTAATAGGTGGCGACTATACACCAAGTATTAGCAATAGCTTTAAACTTCTAGCTGGTGCCTACACTGGTGTGTCAAGAATTAATATGAAAGCTAGAGGCGATGGGAGCGGTAAAGTAAATTTCACTGGTATTGTTGTGGGTGCTAAACTGGGCGGGATTTATGAGATTGATAAAAGCAACGCCGTTGAGTTTGGCTACAAAGCTGACTACACAAAATATAATAAAAAATACGATGCAAAATTAAAAGAGACAAATCACGGACTATTTGTCGGCTACACATATAAATTTTAATTCTTAGCTGCCCATTTTTGGGTGGCTTTTACCTACAAAAAAGCTGAAATTTCTAAATTTTTAAGTATAATCGCACAAAAAATTAGGACTTCTCGTGTATCAAAATTTAAAAAATTTTTGGCTATCAAAACATCTATTTTTGTTTATGATTATCGCGTTTGCGTTTAGTGTTTTGGTGCGTTTTTACTGGGTGTTTTGGGCTAGTGGCTACCCTATGTTTTTTGAAAATGGCGCGCTGATGATTAGCACAAACGACGGCTACGCATTTGCCGAGGGTGCACGTGATATGCTTGCTGGGTTTCATCAGCAAAATGACCTTAGCTATTACGGCAGTTCGCTCTCGACGCTTACGTTTTATATCGTGAAATTTCTTGGTATAAAGCTTGAAGTTGTAATGCTTTATATGAGTGTGTTTTTTAGCTCACTTGTTGTCGTGCCGATTTTATTAATCGCAAACGAGTATAAAAGCCCAAAAATAGGCTTCATCTCAGCACTAATTGCAAGTGTGGCAAATAGCTATTATAACCGCACAATGGCTGGATATTACGATACAGATATGCTTATTATCGTGCTTCCGATGTTTGTTATTTGGGGGCTTATTAGACTAGCTCAAAATAGGCGACCAATAGACCTTGTCATCGCGCCAGTTTTTGTACTTTTGTATAACTGGTGGTATTTAAGCGGATTTTCGCTTATAGCAACCACGATTGGGCTATTTTTGCTCTACACACTCGTTTTTGAACGCAAAAATTTGCTCTTTTATGCACAGATTGCGTTGCTTATCATCGCGATCTCAAACCTAAATTTTTATATTAAAATTTCTGCTATTTTTGGATTTTATCTTGCTTGTTTAAGGTATAAAAATCTGTGGCAAAACCGCTTTATTTTTGCATTTTTGGCTCTTAGTTTAGCAGTTTTTGCATTAAGAGGCGGGTTAAACCCAATTATTTTTCAGCTGAAATTTTATATTTTTAGAGATGTGAGTGAACTCTCCGGGCTTAGTTTTAAATTTTTTAACGTAAATCAGACTATACAAGAGTCAAGTATGGTGGATTTTGAGCTGTTTTGTGAGCGTATAAGCGGTAGTGTTGTTGTGTTTTTAGGCTCTATTGCGGGACTATTTTTGTTTTTGTTTAGACACCGAAGCTTTGGGCTATCTCTTGGTATGGTTGTGCTTGGGTTTTTAGCGCTAAAGGGCGGTCTTAGATTTACGATTTATGCGGTGCCTGTTATGGCGCTTGGTTTTGGGTTTTTAGTTGTTTGGGTTTTGGATTTTATAAAAAGCAAAATTTTAGCAAATATAGCTTACATTTTGGTTGCGATTTTGGCTATTTATCCGATTGCAAGTCATATTATAAGCTATAAAATTTCGCCCGTTTTTTTAAAGAGCGAGGTTGAAATTTTAAATAGATTAAAGAGCATTGCTGGGCGTGAGGACTACGTTTTGGCGTGGTGGGATTACGGCTATCCGATACGCTACTACGCAGATGTTAAAACACTAATTGACGGGGGTAAGCACCTAGGACGAGATAACTTTGCTGTGAGTTTTGCTTTGGGTGCTGATGAGATTAGCTCTGCAAATATGGCACGTCTTGAAGTAGAATACACAGAGCGAAATTTCAAAGAGCGTTTTGGCACAAATTTGGCAAAAATTATGAGCGATAAAAATGCAACTGATGTGAATGATTTTTTGGGCACTCTAGCTAGTAAAAATATCTCTTTGCCGCCAAAAACACGCGAAATTTACTACTATTTGCCAGATAGAATGATGAGTATTTTCCCAACTATTTTGCAGTTTAGTAGACTTGATTTAAAAAGTGGTAAGAAACTAGCCGATCCTTTGTTTTTTGCCACAAATTACACGCAAAAGAGCGATGAGGGCGTATTGCTTGCCTCAAATGTGATACTTTTAAACGATTTTAAAAGCGTGAGAATAGGTGGCGACCTTTTGCCTTTAGACGGATATATCGTAACAAAATATGATCAAAACGGCAAACTTGATGTACGCGTTAGTGAGTATAATAAAAATAGCGGAATTTATGTGATTTATATGGCTGATTATGATAGATATTTGTTGCTTGATGAGAAAATGCTAAATAGCACGTTTATACAACTCTTTGTGCTTGAAAATTACGATGATAGCTTGTTTGAACCGATTATTTTAGATCACTCTGCAAAAATTTATAGGCTAAAAATTTAATGGCACGAATTGGATTTTTATCTCACGCTGATATGAGCATTTTCTTCTTTCGCTCCCCAATAATGAGAGCCTTGCGTGATTTAGGGCACGAAGTCTTTGCGATCTGTCCGGACGGAGCGTTTGTATCAAGGCTAAAAAGTGAGTTTAATGTCGTAACCTACGAGCTTGATAGGGCTAGTTTAAATCCGCTTGTGGTGCTAAAAAACACGGCAAAATTAGCTGAAATTTTAAAGGATTTAAATCTTGATCTGCTTCAAACATCAGCTCACAAATCAAACATTTTTGGTACGTTTGCTGCAAAAAAAGCTGGGATTAGGCACGTTATAAATTTGGTTGAAGGGCTTGGCAGTTTTTACATTGATGATGATTTAAAAAGTCGTGCCGTGCGAAAAGTAGTTGAAATTTTATACAAAAAAGCCCTAAATATGAGTGATGGCTGTATATTTGTCAATGATGCCGACCCGGCGTATTTTTTAAGCCAAAATCTAATAAAAAGTGAAAAAATTTTTAAGGTAAAAAGCGTTGGCGTAAATACGCAAAATTTTAATCCAGACACCGCAAAAAAGGCGGATTTAGGCGATAAAAAGGTCGTTTTGATGATAGCTCGTGCTATGTGGCACAAGGGCGTTAGGGAATTTTACGACGCAGCTAGTATTTTAAAAGAGCGAACAGACTGCGAGTTTGTCTATGTTGGCGAGGGGTTTGATGGCAACAAAAGCACGGCGGATTTAGCATTTTTAAAGGGTGGCAACGTGCGTTATCTTGGGGCAAGAGATGACATAGCAGAGCTTTTAAAGGCTAGTTTTATGCTGGTTTTGCCAAGCTACAAAGAGGGCTACCCTCGCACGATTTTAGAGGCTATGAGTATGGGACGAGCAGTCGTTGCTTCAAATGTAACGGGGTGTAATGAGGCGGTAACTCACGGCTTTAATGGGCTACTTTGCGAAGCAAAAAATCCGCTAGATTTAGCAAAAAAGATAGAAATTTTACTAAATGATGAAAGCTTAACGCAAAAACTAGGACAAAACGGCAGAGAGTGGGCGTTAAGGGAGTTTGATGAGCGTGAGATTGCTAAAAAATATGTAGAAATTTATAGGAATTTTATAGATGTATAGGCATTTTTTTAAACGATTTTTTGACATTTTAGGTGCTTTGACGCTTATTTTTTTAACATTTTGGTTAATGGCGATTTTATGGATTTTAATCCGCAAAAAACTAAATACAAACCCCATTTTTACGCAATCTCGCCCGGGGCTAAATGGTGTAATTTTTAAAATTTACAAGTTTAAAACGATGAGTGATGAACGTGATGAAAAGGGCGAACTTTTGCCTGATGAGCTACGGCTTGGCGAGTTTGGTAAGAAAATTAGGGCTTTAAGCCTTGATGAGTTGCCACAGCTTTTTAACGTGCTAAACGGCGATATGAGCTTTATTGGGCCACGCCCACTCTTACCTGAATACTTGCCACTTTATAGCGACTATCAAAAACGCCGTCACAACGTGCGTCCTGGTATTACCGGACTTGCTCAAATTAACGGCAGAAACGCCATAAGCTGGGGCGAGAAGTTTAAATTTGACGTGTTTTACGCTGATAATCTTAGCTTTTTACTAGACGTTAAAATTGCGATTTTAACAATAAAAAAGGTCATCGCCAAAGAGGGCGTGAGCAAAGACGGACACGTTACGACCGAGAAATTTAACGGCAAAAATTAGGGGCAAAAATGGCAAAAATTTACATTTATGGCAGCAGTGGGCACGGGCTTGTTTGTGCTGATATAGCAAGTAGCGTGGGATATGATGAGATCGTATTTTTAGATGATAAAAGCGATATGAAATTTAGTCCAAATTTGCCAAAGGCTGATATTTTTATAGCCGTTGGCGATAATAAAACTCGCTCAACCTTAACAAAACGTGTGCTTGACGCTGGATTTAGCCTGGTTTCGCTCGTGCATAAAAGTGCGGTCATTAGCCAAAGTGTAGTGATAGAGCGTGGCGTTGTCGTAATGCCAAACGCCGTAATTAACGCAAAAGCTGTCATAAAAATGGGTGCGATTATCAACACCGCCGCCGTGATAGAACACGAATGCGTAGTGGGTAAATTTGCTCACATTAGCCCAAATGTGGCACTTGCTGGAGCTGTTAAAGTGGGCGACTTTACGCACGTTGGCATAGGCTCAAGTGTAATTCAGGGCATAAATATCGGCTCTGTTTGTATAATCGGTGCAGGAAGCGTCGTGGTTAGAGATATAAAAGATAACGTAAAAGCGTATGGAAATCCAGCTAAGGCCGTGATTAGTAAAATTTAAAGTTTTAGTGCTAAAATTTGCACATTTTTTAAAAAGGAAAAAAATGGATAGGGTATTTTTATCTCCGCCAAATATGAGCGGACGTGAGCAAGAGTATATAAACGAAGTATTTAAAAGTAACTACATAGCCCCGCTTGGCGAGTATGTAAATAAATTTGAAGCAAGTATAAAAGATTACACAAAAGCCACCGACGCCCTAGCGTTATCATCAGGCACGGCTGGACTTCATCTTGCATTAAGGGTGCTTGGTATCACGCAAGGCGATGTTGTTTTGGCGTCAAGTTTTACCTTTATGGCGTCAGTTTCGCCTATTTTGTATGAGAAGGCTACACCCATTTTTATTGACTGCGATGAGAGCTGGAATTTAAGCCCAGAGCTACTAAAAAGGGCGATTAAAAACGCCACAAAAAAGCCAAAAGCCCTAGTCCTTACACACCTTTACGGACAATCTTCAAAGATGAAAGAAATTTGTGAAATTTGCAAAAACGAGGGCATTTTTTTGGTTGAAGACGCAGCTGAGGCACTTGGCGGATTTTATGAAAACAAGGCGCTTGGCACATTTGGCGAACTTGGGGTTTATAGCTTTAATGGCAACAAAATCATCACGACATCAGGTGGCGGTATGCTAGTTGGACGTGATGATTTAGTGCAGAAAGCCAGATTTTACAGCACTCAAGCACGTGAGCCGTTTTTACACTACGAGCATAAGGATTTTGGCTACAACTACCGACTTAGCAACGTTTTAGGTGCTATTGGCGTTGCTCAAATGGAGGTTTTAGAAAAACGAGTGGAGCAAAAAAGGGCAGTTTTTGAAATTTATAAAAATGAGCTAAGCGATGTTTTAGAGTTTATGCCAGAAATCCCAAATTCTTGTGGTAATAGATGGCTTACAACTGGCGTTTTTAAACAAAATGGCGTGCATTTAAAAGTTATTGACGCGCTAAACAGAGCAAATATTGAGAGCCGTCCGCTTTGGAAACCAATGCACACTCAACCCGTATTTAAGGGTGCTTTGTGCGAAATAGACGGCACTAGTGAGAATTTATTTGAGCGCGGAATTTGTCTGCCAAGTGGTAGCGACTTAGATCCTAAAACGCAAGAGCGAGTGATAAAAATCGTAAAGGAAAACGCATAAATGTTAAAGGCTACGAAGCTAAAAAGGCTCGTTTTTTTCCTAATAAGTGACGCATTTATCTTTGTATCATCGATATATTTTGCGTATCTTTTGAGATTTAACGGCAACATACCTGAAATTTACTACAACGGGCTTTTTATAACTATGTTTTTGCTTGTTGGTTTAAAGCTCGGTTTTATGTGGATTTTTAAAATTTACAAAGTTCCGTGGAGATTTTTTGGGTTAAATGAAGCTCGTAAAATTTTCTTAGCTCATATTTGCGCTGCTGTTGTTTTTACTGTTATATATTTTATAGTTCAGGATTTTTTAAATCCATATCCACGAAGTGTCATATCTATTGACCTTTTAATCTCGTGTTTGCTCGTGGGTAGTTTGCGTATCTCAAAGCGTATGTTCTTAGACTTTTCTACAAAACCGCACAGGGGAGAGCCCTGCATTGTTTTTGGTGCTACGACAAAAGCGATACACGTTTTAAACGGATTAAGACAAGGTTATCTAGATTTTTATGCTGTAAGCGTTGTGGACGGTAGAAGCGATCTTATAGGGACTTATTGTGATGGATTTTTGGTTCAAGATAAGAGCGAAATTCCAAGTATTGTAAAGGACTATAATGTAAAAACCGCAATCATCGCTTTAGCACTTGAACAAGATGACTTACAAGTGCTTTTTGATGAGCTTACGAGCTATGGCATACGTGATGTTAAGATGTTTTCGCTGGTTGAAAAAGAGCCGATTAAAGATATATCTATCGAGGATCTACTAGCTAGAAAACCAAAAGATTTAGACCCTCAAATCATTGCAAATTTCATAAAAGATAAGGTGGCTTTAGTTACTGGGGCTGGTGGTAGCATAGGCTCTGAGATAGTTAAGCAGTGTTTGAAATTTGGTGTTAAAGAGCTTATAATGGTCGAAAATAGCGAGTTTAACCTATATAAAATCACAGAAGATACAAAGGATTTAAGGACTATAAGCAGACTTGTAAATATTGTAAATTTTGCTGATCTTGAAAAGATTTTTATACAGCATAGACCACAAATAGTAATTCACGCAGCCGCTTACAAACACGTCCCGCTTTGTGAGCTAAACCCGCACCAAGCTGTGATTAACAATATCATCGGCACAAAAAATGTCATAGATTTGGCTAAGAAATTTGGCACAAAAAAGGTTGTGGTTATCTCAAGCGATAAAGCCGTTCGCCCAACAAATATAATGGGCACGACAAAGAGAGTTTGCGAACTTTACGCGTTAAATTCAAACGAAAGCGGTGCGTGTGAGATTGTTTGTGTTCGCTTTGGCAACGTTCTTGGCTCATCAGGTTCAGTCATACCAAAATTTAAATCTCAAATCGCCGCAAACAAACCGCTAAGCGTCACACACCCTGATATTACGCGTTATTTTATGCTCACATCAGAGGCGTGCCAGCTAGTGCTTCAAGCGGCCTCTATCGCTTGTGGTGGCGAACTTTTCGTGCTTGATATGGGTGAGCCTATAAAAATTGTAGATTTGGCTAAAAAAATGCTTATCCTATCAAACAAAGAGCATTTAGGTGTAGAATTTGTAGGGCTTAGAACTGGAGAGAAGCTTTATGAAGAGCTACTTATAAACAAAGATGACGTGCAGACAAAATTTGAAAGTATCTTTGTAACTCACTCTGAGCCTTACGATCTTGGTTTGCTAAATAGCCAGATTGGTGAGCTTTTAAAGCTAGAAGATAGCGATGTTGCGGTTGCTTTAAAACAAATCGTGCCAGAGTTTAACCACGCATTAAATTTAAAAGGATAATTTTTGGTAATAAAAGAAATTCAGCGTTTTGGCGAAGTTAGATACAAGGCTAGGGCGTATTTATGCTACCTTTTTGAGCGAAATATACCAAATCATTTGCCATCTGTAAATTTTGCAAATATCAAAGAAGGGCTTGGCAAAATCGCACATGAGATTGACGGATTTGACGCGTTTTACGTGCTTGATAGTAATGGATTTCAAGTTGGCGATATTTATAGCTTAAATGAGAAATTTATAACTGGAAATGGTGAAAATAGGGCAAATAAGGCATATTATTACTCAGCCGTTAAGCTAAAAAGGTGCTTTCTAAGCGATCCATACCCCTCAAGCTTAAACGGCAAACTTTGCGTAACTGCTAGTGTGCCAATTTACGATGATGAGGGCAAGTTAAAATTTGTCGCTTGTATCGACATCGGTCTTGAAAATTTGCTAAATATGATTGATGATGGGCGGATTGAGAGCTATTTTGGTATCTTTTTACGTGGCGTATACACGATGTTTTGCGTGGCACTATTTATGATATGTGCGTTTTTGTTTTGGCAAGGGGTTAAGAGTTTTATATCGCATACTTCTGATATACAAATAGAGCAAATTTTTGAATCAACCATTATCTTAACCCTGGCACTAGCCATTTTTGACCTTGTTAAGACGATTTTTGAAGAAGAGGTACTTGGTAAAAATAGAAACGAGGCAAGTATGGCGTATAAAACTATGGTTAGATTTATTGGCTCAATTATCATCGCCCTTGCAATTGAAGCCCTAATGCTTGTGTTTAAATTTGCTATAACAGCACCTGAAAATATCATAAATGCGATATATCTAATCGGTGGTGTCGCACTCTTAATGGTCGCACTAAGCGTTTATCTGTTTAGCGTTAAAAAATCTGAGGTTTCGTGATGATAGCCATTGTTGATTATGGTGCAGGAAACATTCAAAGCGTTATAAATGCCTTTGAAATTTTGGGTAAAAAGGCGGTTTTAGTTAGCCACTCAGATGAGCTTAAAAACTATGATAAAGTGCTATTACCGGGCGTTGGTGCATTTGGCGAAGCGATAAATAGGCTAAAACAGAAAAATTTAGACCTTGCGATTTTGGAATTTATAAAGAGCGGTAAGCCATTTTTAGGCATTTGCCTTGGTATGCAACTTTTGTTTGAGAAGAGCTATGAATTTGGAGAAAATCACGGGCTTGGCGTGATTAAAGGAAGTGTTGTGAAATTTGACGAGACTAAATTTCACACCTCGTTAAAAATTCCTCACGTTGGTTGGAATGTTATAAATTTTACAAAGCAGACACCAATAAATAATGGGCTAAAAACGAGCGAATTTTTATATTTTGTGCATAGTTTTCACGCTATTTGCGATGATAAAAGCGATATTTTAGGTGTTAGTGAGTATGGTTATGATTTTGTAAGTGCCGTGGCAAAAGATAATGTTTTTGCCTTTCAGCCACATCCTGAAAAGTCCCACGATGTTGGGCTTAAAATTTTAAAGAATTTTACGGAGATATAATGGAAATTTTCCCAGCGATTGACCTAAAAGAGGGCTGTGCCGTAAGGCTTTTTAAGGGCGAGATGAGTAGTGCGAAAATCTACTCAAATGAGCCTGAAATTTTGGCTAAAAATTTCAGAGATTTAGGAGCAAAGTGGCTTCATATCGTTGATTTGGACGGAGCATTTGCAGGAGAGCCTGTAAATTTTGAAGTGATTAAAAAAATAGTAAATTCCTCAAATTTAAATGTCCAAATAGGCGGTGGCATAAGAGATGAGGAGCGTATAAAACGCTATTTGGATTTGGGTGTAAAACGCGTGATTTTAGGTTCAATCGCTCTAAAAGATCCAAAATTTGTAGCAAATATGGCTAAACTTTATCCAATTGTCGTTGGCATTGACGCGAAAGATGGATACGTAGCGACTGAGGGCTGGGCTAATGTTTCAAATATCAAAGCAACTGAGCTTGCTAAAAAATTTGCTGATGTTGGTGTAGAGGCGATTATCTGCACTGATATAAGCAAAGATGGAACGCTAAGTGGCGTAAATGTGGACTTTACGCTTGATATTGCTAACGCAAGTGGAGTAGAAACGATAGCAAGCGGTGGCGTATCTTGTGTTGACGATATCATCAAACTTAAAAATAGCAAAAAAATTAGCGGAGTTATTGTCGGTAAAGCGTATTATGAAGGTAAAATAGACTTAAAAAGTGCTTTTGAAAACATCTTAAAGTAAAATTTAAAGCTATAGGGGTATAATTATCTAACAAAATTTTACTCGGAAGGCTTTAATTGGCTTTGCATATGATGGATCTTTGATAAATGCCTATTTTGATAAAGGTGGTGTTGATCCAAACGGCGAAGAGTCATTTAGATTTGAGTATGGCGGTATTGAAAAAGTAGGCGCTTGTAAGAAATATGGCGTTGCTGATTGGCTAGTTTGCTCAGCAAATGAGCTTAGTACTATAATGATACGCTAAACACTGTAAAAGAGCAAGCTGAAGGTATAAATATGATAAATCAATCAGTAGCTAATAGAACTAATGAAGTAACAGCCCAGGTTGATAATATGGCTAAAGATATTGTTAGTGAGGTTAGGAAGAAGAAATTTTAGGTTTTTTGACACATAGATTAGCTCTTTGTGTCAAAAAATTTTAAATAAAATTTTTTTAAAGCTTCAATAAATTTAAAATCTGCTAGAATACAGCAATTTTTACTAAAAGGATATTATGTGAAGATTTTAGTTGTAGATGATAGCTCAACTATGAGAAGAATTATAAAAAATACGCTTCAAAGACTAGGTCACGAAGATATTTTAGAAGCAGAGCACGGACTTGAGGCTTGGAATTTACTTGCTCAACATGCCGATGTGAATGTTTTGATAACTGACTGGAATATGCCTGAAATGAACGGACTTGAACTTGTAAAAAAGGTTCGTGCCGAGGCTAAATATGTTGATATGCCAATCATAATGGTAACAACAGAGGGTGGCAAAGCAGAGGTTATTACGGCGCTTAAAGCTGGTGTTAATAACTACATAGTTAAGCCTTTTACACCGCAAGTTTTAAAAGAAAAGCTTGAAGACGTTCTTGGTTAATGAAAGAGAAATTCTACGAGCTCAGTATAAAAAGCTCAAATTTTTATAAAGAGTTATCTGAGTTTGTTTTTTCGCTTGGTATTACCTGTATCGAAGAGCGTCAAAATGAAATTTTAATTCGAGATGAGGATGATCTAAGTACTTTAGAATGGGGTGTTAATGAGTACTCTAAAAGGCTTAGCGACGCACTTGGAATTAAAAATGATACATCTACAAATTTAATACAAAAAGATAATAAAGACTGGATAGATGAGTATAAAAAGAGCATAAAGCCGGTTGATTTGGGCGAATTTTACATTCGTCCAAGTTGGGAAGCTCCTAAAGATAATGCAAAAAACATCATCATAGACCCAGCACTTGCCTTTGGCTCTGGACATCATGAAAGTACTAGTTCTTGCGTAATGTTTTTACAAAAATATGCTAGAAGTGGTATGAGTGCGATTGACGTTGGTTGTGGTAGTGGAATTTTAAGCATAGCACTTGCAAAACTTGGTTGTAGTGTAGATGCTTGTGATACCGATGAATTAGCTGTGCAAAGTGCCACTCAAAATGCTAAACTAAATGACGTAAATTTTCAAAATATTTGGGTTGGTTCTGTTACAAACTTAGATGAAAGATATGACATCGTTGTAGCAAATATTATAGCTGACGTTATTTTTATGCTAAAAAAAGATTTAAAAAATATTCTAAAAAATAGTGCATACTTAATTTTATCTGGAATTTTACAAAAATATGAAGCACGAATAATTGAAGAATTTTCAGATCTTAAGCTGGTTGAGCGAAAACAGCTTAATGACTGGGTAAGCTTCGTTTTTCAAAGAGATTAAGGAAGGTGATGAAAGATTTTCAAAATAATCAAAATAACAACAATAATAATGGTGGGTTTTTTAATAAAAATCCAATTCTTATATTTGCAATATTTGCCATTGTTATAGTGCTTGTATTTAGAAGCCTTACTGGCGATAGCATAGACGGCACTCTTGGTGCAAATAGCACGACAAAATCTGTTTCATACTCTGAACTAAAAGAGATGATAAAACAAAAGCAAATTTTAAAGATTGAAATTTCTGATGGTAGCATTAGAGCTCTTGGGGCTAATCAAAATATCTTTGTGACCAAACGTATACTTTCAGATCAAACCCTAATACCTTTGCTTGATGAGAGTGGCATAGAGTATAAGGCATACAGCGATACAAATTGGCTTGGTGAGCTTATATTCTCTTGGGTTTTACCAGTATTTATATTTTTTGCTATTTGGATGTTTTTTGCTAGTCGTATGCAAAAAAATATGGGTGGTGGAATTTTAGGCATAGGAAGTGCAAAAAAGCTTATCAACTCAGAGAAACCAAAGGTAAAATTTGATGATGTTGCAGGTGTTGAAGAGGCAAAAGACGAGGTTGTTGAGATAGTTGATTATCTTAAAAACCCAGATAAATATATAAGACTTGGTGCAAAGATACCAAAGGGAATTTTGCTTGTAGGGCCTCCAGGTACTGGTAAAACGCTTTTAGCTCGTGCGGTTGCGGGAGAGGCCGATGTGCCGTTTTTCTCAATGTCGGCTTCAAGCTTTATTGAGATGTTTGTTGGTGTTGGCGCTAGTCGCGTTCGTGATCTTTTTGAGAGTGCTAAAAAAGAGAGTCCGGCGATAGTATTCATAGATGAGATTGACGCGATAGGAAAGAGTAGAAACTCAGGCCCAATGGGTGGCAATGATGAACGCGAACAGACGCTAAATCAGCTACTTTCTGAAATGGATGGTTTTGACTCGGATAAATTACCTGTTATTGTTATAGCAGCTACAAATAGACCTGAAATTCTAGACGCGGCACTTTTACGTCCTGGACGTTTTGATCGTCAAGTTTTGGTTGATAAGCCTGACTTTAAGGGTAGGATAGATATCCTAAAAGTTCATATGAAAGATGTTAAAATTTCAAAAGATGTTGATTTAGACGAGATTGGTCGCTTAACAACTGGTTTGGCTGGGGCTGATTTGCAAAATATTATAAACGAAGCCGCACTTTTAGCTGGTAGAAAATCAAAGCCTGAAGTTGAGCAGGCTGACTTGGTTGAAGCGGTGGAGAGATCTATTGCTGGACTTGAGAAAAAATCTCGTCGTGTAAATCCAAAAGAGAAGCGAATAGTTACATACCACGAAAGCGGTCACGCACTCATAGCTGAAGTAACTAAAGGTGCTAAAAAAGTTAGTAAGGTTTCTGTTATCCCTAGGGGATTAGCGGCACTTGGATATACTTTAAATCGCCCTGAAGAGAATAAATTTATGATGCAAAAACACGAACTTATAGCTGAAGTTGATGTGCTTTTAGGTGGTCGTGCAGCAGAAGAGGTGTTTATAAAAGAAATTTCAACTGGTGCTAGTAATGATCTTGAGAGGGCAACGGATATATTTAAAGCCATGATAAGTATGTATGGTATGACAGACGTTGCTGGACTTATGGTGCTTGAAAAACAGCGAAACAACTTCCTTGGCGGACAGACTATAAAAGATTATAGCGATAAAACAGCACAAATGGTTGACGAGACCGTAAAACAAATGCTAGACGCTAGGTATCAAGAAGTTTTATCAACTCTTAGAACATATAGTGGTGCTATTGAAGATATGGTTAAGGCACTTTATGAAGAAGAAACTATCGAGGGTGCTAAAGTTCGTGAGATTATTAGAAAATTTGAAGAGGAAAATGGACTGCCAACTAGGCTAACTCCTGAGGAAGATAAAGAGAAGTAGTATGAACTATATCGCAAAATCGGGTCATAAATATATAATGTTTTTTGGTGTCCTTATGCTTTTGGCATTTGGCTTTGATATGTTTAAACTCTTTTTTGTGGCTGTTTTTATAGTATCTTTGCTGTTTTTTAGGGGTAAAATTTCAAAACCTCTCTTAAGCGATCCACTTGCTATTATCTCTCCGATAGATGGTAAAATTTTAGAGATTGGCTCCTCTGATTTTGACGGCAAAAAATGTACAAGAGTAGTGATACAAAAGTCTGTTTGTGGCGTTGGTGTGTTTTACTCGCCTTGTGAAGCAAAGATAACTGAGTTTCGCCAACGACACGGACTTTTTTTATGCTTAAAACTAAAACAAGCTTTATCACTTAATGAAAAGGCGATATATTATTTTTCAAAAGATGGGCGCAAGATAGCAATGAGAGTTATCGCTGGTCCTTTATCAAGGGAGCTTAGCTTAGAAAATCCGCAATCTGTAAATTTGGGCGATGAGCTTGGATTTTTAGGCAGCGGTCAAGTTATGCTATTTTTACCAAATGATGCTAAAATTTGCGTTGGAGTAGGTGAAAATTTACTCTCTCTTAGCACACTTGGTTATTTAAATAAAAAGAGATAAGATGAACAATCAAAAACCACAATTAATGTATATTTTACCAAATTTATTTACGGCAGCTAGTGCATTTTTGGGTGTTGTAAGCATTATTGCTAGTATTAGGGGCGAGTATGAGAAGGCGATTATTTGGATTATTTTATCGCTTATTCTTGATGGGCTTGACGGTCGTGTAGCTAGACTTACTAAAACGACTAGCAAATTTGGCGTGGAATTTGATAGTCTTGCTGATCTTGTCGCGTTTGGAGTGGCTCCTGCTATACTTTTTTACCTTACTATTGGTGAGCAGTTTGGTAGATTTGGTGTTTTAGCAAGTGCTATGTTTGTAGTTTTTGGAGCAATTCGCTTGGCTCGTTTTAACGTTACAACTGGAACTTATGAGCCAAACGTATTTATAGGACTTCCCATACCAACCGCTGCTATCATTAGTGCTTTGTATGTTGGAGTGTATGTAAACTACGATCTTAAGGGGTTTGAGTGGCTCTATATTTTTATGCAGTGTGTTTTAGCGGTGCTAATGGTAAGTAACATAAGATATCCAAGTTTTAAAAAGGTAAATTTGCAACAAGCTCACGTTATGAGAATTTTAGTTGGTCTGGTTATAGCCTTTTCTATGCTATATCTTTATCCATTAGAAAGTGCTGTAATAGTTATGAGCGTTTATGTGTTTTATGGTATAATCCGCACGTTTGTGATGTTTTTAAAGAACCAAAAAAAGGAGAGCTAGTGAGTGTCGGCGTGACAAAGTCATTGAAATTTTTACCAAAAATTGAAATAAAAAACTCTCTACTGCTACTTAGGTAGCAAAATTCTCTAGCATTAACCACAAAAACTAAAATCAAACAAAGGATAAAAATGAATAACAAGATAATAATATTTGATACAACTTTAAGAGATGGCGAACAAAGCCCTGGAGCGTCGATGAATACGGCTGAAAAGCTTCAAATAGCACTTCAGCTTGAAAGGCTTGGCGTTGATGTTATGGAGGCTGGTTTTGCCGCTGCTAGTCCTGGCGACTTTGACGCTGTAAATCAGATAGCAAAACAGGCTTCAAACATACGTGTTTGCTCTCTTGCTCGTGCAGTCCAGAGTGATATTAAGGCTGCTGGAGAGGCGCTTAGCCCGGCAAAATTTAAGCGTATTCATACATTTATAGCCACAAGCCCTATACATATGGAATATAAGCTTAAAATGTCGCCTAGCGAGGTTATAAAACGAGCCGTAGAGGCTGTAAGGTATGCTAAAACTTTTTGCGATGATGTTGAGTTTAGTTGCGAAGACGCTGGTAGAAGTGATATAAATTTTCTAAAAGAAATTTGCGACGCCGTTATAGGTGCTGGTGCTGGGACGATAAATTTGCCAGATACGGTTGGATATCGTTTACCAACAGAGCTTAGCGATATGATAAGCCAAATGGTTAAATTTATAGATAATAGAGCAGTTGTATCCGTGCATAACCACAACGACTTAGGGCTTGCTACAGCAAATTCTCTTGCTTGTGTACTAGCTGGTGCTAGGCAGGTAGAGTGCACTATAAACGGTATAGGAGAGCGTGCCGGAAATGCCGCACTTGAAGAGATTGTAATGGCTATAAAGACGCGTAAAGATG
The DNA here is from genome assembly GCF_013372205.1 of Campylobacter mucosalis. NCBI lineage: Bacteria > Pseudomonadati > Campylobacterota > Epsilonproteobacteria > Campylobacterales > Campylobacteraceae > Campylobacter > Campylobacter mucosalis. Next base: position 328,994 of record NZ_CP053831.1, read on the forward strand.
TATTTAGCGAGCTTTACACTGATATTATCGCAAAGGAAATTTACCCAACTTCTAGGCTGATAGCTAGTATAACGGGTATAGAGCCACAGCCAAATAAAGCAATAGTTGGCAAAAACGCATTTGCACACGAAAGCGGAATTCATCAAGATGGCGTGTTAAAACATAAAGAGACCTACGAGATTATCAGTGCAGAGAGTATCGGTCTTGAGAAAAACTCGCTAGTTCTTGGCAAACATAGTGGTCGTCACGCATTTAAGGATAAGCTAATCTCTTTAGGATTTGATCTTGATTCTGAGGCTTTAAATACGGCGTTTGAGAAATTTAAAGAGCTTGCTGATAAGAAAAAAGAGGTTTTTGATGATGATATTAGGGCATTAGTTTCAGAAGAGATTACTAAAATTCCACAATCTTATGAGATAGTTGGATTGCTTCAAAGTAGTGGTGGCAATCTTGCTAGTGCTTCTATAAGTATTAGACACAATGGCGAGATTATAAGCGATTCAGCACTTGGCAACGGCACGGCAGACGCGATATTTAAGGTTATTGATCGTATTAGTGGCATAAGTGGAGCATTAAAAGATTATAAAGTCAGTGCTGTTTCTCAAGGTAAAGACGCACTTGCCAAGGTTGATGTGAAAGTTGAATTTGAGGGCGGTGGTGCAGTGATGGGTCACGGACTTGACATAGATACGATGATGGCAAGTGCAAAGGCATATATTGGTGCATTAAATAGCTATATGCGTAAAATTTAAATTTAGGAGAATTTATGAAAGCTATCGTAACTGTTGTAGGAAAGGATAGAGTGGGCATAGTCGCTGGAGTGGCGTCAAAACTAGCAGAACTTGGATTAAATATAGATGATATATCTCAAACCGTGTTAGATGAGTTTTTTACTATGATGGCGGTAGTTTCATCAGATGAGAGCAAGGACTTTACGCAGCTTAGAAGTGAACTTGAGGAGTTTGGCAAGACGTTAAAAGTAAAGATAAATATCCAAAGCTCAGCGATTTTTGACGCTATGCATAACATATAAGGCAAGGCTATGGATATACAAAAAGTAACTGAAACTATTGCTATGATAGAGGAGCAAAATTTTGATGTCCGCACGATAACTATGGGTATATCTTTGCTTGACTGCATAGATCCTGATATACAAAAAGCAGCTGATAAAATTTATAACAAAATCATAGACAAAGCAAGAGATTTAGTCGCTGTGGGTAATGAAATTTCAGCAGAACTTGGCATACCAATAGTAAATAAACGTGTTTGTGTTACGCCCATATCTATTATAGGTGCAGCCACGGATGCTAGTGATTATGTGATACTTGCAAAGGCACTTGATAGGGCGGCAAAAAAAATTGGCATAGATTTTATAGGCGGGTTTTCGGCTCTTGTGCAAAAAGGCTATCAAAAGGGCGATGAAATTTTAATAAACTCTATCCCAGAGGCTCTCGCTCAGACTGATTTTGTGTGTGCTTCAGTAAATGTCGGCTCAACCAAAACAGGCATAAATATGACCGCAGTCCGTGATATGGGAAGGGTTATAAAACAAACTGCAGAGCTTTCAAATTTGGGTGCGGCAAAGCTTGTTGTATTTGCAAATGCGGTTGAAGATAACCCCTTTATGGCAGGAGCTTTTCACGGAGTAGGCGAAGCAGAAGTGGTGATAAATGTCGGTGTTTCAGGGCCTGGAGTTGTAAAACGTGCACTTGAGAAAGTGCGTGGTGAAAGCTTTGATGTCGTTGCAGAAGTTGTAAAAAAGACAGCCTTTAAAATAACTCGCATAGGTCAGCTAGTAGGTCAAATGGCTAGTGAGCGACTGGGCGTGAAATTTGGTATAGTTGATCTATCACTTGCGCCAACTCCTGCTGTTGGCGACTCTGTGGCTCGTGTTCTTGAGGAGATGGGACTTGAGGTTGTGGGCACTCACGGAACAACTGCTGCACTTGCTTTGCTAAATGATGCTGTTAAAAAGGGTGGTGTGATGGCGTGCAATCAGGTTGGCGGATTGAGCGGGGCATTTATACCAGTTTCAGAGGATGAGGGTATGATAGAGGCAGTTAAAAATGGCTCATTAAACCTTGAAAAACTCGAGGCAATGACTGCTATTTGTTCTGTTGGCCTTGATATGATAGCCATACCAGAAGATACGCCAAGCGAAACGATAGCAGCGATGATAGCGGACGAAGCGGCAATAGGCGTTATAAATCAAAAGACAACTGCCGTGCGTATCATACCAAAAGGAAAACAAGGCGATATGATAGAATTTGGTGGACTTTTGGGTAGAGCTCCAGTAATGAGTGTAAATATGGCTTCATCGGCTAAATTTATCGCTCGTGGCGGACAAATTCCGGCGCCGATACATAGCTTTAAAAACTAGATTCATAGGTTTTGGATATCCCAAAACCTACTACATTTTTTTATTAAACATCTTTATGTAAATTTGCAGTATATCAATCGCAGCTGGTGTTATACCAGAAATTTCACTTGCGGCAAATAGCGTTGGCGGTGCAAATTTCTCAAGCTTTTCAACCACTTCGTTGCTAAGTCCACTAATGCCTCTAAAGTTAAAACCCTGCGGAATTTTAATGCTTAGCATATCTTTCATCTTATCTATTTGATTTTTTTGCTCGTTTATGTAGTGTTTGTATTTACACTCGGTTAAAATTTGTTCCAAACTTATATCGTCAAGATTTGTGAAAAACTCATCAAGTTTTTTAAGCTTATCTTTGGTAAAACTTTTTCTGGCAACTATCTTTTGCAGTGTTACTTTTTCGCTTATGATGTCCTCATCAAGATTAGATAAAAATGCCAAATTTTCCTTTGACGGCGTTATCTCTTTTGTGTTTAAAAGTTCAAGCCCGGCTTTTAAATTTGTAGCTACATTTTGTATTCTTAAAAATGTATTTTCATCAAGCAAACCAAGCTCATAGCCATATACGCCAAGCCTTAAAATAGCGTTATCTTCACGCAAAAGTAGACGATATTCAGCACGTGAAGTAAACATACGATATGGCTCTTTTGTGCCTTTTGTGACAAGATCATCTATAAGCACACCTATATATGCCTCATCTCGGCGAAGTATGAGTGGCTCTTTGCCTTTGATAGATAGTGTGGCGTTTATACCTGCCATAAGCCCTTGTGCTGCCGCCTCTTCGTATCCTGTTGTGCCATTTATCTGACCAGCTAGATAAAGTCCTTTGATCTTTTTGGTTTCTAGGCTATGTTTTAGCTCAGTTGGATCGACATAGTCATACTCTATGGCATATCCGTGTCTTACTATACGGGCGTTTTCAAAACCCTTAACAGAGCGTATCATCTGCACTTGCACATCATAAGGCAAACTCGTTGAAAAGCCGTTTATATAATACTCTGTAGCTTCTTTTGTTTGTGGCTCTATAAAAAGATGATGACGATCTCTATCGCCAAAGCGATTTATCTTATCCTCAATGCTTGGACAATATCTTGGACCAACGCCTTCAATCTGTCCCGTAAATAGCGGTGCTTTATCAAAATTTGAGCGTATTGTTTCGTGTGTTATTTCGTTTGTGTAAGCGATATAGCAAGGCAGTTGCTCTGGATTAAAATTTTGCGTTCTAAAACTAAAAGGCGTAGGCTCGTTATCGCCATCTTGCTTTTCAAGTATGCTAAAATCAATACTCTTAGCGTCAATTCTCGGGCAAGTTCCAGTCTTTAATCTACCTATATTTAGACCCAAATTTTTAAGACTACTGCTTAAATTAGTAGAGCTTAACTCTCCAACTCGACCAGCTTGTATTTTGTTAAAACCCACGTGAATAAGCCCGTTTAAAAACGTCCCAGTTGTTATTATTAGCTTTTTTGTGTTGTATGTATTGCCAAGGTTTGTCTTAACTCCTGAAATTTCGCCATTTTGAGTTAAAATTTCAGTCGCCATCTCTTGAGTTATGTCCAAATTTGGCGTGTTTAAAAGCACGTTTCTCATATAAACGCGGTATCTATCCATATCGATTTGAGCACGTGAGCCACGTACTGCTGGACCTTTGCTCTCATTTAGGATACGAAACTGAATCCCAGTAGCGTCAGTCGTAAGTCCCATTTGACCGCCAAGAGCGTCTATCTCTTTAACCAAATGTCCCTTTGCTAGACCACCTATTGCAGGATTACAAGAAGCAGCACCAATCTGCTCAGCCAGTATGGTTATGAGCATAGTTTTTTGTCCCATTTTAGCAGCAGCCAAACACGCTTCTATTCCAGCGTGTCCGCCACCAACGACGATTACATCATAGTTATTCATAAAATTTGCCTTATTTTTAAAATATGGATTTTATCAAAATAGCAATAAATTTTTGCTTCGTAAATTTTAATGCATATTGTTACTATATTACACACTTTATAAAATAAATATGTTTCAAAAAGTAATAAAATATACTTAAACGCAAAAAATTCTCATACAATTATCTTGAAATCACCAAAAGGAGAAGATATGAAAATCGTAAGTGTTACTTTATTAAGTTGTGCTTTGGCACTTTCAAGCTTTGCGGCTGAGAAAATTTATACTATCAAATTTGCTCACGTTGTTGCAGCAACTACCCCAAAGGGCAAGGCTGCGGATTTTTTTGCTAAGCGTGTAAATGAGCTAAGTGGCGGAAAGATAAAAGTTGAGGTCTATCCAGCAGCTCAGCTTGTAGATGATGACCGAGTTTTTATGTCGCTAAAACAAAACAACGTCCAAATGGCAGCTCCTAGTTTTTCAAAATTTACGCCGATAGTTCCGCAGTTTCAGCTATTTGACTTGCCATTTATCTTTAGAAATACAGCTCATCTTTATGCTGTTCAAGAAGGAGAAGTTGGAAAACAACTTAAAGAGATGATAGCTAAAAAGGGTTTTGTGGCACTTGATTTTTGGGACGCTGGATTTAAGCACTTTAGCTCAAGTAAAAAGACTATCGTTAAACCAGAAGATGCAAAGGGTCAGAAATTTAGGATAATGAGCTCAAAAGTCCTTGAAGAGCAGACTAAAGCAGTTGGAGGAAATCCTCAAGTTCTGCCATTTTCAGAGGTTTATCCAGCACTTCAGCAAAAGGTCGTAGACGCTACTGAAAACCCGCTTTCAAATTTCTACAACAGCAAATTTTATGAGGCACAAACATCTTTGACGCTCTCATCTCACGGCTATCTTGGGTATTTAGTTGTTATGAGTGATAAATTTTGGAAGACGCTTCCTGATGATTTAAAAACTCACGTAACTAACGCTTTAAAAGAGGCTACCGAATTTGAAAGAGCTGAAAGTGCAAAAGAGGACGCACATATCATCGAGGCACTTAAGAAGTACTCAGCTGATACAAACAAGCTTGAGATAGTTGAGCTTTCGCCTGAGCAAAAGGCTGTTTGGGCGGACGCTATGAAGCCTATATATCCTCATTTTTATAAAACTATCGGTCAGGATTTGATAGAAAAGACTATAAATACAAAGTAGGCTAAAATGCAAAGATTTTTTGAAATTTTAGATATAGGTATTGCAAGTGTCAATAAGACAATTGCAGTTATAGGCATAGCAGCAGGAACGCTGCTAGCCTTTGTAAATGTTGTGATGAGATATTGCTTTGATACTGGTTGGGCGTGGGCTGGAGAGCTTACAAACTACCTGTTTATATGGTCGGCATTTTTTGCGGCGGCTTATGGTTTTAGAAAGGGCATACATATCTCGGTTACTATACTTATAGAGCGTTTTCCTGCACCAATAGCAAAGGCGTATTTGGTCTTTTCTAGTGTGATTACAACTCTATTTTTAATGTTTATAGTTATCTATAGTTTGCAATATTTGCAAATTTTAAAAGAACTTGAGTTTATGAGTGTTGATCTTGGTGTGCCTCAGTGGATACCAATGTCTGTGCTTCCAATAGCGTTTTTAGGTGCTAGTTATAGAGCTGGCGAGAAGGTTTATCAGATAGCGACAACTCCAGCAGATGAGGTTATACTCAACGCTGAGGCTGAGATGATACGTGACTCTATAAATAAAAAATAGGTGACTGATATGACTATTGCGTTTTTATTTATTAGTCTTTTTGGGCTTATGCTAATAGGTGTTCCAGTAGCCGTAGCACTGGGCTCTAGCACGGTTTTGACTATGCTGCTTTTTACAGATATTGACGTTTCAACTATACCACAACTCATATTTGACGGCATAAACAAATTTGCTTTAATGGCGATACCTATGTTTATTTTAGCTGGAAATTTACTAAGCAAGGGTGGCTCTGCTAGGCGTATTATAGACTTTGCAAAGTCGATGGTAGGACATTTGCCTGGTGGTTTGCCTATGAGTGCGATATTTGCTTGTGTGATTTTTGCAGCAGTTTCTGGTAGCTCTCCAGCAACTGTTGTGGCCATAGGCTCTATAATGTTTGTGGCTATAAAAGAGGCTGGATACCCCTCTGCTTACGCAGTTGGTGGCATTGCAACGGCAGGAAGTCTTGGAATTTTAATACCTCCGTCTGTTGTTATGATAGTTTATGGAGTGACGGCTGAGGTTAGCATAGCAAAGCTGTTTATGGCAGGGGTTGTGCCAGGGCTTATGCTTGGAGCTATGATGGTAGCTCAGACATATTTTGGTGCAAAAAGGCTTGGGTTTAAGGCAACCAAGCCAGAGCCTTGGAGTGATAGGATAAAGAAATTTTCAAAGGCATTTTGGGCTTTATTAATAGTTGTTGTTGTCATAGGCGGGATTTATGGTGGAATTTTCACTCCAACAGAGGCAGCAGCAGCAAGTGCGGTTTATGCACTTATTATCTCGCTTTTTGTTTATAGGGATATTAAGATAAAGGATTTATGGGGCATTTGCCTTGAGTCCGCACTTACGACTGCTATGATATTTTTTATCATTGCAAATGCCGTTGTGTTTGCTTATTTATTAACTAGTGAGCAGATACCTAAGAGTATCTCTGATAGTATAATGGCTGCAAATATTGGCAAAATCGGCTTTTTGATAATCGTAAATATCTTGCTTTTTATAATGGGTCAATTTATGGAGCCATCATCGGTTGTTATGATTATGGTGCCTTTACTTTTACCTATTGCGTTAGAGCTTGGTATAGATCCGGTGCATTTTGGAATTTTACTTATCGTAAATATGGAGATAGGTATGATAACACCGCCTGTTGGACTAAATTTATTCGTTGCAAGCGGACTTACTGGTATGAGCCTAAAAGATGTCGTGGTCGCTTGTTTACCTTGGACTTTGACACTATTTATCGGACTTATGCTAGTAACTTACATACCTGAGATTTCACTATGGCTACCTAACTTAATGTATGGCGGATGATTTTAGACGACCAAATCGGTCGTCTTTTTGTCTGCTAAAATATGTGCAGTTTTACCACATTTAATGTGTAAAAAATTCATATTAAAATTTAGTGTAAAATACCATAAAATCGAGCTTTTTAAGCAAAAAAATATAAAATTTTTTGTATCATAAAAACATCAAATTTTATATCAAGGAGATAATAATGTTTATCAAGTTAAATGACCGTGTTTATCTAAACACAGACCGCATTACAAGAGTTAAGATAGATAATGTCCAAGACGGCATTCGCATTCGTTTTTACGAGGGTGTGGCTCAAGTTGCTAAAAGTGGTAGATTTGAGAGCTTTGAAGCGGCTCAAAAATGGCTTGAGCAAAATTTCGTAAAGTAAAACTTCAGGGCATTTTTATGCCCAAACCACTCTCTCTTACAATTATTTAAAAATTTAGATGATATAATTTTACAAGCTTCAAGGTCGTGGCTGAAATTTCAGCTTTGAAGAGCAAAATTTAAGGAAAAATATGCAAAGGTTAGATTGTAGAAATTTAGAGTGTCCAGAGCCTGTTATCAGGACAAAAAATGCCCTTAATGAGCTAAAAGACGCCCAAAAGCTTGAAATTTTAGTAAATTCGCAAGCCCCGCGCGAAAATATCTCGCGATTTTTAAACTCACAAAATCAAAATTTCAGTATCAAGGATCTGCCTAATGGCGAAACGCTTTTTGAGGTTAGCAAAAGCGGTGTTTTAGCCGAGGTAAATACAGATGATTTTGTGTGTAACACTCTTAGTAAAAAGGTTATTTTTTTAAACGAAGATAGAACTGGCAGTGGCGAGGTTGGAGTTGGACTTTTGGCGAAATTTTTAGGTGCATTTTTACAGGTTGAAAATAAGCCTTATGCCGTTTTGCTCGTAAATAACGCAGTTAGATTAAGCACAGATAGGGCACAACCAGCTTTTAAGGCACTTAAGGATTTAGAGGCACTTGGTGTTAAAATTTTAAGTTGCGGCAGTTGTCTTGAGGCTTATAAATTAGTCGATAAACTGGGCGTTGGCGAGATAACAAACGCCTTTGAAATAGCAGATATTTTAAGCAAATATGATGAGATAAAACTTTGATATACAACGACAGAAATTTAACAAAATTTGTTCGTGCAGCGGGTTGAGCGGCCAAACTTGACCCGTTGGGTCTAAACAAAACGTTAAGCCGTCTTGATATGAAGCACGAAAATTTACTATCGTCCATAAATAGCAACGAGGACGCCAGTGTCTTTAAGCTAAACGATGAATTAGCACTCGTTCAAACGCTAGATTTTATAACGCCAGTTGTAAATGACCCATACCATTTTGGAGCTATAGCAGCAGCAAATTCCCTAAGTGACGTGTTTGCTATGGGTGGTGAAGTGATAAATGCCTTAAATATCGTAGGTTTTGATAGTTGCAACTTTGATACCGAAATTTTAGGCGAAATAATGGCAGGTGGGGCTGATAAGGTTCGCGAATGTGGTGGCGTAGTTGTCGGCGGACATAGCATTGCAACTAGCGAGATGTATTATGGGCTTAGCGTTACTGGACGTGTAAATCCAGCTAAATTTTGGTCAAATAACACAGCTAAAGTTGGAGACGTGCTAATCCTTACAAAACCGCTTGGTATGGGCGTTTTAAGCACTGCCATTAAGGGTGAATTTTTATCTTTAGAGCAGATAAAAGAGGCTATTTTTTATATGTCGCAACTAAATTTTTATGCCGTTAATGCGATGAGAGAAATTTGCGTAAATGCCTGCACGGACGTTACTGGATTTGGATTTTTGGGCCATTTAAGCGAAATGTCAAATGATAACGTGAGTTTTGAAATTTATAGCCAAAATATACCGATTTTACAAAGTGCAAAAGATATGGCAAATCTTGGGCTTTTACCAGAAGGAAGCTATAAAAATCGTGATTTTGCGAGTAAATTTGTATCAGGTGAGGCTGACATTTTACTTTATGACGCACAGACTTCAGGCGGACTTATCTTAGCCGTTAGTCAAAAAGAGGCACAAAAGGCGCTAAATAGACTAAAAGATGTCGGATATGAAATGGCAAATATTGTTGGCGTGTGTAGTGAGCGAGTAAAATTTAATGCCATACAAATCAAATAAAATGGCAAAATTAAAGTAAATTTTGATAAAATTGAGCTCTTAGCTAAGCTTAAAAGGTTTTAAATTTATGTTTTCTAAATTTGTAAAGGATAAAAACGGACTAGCTTATAGAATAAGCTCACGTTTTTTAATCACTTATCCTCTCGTTTTTTCAATGATAGCCGTTTTAATAGGCTACATATTTAGTTCTAGCACCGATGAGATAAAGTATGATTTACGCGTATTTAACTCAGACATACAAAAGAGCATAAACTCGTTTTTCCAAAAGGCAAAATATGAGCTTGAATTTCAAGCTGAGTTTTTAAATTTAAAACAAAATAGCGACAAGGCATTGCTTGGTTTTTCATCAGTGCCGATCGATAGCTTTAAGGCTATTTATGTTGTTGATAATACTGGTAATATCTTAAGCCAAAAGCGAAATTTTAACGCAGGTGCCATACCAAATTTAGACGCACCTTGGATAAGTCTAATAAAGCCTAAAAATAAATTCGTAGTTTCAAAATTTGTATTTGAGGATAACAAGGTAGTTGCGATTTACGCTGGTTACTATATGGATAACTCTACAAAAATTATCGCCGAGCTAAATTTAGAAGAGCTGTTTAAAAGCATAAGCGACACCTTTAAAAGAGATGATAAACAGGATAAAGAGTATAACTATGTAGCTTATATTGTTGATTATAATGGACGCTTGATTTATGATGTAAGTGACAGGCAGGATGTAGATATTGCTAATGAACGTATAGATGATATCGATGAGTATTTTGTGCAAAGCGGAAATGTGAAATTTTCCTACCTTGACGCAAAGGCTGATTTAGTTGAGTTTAACGAGTATATAAAATCATTTATCGTGACATACACTCACGACCAAAGTGCGATTTTATCGCGACTATTTTTGGTTATTTTAGCGATTACGATGTTTGTGTTTTACTCGTTGATGACATTTAGTAATATATTTTTCACGTACAAATACCTAAGGAACCCGATAATAGACATAAGTAAATACGCTAAAAACAAGCACTTTAAGTCAGATCCAGGAGTCATTACAGAGTATAAGACTATCCTTAGCCACATGGAAGATATGTATCAGCAAATGGCTGATGTTAAAAAAACTTTGCAGGATTATAAGTTAAAATTCTCATACTTTTTTGAGCAAAGTCCTATGATGATGATCGTTTATGATGCGTATAATGGCAAGATAATAGATGTTAGCGATGAGGCTTTGAAATTTTACGGATACAGCCGTAGCCAAATGCTTGAGCTAAACTACAAAGATATATCTGAAGTAAGCTTTAGCGATAAAATTTTTAGCTCAAGTGGCGATGAGTCGATCGGGCTTGGCGTAAGCAACGATGTTCACAGGCTACAAAATGGTGAGTTAAAAAATGTATGTATGCTCTCATCTGTTATTAAACTAAGCGATAAAAGACACATTTTTTGTGTGATTAAAGATATGACTGATGAGCTAGAAACTAGCAAAAACCAAAACGACATCGTAAGATACTATGATATGTTCTCTACAATGGTTGGTATCGCTAAAAAGGATAACCCTTTTATCATCATAAACGCCACTGAAAATTTCCAGCACACATTTGGCGTTACTCAAGCTGATATTTTAAAAAATGGACTTGATATAAGAAGCTTTATAAACGAAAGCGCAAAAGCCTCGTTTATAAACACTCTAGAGCTAAACAAGCGTCTTTTTGAAAGTTCTAGCATAGCAAAGGACTATTTGAAATTTTTCATTGGCATTGATACGATTGATGATGAAAATGTTCCATTCAAAATAGAGGTAAAATTTACGCGAAATGAGAGTGGAGAGTTTGCAAATATAGTTTATTCAATCATTGAAAACGCAGAGCAAAAAGCCATAAACGACAAAAGCATTGCCGAGCTAAAATACTTTAAAAATTTAGCCTGGGCGTCAGATGTCATACCTTTAGAATTTGATGTAAAATCTCAAATTTTAAGGATTGGTGAGGGCTTTACTAAGATGCTTGGTTTTACCGAGCTACCGCAGATAGATGCTGATTTTGACTACATCAAACGGGTGCTTTTTGATGAGTATTTAGACTTTAAAGACTTTTTTGCAAGGATACAAACTGAGCCAGATAACTACGAAGGCGATGTGAAATTTCTTACTAGTGAAAAGGGTGTTTTGTGGCTACACATAAAGGCTAAAGTCACTAAAAAAGATGATGAGGGTAACCTAGAATTTATAAGCGGTATCATAAGAAATGTAACAGATAAAAAGGTGGCTTTAATCTATCAAGACCTAGCTTCAAAGATATTTTCATACTCAAAAGATAGCATTGCCATACTTGACTTAGACTGGAAATTTATAGATGTAAATGATAAATTCTGTCAAAATAGCGGCTATAGTTTAAATGAGATCATCGGGCTAAATGCAGTGATGATGCGTTCAAAGCTAAATAATGAAGAGCTTTATAAAAACGCATTAGAGAGCGTAGAGAGCATAGGCTACTGGCAAGGCAAGTTGTGGAATAGACGCAAAAATGGCGAGGACTACTTAGAGAGCGTAAATATGCTAACCGTTTATGATGATAACGCAAGTCCGGTTTGCTACGCTATTATAATGAGCGAATCTAGCGAGATTAAGACGACTCAGGATTATTTAGAGCATATAGCTTATCACGATCCGCTGACAAAACTTCCAAATAGATTTTTGTTTAACCAAAAGCTTGACAGAGCGGTGCTGAATGCAAAAGGCAGTAAATTCGTAGCCATCGCATATCTTGATATGGACGGATTTAAGGCGATTAATGACACTTATGGACACAAGGCTGGAGATAAGCTTTTAACTGAAATTTCAAACAAAATAGACGCACTTTTTGACGAGCGAGATATGTTTGCTCGTGTTGGCGGAGATGAGTTTATCGCTATCATAGAGCATGAAAAGATCGGCGAAGTTTATGAGATGGTAGAAAATATGCTTCGCATAGCTTGTGAAGAGGTTGATTATAATGGAAATTTACTCAAAATCAGTGCAAGTATTGGCGTTTCTGTGCATAATATAGAAAATCAAATTTCGCCAGAGGTTATGATAGAACAAGCTGACTGGGCGATGTATCAGGCAAAACTAAGCGGTAAAAATAGATACCATATCTTTGATTCTAGCAAGGATAAAAACCTAAAAAGCCAGTATGAAGATAGTAATAAAATTCTCGTTGCTCTTGAAAGGGGCGAGTTTTTTATGGAGTATCAGCCTGAGATAAATTTAAAAACAAATGAGATAGTAAGTTACGAGGCTTTAATAAGGTGGAATAGAGGCACAGATATTGTGTATCCAAATGACTTTTTATCGCTTATTAAGAAACAAAATGTTTTAGATGATTTATCATTTTTTACTATATCAAGTGCATTAAAGGCTCAAAGTCAGTGGGTAAAAGACGGACTTAGGGCAAATATATGTGTAAATTTAAGCATAACACAGCTTTGTGATGATAAGTTTTTCATACGCTTTAAAGAGCTTTTAAAACAAAATCCAAATTTCAATCCAAACGCTCTAAGCTTTGAAATAATCGACGCGAACTCTACATCAAGCCTTGAAACAGCTAGTAAATTTTTACAGCGATATAAACGGCTTGGAGTTAAATTTATCCTAGATGATTTTGCAAGTAAATCAAGCTCTTTTGAAGCACTTGAGCTGCTACCTATCGATAGGCTTAAGGCGGATAAACATATTTGTGCTCATATGTTTTCAAATAAAAAGGCGTTTATAACGATTAAAATGATAAAAAATATAGCAAATACATTTAATAAAAACGCAACTATTAAAAATTTAAAAGATCTAAATATGTTAAAAATTTTAGTAGGGCTTGGCTTTACAAATTTTCAAGGAAATTTCTTTGCAAGAGCGATAAAACCGCAAGATGTGCCAAGCTACCACTTTAAAGGCGTAGATGGGTTTGACACCGAGTATGAGATAGATGATGAGCTTTTTGATGTGTTAAAAGACACGATCGCTCTTAAAGAGTATGCTAGTAGTATTGTTGATTTTGTTAATGACCAAGAATTTGCCGATGATTTGAATATTTTTGCTGATATAAAAAATGAAATTTATCACGGTCTAGATGATATAAAAGATACAAAATTAAAAGATGTGGTTGAAAACATCAGGCTATCTTTAGAGGCTAAAACTCAGATAGAGGCTATGAATTTTGCACAAATAGCAAGTAGTATGTGCGAAGAGATTTTAGATATTAAAAAGGGTGTTTAATGAAAGATGAGAGTTTAAAGGTATATGAGCACGAAATTCCCGTCGGCTCAAGACTGTATTTTGCCAAAAGTGCAAGCACAAAACGCCAAATAGAGCAACGTGCTAGCCAGATACTTGATAAAGAGGGATTTTTAGAGATTGTAACTCCATTTTTCTCATATCATCAACACCTAAGCGTCCCTCCTACGCAACTTCTGAGGTTTAGCGATAGTGCAAACCACGAGATCAGTCTTCGTGCGGATAGCACACTTGATGTCGTGCGTATAGTTCGTGCTAGAATTAAAGATGAGTTGCATAAAAAGTGGTATTACATTCAGCCTGTTTTTCGCTATCCAAGCAGTGAAATTTACCAAATAGGTGCCGAGAGTATAGGCGAGAGTGATTTAAAAAGTAGCATTTGTATCGTAGCAACTCTTTTAAATGAGTTTAAAACCAAAGCTACGTTGCAGATAAGTAATATTGAAATTCCAAAAACGATAGCTAAAATTTTAAACTTAGATATTGAAGTTTTTGAAAAAGTCCAAGTGGAGAAAATTTTATCATTTAATGTAGATTGGTTAAATAAACTAGCACTTTTAACAAATTTAGCCGAGCTAAAACAGATAATATCACAAGTTCCAAGTGAGCTAAAGCAATCACTGCAAAGGTTAGAACAACTAGCACAGAGTGCAAACTATGATGATATAAGAGTTGTTCCGCTTTATTACTCAAAAATGAGATATTATGATAAACTATTTTTTAGATTTTTAGCCGATAATGCTATAATTGCAAGTGGCGGAAACTATGAGATAGACGGCGAACAAAGTAGCGGTTTTGCGATTTATACAGATTCTTTGATAGAAAAATTATAGAAAGGTGGAAAATGAGAAAAGCGGATTTGGTAGTTGGCGTTCAGTGGGGAGATGAGGGCAAAGGCAAGATAGTTGATATGCTCTCTTTAAATTATGACTTTGTGTGTCGCTCTCAGGGTGGTCATAACGCTGGTCATACGATATGGGTTGATGGTATAAAATATGCCTTACACTTAGTTCCTAGTGGAATTTTACATAAAAATATTATAAACATAATAGGCAATGGTGTTGTTGTAAATCCAGAGGTTTTAATATCTGAAATGGCTCAATTTGACGAGCTTGAAGGTAGATTATTTGTTAGCGATAGGGCACATTTAAATTTAACACACCACAGCCTAATAGATCAAGCAAAAGAGCGTCTAAAAGGCGATAAGGCTATCGGAACAACAGGCAAAGGCATAGGACCAAGTTATGCTGATAAGATAAGCAGGACAGGTCATAGGGTTGGCGAGTTATTAGAGCCTGAACATCTTTGTGAAGCACTTATGAATGATTTTGCTACAAATAAACCAGTTTTTGATGCTCTTGGAATTTCACTGCCTGACGCAGATGAGCTTTTAGCGGAGTTAAAAAGCTACAAAGAGGCTCTTGCACCATTTATAGCAAATACAACCCAAATTTTATGGAAAGCCATAGATGATGGTAAGAGAGTGCTACTAGAAGGAGCACAAGGCACTTTGCTTGATATTGACCACGGCACATATCCATATGTAACTAGCTCAAATACTATAAGTGCTGGTGCTTGCACAGGACTAGGGCTTAATCCAAAAGAGATAGGCGAGGTTATAGGCGTTATTAAGGCATACTCAACGCGTGTTGGCTTTGGCCCATTCCCAACTGAAGATAAGACAAAAGCTGGTGATGATATGTGTGAAATAGGCAAAGAATACGGCACAACAACTGGTAGACGCAGACGTTGTGGCTGGTTTGATGCAGTGAGCGTAAAATACGCTTCACGCCTTGACGCAGTCGATAAATACGCACTTATGAAGCTTGACGTGCTTGATGGTTTTGAGAGTGTTAAAATTTGTAAAGCATACCAATACAAAGGCCAAACTATAGACTACGTCCCAATAGATTTGCAAAATGCCACGCCGATATACGAGGAGCTTCCAGGCTGGGATAAAGTCGCTGGTATCAAACGCTATGAGGATCTTCCAGAAAACGCAAAGCGATACATAAGCCGTATTGAAGAGCTAACTGGCGTAAAAGTAGGTCTTATATCGACAAGCCCTGAAAGAAGCGATACTATCATAAGATAATGCCTAGTAAATTTACACCGATCGTTAGAGTAAAAAAACAAGCCCTAGATAAGATAGAGATAAAGCTTATCAGGGCTAAAAACGATCTATCTAAATACAACTTTGAGTTAAGTATCGCAAAAGATGAGATAAACAGACATCAAATGCCAAAGAGTGGCGATGTGAGCGAGTTAAGACAGAGTTTGGAAATTTTAAAAATTATGAACGCCTCATTAAAAGAGCTAAAAGAGAAGATTGAACTAGCTCAAAGGGAGGTAGCTCACTTTACCTATCAGTATAAAAATGCAAATTTGGAGTATGAAAAGGTGAAGTATCTTGAAGAAGAAGAGATTAAATTAGACCTTAAAAAGAAAAAACGAGCAGAGGAATTAATGCTAGATGAGTTTGCGACTATAAAATTTGCACAGGGGTTAAATCGTGATATTTAGGGCTGTTTTTGCACTTTGCTTTTTTTGTCTACCTATTTTTTCGTATGAAATTCCAGTCGATTGCACCCAAATTTTTGAAGCTAGAAAGGCTGAGATAGAAAAAGAGCTAGAGATAATAGACGAGCAACGCCAAGCACTAGAGGCATTTCGTGCAAGTATCAGGGCTAGTTATGATGAAAATTTGGCAAAACTAGCCAAAAAAGAGGCAGATATAAATGCCACAATGCGTCAGGTCGAGAAAAAAAACAAAGAGATAGAGCAAAAAATAGCTCAAAATCAGAAAATTTTAGATGAGTTAAAAACAAACTCAAACGACAAACTAACTCAGTCTTATGCAAAGATGAAAGATCAGGCTGCTGCTGATGTTTTAGCACAACTTAGCAGGGCTAGTGCGGCTGAAATTTTATCTATGTTAGAGCCTAAAAAAATATCATCTATAATGGCAAAAATGGACCCAGCAGTCGCTTCTGAAATCACAGCAATGCTTCAAAAAGGACCTCCATTTATAGATGAGCCAAAAGAGCAAAAGATAGACGCTCCTGCTGGAAACGTGTTAAATTTAGAGTAGCGGTTAGTTAAAATCCATTTTGTGATAGTTTAAATTTTAAATAAGTTTTTACCTAAAATTGGCTAAAATGTGGCAAAAATTTAAAGGTAAAATTATGCGTATAAAACTCCCACACACACCATATATAGCACACAAAATAGCTATTGATCTGCTAAATTCTGGTTTTGTTAAACTTTTAAAAGGCGTTGAACCAATAGCAAAATTTGCAGACGAAATTTTATCAGCTGATGTCAAAAAAGAAAAGGCACTCGAAGAACGCGTAAATGAGCTTATGCAGGATAAAGAAGATGAGATGGAACTTATGCAAGTTGATCGCAAAAATATGTTCTGGCTTATTAAAAAGAAGCTTTCAGCTGAGTTTGGCGTCATTTTAACTTATGAAGATAGATTTAGCACCATTGCTCATAAAATTTTAGATAAACTACTAGATGAAAATTTAGTAGAATATAACGTGTCAGAAAACCGCGTTAAAAACGTGATTTATGGCTCTATTGATAACTATTTAAAAACCTATGAAAAAATTGAAGATGAGGTGCTTGATAAGATTGAAAACTACAAGCGAAAGCTAATTCCGGGTACTGAAGAATACAATTTGGTTTTTGAAAAACTATATCAAGACGAGCTTAAAAAAAGAGGAATGCTCTAATGGACGCCTACATCTACATACAAAACGGCACATTTTTAAAGGCAAAGGCATTTGGGGCTAGTGGCGAGTGTGCTGGTGAACTTGTGTTTAACACATCAATGACTGGCTATCAAGAAATTGCAAGCGATCCAAGTTATGCCGGGCAGTTTGTAGTTTTTACGATGCCTGAGATTGGTATTGTCGGCACAAACGATGATGATAATGAGAGTGCTAAAATTTACGCAAGTGGCATTATAATGCGAAATTACAACGAATTTGTATCAAATTATAGAGCCAAAAAATCACTTGATGAGTATTTTAAAGAGCAGGGCAAATTTGGTATTTACGGCGTTGATACGAGATTTTTAACTAAAATGCTACGCGATGAGGGTGCTTTAATGGCGTTTATCTCAACAACTGATAGCGACCCAGAAAGCCTAAAACAAAAGCTAAAAAATGCTGGCAGGATAGAGGAGACAAACTACGTAAATATCGTAAGCACAAATGCGTCTTATACGCACGAAAATGCTGCTTGGAGCGTGAGTGAAAAACGCTACAAAAGCCTAAAATCTAGCGGTAAAAAAGTCGCTGTGATTGATTATGGTGTAAAGCGAAATATCCTAAATGAGCTTTGCGAGGTTGGACTTGAAGTAAGCATCTATCCGCACGATGTCAAGGCAGAAATTTTAATAGAGCAGTTTAAAAACGGACAAATTAACGGCGTATTTTTATCAAATGGTCCCGGAGAGCCAAAAAATTTGGTAAGCGAAATTGATGAGATTAAAAAGTTAATTAACGCAAAAGTGCCTATTTTTGGCATTTGTTTAGGTCATCAACTGCTTTCAAACGCCTTTGGTTATCCGACATACAAGCTAAAATTTGGACAGCACGGTGCAAATCATCCAGTGTTAAATTTGCAGACAAAATCAGTTGAGATAACAACACAAAATCACAACTATAACGTCCCTGAAAGCATAGCAGAAGTTGCGGTTATAACGCATAGAAATTTGTTTGATAATACAATTGAAGGCGTAAAATACAAGGACTATCCAGTATTTTCAGTTCAGCACCACCCAGAAGCAAGTGGCGGACCAAACGAGAGTAAGTATATTTTTAGGCAGTTTGCAGATATGCTTTAATGGAAAATTTAAGCCTATTAGCCATTTTTGGAGTTGCGTTTTTAGGTAGTTTTAGCCATTGTGCTTTTATGTGCGGTGGCTTTATAAGCCTTTTTGGCACCCTAAATAGTAGCAAAAACGTATTTTTATTAAATTTAACATATCAAATTTCAAGAATCACAGCCTATATTTTGCTTGGCAGTATATTTGGTGGTTTTGGTGCGGTTTTAGTCTTTTCAAAAGAGGCTAGAGCGACCCTGTTTTTTGTGGTCGGGCTTATTTTGGTTTTTATAGGTTTGGCACTTTTTTTTCGCAGTAAAATTTTAAAATTTATAGAAAATGAGAGCATTTCAAGAGCGATAACAGCAAAAATTTTTAGCATAAAAGGCAAAAATAAGCCCATAAATTTTGCCATTTTTGGCTTTTTAAATGGTCTTTTGCCTTGCGGGTTTGTATATTATTTTTTGGCACAATCCATACTTGCAGGGAGTTTTTTAAATGGTGCTTTAGTAATGGCAGTTTTTGGCGTGGCAACGCTTCCAGTTATGCTATTTTTGGGATTTTTTTTAAAAATTTTAGGAGATAAATTTAGAGACTTTGCGTTTAAAATCGCTATTTTAATCGTGATTTTAAATGGCATATATCTTGCGTTTTTAGGATTTATGGCAAGTGGATAATATAAGCACGAGATTTAAACAGTATCAACACGCGATAGAAGAGAGCAATATCGTTTCAAAAACCGATATAAAGGGCATTATTACCTTTGTAAATGACGAGTTTTGCAAAATTTTTGGCTATACAAAAGACGAACTAATTGGCAAAAATCACAACATAGTCCGCCACCCAGACGTGCCGTCTAAAAATTTCAAGTTGCTTTGGGGGACGATTTTGGATAAAAAGGTCTATAAAGGCATTGCTAAAAATATGACAAAAGACGGCAAAACCGTTTATCTAAATACTACGATATCGCCTATTTTAAACTCAAAGGGCGAGATTGAGGAGTTTGTAGCGATACGCCACGATGTGACGCAAATTATTGAGCTAAACGAACGCCTTATGCAAAAAGAGGCTGAGCTTGTAAATTTAAATGAAAATTTGGAATTTTTAGTTCGCGAAAAGACCGCAGAGTTGCGTAAATTAAATGAAAATTTAAAAGATATTGTTGCTTCTGAAATAGCAAAAAATGAAGAAAAGACAAAAATGCTTTTGGTGCAAAGTCGCCTAGCTTCAATGGGCGAAATGATAGCAAATATCGCTCATCAGTGGCGTCAGCCCTTAAACGAGCTAAGCCTTACTCTTTTTAAGATAAAAAAAGACGCGAGTTTAAATCAAAACATAGATATACCCTATGAAAAGAGTAAAAAAATTATACAGAGTATGTCAAATACGATTGAGGATTTTAGGGGATTTTTTAGCGATAGTAAGGATCCAGAGCTGTTTTGTGTGGCAGACGCGATTACAAATTCTTTGGTTATGGTAAAAGGGACGCTAAAAAAAGAGAAGATAAATTTAGTCGTAGAAAATGAGCTAAAAGATGAAATTTTTGGCTTTCAAAGTCAGCTTATGCAAGTGATTATTAATTTACTAAACAACGCAAAAGACGCATTAATAGAGCGTCAGATAGATGATAGACAGGTTATTTTACAAACCAAAAAAGATAGTAAAAATTTCATCATAATCGTAAAAGATAACGCTGGTGGAATAGATGGCAAAATAATAGATAAAATTTTCGAGCCATATTTTACTACCAAGCATTCACTGCAAGGAACGGGCATAGGGCTTTATATGTCAAAGTTGATTATTGATAAATTTAAAGGGAGTATAAAAGTGACAAATGTAGAGAAAGGGGCACAATTTACGATTGAGCTACCATTAGGGGGAAGTAGATGATAAATTCATTAAAAAATTTAACAATCTTAATAGTCGAAGATGAAAATGACACAAGAGAGCTTATGCAAGAGGTTTTAAAGGATGAGTTTAGCAAGGTTATAACCGCACAAAACGGCGATGAGGGGCTTAAGAAATTTAAAAAATACAACCCAGATATAGTTTTGACAGACATTGCTATGCCGATTATGGACGGACTTGATATGACTGGTGCAATAAAGCAAATTTCGCGTGATGTGCCAATCATCGCGCTCTCGGCACATAGCGAAAAGGAAAAGCTTTTAAAAGCGATAGATGTTGGAATAAATAAATATTTAATGAAACCAATTGATGTTGATGAGCTTTTATCTATGCTAGAATCGGTTGCAAAGGATAGGCTAGAGATAGCAAATGTGGTTAAAATTTCAGACGAGTATAGCTTTAGCAAGACAAGAAAAGTGCTTATAAAAAACGACGAGCCAATACCGCTTACGAAAAAAGAGCTTGCGTTTATATCGCTTTTGGTTGAAAATTTGGGCAATGTCGTATTACACGAAGATATTAAAAATATCGTTTGGATAGGCGAAAATGTCAGCGAAGCGGCTATAAGGACTTTTGTAAAGCGTATGAGAGATAAGGCGGGTGGAGATTTGGTTAAAAATGTCCCAGGACTTGGCTATAAAATAGAGGCAAATTTTAAATAAAAATTAATAAAAAAGTTAATAAAAAATAATAAAAAAGTTGCGTTTTTAAGTTAAATCATATTTTTTTTATTTTAAAATAACGAAACTTATTAACAGAAATTTAATAGGAGGAATTTAATGCGACCTGGTCAAATGCTGAGTTATGATTACAGCGTAGCGAAGTTGTTTATGTTTTCTACGCTAGTATTTGGTATAGTTGGTATGCTTCTTGGCGTTATTATAGCGTTTCAAATGGCGTATCCAGACTTAAACTATATAGCGGGCGAATATTCTACGTTTGGACGCTTAAGACCGCTTCATACAAATGGTATTATCTTTGGCTTTATGCTCTCTGGCATATTTGCTACTTGGTACTACATAGGACAGCGTGTTTTAAAGGTGTCTATGAGCGAGTCGCCATTTTTGATGTTTGTTGGCAAACTTCATTTTTGGCTTTATATCATCTTACTTGCCTGTGCGGTTGTGTCGCTATTTGCTGGTGTTAGCACATCAAAAGAGTATTCTGAGCTTGAGTGGCCACTAGATATTTTGGTTGTTCTTGTTTGGGTTCTTTGGGGTGTTAGTATATTCGGGCTTATCGGTATTCGCCGCGAGAAGACGCTTTATATCTCTATTTGGTATTTTATAGCTACATTCCTTGGCGTGGCAATGCTGTATTTGTTTAACAATATGGAAATTCCTACGCGTTTAGTTAGCGGATATGGCTCTTGGTTGCACTCAGTTTCTATGTATGCAGGTTCAAATGACGCCCTAGTTCAATGGTGGTTTGGGCACAATGCTGTTGCATTTATATTTACCGTTGCTATCATAGCCCAAATTTACTACTTCTTGCCAAAAGAGAGTGGACAGCCTATATATTCATACAAGCTTTCACTATTTTCATTTTGGGGGCTTATGTTTATCTATCTTTGGGCTGGTGGCCACCATCTCATTTACTCAACTGTGCCTGATTGGATGCAGACTATGGGTTCTATTTTCTCAATAGTTCTTATACTGCCATCTTGGGGTTCAGCGATAAATATACTTTTGACTATGAAAGGCGAGTGGGTTCAGCTACGTGAAAATCCTCTTATAAAATTTATGATCCTAGCTTCGACATTTTATATGTTCTCAACTCTTGAAGGCTCTATCTTATCTGTAAAATCAGTAAATGCCCTTGCACACTTTACAGATTGGGTTCCTGGACACGTTCACGACGGAGCTTTGGGTTGGATAGGATTTATGACTATGGCGGCACTTTATCATATGACGCCACGCGTATTTAAACGCCAAATTTACTCAAAATCACTTATGGAAGTTCAGTTTTGGATACAAACAACAGGTATAGTGCTATATTTTGCTTCAATGTGGATAGCTGGTATCACACAAGGTATGATGTGGAGAGCAACAGATAGCTATGGTAACTTGCTTTATAGCTTTATAGATACCGTTGTTGTACTAATCCCATACTACTGGATAAGGGCTATTGGTGGCGCATTGTATTTAATAGGATTTTTTATATTTACTTACAATATCTTAAAATCTCTCTCTGCTCCTATTGTAGAGGTAGAGCCAAAAAATGCTTCGCCTATGGGTGGTGCTAGAGATGTGGAGGTGGCAAATGTTTAGTTTCTTAGAGAAAAATCCATTTTTCTTTGCGGTCGCCGTGTTTTTAGTGATCGCTTATGCTGGTGTGGTTGAAATTTTACCTGATTTTACAAATCGTGCTAGACCGGTAGAGGGGACAAAACCTTATAGCGTTTTGCAACTTGCTGGAAAACACGTTTATATGCAAGAGAGCTGCAACGCTTGTCATACACAGATGATACGTCCATTTAAGAGTGAAACAGATAGATATGGTATGTATTCTCTAAGCGGAGAGTATGCCTATGATAGACCGCACCTTTGGGGCTCAAAAAGAACTGGTCCTGATTTAATGCGTGTAGGAAATTATAGGACAAGCGATTGGCACGAAAATCATATGAAAGAGCCAACTTCAGTAGTTCCAGGCTCTATAATGCCAGCTTATAAACATCTGTTTGATAAAAACTCAGACATAGATACGGCTTATGCTGAGGCTTTAACTATAAAAAATGTATTTGGTGTGCCTTATGATCAAGCCGATATGCCAAAGCTTGGTAGCTTTGATATTACAAAAGCTGAGGTAAATGCCGAGGCTGCTGCAATAGTTGAGCAGATGAAAGATCCTGAGATTAAAAAGGCGTTTGAGCGTGGGGAAATACGTCAGATAGTTGCACTAATCGCGTATTTAAATAGTTTAAAATAGGAGAAAAGCTATGGATATGCAAACTATAAGAGAGTTACAAGCTTATGGTTTTTTCTTTTTTGTAGTGTTTTTAGTTTGCGTGCTTTATGGCTATTGCTATCATCTTTACAGATCAGAACGCACAGGCAGAAGAGATTATGAAAAGTATTCAAACCTGGCGATACAAGATGATCTTGATAGCACTATTTTAGAGAGAAAGATTTAAAAAGGGGCTTGATATGGAGTGGTTTAACTTACAAGATAATGTAAATTTACTTTCTATAATCGGCTTGGCTTCACTCGTTATTTTAACGATCGCCATAGCAGGTAAGTATGTAAATCAAATGAAAGACGCAAAAGATAATGCGTCGGTTGAAATGGCAGATGAAAATTGGGACGGCATAGGGGAGTATAAAAACCCCTTGCCAATAGGCTGGGCAGTTAGCTTTGTAGTGTTGCTAGTTTGGGCGATTTGGTATTTTTTAGTCGGCTATCCGCTAAATTCATACTCTCAAATTGGCGAATACAACGATGAAGTAAAAACAGCTAACGAGAAATTTAGCAAAGAACACGCAAATCTAGACGATAAAAAACTTAGAGATATGGGCGAGGGCATATTCTTGGTTCAATGCTCGGCTTGTCACGGCATTACTGGCGACGGTATGGGTAATAAAGCAGCCGATCTTAGCAAGTGGGGTAGTGAGCAGGGATTATTTGACGTCATCGTAAAAGGCTCAAAAGGTCTTGGCTATCCTGGTGGTGAAATGCCAGGCGGTATGGCAGGTGATGACGCAACTGCTAAAGCTATCGCAGCTTACGTAGCAAAGGAAATTTCAGGCATTAAATATACTAAAAATGAAAATTTAGTAAATCAAGGCAAAGAGGCTTATGGTGCTTGTACATCTTGCCACGGCGAAGATAGCAAGGGTATGGATGGTACCTTCCCTGACCTTACAAAATACGGCACTAGTGATTTTGTTGTAGATGTGTTAAAAAGAGGCAAACACGGCGATATAGGTGCTATGCCTAAATTTGATACTATGCTAAATGAAATTCAGCAAAAAGCTGTTGGCGAGTATATTATCTCACTTTCAAGGGGTAAATAGATGGAAAATACAAACAGATCGGTTTTTGCACTAAATGGTGCGACGGGTATGCTTATAGCGACTGTGTTATTGCTTAGTATTTTAGCTGTTCTTACATATTTTGCGATTATCTTACAACAAGATGTTGCAAACAAGCCATACAAGCTTGAAAATCCAACAGCTGTGCAGTTTAAAAACACCGATAACTCAAAACACTTTGTGATAAAGGATAAGTAATGGCTATTTTAGAAAAAATGATAGTAGTATTGACCCTAGTTGCAGGTGCGATTTGTGCGTGGGCTGTTCTTACGCCAAATCATCTTTTTGTAGGATGAAATTTTTAAACTTAAAGGGCATTTTTATTGCCCTTTTTTCTTTTTCGATTACTCTTTTTGCGGATAGTTTTGTAATAAATAGTGATAAAATTTTAAGCCAAAAAGTTGAGCAAAAGATACAAAGTATAGCAAATGAACTTTATTCAAAGAGTGGAATTTACGCTGGTGTAGGTGTTTATAATAAGACTGAGTTTGGATTAAAGGACTCTTTTGATAAGCTTGATTTAAAGCCACCATACGCATTTTTAATACTTGATGTTACAAATAAAAAGGTTGAAATTTTTGCCGATGAGCAGACACTTACTCTTTTTGATAAAGAAAAAACTCTAAGCCCATATCCTGAAAAAGGGACGATATTACCTATTTTAGCTAGTAACAAGGGCAAAGACATATACAACGCTGCTATGCTAAATGGATATGCAGATATAGCCGAGCAGATAGCAAAGTCAAAGGGCATTACGCTTGAAAATTCTATCGGCAATGCAAACAAAGATACAATGAATATTTTAAGACTTTTTGTATATGCGTCGTTTATTTTTGTTTTGGTTGTGATATTTTATAGAAAAAGAGTGAAAAAATGAGAGATAAAAAGACGTTTTGGCCTTATGGCATAGTTATTAGTATTTTAGGTTGCGTTGCACTTTGCGTTGGAACGATTTGGGTTAGCCTTGACTATCCAGTTGAGCTTGACGGCTTTTATTTACAAAACAAAACTATCGTAAATGACAATATAAATGAGATAATCGCAAAACAAAAGGCATTTGATGAGAAATTTAGCGTATCTTTAAAGACGCAAAAATTTAAAATCAAAAGTGATGAAAATGTCAAAATAGCAATCACTCCAAAGACAGATGAAAAGATAAATTTAAACTACCAAATACTACTTACCAGACCCGATACAAACGCATACAACAAAGAGCTAAACGCCACAATAAATGACAACATTCTAACTACCAGCAAAATAGAACCAACTCTTGAAGGCAGATGGCAGATTATGCTAAAATTATCAGCACAAGACATCGTTGGATTTTATAAGCTGGAGTTTTTTGTTGTTAAATGATCTAAATGTATTTACCAGCCTACGTGCAATAAGGGAGTTTAACTCATCATTTTCAAATACCCTCGTGCCAAAGAGTATGAGTATTGGCGAATTTTTCTCAAAAGCTATTATGGTAAATGGCTTAAATGAAGCCAGCGATAGTGAGCTTTTGATATATATGAACGAGGCTTGTTCGCGTTGTTACCGTGCAAATAGCGTTCTTAATATCCCAAATGAATTTTTTGCATTTTTAAAAAATAATGACTATCTTTTCTCATTTTTTAAAGAGGTGTATCATCAAAAAAAGAGTTTTGATGATCTGAAATTTAGCGATATTTATGCAAATTATGAAGAGCATATTGAAATTTTAAGCGAGGTGGCACAAAATTATAAGGAAATTTTGTTGCAAAATGGTTTGTATGACGCTATTATTTTGCCAGAAGTTTATAGTTTAAATGAGAGTTATATAAGCTCTTTTGATAGTATAAATATCCACATAGACGGGCTTTTGAGTGAATTTGAGTGGGAGGTGATTTTAGCATTAAAAACCCCTGTGAAAATTTACTTTAAAACATCAAATTTAAATACAAAACTCATTAAAAAAATAGCTGAAATTTCAAACAAAAGCATTGATGATTTTGCTATGTATTTTGAGTACGAGCTGTCGCTTGGTAGTGGCGAGTTAAGGGCGATTAGGGCGTGTGCTAAAAATAGGATTGTTACGACTAAGTCATTTTCTTTACAGAGTTTGCAATCGGCTTTTGTTTTTGAAAAAATTTCAACATTTATAAAAGACGGCATAGACGCAAAGCGTATAGTTGTCATCTTGCCAGATGAGAGTTTTTCACAAATTTTATCGCTTCACGATAGCTCTAAAATGCTAAGCTTTGCTATGGGCAAAAGCGTTAAAAATACAAAATTTTACACACTCGTTTTTAAAATTTGTGAGTGTTTAAAAGAGGGTAATGAGCCGATTTTAAGCACGGATTATTTTAAGTTAGATAATAAAATTTTAGAAAAAAATGATAGCTTTTTAAATTTTGCAAAATTACCAAATGAGCTTTTTTTAAAGATAAAAATGCACTTTAATCTTATAGTTGGTTTTGATATTTTTTCAGAGATTTTGTGCGAAATTTTTGATGTTTGTGGCGAAAATAGACTTAGCGAAATTTTCAAAGAGGAGCTATTTTTCTTAAAAAATTTAATAGAGCAAAAGCGACTTAGTCTAGCTCAAGCTCTTGAGTTTTTTCTCTTAAGATTTAAAGATAGAAGTATAGATGATGTTGGCGGTGGAGCTGTAAAGGTTATGGGGCTTCTTGAGAGTAGGGGGCTTTGCTTTGATGGTGTTATTATCGTTGATTTTAACGATGAATTTGTTCCAAAAAGAAGCGTAAATGAGATGTTTTTAAGCTCAAAAGTTCGCCAAAAAGCTGGGCTTATAAGCTACACCGATAGAGAAAATTTGCAAAGATTTTACTATGAAAGCCTAATTGGCTCGGCTAAAAAAGTAGCCATCTCTTACGTGCTTGATGAGAGTCGTATATCCTCTAGGTTCTTAAACTCATTTACTTGTGTAGAGGACAGCGAGTATGATGAGCAGGAGTATTTAAGGCTTTTTAGTGGCGGTAAATTGGCAGTGTTTAATCAAACATCGCCACTTTTAGAGCATAATTTTTTTGCAAAACCACTCTCATTTTCAAGGCTTAACACATTTTTAACTTGCCCCAGAAAGTATTATTACAGATATGTTTGCGGTTTTAGTGAGCCAAGATCGCTTGGTGTGGGTGGCTCAAATTTCATAGGAAATGCCTACCACGACGCACTTTTTGAATACTATAACACGCACAAGGAATTTGACCTGTCTAAATTTCTAGCCATTTTATCAACAAAGGGACTTAACAAGCTTGATCTTGAGATAGCAAGGCAGAAATTTAAAACTTTTGCTCAAAGTGAAAATGCTCATTTTGATGATGGCTGGAGAGTTAAAGAGCTTGAAGTTGGTTTTAAAAACATCTTTGAGGGCGTGGAAATTGAGGGTAAGATAGACCGCATAGATTGTCGTGGCGACGAGCTTTGTATTATTGATTACAAAAGCGGTAGTTTGCCAAAAGATACGCTCCAGCTTAGTTTTTACCAGGCACTTTTAGGCGTTAAGGCCGAGTGCTATTTTTATGACTTAAAAGATGAGATGAAGCTAGTTTTTGCACAAACCGATATGCAAATTTTAAAAGAGTATTTTACTAGCATTAAAGAGTATTTTAAAAAGCCAGTTAGCTTTGAGCCTGAAATTTCAAGCAATTGTCACTATTGTGCATATTTTACGATTTGTAGAGGTCTTAAATGAAAATCAAAGATCCATACTTGGCGTTAGAAGCAAGTGCAGGAAGTGGCAAAACATTCGCACTTAGCGTTCGTTACGTAGCTCTTATTTTAAGCGGTGCAAACCCAAAAAGCATAACAGCCCTTACATTTACAAAAAAAGCTGCAAATGAGATGAGTTCGCGTATCATCGATACATTTTTAAATTTATCAACCAAACCTAGCGAACTAGACGCAGTGTGTGAAATTTTAAATATTAAAGATACAAACGAAGTTTTAGCCTTAAGGGATAAGTTGCAAGATGAGTTTTTATCATCAAATTTAAAAATTATGACGTTTGACTCTTTTTTTGCTCTTATTTTAAGGCTATTTAGCCTAAATTTAGGGCTTAGCCCAGATTATAAAAACAGCAGTGAAGTGGCTGAAATTTTAAACGCAAATTTCATAAAAGAGGTTGCTAAAGAGCCAGAACTTTTAAATTTATTAGCCTATTACATCATATATTTTTCAAAGTCAAAAGGTAGTTTTTTTAATACTCTTGATACCTTTTATGAGAATTTTGATGAGCTTGATTTAGCAAGTAAAGAGCCACCAAATGATACAAAAGTGATGTCCGTGGTTTCGTGGTTTAAAGAAAAAATATCAAACAACGAAAACAGCTCAAAAGACGCTATAAACGCATTTGATGTAAAAAGTGCAGATGAGTTGCTACAAAAGCCATTTTTATCAAGAGAGAGTCTTGATTATAGGACGTTTTCTAAAATTTATACAGATGAGTTTGATGAGAAATTTGCCAAGCTAAAGCTCGAACTAAAAGAGTATGTGATAAATCTTGAGCAGTATAAAATTTATCAGATGTGTAAATTTTTAAAAATTTATAAAAAGGCTAGATTTGATTTAAACGTCAAATTAAACGAGCTTAGTTTTAGCGATGTCACAAAGCTGGTCGCAAGGCTACTTAGTAGCACAGATAAAGATATGCTATATTTTAGGCTAGACGGGACTATCACTCACCTTTTGATTGACGAGTTTCAAGATACAAATGTCACTCAGTATAATATCATAAGGCCACTTATTGAAGAGATTGTTTCAGGACACGGACAAAACGGGATTGGAAGCTTCTTTTACGTGGGTGATACAAAGCAAAGCATTTATAGATTTCGTGGTGGCAAAAAGGAGCTTTTTAATAAGCTAAGAGAGGATTTTTCTCACATTAATACACAAAGCTTGGAGTATAATTACAGAAGTGCTAAAATTTTAGTTGAGTATGTAAATAGCGTTTTTAAGACAAAAATAGATGGTTACGCCACGCAAAAACCGACGCTAAAAGATGATAAAGAGCGTGAGGGATATTTAGAAATTTGCGCGAGTGATGAGATAGTTTTAGAGTGTGTAAAAAAAGTGGAGTGGCTTATTAAAAATGGAGTTTGTGCCGATGATATTAGCATTCTTTGCTGGAAAAATGATGATATTAGGGCTATTTGCGATGCCTTGAGTGCTAAAAACATAAACGCAAGAGATGAGGGTGGTATGCTTTTAAGGAATTCTCCTTGTGTTTTTGCGTTTGTAAATTACACTAAATTTTGCCTATTTAAAGATGAAATTTATCGTCAAAATGCCACTTCTTACGTGGATGCTAAATTTGATATGGTTGAGATCGATTTTAGTAAAACTGCCAAGGAAACTCTGTTTTATTTAGCCAAAAAAGCTGGTATGAGTTTACAAAATTTGGATATTTTAAAACTCTTTGAAATAGCCTCGCAAAGCCCATCTATTAGCGATTTTATATTTGATTTTGAAAATAGCGACGCTAGTATCGCTAAAGATAACGTATCAGGCGTGAGAGTGATGACCGTTCATAAGTCAAAAGGGCTTGAGTTTAAACACGTCATACTTTGCGATAAAATCAGCAGAGGTGCAAATGATACCGAGCCATTTTTGTATGAATATGATATACAAAATGGTTGGCAAATATGTCAAAAAGTGCCAAATAGGGAGTATTTTGACGATAACTATGCAAAGCTAAAAGAGCATAGCAAAGAATTAGACGATGAGGAGGAGTTAAATAAGCTTTATGTTGCGATGACTAGGGCTAAAAATTCTCTAATAATCGTCAAACGCCTAACTCCTGACGGCAAAAATCCAAGCTATTTTTCAAAATATTTGCTAAAAAATGGCTCTAAAACCGGAGTATTAGAACTTGATTGTTTAAAAAGCGGAGTAGTTGTTAAAAGCGAAGTTAATAGTGATAAAAAATCCGCACAAAAAATGATAAAACTAGTGTCCGTCCCACGCGATGAGAGCGTTGATAAAACCGAAAATAGCGATAAAAATTTACAAGCCATATATTTTGGCACAGCACTTCACTATTTACTTGAAATGAGCACGGAATTTAACGAGCCGTCAATAAGCAAAGCCTGGACGCTAATGTGTAATAAATTTGCAAAATTTTTAGATAAAGATAGCCTGGATGATATTAAAAACAGAGCCTTAAGTCTGATAAAAGATAGCAAATTTGGCTCTATTTTAAATGGAGCTAGAGTTTATAAAGAGCAAATTTTGATGTTTGAAAACGAGCAAAAACAGCTTGATTTGTTGTGCGTAAAAGATGATGAAGTAGTCGTTATAGACTATAAAAGCTCTGATTTTAGCATTGAAAGCAACATCACTCAAGTAAAAGAATATGTGCAAATTTTGGGTAAAATTTTCCCAGATAAAAAGATAAGCGGTGTAATTTTTTATATTTTAAGAGATAGAATTTCATCAATTGATATTTAAACCTTACTTAAATTTAGCTATATATAAGTTTTATTTTTATACAATCACGTTTTAATTTATTTGGCAAAGGCAGAAAATGACAAAGATAACAAAGCCAAACGAAGTTAAGCGTGACTGGATAGTGCTAGACGCTACTGGTAAGCGTTTTGGTAGATTACTTACCGAAGTTGCAACTCTACTTCGTGGCAAACACAAACCAAACTATACTCCAAACGTAGATTGTGGCGATTATGTTATTATTATAAACGCTTCAAAGGCTGAATTTACAGGTGCAAACAAAGCAGAACAAAAGCTTTATCATCGCCACTCTGGCTATTTTGGTAGCGTAAAGAGTGAGAAGTTTGGTGATTTATTAGTTTCTAACCCAGTTAAGCTTTACAAGTTAGCAGTTCGTGGTATGCTTCCAAAGACGAAACTTGGCAAAGAGATGATAAAAAAACTAAAAGTGTATGCAGGTAGTGAGCATCCACACACAGCTCAAATAGCTAAAGAAGGAAAATAATTATGGCAAAAGTTTATGCAACAGGTAAAAGAAAGACAGCTATTGCTAAAGTTTGGATAAAAGCTGGTAGCGGTAAAATTTTAGTTAATGGAATGGATCTAAACACTTGGCTTGGTGGTCACGAAGCTATAAAGCTAAAGGTTATCCAGCCACTTCTTGTGACAAAACAAGAGAGCCTTATAGACGTGACTGCAACTACACTTGGCGGTGGTTACTCTGCACAGGCTGAGGCTTTAAGACACGGAATTTCACGTGCTTTAGCCGCAATGGATGCTGATTTTAGAGCAGCTCTTAAACCAAAAGGACTTCTTACTCGTGACTCAAGAACAGTTGAGCGTAAGAAATTTGGTCGCAGAAAAGCTAGACGTAGCCCACAATTCTCAAAACGCTAATATTAGTATTTTGCTCGAGTATCTTTACTCGAGCTTTTTTAATAAAATTTTTCTTTTAGTTTCCGTTTATTTACTTTTTTACTTCTTTATTTAAAATTTTATGATATAATTCAGCTTCAACTTCAAAATAGGAAAGGAAGTCTTATGAAAAAGATTGCTTTAGC
Source organism: Campylobacter mucosalis (assembly GCF_013372205.1). Taxonomy (NCBI): domain Bacteria; kingdom Pseudomonadati; phylum Campylobacterota; class Epsilonproteobacteria; order Campylobacterales; family Campylobacteraceae; genus Campylobacter; species Campylobacter mucosalis. The sequence continues at coordinate 360,928 of NZ_CP053831.1, forward strand.
TATGGTTGCTGCATCTGCTCTTTTTGCTTCAAATGCAGCGTATAATTACGAGATAACTCCAACAGTTGGCGGAGTTCACCCTGAGGGAAATCTAGGTCTTAACGATAAGGTTACAGCTGGTATTAGAGCTGCTAGAAACCTAGAAGGCGTATTCTTTGATCAAGTAGAACTAGGTCTTGACTACTCACACAGAGCGACTGAAACAGTTAATGGCGTAAGTCGTGGTGGACACGCAACTAGATACTTTTTAAATGTTGTAAAAGATGTTGTTAGCTTTGGCGACTTCAGCCTTTATGGTTTAGTTGGTGCTGGTTATGAAGATCTTTCAAAGCATTTTGTTGATAACGAAGATGGCGGTTTTGGTCAGTATGGTCTTGGACTAAGATACCAAGTTACTGACGTTTTTGCTCTTAAAGCTGAGGTTAGAGATGCTATCAAATTTGAACACGCTGATCACAATCTATTCTACACATTAGGCTTTGGTATAGGTCTTGACTCAAAAGCTCCAGCTGTTGCTGTTGCTACTGCTCCAGTTGCTGCTGCGGTTGCTACTTCAAACGATGATGATAACGATGGTGTAGTAAATGATTTAGATAAATGCCCTAACACACCAGCTGGTGTAGTTGTTGATGAAACAGGTTGTGAAAAAGTTATCGTTCTTCGCGATCTTGGCGTAAATTTTGCATTTGACAGCTATAAAGTAAGCCCAACTTATGCTGCTGAGATTAAAAAAGTAGCTGAGTTTATGTCTGAGCACCCTGAATACAGAGTAGTTCTAGCTGGTCACACTGATAGCGTGGGCAAAGAAGTTTACAACCAAAAACTATCTGAAAAAAGAGCAAATGCAGTTGCAAAAACTCTTGAAGGTTTTGGTGTAGACGCTAGTAAAATTTCAACAGTAGGATATGGCGAAACTAAGCCTGTTGCTACAAATAATACAAAAGAGGGACGCGCTCAAAATAGACGCGTTGAAGCTACTTTTAATAAATAATTTAGCTTTTAAATTATGGGGCTTTAATGGCCCCATTTTAGAGTTTTAAATTTGAAAAAAATTATACTTTTTGATTTAGACGGCACACTTATAGATTCAACTCCTGCAATAGTTCATAGTTTTAACACAGCCTTTACGTTTTTAGGTAAAGATACACCAGACATAAATAAACTAAAATCCCTAATAGGTCATACATTAGAGGATATGTTTGTTATGCTTGGGGTAAGAAAAGATGAGGTTAATAACTATGTTGACGCATATAGACAAGCATACCACAAGGTTTATTTAGAACAGACAACATTGATAGAGTCCGCAAAAGAGGCTCTTAAAGAGGCTTATAGTTTTGCAGATCTTGGGGTTGTAACTACAAAAGGGTCTTTGTTTTTGCCAAATTTATTAAAACATTTGGGTGTTTTTGACTATTTTAAAGTCCTGATTGGCAAAAATGACGTAACCTATCCAAAGCCAAATCCAGAACCGATAAATTTAGCACTAAGTAGACTAAATTCCAGCGAAAAGCAGCGTGAAAATACCTTTATGATAGGCGATACTCCGCTTGACATACAAGCTGCAAATTCTGCAAATGTAACGGCACTGAGCGTTCTTTGTGGTTATTGTGATTTTAGTATTTTAAGCCAATACAACGATAAAATTTTTAAAAATCCACTCGAAGCTGTTTTATTTGCAAAAGAGTTTGGTTGCTAAAATTTAGCTTCAAAATATTTTAAAAAACATCACTTAAGCATAATATTTAAAAAATCATTTTATAATACGAGATTAAAATTTTTAAGGAAAAATATGAGTAAGATAATGAAAACAATGGATGGCAACGAAGCAGCTGCGTATGCAGCGTATGCTTTTACTGAAGTTGCCGGTATTTATCCTATTACGCCAAGTTCGCCAATGGCTGATTATACCGATATTTGGGCGACTCAAGGAAAGAAAAATTTATTTGGTATGCCGGTTAAAATAGTTGAGATGCAAAGTGAGGCTGGAGCTGCTGGAACGGTGCACGGCTCACTCCAAGTTGGTGCGTTGACTACGACTTACACGGCTTCACAAGGTCTTTTGCTTAAAATTCCAAATATGTATAAGATAGCAGGACAGCTGTTGCCTGGCGTTATTCACGTTAGTGCACGTTCTATCGCAGCTCAAGCACTCTCGATCTTTGGAGATCATCAAGATATTTACGCCTGTCGTCAGACCGGTTTTGCTATGCTTGCTAGCGGCTCTGTGCAAGAGGTTATGGATATCGCTGGTGTCGCACACCTATCTGCTATTAAAGGGCGTGTACCGTTTTTACACTTCTTTGACGGCTTTAGAACTAGTCACGAGATACAAAAAATCGAGCTTATGGACTACGCAGAGTTTGATAGATTGCTTGACAAAGAGGCGTTGCAGAAATTTAGAGATGACGCTATGAATCCTGAAAATCCAAAAACACGCGGAACAGCTCAAAATGATGATATTTACTTTCAAACACGCGAACTTGCAAACAGATTTTATGACGCTGTGCCTGATATAGTGGCCCAGTATCTATCTGAAATTTCAAAAATAACTGGACGTGAGTATAAGCCATTTAACTACTACGGCGATCCTAATGCCGAGCGTATTATTGTTGCTATGGGCTCTGTTACACAAGTGCTTGAGGAAGTGGTCGATCATTTAAGGGCAAAGGGCGAGAAAGTTGGCGTTATTAAGGTTCATTTGTATCGTCCATTTAGCCTAAAATATCTTTTTGATGTTATGCCAACAAGTGTTAAAAAAATAGCAGTTCTTGATAGGACAAAAGAGCCAGGAAGCCTTGGAGAGCCTTTGTATCTTGATATAAAAGCTGCATTTTATGGACATGCAAATCAGCCTAAAATCGTAGGCGGTCGCTTTGGTCTTAGCTCAAAAGATGTAGATCCAGCCCAAATGTTGGCAGTTTTTGAAAATTTAAAGCAAGATGAGCCAAAAAATGGCTTTACAGTTGGTATTGTAGATGATGTTACTTTTACATCTTTGCCTTTGGGTGAGAAAATTTCGCTTAGTGATGAGAGTGTAAAAGAGTGTCTTTTTTACGGACTTGGAGCTGATGGAACCGTTGGTGCTAATAAAAACTCAATCAAAATAATCGGCGATAAGACCGATCTTTACGCACAGGCGTATTTTGCGTATGATAGTAAAAAATCAGGCGGTTATACAAGAAGCCACCTGCGTTTTGGTAAAAATCCTATCCGCTCGACATATTTGGTTTCAAACCCTCATTTTGTCGCTTGTTCAGTGGCTGCATATCTTGAGCTTTATGATGTTATAGGTGGCATTAGAAATGGCGGAACGTTTCTTTTAAATTCTATATGGGACGAGGCTGAAACTATATCAAGACTGCCAAATAAAGTTAAGAAAATTTTAGCTCAAAGAGATGTTAAATTTTATATCATAAATGCAACCAAACTTGCTTCTGAGATAGGACTAAAAAACCGCACAAACACAATTATGCAATCTGCATTTTTTAAACTAGCAGACATCATACCTTTTGAAGACGCACAAAAATATATGAAAGAGTATGCGTCAAAAACTTATGCCAAAAAGGGCGAAGCGATAGTTCAGATGAACTATAAGGCAATAGATGTTGGTGCGGATGGGCTTGTAAAGGTTAGCGTTGATCCTGCTTGGGCAAATTTAGATGATACGACCACTTCAAATTTGGCCTATGAGGGCACACAATTTGTCGAAAAAATCGTAAAACCTATAAATGCTGCAAAGGGCGATGATTTGCCTGTTTCTGCGTTTTTAGGCTATGAAGATGGTAGCTTTGAGGCTGGAACGACAGCTTATGAAAAGCGTGGTGTGGGAGTAATGGTGCCAAAATGGATAGAGCAAAATTGTATCCAGTGCAACCAGTGTGCTTTTGTGTGCCCACACGCAGTTATAAGACCATTTTTAATAGACGATGATGAGCTAAGCAAAGCCCCACAAAGCGTAAAAGATCACGTCTTAGAGGCAAAAGGCAAAGAGGTTAAGGGCTTAAAATATAAAATTCAAGTAAGTCCGCTTGATTGCACAGGATGTGAGTTATGTGCTCAAAACTGCCCTAGTAAAGAAAAATCACTCGTTATGGTTCCACTTGGCGAGGAGCTTGATAAAAACGAACAGGTTAATGCTGATTATCTATTTAAGAGCGTAACTTACAAAGATGATTTAATGGGTAAAGATAGCGTTAAAGGCTCTAGCTTTGCTCAGCCGTTATTCGAATTTCACGCAGCTTGTCCTGGTTGTGGAGAAACGCCTTATATTACGCTAGTTACAAGACTTTTTGGTGATCGCATGATAGCTGCAAATGCGACAGGTTGTAGTTCGATTTATGGTGGTTCTGCGCCTTCAACTCCATATACTAAAAATAAAGATGGGCACGGTGTTGCGTGGGCAAATTCCCTTTTTGAAGATAATGCCGAGTTTGGTATGGGTATGAAAGTAGCCACCGAAACTATACGCCACCGCATAGCTGATATTATGACACGTACAAAAGATAGTGTACCAAATGCCCTTAGTGCACTTTATAACGACTGGTTGGAATTTAAAAAAGATGGCATTAAATCTGCACAGATAACAAAAATTTTAGTTCCTATCTTGGAGCAAAATTTAGACGTTGTGGGTGTAAAAGAAATTTTAAGTCTTAAGCGATATCTAATAGCAAAATCTCAGTGGATTATAGGTGGAGACGGCTGGGCTTATGATATTGGCTTTGGCGGTCTTGATCACGTGTTAGCAAGTGGTGAGAATGTAAATGTTCTCGTGCTTGATACGGAGGTTTATTCAAACACTGGCGGACAAAGCTCAAAATCATCTCGTGCTGGTTCAATAGCGCAATTTACCGCAAGTGGAAAGCCTATGCAGAAAAAAGATCTTGGCTATATTGCTATGACTTATGGAAATATATTTGTTGCTCAGATTAACTCAAACGCTAGTCAAGCAAACGTGATAAAAGCCCTTATGGCAGCTGAAGCATACGATGGACCAAGTCTTGTTATAGCTTACTCTCCGTGTATAGCACACGGTATAAAAGGTGGCTTAACATACTCAGGAGATCAAGCCGAACTAGCTACAAAGTGCGGATACTGGCCAACATATATTTATGATCCGACTCTCATTAAAGAGGGTAAAAATCCACTAAAGATAACTTCAAAAGAGCCAGACTGGTCGCTTTATCAGGAATTTTTGCTAAATGAAGTTAGATACAATGCACTTAAAAAGTCAAATCCAGAACACGCCGATGAGTTGTTCTTGCACAACCAGAATGACGCAAAACGCAGATACAGACAGCTTAAGCGTATGGCTATGGCTGATTATAGTGACGAGCTAGAAAGCACACAAGAAGAGTAGGCCTTTTGGCTTACTCTTTAAGACTCTCTTTCATCTTTTCAAATTCATCTTGTATAGTTTTATGACGTGGCTCGTGAGTCATCTTGCCTATTGCGTCGCCCCAAACACTAACAACAACTATAACCACACTTGAAGCGATAAATCCTGGCAGTAGTTCATAGACGTAAGAATTTAGTCCAGATAGTATCCAAAATATCACAACTACTCCACCAACAACCATACCAGCAAGTGCACCAAATGCACTCATACGCTTATAATAAAGGCTAAAAAGTAGCACTGGACCAAAACTAGCACCAAATCCAGCCCAAGCGTTGCCAACAACTCCAAGCACCGTATCACTCGAAGCAAATGCAAAAAAAGTAGCCACCACAGCAACCACGACAACAGCGTATCTACCAATGGCAACTTGCGTTTTAATAGAAATTTCACGTTTATAAAAGGCTATGATAAAGTCTTTTGTAACCGAACTAGCACTTACTAAAAGTTGGCTAGAAACCGTGCTCATAATCGCTGAGAGAACAGCAGAGAGTATAACGCCTATGAAAAATGGGTGAAATAGCGTCTCTCCAAGCTTTAAAAACACAAGCTCGGCGTCCTTTAGTTGTGCGTTTTGTTGTGCAAAATACACAAATCCTATAAGACCGCTCATCATAGCACCAATAAGTCCTAGTATCATCCAGCCAATACCTATCCGCCTAGCTTGTGATAGCTCTTTTGAGTTTCTAATAGCCATAAAACGAACGATGATATGAGGTTGTCCAAAATATCCAAGTCCCCAAGACATAAGCCCCAAAACTCCCCAAAACGTTTGATCTTTAAAGATATTTAAATGCTCTTTATCTAAATTTACAATCTCGCTAAATAAATTTTTACCACCACTTAAATCTAAATTTAAAAATGCCACAGAAGGTATAGCAACAAGGACTAAAAACATCAAGGTTCCTTGAAAAACATCTGTCATACAAACGGCTTTAAATCCACCAAAAAATGTATAAAATACAACGATAAACAGCGTAAGTAAAGCACCTGTATAAAATGGTAGTCCAAAAAAGCTCTCAAACGTCTTGCCTCCAGCGATAATTCCACTTGAAACGTAGAGCGTAAAAAATATCAAAATAAGCATACCTGAAACTATTCTGAGCACTTTTGTGCGGTCTTTGAAACGGTTTTCTAAAAAATCTGGTATGGTTATACTATCGCTTGCGACCTCTGTATAAACGCGAAGCCTTTTTGCTAAAAACAAGTAGTTGCAATACGCACCAATAACAAGCCCTAAAAGCATCCATACATTTGATAGACCACTTGCATAAAATGCCCCTGGAACGCCAAGTAGCATCCAGCCACTCATATCAGACGCCCCCGCACTTAGTGCTGTTGCAAACGGTCCAAGACGGCGGTTATCAAGCAGGTACTCGCCCATATTTGCACTTTTGTTGTATGAATACCAGCCGATAAATAAAAGTACTCCAAAGTAAAGTCCTATCGCTACGTAAGATGAAAAATCCATATATTGCCTTTTGAAATTTAAAAACCACCATACTATTACAATTTTGTTTAAAATTTAATTTTTTAGCAACCTTTAAGCAAAAAAATATCAAATTTTTCGTATCATTATGCCCTACTTATTACAAAAGGGACAGAGTTGAACGAGAAATTTTTTAGAATTCTTTTTTTTCTAGCAATTGTCATTTTTGGTTGCTATTACGCTTATCCTACGGAGATGAACGAAATACAACGTATGGCTTATTTAAAAAGCTACGGAGTTACGCTTGGACTTGCCTTAGGTGGTATAGCTATTGGTATTACGCTTGGTTTTTTGCTGGCTTTTTTAAGATTTTTAAATATCAAAATTTTAAGCTTTGTAATAGATGAATATATCGACATTTTGCGTGGCACCCCGATACTTTTACAGCTCCTTATTTTCTCAGTTGTGATATTTTCTACGTGGAGTAATAACTTTTATGTCGCACTTATTGCACTTGGATTAAATAGCTCTGCTTATGTTGCCGAAATTGTAAGAAGCGGTATAAATAGCGTTGATAAGGGGCAAATGGAGGCAGCTCGTGCAATGGGACTTGATTATTCAACCTCTATGAGACAAATCATCTTCCCACAAGCTATTAAAAATATCTTACCAGCTCTTGCAAATGAGTTTATCTCGCTGTTTAAAGAAACTTCGGTTGTTGGCTTTATAAGTGTTGTTGATATTACTATGCAAAGCAAGAGTCTTCAGGCTGTTTTTTACAACCCAAAGCCATTCATATTTACTGGTATTGTATATTATGTAAGCATTAAATTTCTCTCATTTCTTGCTAAAAAACTAGAGGAGAGGCTAAACCGCAATGATTGAAATTAGAAATTTGATTAAAAATTACGGCGATTTGCAAGTTTTAAAAGACATTAGTGTTGATATTAAAAAAGGCGATGTTATAGCTATAATTGGTCCAAGTGGTGGCGGCAAAAGCACATTTTTGCGTTGCTTAAATCGTCTTGAAGAGCCAACAAGCGGACATATAAACATCGATGGCAAGGATATTTTGGATAAAAAGGCTGATATAAATAAAATTCGCCAAAAAGTATCTATGGTTTTTCAGCACTTTAATCTTTTTGCAAATAAAAACGTTATGCAAAATTTAACCCTAGCACCAATTAAAACTGGTCTTATGAGCCAAAACGAGGCAGAAGCTAAGGCGTTTGAGCTACTAAAAAGTGTTGGACTAAGTGATAAAAAAGACGCTTTCCCACATAAACTTTCTGGCGGTCAAAAGCAACGTATAGCTATAGCTAGGGCTTTGGCTATGGACCCTGAGATTATACTTTTTGATGAGCCTACATCTGCACTTGATCCAGAGATGATAGGCGAGGTGCTTGATATTATGAGAGATGTTGCTAGTAAGGGGCTTACAATGCTGGTTGTGACCCACGAAATGGGTTTTGCAAGAAACGTAGCAAATAGAATTTTCTTTATGGATAATGGCGTAATAGCAGTTGATGATACGCCAAAAAATATCTTTGAAAACCCGCAAAATCCACGCCTAAAAGAGTTTTTAGGTAAAGTTTTAAACCATTAAAATTTAAGGAGTGAGTATGAAAAAATTTTTGGCTTTGTTTGCCGTTTTGGCTTTTTTAGTTGGTTGCGGTAGTGACGAGAAGAGTGCTAGTGCAGAGCAGGTGATTAAACTAGGGCTTAGTGCAGACTATCCTCCATTTGAATTTGTCGATAAAGACAATAAAATCACAGGTTTTGATGTTGAGCTTATAAATGAGATTAGCAAGCGTGTTGGCTTTAAGGTTGAACTTGCAAATATTAGCTTTGACGGACTTATCCCAGCACTTAAAGCTGGTAAGATAGACGCGATTATGAGTGCTATGAGTGCGACAGAGGATAGAAAAAAATCAGTTGATTTTACCGACTCTTACTACGCTACTGAGAATTTATTCATCCGCAAAAAAGGCTCAGATATCAGTGATAAAAATTTAGCAGGTAAAAATATAGGTGCTCAGCTAGGAACGGTTCAAGAGATGGCAGCTGGTGAGATAGAGGGTGCTAAAGTATCTCCATACGATAGTCCACTAACCGCGATAATGGCACTAAAATCAGGAAAAATAGACTACGTTATAGTAGATAGCTCGATAGGCTATGGCTTTTTAAAGCAAAATGACGATATCGAGGAGTTTTTAAAGCTTCCTGATGGCAGTGAAGGCTTTTCTATCGCTTTTGATAAAGACAAAAAAACAGATTTGATAGCTAAGATAAATGACGCCATAAAGGCTATCAAGGCTGACGGCACGTTTGAAAAAATAGCTAAAAAATATGACTTGCAATAATCAAAGCCCCGAAAAAACGGGGTTTTATAAACTATGAAAAATATTTTAATCATAGCTGGAAGCGATAGTGTCGGTGGAGCTGGTATCCAGGCTGATTTAAAGACGGCTGAGGCACTCGGGTGTTATGGTGCTACCGCTGTTACGGCTATTACTGCGCAAAATACAAACGGCGTTATAGATGTTTTAGCGTTAAGTCCAAAAATGCTAGATAATCAGCTAAAAATGATAACTGACGAGCTTAAAATAGACGCTATAAAGGTTGGTATGCTTTTTAATAAAGAGCTTATATCTTGCGTTAAAATTTGGCTAGAAAATTTCAAAAACATACCAATTGTAATTGACCCAGTTTGTGTGGCAAAGAGTGGAGCAAAATTGCTAGAAGATAGTGCATTAATGGCGTTGAAAGAGCTTTTAAGCTACGCAACGATTGCTACTCCAAATTTGGCTGAGGGTAAAATTTTAGAGCTTGATTTTACAAATTTACCTTGCGATATTTTGCTAAAACGAACCAAAGTAGACGAGTTTTGCGAGGACTCGCTCTATCTTAGAAACGGCGAAATTTTAAAATTTTCTCAGCCACTTTTAAAGCCAGAGATTATGCATGGAGCAGGGTGTAGTTTTAGCTCGGCACTTGCTTGTTTTTTAGCTTGTGGCGATGATAAGATTTTAGCCATTAAAAAGGCAAAAAATTTTATATCAAGTGCCATAAGTGGTGCTCTTGATACAAAATTTGGCAAAAGAGTTTTAAATCACAAAGTAAGATGAGCGAAATTTACGCACTTAGCGACGATATCCTAAGCCCAGATGAACTTATATTATCTCACGCCGAGCAAATTTTAAAATCTGGCATTAAACTCTATCAATACAGAAACAAAAAAGCGGTAAAAAACGAGCAAATGGCACGTGAGCTTTTATTGATGTGCGAGAATTTTGGGGCGAAATTTATCATCAATGATGACGCGGATTTTGCTTATAAAATTGGTGCAAAGTGCCTACACATCGGCAAGGGTGACTCTAGCTTAAGCTATGCTAGACGTTTGCTTGGAGATGATGCTTTTATTGGGGTTAGCTGTTATGATAGTCTTGATTTAGCGATTAGGGCTGAGCAAAATGGGGCAAACTATGTAGCTTTTGGGGCAGTGTTTCCTAGTCTTACAAAGCCTAACACCACAAGAGTTGGTTTAGAAACGCTAAAAAAAGCAAAAGAAATTTTAAAAATCCCAGTTTGTGCCATAGGTGGCATAGATACGAGCAATATATCTCAAATTTTGGCACTAAATATCGACTATATCGCGATTGTAAGAGCTATTTACGAGCCAAAAAGTATTAGCGAAAATTTACTAAATTTACAACATATAATAAACAAAAAAACAACAATTATTATTAATAATAAAATCTAGCATATTTATCTTACTTTAACAAAAAACGCAGTAATATTACTCACTTGAGAAATTTTATTTTTATTAGGAGGGGTTTGAATGAATAAAGTTGCAAATAAAATAGGGCTAATCATTTTGATACTGCTTACTATTTCATTTTTTATTTTTTCATTTGTTTCATACAAGGAAACAGAAACTTCACTTATGAACGCTTCAAGTGAGTCAAAAGAAGTTTCTGCATTGGCGGCCAAGCTGTTTGTTGAAAGCTATTTTGATAGCAGGATAAAGGCGGTTGAAAATTTTGGTAAATTTTTAAAAGAGAACCCAGAATTTATGGACAACAGAGAAGAGTTAAGAAAACTAATTGAGAGAGTTTCTCAAACAACAAGCCTTACAAATATATTTGTGGGTTTTGAGAGCGATGGAAATTTATATCGCACAGACTATGAGGGCGACAACAAGGTATCATTTAAACATTACACAATTGAAAAGACAAAATATGACGCTAGGACACGCGACTGGTATAAAGTCGCACTTGCAAAAGGTGGTATAGCATTTACCGATCCATATATCGCAAAAACTGGCAACAAGCTAACAATAAGCATAGTTTACCCAATTGTAGTTAATGGCAAAACGCTAGGTGCGATAGCGAGTAATATCTTTATAGACGGCTTTAGTAAAGATATTGATCAGATGAAAGATAGCGCCTCAAGCGTCGTAACGATCATAGACTACACAAGGAAAAATATCGCTTATCATCCAAATAGCAAATATATCATCTCAGATGATCCAGATGCAAAGCACATAAGCTCATCTTTTATCTCAAATTTTGAAAAAAGTGGCGACAAGTCGTTTGTTTATAATCTTGGGGATGACGTAAAAATAGCCTCTTGCAAAAAATATGATATGGCAAATTGGCTTATCTGCTCGGCAAATTCATTTAAGGACTACGAACCAGCGTTAAACAAAGTCATTGCTGATCAGGTTATGTTTTCAATTATATTTATAGTTGTTATCGTTGGCGTTTTACTATTTGCAACAAGCAGATTTTTAAGACCAATAGGCGTGATCTCTAACGGACTTGCTCTATTTTTTGACTTTTTAAATCACAAAATTTCAAAAGTTCAAACCATAGAGCTAAAATCCAACGATGAATTTGGTAAAATCGGACAACTTATAAATGAGAATATTAAGCAAATCGAACAAAACCTATCCGAGCAAAATGCTTTCATAGCTGACGCTAATACTCTTGTAAATAGTATCAAAGACGGAAATTTCACAGCAACCCTAAATGCACAGACGATAAACCCTGCACTAAACAGACTAAAATCTGCATTCATTGATCTTCAAGAGGGACTAAGCAAAGCAATATCTAAAGATGGACAAGAGGTATTAAAACTCCTTGAGAGTTATAAACGTTCAGACTTTACAGCTAGACTTGATGATAATGGCACAATGGCAAGTGGTATAAACCAACTTGGTATTGAAATTTCAAATATGCTCCGTGACAACCTAGACAAAGCTGAAATTCTAGAGCAAAAAGCTCAGATACTAAGTGATTCTATGAAAGAGCTAACAGATGGAGCAAATAGCCAAGCAAATAGCTTGCAAGAGAGTGCTGCAGCAGTAGAACAGATGAGCTCATCAATGAGTGCCATATCTCAAAAGACACAAGATGTTATAAGACAATCTGAAGAGATTAAAAACATAATAACAATAATAAGAGATATAGCAGACCAAACAAACCTACTAGCACTAAATGCTGCTATTGAAGCAGCCAGAGCAGGAGAACACGGACGTGGATTTGCTGTTGTTGCTGATGAAGTAAGAAAACTAGCTGAGAGAACTCAAAAGTCACTTGGAGAGATAGAAGCAAATACAAATGTACTAGCTCAATCAATCAATGAGATGAGTGAATCAATAAAAGAGCAAGCTGAAGGTATAAATATGATAAATCAATCAGTAGCTCAGATAGATAACCTTACACGTGCAAATGTATCAGTAGCTAATAGAACTAATGAAGTAACAGCTGAGGTAGATAATATGGCTAAAGATATTGTTAGTGAGGTTAGGAAGAAGAAATTCTAATTAAAGGGGTAAGAGCCCCTTTTTATTTTAGTAGCATAGTTTTTAAAATTCTTTTACCAATCTCAACACCAGGCTGATCGTAAGTGTTTATACCAAGCATAATGCCAGTTGCTGATGTGAGTAGTTCATAGTAAAATATAAGCCATCCGACGTGCCACTCGTCCATTTTATCAAGCGTTATCGTATCTACGCTAATACCCTCTTGCACGAGTGCCATTTTGGTAGCATCACATTGCAGATTTATGAGTTCTGCCAGGCTTAATCCGCGGACAAAATCGCACTCACTAAGCCCATTAATGCTTATATCTGGAATTTTAACATCAACGCCCTGATCTTTTATTTTTATAAATGTTACGCTTTTATCCTTTACGCCGTCCATAATAAGCTGTAAAAAGCTATGCTGATCCCTTGAGCCAACAAGTCCAACAGGCGTAAGACCTACGCGTTTATACCCCTTTTTTTTACCCAGACTTTCTGCCCATAGTTGCACATACCAGTCGTTAAATTCAAAGAAATTATCCGAGTAGCTAAATACGACATTTATGTGTGCGTGTCTGTGTGTGGCGTAGTGGTAGGCTTTTGCGATTAGTGAGCTATCTTTTTGATCGATATATTGCTTTTTGCACTCTAACGCTCCTTTTAAAAGAGCGTCGATATCGTATCCGCAAAGTCCAAGTGGTACTAAGCCTATGGCGCTAAGCACACTAAATCTACCGCCAACATTTGACGGGAGATTGAAAAATTTTATTCCATTTTGCTCGGCATATTTTTGCAAATTTGTGTTTGGGTCCGTTATGATTAGAAAATTTTTGCTCATATCGGCTGGTTTAAACTCGTCAATTATACATTTAAATAGAGTTATGGTCTCTATCGTGTTGCCTGATTTTGAGCTGATTATAAAAAGAGTATTTTTGAAATTTATGCTTTTTATGACCTTGTTATAGGTTTTTACATCGACATTATCTAGAAAGTGAAGCTCTCTTTTTTGTTTTGTAAGCATTGAGTATATGGCTTTTACGCCAAGCGAACTGCCACCTATGCCGACTAATACGATATCTTTTATGTCATCTAAGCTCTTTTCGTATTCATAAATTTCATTAATTTTTAAAATGCCAATGTCTGGTAAGTGGTAATACCCTATCTCGCCACTCTCGTACTCATCATTCATTCTCTTTGCGTAAGCGTCGATGATATCGGACTTTGCTAGGTTGAAGTAAAATTTATTTTCTACCATATTCTTTCTCATAAAAGTAGTTTGTAGCCTCTACAAAACCCTCGATACTTCCGCAGTCAAAACGTCTGCCTTTAAATTTGTATGCTAAAACCATACCCTGTTTTGCCTGTGTTTTTAGTGCGTCAGTGATTTGTATTTCGCCGTTTTTGCCAGGTTTTGTGGTTTCTAAAATGTCAAAAATATCTGGTGTTAATATATATCTTCCAATGATGGCCAAATTTGTTGGAGCTTCGGCGGGATCAGGCTTTTCTACCATATCATCTATCATTATTAAATCACTACTTATCTCGTTCCCGCTTACTACTCCGTAGCTTTTTACCTGCTCTTTTGGCACTTCCATTACCGCTACAACCGAGCATCTGTATCTTTCATAAATTTTCATCATCTGGCTTAAAACACCCTCGCCATTTTCATTTACACACAAGTCATCAGCCAAAATAACTCCAAATGCCTCGTCCCTTACAAGTGTTTTGCCGCTATAAATCGCGTGTCCTAGCCCTCTCATCTCGTTTTGGCGAGTAAATGAAAATTTACACCTTTGCATAAGTGTTCTTATCTCGTCTAAAAGTGGCTCTTTGCTGGTTCCTGCTATTTGATGTTCTAGTTCGTAACTTATATCAAAATAGTCCTCTAACGCCCTTTTGCCACGCCCTGTGACAAACGCCATACTATCCATACCAGCCTCTAGTGCTTCGTCCACTCCGTAGTGTATGAGTGGTTTTGTAAGTATAGGCAACATCTCTTTTGGGAGTGATTTTGTAGCCGGTAAAAAGCGTGTGCCATATCCAGCTGCTGGAAATAAGCAGGTTTGTATCATTGTTTGTCCTTGGTTTTTGCTTTAAATTTTACTATTCTAAGCTTAAAAAAGCTTCATTTGGGATAGCAAAATATATGCTTTCTCCAGTGACTAATGGGCTGTTTTTGAAATTTTCGCCACTGCTTACGCATTTTATAAGCATATCGCCTATTTTGATTTTTACTAAAAAACTATCTTTATAAACGATAGAAATGGAGTGTAAAATTCCATTTAAACAGCCGTCAAAAGGCTCTTTTGAGAGTTTTATAAGATTTTGATTTATTGCTACTTTGTGGCTATTTTTTAAATTTTGTGGCAGATTTAGCTCTAAAAAGTCTATGCGTGAGTTTTTAACATCAAAGATATTTTTTAACTCAAATTCGCTTACCTTGCCTTTGTGTAAAAACACGCTTTCTTCACTTAAAGCACTTAGCCATTTTTCATCGTGACTTGCGATGATGAAATTTGAGCCATGCCTCGCTTTTGCGTATTCAATGGCTTTGCTAAAGAGCTTTGCAGTGCCTAAATCAACGGCATTTGTCGGCTCATCAAGCAAATTTAGCTTTGCTCTAAGGCATAAAAGCAGAGCAAAGGCTATGCGTTTATTTTGTCCAGAGCTTAGCTCAAAATGTCGTTTTTGCAAAAAACTCTCATCAAGTCCGACAAGCTCAAGTGCTTCTCCGACATAGGAGTTAAACTTATCTAAGTTGCCCCTAGTTTTTAGTGTAAATTTGAAATTTTCTTTGACACTGCGTTTTAAAAGCATCGGTTCAGGAAGTAAAATTGCTATATTTTTTAGCTCGTTTAGGCTAAATTTCTTTATGTCCTTGCCCCAAATTTTTATCTCTCCGCTTGTTGGTTTTAAAAGCCCTGCTATGCACTTTATGAGTGTACTTTTACCACTTCCGTTTAGTCCAAGAAGTGCGGTTGTTTTGGCTGTATTTATGTTTAGATTTTTAATATCAAGTGCGTAGAAATTTTCATATTGGAATTTTAAATTTGAAATTTCTATCATCTATCTAGCCTTTTTAGTGCGTGGATTAAAAAATTTACAGCAAATGCGATGAAAATAAGCACCAATGCTAGTGCTATGCTCATATTAAACTCGCCTTTGCTGGTTTCAAGAGATATGGCTGTAGTGATAGTTCTTGTAAAATACTTGATATTGCCACCAACTAGCATAGCTACGCCAACCTCTGCAACTATGCGTCCATAAGCTGTAGCTGCCACGACCATTAGCGAGTAGCGTAGTTCGTAGATGACGACAAAAGCGAGTTTAGCAGGAGCAAGTCTGTATGATAGTATGCTAAAGTAGTGTTTTTCGTCCATATTTTCAACTACACTTGCACTTAGTGATGTGATTATTGGGATTGCAAGCATTAGTTGCCCTATGACTATGGCTTTTAGTGTAAAGAGTATGCCAAATGAGCCAAATGGCCCGTTTCTAGTGATAAATGCATACAAGATAAGTCCGATAGCAACGGTTGGGATAGCAAGCGCGGTGTCGCTAAGAAGCCTTAAAAATTTCGCCCCTTTAAATTTGTAAAAACCCAAAATAAATCCTAATGGCAACCCTATAAAAAGAGCCAAAACGATAGATATACTAGATGTATAAAGTGTAGCTTTTATGGCTGAAAAAGTCTGCTCATCGCCACTAAAAAGTAGTCTAAACGCAGCAAAAATACCATCAATGATAAAATCCAAAAATAGCCTTTAAAAATTTTATGTAAAAATTGCATATTAAATTTAAAATTTTGTGCTATTATAGCACATTTAAACCAAATCACAAGGGAGAAAATATGAGAAAAATTTTTGTTATCTCTGCTGTTCTTGCAGCGAGTTTATTTGGTGCCGATAGCGATTTAAATATGGCTACAACAACAAGCACGGCAGATACTGGTTTGCTAGACGCGATGCTACCTATTTATAAGGCAAAGACTGGCGTTGATCTGAAATTTACAGCGGTTGGAACTGGTGCTGCGTTAAAGCTTGGCGAAAACTGTGATGTTGACGTGCTTTTTGTGCACTCTCCAAAGGTTGAAAAGGAGTTTGTAGAAAAAGGTTATGGTGTTGAGCGAAAGGCCGTAATGTATAATGATTTTGTTTTAATCGGCGATAAGTCAATTGCGAATAAATTTGCAGGAAAAGACCTCAAGACTGCGTTTGAGATTATTAAAGCAGAGCAAATTCCATTTTTCTCACGTGGAGATAAATCAGGAACGGATAATAAAGAGAAAGGTCTTTGGAAAAACGTAGCAGGCGAAGTTCCAGAAACTGCTGCTTGGTATAAGCAAACAGGTCAGGGTATGATAGCTACGATAAATGCGGCTGCTGAGCAAAAGGGTGTGACTTTAACCGATCGTGGCACTTATATAAAATATGAAGCTAATAAAAATGGAGCTCCTGAGCTAGTTATCATAAACGAGGGTGCAAAGGATCTTAAAAATTTCTACTCAGTAATCGCAGTTAGCCCAAAACACTGCCCAAAAACAGACATCGAAAATGCACAAAAATTTGTTAATTGGGTTGTTAGCGATGAGGGCCAGAAATTTATTGCTGACTTTAAACTCCTAGATAAACAGCTCTTTACTCCTGACGCTAATACTCGCAAATAGATAAATTTACTCGGACACTCTGTTTTGTCCGAGTAAGCCACAACTTTAACTTTTTTAAAAATTTTGCTAAATTTACGCAAAAACTAGGAATTATTTTGCAGACTATAGATTGTGTTTATACCGCAAAAATCGAGATTAAAAAGTCAAATTTCATAAGCTATCTAGTGCCTATCTCGCAGTTTAAAACGCTTCATGATCAACTAAAAGCCGAGCATTTAAAGGCTGTTCATATCGTTTGGGCATATAGAGAGCTAAATAAATATGGACAAATTGTTGAAAACCAAAGTGATGACGGAGAGCCAAAGGGCACGAGCGGGGCTCCTAGTTTAAATGTTTTGCGTGGAGCTGATTTGGTTGAAGTTGGCGTGTTTATAGTTCGGTATTTTGGCGGTATTAAGCTTGGCACTGGTGGTCTTGTTCGTGCGTATAGCACGGCTGTAAATTTGGCTATAAATGAAGCTAGGCTTATAAAATTTGAGTTTAAAGATGTGTTAAAATTTTACACTCCATTTGCCTTAATGTCGCGATTTGAGCATTTTTTTAGCTCAGAAAATTTAAGCGATTTTGAGCGAGAATTTAGTGCAAGTGGTGCTGTTTGGAGCGCGAAGTTTAATGAGAGCGAAGCTAGTAAATTTTATCACTTCGCCCATACTTTTGAGCCATCTGGATTTGAAATTTTAGCTCTACCTTTGTTTTTAAAGTGTCTTTTCAGTTGCTAAATGTGCAAAATCTATAAGTTTTGGCTTTACAATCCGCAAATAATCATCAGCATTTAAAATAATCGAGTGATCAAGCAGTCCAGCATTAAACGCTATATGGCTAAATCTGCCAAAAAGCTTCCTATCAACCACCAAAAATAGTTTCTCGTTAAAACTAAACGGCGGTATTGCTCCAAAAACGCAGTCTGTTAGTTCGCTAACTTCAGCAGGACTTGCAAGACTTGCCTTTTTAGCGTCAAAAACAGCTGCTAAACGTTCTAAATTTGCATTATGATCTGCTGGAAGTATGGCGATGACATTTATCTTGTTTGTATCAGATTCCAAGTCAAAAAATTGCTTTAAAAGCTCATTTTTAGCACCTTTTATTTTGCATACTAGAGCTTTTGCACCCTGACCCAAATGTGTTTTACGAGCCTTTGCGACCTCTTCTGAAGTACCTACACTTTTGTGCTCTACCACGCGAAAATCAGCCCCGTTTTGCTCTAAAAGCTCTTTAATTTTGTTAAAAATTGCCTCTGACATCATAAATCCTTAGAAATTTTCTAAAAATTATGTCCAAAATGGGCTTAACATTTACTTCACAAATTGTTTTTATAATGCGATTGCAAACCAAAACAAAGGAGAATATTATGAAAAAGTTAGGTATGGTTGCGATTTGTATTGCTGGTTCGCTTTTTGCAAGTAGTTTTGAAAAAAATACAAACGATGAGCTAGTCGCTATGATATCAGGTGCTGATGCTAAAATGATGAGTGAAATTTCATTTGAGTTGCACAAACGAGCAGGAGTGTTATCGGAGCAGGCTAATAAAATAAGAGCTGATTTTAGAGATAAAATGAGAAGTAAAATTTCAACTCTAAAAGAGGGCGAGCGTGAGCAATTTATGAGTGAATTTCATAAAAACTATGATAAAAAAATAGACGAGTTGAGTGTAAAAGAGGCTAAAAATTTTGGCTTTTTTGGCAAAAAAGATAGACGTGAAGCAGGGAATTGCAAAATTTACGATAGAATGTCAAAAAATCGTTAAGGGTGAGATTTGGCTAGAATTTTAATCGTTGAAGATGAGGCTATGCTAAATGATATGATGTGTGAGTATCTGGGGCAAGAGCACGAAGTTACCGGCGTTAAAAGCTATGATGAGGCACTTGATTTGGCGTATGAGAGTGCCTTTGATTTGTGGATTTTTGATGTTAAAATAGTTGGCGGAAATGGATTTAACTTGCTTAAAGAGTTAAGGTCTAGCACTCGCCTAACGCCTTGCATTTTTACAACTTCATTAAATACAATAGATGATGTTAGTGTGGGATTTTTAAGCGGTTGTGACGATTATTTAAAAAAGCCGTTTGAGTTAAAAGAGCTCGGTTTAAGAGTCAAAAATTTACTAAAACGCACCTTTTTACACAACGAGAGTTCACTTATTAGTTTGGGCGAAAATTTTAGTTTTGACATCTCGCAAAACATTTTATACAAGGGTAAGGATATTTTTTTGATGGCTAAAAAACAGGCTTTGCTTCTTTCGTTGCTCTTAAAAAATCGCGATAGATTTGTAACTCACGATGAGATATTTAGCGAAATTTGGAGTTTTGATGAGAACCCAAGCGACGCTAGTCTTAGGGTTTATATCGCTGAACTTCGTAAAATTTTAGGAAAAGAACGCATAATTAGCCAGTCAAAATTAGGTTATAAATATGTCTAAACGTCATATTTTGCCCATTTTTTTGCTATATTTTTTAACAAGTATCGCATTTTTAGCGTTTTTTGGCTATCTTTTTTATGAGCGTGAAAAGGGATTTTTATTAGAAAAAGATAGAATTTTACTTCGGCAAATTAGGCACGATTTTCAAACAAAGCTAAAATTTGGCTCTTTAACCGATAGTGATTTAAGCGAGTTTAATGCAACGATTAAGCCGATTAAAAAAGGTCATTTTCATATCCAAAACAGCGATATAAACGGGACATTAAGGCACTTTGTAATTTTTGATAGGTTTCAGGATTTTTTAGTAACTATAACAGTTGACGATTTGTCTTTGAAATTTTATGATTTAAAGGTAAAAATTTTACTTGCTCTTTGCGTTATTTTGGGGTTTATTTTGCTGATAGCGTATTTTATTATAAGGCTTTCGTTAAGACCGCTTTATGAAAAGATAGAGTTTTTAAATCGCTTTTTAAGGGACACTACTCACGAGATAAACACCCCATTAAGTGTCATTTTGATGAGCATTGAGATGTTTGAGGCAAATCCTAAGAAATATCTAAAAAATATTAAAACAGCAGCCCTTACGATATCAAATTTGTATGACGATTTGGTTGAATTTAGCTTAAAAAAAGACGAAGTAAAAACTCTTGTGGATTTATCTAGTTTGATAGATGAGAGATTTGTGTATTTTAGTGATAAGGCAAATCAAAAGGGGCTAAAAATAAGCTCAAATTTGCACAAAGTTAAGATTCTAACGCAAAAATTTAAGTTTAGAAAAATAGTAGATAATCTAATCTCAAACGCCATAAAATACTCAGATGAAAATTCCAAAATTACAGCCGTTTTAGATGAAAATAGTTTTATGATCTCAAATAGCGGATTTGGTATCAAAAAGGAAAATTTAGCTGAAATTTTCAAACCATATACTCGTTTTGATGAGCAAAATGGCGGTTTTGGGATAGGGCTTAGCTTGGTTAAAAATTACAGCGATGAGCTTGGTTTTCAAGTAGATGTAAAAAGCGAAAATGGGTTGACAACATTTACTTTATGGTTTAATAAAAATTTTTAAGCATTTTGTTTGTAAAATCGCTAAAAACTAAGAGGAAAAATATGCAAATTTGGAATGACATTTACAACCACTTTGACCCAGTCGCATTTAAAATTTTTGGATTTAGTGTTCATTGGTACGGGATAATGTATATTTTAGCGTTGCTTGTGGCACTTGCACTTGCTAAGTATTTTGTTAAAAAAGATAGGCTGCCTATAACTGATAAAATGCTTGATAGCTACTTCTTTTGGGTCGAGGTTGGGGTGATTTTGGGTGCCAGGCTTGGCTGGGTGCTTATGTATTCTGGTGACGCTTGGTTTTACATTACTCAGCCGTGGCAGATTTTTAATCCATTTTACGCGGGAGAATTTGTTGGTATTAGGGGTATGAGCTATCACGGAGCGGTTGTTGGATTTTTGCTCTCAACGTGGTTGTTTTGTAAAAAATATAGACAGAATTTGTGGCTATATCTTGACCTTTGTGCGATCTCGATTCCGCTTGGTTATGTGTTTGGACGGATAGGAAATTTCTTAAACCAGGAGCTTTTTGGACGTGTTACGGACGTGCCTTGGGCGATAAATGTCCTTGGTGCTATGCGTCATCCAAGCCAACTTTATGAGGCGTTTTTAGAAGGGTTTGTCGTATTTGTTGTGTTGTTTGTTTATAGAAAATACCAAAAATTTCAAGGTGAGCTAATCTGTCTTTACGCTATGCTTTATACGTTAGCTAGGTTTGTATGTGAGTTTTTTAGGGAGCCTGACGTTGGTCTTGGATTTATCTTTTTAAATTTCTCAATGGGGCAAATTTTATCCTTTTTAATGTTTGTGTCAGCTTGTGTCATTTACCTATTTTTGCGTAAATGCAGAGTAAAGATATTTAATAATCATTAAAGTTTTAATTTAGTAAGATTACGCCAACAATTTAGATTTTAAGTTTAAGGCTTATCTAAATTTTGAATATTTTGAAGGAGGGCTCATGAGTGAGCTTATAGAAGGTTTCTTAGGTAAAAGGGTCGATACTAAAAAGAGCCGATTACCTGCGACTTGGGATAGATGGCAGAGTATCACGGGTTTTATACTAGCCTGTTTTATTTTATGCCACATGGTTTTTACTTCAACGATTTTGCTTGGCAAAGACGCATTTAATGCGGTTGTAGGTTTTGCTGAGGCGAAATTTTTATTTGGAGAGGCGACTTGGTGGATAACAAATGTTATCGCTGCTGTTATTTTTGTTGTGTTTATTACTCACGCGTTTTTGGCGATGAGAAAATTCCCTGCAAATTATAGACAATATAAGATGTTTATAGGTCACAAAAATCGCATAAAACATAACGACACTACTCTTTGGTGGTTTCAGTTTTTAACTGGTTTTGCACTATTTTTTGCTGCTAGTGCCCACCTTGTAGATATCGTATTTGGTGGTCATATAACAGCTGATAACTCTGCTGCAAATTTTAAAACATTAGAATTTTTCTATCTAGCACTTTTAGTATTTATGGTAGTTCACGCTGGTGTGGGAATGTATCGCCTTTATGTAAAATGGGTAAGCATTGACGGAGCCAATAAACACGAAATGTTTGAGAACAGAAAAAAGGCAAAAGTTGTTGTTTTTGCCGTATTTGGAGTCTTGGCTGTAATCGCATTAATTGCTGATTTTGTGTGGATCAGCCTTGGTCATTAATGGATAGGAGCTAAAAGATGAATGTAAAATATTGTGACGCATTAGTTATAGGTGGTGGTTTGGCTGGTCTTAGAGCTGCTGTTGCGGCTGGAGAGAAGGGGCTAAGTACTATAGTTTTAAGTTTAATACCTGTAAAAAGAAGCCACTCAGCAGCCGCACAAGGTGGTATGCAAGCAAGTCTTGGTAACTCAAAGATGAGTGAGGGCGATAATGAGGATGTGCATTTTGCCGATACTGTAAAGGGTAGCGACTGGGGTTGTGATCAAAACGTTGCTAGAATGTTTTGTCAAACAGCACCAAAAGCGATTCGTGAGCTTGCTGCTTGGGGTGTGCCTTGGACTAGGATTACAAAGGGTGAAAGAAGTGCTATTATCAATGCTCAAAAGACAACTATCGTTGAAAAAGAAGAGGTTCACGGACTTATTCACTCACGTGACTTTGGTGGTACTAAAAAGTGGAGAACCTGCTACACAGCAGACGCTACTGGACACACAATGCTTTTTGCAGTTGCAAACGAAGCACTAAAGCACAACGTTGATATCCACGATAGAAAAGAAGCCATAGCTTTAATCCACGAAAATAACCGCTGTTATGGTGCTATTGTTCGTGATTTAGTAACTGGCGAGATCACTGCTTATGTTTCAAAAGGAACACTTATAGCAACTGGTGGTTATGGTAGAGTTTATAAGCACACTACAAACGCGGTTGTTTGCGAAGGTATCGGTGCTGCGATAGCTCTTGAAACAGGAGTAGCACAACTTGGCAATATGGAAGCTGTTCAGTTTCATCCAACTCCAATCGTTCCAAGCGGAATTTTACTAACTGAGGGTTGCCGTGGGGATGGTGGAATTTTACGTGACGTAGATGGCTATCGCTTTATGCCTGATTATGAGCCAGAGAAAAAAGAACTAGCAAGTCGTGACGTCGTAAGTCGCCGTATAATGGAGCATATTAGAAACGGCAAAGGCGTAAAAAGCCCTTATGGTGAGCATGTTTGGCTTGACATCTCAATTTTGGGTCGTGAGCATATCGAGAAAAACCTACGTGACGTTCAAGAAATTTGCCAAATTTTTAACGGCATCGATCCAGCTGATGAGGGTCCAAAGGGTTGGGCACCAATTCTACCAATGCAACACTACTCAATGGGTGGCATAAAAACAAAAGCAACTGGCGAAAGCCCAACGTTAGCGGGTCTATTTAGTGCTGGTGAGGCTGCTTGTTGGGATATGCACGGCTTTAACAGACTTGGCGGAAACTCAGTTTCTGAAACTGTTGTTGCTGGTATGATTGTTGGCGATTATTTTGCTGATTATTGTGCAAATCACGAGATAGAGATAAAAACAGATAAGATACAAAAATTTGTTGATAAAGAAGTAAATTATATGAACGAGCTACTTAATAAGAGCGGAACATATAATGTATTTGAGATCAAAAATCGTATGAAAGATATAATGTGGGAGCACGTTGCTATCTTTAGAACTGGCGAAGGTCTAGAAAAAGCTGTAAAAGAGCTTGAAGAGCTTTATAAACACTCACTAGATGTTAAAGTAACAAATAAAACATTATTTGGCAACCCAGAGCTTGAAGAGGCTTATAGAGTGCCAAAAATGCTAAAATTAGCACTTTGTATAGCTTATGGTGCGTTACTTAGAACTGAAAGCCGTGGTGCTCACTACCGCGAGGATTATACAAAACGTGATGACCTAAACTGGCTAAATAGAACACTAACAAGCTGGAGTGAAGGTGCTACGATGCCGACTGTTACATATGAACCGCTTGATATAATGAAGATGGAAATTCCACCTGCGTTCCGTGGTTATGGCGCAAAAGGAAATATTATCGAGCACCCTGATAGTGCTGTTCGCCAGGCACAAGTTGATGAAATTCGTGCAAAAATGGAAGCTGAGGGCAAAGGTAGATATGAGATTCAAAATGCACTAATGCCTTATGAACTTCAAGAAAAATATAAAGCACCAAATGAAAGAGCAGGTATAGGATATGAGTAGAAAAATAACCATAAGAGCGTTTAAATATAACCCGCTCTCTAAAATTTCAAAACCGCATTTTGCAAGCTATGAGCTTGAAGAAACTCCGGGAATGTCCCTTTTTATCGCACTTAACGTGATAAGAGAGAAGTTTGACCCTGATCTTAGCTTTGACTTTGTTTGTAGAGCTGGAATTTGCGGAAGTTGTGGTATGTTAGTTAATGGAACACCAAAACTAGCTTGTAGAACACTTACAAAAGACTATGAAAGTGGCGTTATAGAGCTTATGCCGTTGCCAGTGTTTAAGCTATTAAAAGACTTAAGCGTTGATACTGGAAACTGGATGAATGCTATGAGTAAGCGTGTTGAGAGCTGGATACATACAGATCACGAGCCAGAAATAGCTAAACTTGAAGAGAAAGTTGAGCCAGAAATTGCCCAAGAGGTATTTGAGCTTGATAGATGTATAGAGTGCGGTATCTGCGTAGCTGCGTGTGGAACTGCGATAATGCGTCCTGATTTTATCGGTGCTGTTGGCTTAAACCGCGTTGCTAGGTTTAAAATAGACGCACTTGATAAGAGAACAGATGAAGATTTTTACGAGCTTATCGGAGATGATGACGGTGTGTTTGGTTGTATGAGCTTACTTGCTTGTGAAGACAACTGTCCAAAACACCTACCACTTCAAAGTCGCATAGCCTATATGCGTAGAAAGATGGCTGTAATAAAGTAAAAATGGAGCAACGCTCCAACTCATAACCCAGCTTATTTGCTGGGTTATTTTATAAAAAATTCCCTTGCATACTTTGCGTCATTATAAAGTTCTATTCCAAATTTATCTCTCCCGTATGTTTTAAAAATTTCTTGAGATTTTTTATCAGCTAAAAAGTCTATGAAATTTTCTGCTATTTTTGGAGCGTCTATTCTGCACATCGTGGCATATACATTTACTAAAATTTTATCGCCAGAAAATAAAATTTCACTATTTTTTAACTCATTTTTTATCGTGTAATAAGTACTTGAATCGCTCATAAAATAGCCATTCGTATCATCTGCTCTTTTTAGAGTAGCTATCATAAAGTCGCGATTTTGCACATACCAGCTACCACTTGGCTTGATACCAGCTTTTTGCCATATATCAAGCTCTTTTATGTGTGTTCCGCTGCCATCAGACCTTGTGTAAAATAGTGCATTGGCTTTTGCTATTTTACTGTAAGCTTCTGTGGCGGTTTTTGCGGTTTTTATACCTGCTGGATCATCTTTTGGCCCAATGATAAAAAACTCATTTGAACCAATAAGTGTGCGTTTTTTTGCTATGCCTTGCTTGATTAAGGTCTTTTCTAAAAGCGGTGAATGCGTCATCGTGACATCAACTTTATTTTCTTTTAAAAGCTCGAGTCCATCGCTACTACCAGCTTTTATCCAGCATATTTTACTATCGTTTAAAGAGTTAAATACTTCACTTAATTTTTTTAAAAGCCCAAGTTCGCCAGGACTTCCTGTGGCAACCCTTAAAATTTCAGCCCCATCGCCGTAAATTTCAGTATATTTTTGCATAAAATCCCCTTTAAATTTTTCATATTTTACCCTATTATTTAAAAAATCATTAATCAAAATTTTAAAAATTATTTTCAAAAACATATTACAATCACAGAAATTTTTAAAAAGGAAAAAAATGAATAAAATAATCACATCTAGTTTAATGGCTCTAGCTATAATAGGCTCAGCACAAGCAGCTGAATACACACTTGATAAGGCACACTCAAGTGTAAATTTTAGAATCAAACATATGGGTATAAGTAGTGTAAATGGTAAATTTGATAACTTTGATGCTAATATCGATGCACAAAACGGCACTATAAAAAGCCTAACAGCTATCATAAAAACCGCTTCTGTAGATACAGATAATGAAAAAAGAGATGAGCATTTAAGATCGGCTGACTTCTTTGATGTTGCTAAATTTGATGATATGAAATTTCAGATGAACGAGTTTAAAAAAGACGGCGATGACGCTAAGGTTTATGGCACTCTTACGATTAAGGGTGTTAGTAAGCCTGTGAAGTTAGACTACGAATTTGGCGGTGCTAAAAAAGATGATAATGGCAAAGAGCGTATAGGGTTTAACCTAGAGGGCAAGATAAAAAGAAGCGACTTTGGCTTTGCTGATAGCTTTACAAGCAATGCTATGTTAGGCGATGATGTTAAGATAAATATCGATGTAGAGGCAGTTTCTAAGTAGGGTGCTATTTTGCACCCAAAATTTTAATCTCCAATAATGCACGACTTTTTTCTTTTTGTGCTTGCTTTAACTTGCTTAAAATTTCTATTTTTTGAGTTGCTAGTTGCCTAAATTCATTTTTTAACTCATTTGAAATTTTATTTAAAAATGATGTGTTTGAGAGTATTTCGTTTTCAAATTCGTATAAATTTAAAGATGTCAAAACACGCTCAAAAACCTCCTTTTGACTTGGTATAAATAGCGAAAATCCCAAAGGATCTTTCTCGTAAGACGCCCTTGCGATATCTATTTTGTCTTTTAAAAAATATACGGCTATTTTTATGGCGTTTTCATAATTTGCAGCCACTTTTAAATTTAATTTTTCAAAAAACAAAGAGAGCTTTTGAATTTTGCTAAATTTCACATTTTCAAAATCCCTTAAAAACATCTCATAAACCTCTTTAGCATAGGTTCTAATCGCTGCAAACTCGACATCAGAGTGGATCTCGCACTCCTTTCTAACGCCTTCAAACTGAGCCTTGTAAATCATAAAATCACTCTCAAGTGTAGTATAAATTTCATCCAATCCAGCCTTGAGTTCATCTTCTAAATTTTTTAAATCCAGCCTATAAGCTCTAAAAATTTTAGCAAGTTTTATGTCGTTATATATGAGTTTTGAGAAAATTTCATCAGTATCAAAACCTATTATCTCATACTCTGTGCGTTTGAAATTTTCGCCTTTTATGAGAGATTTTTGGTGAGTGTATCTGCTCATTTTTATGGGCCTAAAGCTTAGAAGTATCTCATCTGCTATAAGTTTTGCGGTCTGTTTTATTTGATTAAACGCTAGTTCTATTTTTGGATTAAAGTTCGCTTTAAAAGCTTCTACACGCTCATCTAGTTTGTTTTGAAAATTTAAAATTATTTGGTTTGCCATTTCATAAATGCTAAAAAAATACTCATACTCAAGCACCAACTCATCTTTTATCTTTTGGCACTTTTGTATTACAAAATTTTCTTTTATCTTTTCATCGGCAAATTTTTCTATACACTCAAGAATGGCGTTAAAATTTGAGGTTTGTAGTAAATTTGCGTCATTATCTTGCATGGCTTTGCAGGCTTGTTTGGCTGATATCGCGATGATGTCTAAAAACTGATCGCCAAATGTAGTCTTTGCGTGAGATAAGACATTTTGTAGCTCTTGCTCATTTAGCTTATCTTTTTGGTTTAATACACAAATAGCACTTTTTTGTTTATCTTTTAAAAACTCAGTTATGTCAGATAGCTCACTAGCTCTTGCGGCGTTGTCTATTAGGCTTAGCCAAATCACGGCACAAACATCGTCTATAACGCCTTTAGTAACTTGTGTATCGGCATTTGATAGCGAGTTTAAGCCCGGTGTATCGATGAAATTTATACGCTTTAAAATCGGCAAAGGTGCGTATATACAAATCTCTTTGATGTCATCCGTAAATATGCGTTGATCAACAAATTTACCTATCTCGCTTATGTCTAAGCTAAGCTCCCTGCCATTTTGATAATCAACCCTTAATGAGTAGTTTGGGGCATACTTTATGTGCGTTAGTTTAGCGGTCACCGGAGTAACTCCAGTTGGCAGTATATCGCGTGAGAGCAGGGCATTTAGAAAGGTTGATTTACCACTTGAAAATTGCCCTATGATAGCCACTTGCACAGGCTCACAGATAAAAAGATCTAGCTTTTTTAGGTTATTAATAAGCTCTACGCTTGGCTTATTACTAGGTTCTAAAAGCTCATTTTCAAATTTTTTAAACCTGCCGTAAAAATCGTCTGAAAAAATTTTAAAATACTTTGCTTTGTAGGCATTTATGAATTTATTAAGCATTTTTTAGCTCCATTAATACGCTTTCAAGTTCGCAAATTTCATCTGTGAGTGACTTTAAATTTGACCTTATTTGCTCATTTGTTTGGTTGAGTGCTAGATTTTTTTGGTTTAGCGTTTGCTCACTTTGTTTTAGCTCGTTTAGTTTTTGCGTCAGCTTTTCATTAATAAGGTCGGTAAATTTATCTTTTTCTAAATTTAGTATTAAAGATGTAAATTTACCAAGCTTTTCATCGCTTAAAAATTGCTCCAAATAACCTTGTATGCTCTGCTCTAGCGTTTTTGTATCTTTGCTTATGGCGTCGTTTATGTCGCGACAAACTTGTTCGTAGTTAAAATTTATACCAACTGACTTTAGATACTCTCCGATATTAAAAACCTCATCCTGGCTTTTTATCTCAAGCTCTTTAAATTTTAGCAAAAGCCGTTCTTTACAGCCATTTATCGCTGATAAAATTTCATTTCGTTTAACTCTAGCGATGTTTAAAATTCCATCATTAAGTGCGGTTTTTACGATGTAGCTTATGTCGTTTGGTTTTTTGCCATGTTTTTTATGATACTCTATCTCGTTTAAAAGCCTATCTTTTATGTTAGATGATAGTAGGGCTAAAGATAGTTTAAAGCTTGTATCAATGGCGTTCGCGTCTATTTGTTTTAGCTCATCTTGGCTTTGTTTAGTGATATCGTCTATTAATTTTAAAAGCTCGTTTTGCTCATTTTTTAGTGATGAAATTTTCTCATTTATCTCTAAATTTGAGCCACTTAGTGCTAAAACTTGGCTATTTTTTTGCTCAAGCAGGTTTTTACAAACCGATAAAAGCTCCTTTTTGTAGGCGTCTATCGCCAGATGAGCCTTTTTACTATCGTCTCCAAAGAGTGTTTTGTAAAGATACTCTTTTAACTCGCCAACACCGCCGTTTTGTGGATTTTTAAAATACTCTTTTGCACTTATGGCAAAAATATCGATATCTTTTATGGAATTTAGCTTATCTTTGATACTTTTTTGTGTGTAGGAGATGACGTCATTTAGCTCGTTTGGCGTTAGCAGGTCAGAGTGTGTTAGGACGATAACTAGTTTTACTATGTGGTTATTTAAAAATGAGTGCAGTATAAACTCAAAGTCCTTTTGTGTCGAGCTTTGAGATACGTTCATTAGGTGTATCATTAGGTCACACTCACTCATAAAATCACTCACCACTTGCTCTCTTAAAAACACCGCGTCATCTATGCCTGGCGTATCCACTATGCAAACGCCGTCTTTTAAAATTTCTAAATCCTCATATAGCTCCACGCTTTTTACTATTTTTGATGTGTCACTTGTGGCTGATGTGTAGTTTTTTAGTTCGGCTATCTCTATCTCTTTAGAACTTTGCTCGTTTGTTTGTGCGTCTATACCAAGCTCTTTTAACTCAGCATTGCTCCAAAAATTTATCTTAGCAAATGGAGTGTGCGAGTATTTTAATAGAGTTAAATTTGTCGTTTCTGGCACGTTTGATGTGCCTAAAATTTGCTTATTTAAAAGAGCGTTTAGCATTGTTGATTTACCAGCATTGATCACGCCAGTCACTGCTACGTTAAATTTTAGCTCATCTAGTTTTTGCTTTTGAGCATATAGCCTAGTCTTATTTTGCTCATCGCAGATAGACAATAGCCTTAAATACAGCTCATCTAGCATTTTTGAACGCTCTTGAAAATAGTGCTTTTTTGCATTTATTTGCTCTGTTTTAAGCTCTGTTTGTTCTAGTGAGTTTATGAAATTTTCTAAATTTTCTAGCTCGGACGCGGTTATGATGTTATTTTCGTTTATTAACTTGAGTGATTTTAGTAGCGTTGTTTTTGAAATTTTAGACTGCTTTATTGCATTTATAGTGCCAACTTGTGCGGTTTGAACGCTAAACAAATCTGCTCTTAGATTAAGCTTATAAAGAATATCTCTAAATTCGTTTAGTGCTATAAATCTATCGTAGTTTTTGATATTTGTTGCCATTATTATGGCAAGTAATTGCTCATCTGTGATTATCGTGGTTTTTGTATCTAAAAAAAGCTTCGGCTCGTCCCAAATTTCACTTAAAAATTTATTCATTTTCGCTCTTAGTTTTTAAATTTACAGATTTTAGTGAAATTTTGCTTAAAATGGTGTTTTTAAATAGGGGCAAAAGCCCCAAAAATTAAGAAAAAAGCGGTTTTATCTGCTCTATCCAGGCAAGAATTCTCTCTTCAGTTTTCTCGCTTTCATTATCAGCGTCAAGTGCAAGGCCTACAAATTTACCATCTCTAACAGCGTCAGAGCCGTCAAATGTATAGCCATCAGTAGATACGCTACCAACGGCTTTTGCTCCTTGTTTTACGAATGCGTCGTAGAGTTTTGCCATACCATTGCAGTATTCATCAGAGTAGCTTTGGCTATCTCCCATACCAAAAAATGCTACCACTTTTCCATTTAGATTTAGTGCAGAAAAATCAAAAGAGTCCCAGTCATCCTGCAAGTCGCCGCTTCCCCAGGTCGAGGTGCCTACTATTAGCTTATCATAGCTATTTATTTTTGCTGGATTTACGTCTGTCACGTTTAAAACTTCGTTTTCTAGACCTAAATTTTCGCCTATGAACTCAGCAGCCTCCTCGGTATTTCCCATACTGCTACCAAATATAATGCCTATCATTTTTATCCTTTTAGAAAATTTTATTACTTATTGTATAAGGCACGATTTTTATGCATTTATCAGCAAAATTACAATGCCTAACCTCTATATGTCGCTTAAAATTGCTATGTCTTGGCGTAACGACATACACACTCTCGCACTTTTCATTTTGTAAAAATTGTGTCGCATACTCTATTTCACGAGCTAATTGATTGCTATTTTCTATATTAAACTCTTTAAAGCTTGGTATGATACAAAGTTTTTGCTTCATATTACCGCTTTCTATGATGATAGCAGAGTCTTGAAAATAGACATTTTTATCAAAATGTTTCTTTGATATTTTATCATAAACAAACTGAGAAAACATAAAATTTGCGTCAAAAATAAGCTCAAATTCGCCATTTGTATAAAGCATTTTAATAAGTTTGGCGACCTTGTATTTTGGCTCTTTTGCAATCTTTTTAATGTTTGAAAAATTTTGATTTTTATACGAGATAATAAGCTTATTTGACGTTATGCAAAATTCTTTTAGTGTATTCTTTTTAAGCGTCGTATTTGATAAAAGATCGTCAATGTATGCACTAAATGCCTCTTTGATACTATTTGATAGGGCGTATTTTATGGGTATTTGAAAATTCTTATCAACACAGGCGTTGTAAAGGACTAAAAAATTATAAAGCCTAGCCCGTTTGCTAAGCTTTAAAAAAATACTTGGAGTTGTTTCGCCAATATCTAATAAATGTCCAAATTTCATTGATTAAGCTTTGCATCCAAATTCCTTATCTAGCCCAAAGACTTTGCAGTATTCGCAAAATACGCAACTCACGCTTCTTTTGGCACATACAATAGGTATGTTTCGTTTTTTGGCTTGTGTTTTGATTGTTTTCATTGTGTTGTGGTTTAAAAAGCTTGTAAGCATTACCACGCACTCCGTATCTTGCGGGATTGGTTTGCGATTTACTCGGTTTTCGTTTCTTGCGTCCCAGTGCTCTATTTTGTTTGCACCTAAGTCTTGTAAAACGGCTTTTATCGGGGTTATCTCATCTGCACCTATTACCAACACTGACATTTTTAGTTCTCCTGTTTATTATTTTGATATTTGTTATTATAATATAAGAAAACTAAAATTTTACTTATTTATGATATTTGTTATCATAAATTAACCTCTTCTTAGCTTATATGCAAGAGGTATTTTAACTACAACATCATTATCAAGTCTTGGAAAGTCTTTTGTAGCTTTTTTAATAGTGTCGATAGCACCATTGTCAAGTAGGCTAAAATTTGAGCTGTCTATTATCTTTATATCGCTCACGCTTCCGTCCCTGTGTAGCTTAAAGCTCACTTTTACGACACCTTGCTGATTTAGTTTTAGTGCGTTATTTGGGTATTTTTGGTGTTTTGCTAAGGCTTGTTTTATCTTGATATATCGCTCATCGTTTGCAGAGGTTTCCATATTTAGCTCGCCTATCGTTGGTGCACCGCCTAAAGCATTTGTGTTTGCTTGATTTTGAGATGGCACACTTTGGCTTGGAGTGGCTATTTGTTCGTTGCTTGTGACAACTGGTGGAGCTGGTGGTGTCGGCTCTATTTTTTCAATAGGCTTTGGTTTTTCTTTTTTTACCGGTTTTGGTTTTGGTGCTGGTTTAGGCTTTTCTTGTGGTATTATCTTTTTTGGTTCTGGCTTTGTTATAGGTGGCGGTGGTGGGGCAGGTGGGGCTGGAGCCGGTTCTGGTGCAAAAACTGGAGCCGAGATAGGCTTAAAAGAATTTACGCTTATTTTTAGTGGCTTTGCTTCGTTAAATTTTGGCTCTATAAATGGGTGTTTTAAGAAAAACACCGCAACGACAACAGCGTGTATAATTAGTGATACACTAAAGCCAACATTGCTAGATAGCCTACTCAGACACTGTCGTGATTGCAAAATTTTCGTGCCCTTTCTCTTTTAAAATATCTATGATTTTAACAAAGCTGTTGAATTTACTCTCTTTGTCACTTTTAAGCTCTATTAGCGTTGTTTGCTCAATAGGCATTAGTTTTTCTTTTAAATTCTCTTCTGGTGTTTGTATGTCATCTATGAAAATTTTATTATCTTTATCCACGACGATGACTACTTTTTTTTCATCTTTTTGCTCTTTTGTAGCAGAATTTGCACTTGGCAAATCAACTTGTATTTTACCCTGGGCTATAAAAGTGGATATGGATAGAACAATGGCAAGCAAAACCAGCATAATATCGATAAAAGGAACGACATTAAGCCCATCTTTTTTAATTGATTTCATCTTTTACCTTGTATCTATTTAGTAAAATTTCAGCTTTTCTAGATAGTCCATTATAGATCATTAGAGTTGGTATGGCTACAAGTAGTCCAAACGCCGTTGCCTTAAGTGCTAGAGATAGTCCGACCATAATGCTTTTTGTATCTATGCCACCACTTACGCCCATATCATAAAACGTTATCATAATACCAGCAACCGTGCCCAAAAGTCCTATATATGGGGCGTTTGAGTATATTATGTAAAGCGTGGTTAAATTTTTAGTCAAAGCCTCTTCTAGACTCTCCTGATTTTCAAAAGCTTTGATATCAATTTTTGCATAGTAAATCACTCTTTCTATGCTAAACCAAACTACTAAAAAGCTCATAAAGCCTAAAATCGCGATGATAAAGTAATCAACATTGTGTTTTAGAAATTCCATAAATTTTAAATCTCCTTAAAATTTTTGGTTATTATATCTTATATTGATAACTAAAGTCAATAATAGCAGGTTTTAAGGATTAATTTTTAAGCTCGTCAAGTAAATTTTGCAAACTTGTGCTATTTAAATTTTGCTCCAGTGCTTTTTGTGCGTTTTGAAATTTTGGCTCTAAAAGGGCGTCTATCCTACCACCAAGCGGACACGCAGCTGGAGCGTTTTGGTGTATTTTAAATAGATTTTGCTTATCGTTTATGGCTGTATAAATTTGATATAAGGTTATGTCTTTTGGCTCTTTTGATAGCGTTATTCCGCCAATTCCACGAGCGACTTGGATTAACCCTGCTGATTTTAAAAGTGCTATGATATTGCGAACGATTACTGGATTTGTGCCTATCGTTTGGGCTAAAAATTCGCTCGTGTTTTTTTCGTCTTTAAAAAATTCCACGCTTAATAAAATATGAATTGCGGTTGAAAATTTCACTCCGATTTGCATTTTTTCTCCAAATTTTTTGGGCTAATTATAGCCCAAAAAATCTATTTTTCTAAAACACTAAAACGTTTGCCAATAAATTTTGCGTTTTTTAGCTCATCAACCATAGCTATCGCGTAGTCAGCATAGCTTATCTTGCTCTCGCCTTTGCTATTTAGTGTAAATTTCTCCCCGGCTATGATATACTCGCCAGTTTTTGGTGCGTCTGGCTCAAACTCTGCCGCTGGGCTAAGATAGGTCCATTTTACGTCATTTCTCTTTCTAAGCTCATTTAGTCCAGCTTTCATCGCACTTGCGACAGGTTTGTAATCACTTGGGAATTCTGGCGTATCAACAAGCATTGTGGTTAGAGCGTCATCAACATACAAGCTACCAGCACCGCCGACGACTAAAAGGCGTGTGTTTGTCCCACTTAAAAGGTCGGCTAGATGAACTAGTGTAGTCGTGTGAAGTGGCAAGGTTTGTGGTGTCCAAGCCGCAAATGCTGTGATTACAGCGTCAAATCCCACAAGATCGGCTTTTTCTAAGCTTAAAATATCTTTGTAAATAACCTTAACTTTGTCGTTTTTATACTCTTTGTTTCTAATGATTGCTGTTACTTCGTATCCTTGATTTAAAGCCTCTTTTAATATGGCTTCACCTGCTTTGCCGTTTGCTGCTAAGATTGCTATTTTCATATTTTCTCCTTTAAATTTTATTTATTAAAGCCAACTAGGCTTCATATCATCGTTTATTACACCATCGGTGTGAGTGTATTGGGCTAAACTATCTTTTTTTGCTTGAATGCAAAGTAGTTTAAGCCCAGTATCATTAGCCTTAAAACATCTTTTGCCCTGCGGGTCTATGCGAATCGTATCATCTTTATTTACCGCTATCTCATCGCCGTCTATAAAAAGCACACCACTTCCTTCAAGCACGATATATGCTTCTTCATTTTGTTTGTGAGAATGCACGAAAGGCACGCTTGAGTTTGCGGATAATTTAGTAATTGATATCTCACAGCCACTTAAATTTAGAGCTTCTTTTAACTCAACTCTTGGTGAGTTTTTAATTGAAGCTATTTTATAGTTTGACATATTTTCTCCTTAAACTTTTGTTGTAAGGCTTTAACTTACAACCTATGAGCGAAGTATAGTAAAATTTTGTTGTAATGTCAAGAGTTACAACAAAATTTTACTAATCATTAGCCAAAAACACCTATAATAGCCAATAAAAAAGGATAAAAATGCAAAATCATAATCACCACTCGTGTAACCATTTACATAACCATTCTCACGATAAAAACGAAAGTACCATTAGAAATTCGTTTATTATCATAACTCTTTTTATGATTTTAGAAATTTTTGGTGGTATTTTTACAAACTCTCTAGCTCTGCTTTCAGATGCGTTTCATATGCTTTCAGACGCCGTCGCACTCGCACTTTCGTTGTTTGCGTTAAAATTTGCAAAGAGAGGTGCTACTTTAAAAAAGACGTTTGGATTTAAGCGTGTTGAAATTTTAGTGGCTTTTATAAATGCCCTTACGCTTGTTGTTATTGCCGTATTTATCATTATTAAGGCGATAGAGCGTTTTTATAATCCACCGCAAGTTGCTACAACTGCGATGTTATTAATTAGCTTAGTTGGGCTTTTAGTAAATATCGTGGTCGCTTACTATATGCACAAAGATAGCGATATAAAGGGTAACGTAAATATCAGGGCGGCTTATTTGCACGTATTAGGCGATATGCTTGGCTCGTTTGCTGCGATTGTGGCTGCTGTTTTGATGATGAGTTTTGGCTTTTGGTGGGCGGACTCTTTGGCTAGTTTGGTTGTGGCTGTGCTTATTATTAAGGGCGGATTTTTGTTGCTTAAAGATACGCTTAATATCCTTATGGAGGGCGTCCCTAAGGGTATAAATGTCGATGAAATTTTATGCGTTTTATCAAAAATAGAGGGTGTAAATTTTATATCTGACGTGCATATTTGGAGTATTAATAGCAAACTTCATCTTGCTTCGCTTTGCGTTGGTGTTGATGAAAATTTAAGCGTCAAAGAGGCGATTTTAATAACCCAAAATGTTAAAACTGCTCTTTTAAAATTTAACATAAAGCACGTTAATGTTGAGCTAAATAGCAAAGAATGCTTAGGCGATGTGCTTTGTGGGTTAGAATTTAAACATTAAAGGAATTTAATGCAAAATGGTGCGTTTAAGACATTAAAATTTATAGCAAGGCAAAATTTCAAAAAGCTATCTTTGACATTTTGTATTGTTTTGGCTGAAAACGGGCTATTTTTATCTACCCCATACTTGCAGGTATTGCGATAAATGCGGTTGTAAGCGGCGATATTTTACTGGCGTTATCCTACTCGGTTATGGTGTTTTTAGGCTGGGGGCTTGGTGCGATTAGAAGGCTGGTGGGTACTCAGGTTTTTACTAAAATTTACGCAGATCTTGTGGTAAAAGTGATAATGAGCGAAAAATCGGCTAATCAAGATAGTTCAACTATCATCGCAAGGGCGAATTTATCACGCGAGTTTGTAAATTTTTTCGAGCAACACTTTCCGATATTTTTTACATCGGTTGTATCGATTTTTGGCTTGAAAAAGAGGCTGATAGGATAAAGAATGCGGGCAAAGACACATTAAGCAGACATTATAACTTGCTATCTTTTTTAAGGGTTAAAATTTCAAAACAGAGGCGATGAGTTTTTTATCATAGGTACAAGTGCGGCTTTGCTCTTTAGCGTGGCTATTTTTTTACTGACCTCAAACAAGGCTGATGCAGGACATATCTACTCGGTTTTAACATATCTTTGGACGTTAGCAATAAGCCTTGATGACGCTCCAAGTCTTATAGAAGAGTATAGTAAACTTAAAGATATAGGCAAACGCGTAAATAGTGAACTAAGCAATGATGTGTGAATTTATAGCTTTTTAAATGATTTTTTGGCATTATAAGCCTTTAAAATTTAACTAGGAATTTTATGAAAAATATACGAAATTTTAGCATTATCGCTCACATTGATCACGGCAAAAGCACACTTGCAGATCGCTTAATCCAAGAGTGCGGCGCAGTAAGCGACAGAGAGATGAGCAGTCAGATAATGGATACGATGGATATTGAAAAAGAGCGTGGTATCACGATAAAAGCTCAAAGTGTTAGGCTAAATTACAAAAACAAAGACGGCGAGTATATCTTAAATCTCATTGATACACCAGGACACGTTGATTTTAGCTACGAAGTAAGCAGAAGTTTAGCTAGTTGCGAGGGAGCTTTGCTTGTTGTGGATGCAAGTCAGGGCGTTGAGGCACAAACTATTGCAAATGTCTATATCGCACTTGAAAATAACCTTGAAATCATACCGGTAATAAATAAAATAGACCTTCCAGCAGCTGACCCGCAGCGTGTAAAAGATGAGATAGAGCATATAATCGGGCTTGACTGCTCCGGTGCTATTGAGGTTAGTGCAAAGAGTGGAATCGGCATAAACGAGCTACTTGAGACCATAGCTAGTCGCATACCAGCACCAAATGGCGATGAAAACAAACCTACAAAGGCGTTAATCTATGACAGCTGGTTTGACAACTACCTTGGCGCACTTGCACTCGTGCGAGTTTATGACGGAAAAATCGCTAAAAACGATGAAATTTTGGTTATGGGAACAAACAAAAAACACGTCGTTTTGGATTTAATGTATCCAAATCCGATAGCTCCGATTAAGACAAAATCCATAAATGCTGGTGAAGTTGGCGTGGTTGTTTTGGGGTTAAAAAACGTAAGCGACGTGCAGGTCGGTGATACGATTACTATGGCTAAAAATCCGCTAAAAGAGCCAGTTGGCGGATTTGAACGTGCAAAGCCGTTTGTGTTTGCTGGAATTTATCCGATTGATACAGATAAATTTGAGGATTTAAGGGACGCACTTGATAAGCTAAAACTAAACGACAGCTCAATAAGCTACGAGCCTGAAACATCAATCGCACTTGGTTTTGGCTTTCGTGTGGGATTTTTAGGGCTTTTGCATATGGAGGTTGTCAAAGAGCGATTAGAGCGTGAGTTTAATCTTGATTTAATCGCAACTGCACCGACCGTTACATACGAAGTTGTCCAAACTGACGGCAAAATTTTACGTATCCAAAATCCAAGCGAACTACCGCCAGTAAATAAAATAGAGTATATCAAAGAGCCTTATGTAAAATCAACTATCATCACACCGACAGAATTTCTAGGTAACATTATCACACTTTTAAACAACCGCCGAGCGGTGCAAACAAAGATGGATTACATAACGCCAGAGCGAGTTTTGCTTGAATATGACATACCTATGAATGAGATTGTTATGGACTTTTACGATAAGCTAAAATCAGCTACAAAGGGTTACGCAAGTTTTGATTATGAGCCTAGCGAGTATCGTGTAGGTAATCTAGTAAAACTTGATATAAAGGTCGCTGGCGAGATAGTAGATGCACTCTCAATCATCGTGCCAGAGAGCAAATCGCAAAGTAAAGGACGTGATTTTGTAAAGGCGATGAAAGAGATTGTGCCAAGACAGCTTTTTGAAGTGGCTATCCAAGCAAGTATCGGCAATAAAGTAATCGCTCGTGAAAACGTAAAATCAATGGGTAAAAACGTAACGGCAAAGTGCTATGGTGGCGATATCACGCGTAAAAGAAAGCTTCTTGAAAAGCAAAAAGAGGGCAAAAAGCGTATGAAGGCCATCGGCAAGGTGCATTTACCGCAAGAGGCGTTTTTAAGTGTGCTAAAGATTGATTAAAATGCTAAATCTTGCAAAAAGACTTTTTAAAATCCCAAGAAGCATTACAGGCGATGGTTTTAAAACCAGCCTAAAAATCGTTTTAAACGCCATAAATGGGGGGGGGTATGGCGAGTTTTTAAATTTAAAAACCGCTCCTAAAATTACTAAACGCTTTAAAATCTCTCATACTATTAAAATTTCAAGCGTCAAATCAGGCACAAGGTGTTATGACTGGGTCGTGCCTGATGAGTGGGTCGTTCGTGACGCTTATATATTAACGTCAAATGGGCGTAAAATTTGCGAATTTAAAAAGCAAAACTTGCATCTTGTAAATTATAGCTGCGGTGTTCATAAAAAAATGAGTCTAAATGAGCTTAAAGAGCATCTTTATACAGATGAAAATTTAGCAAACGCAGTCCCTTATGTTACTAGCTATTATGAAAAACGCTGGGGATTTTGTATATCAAAAAATGAGCTTGATAGCTTAGAAGATGGCGTTTATGAGGTCTTTATAGATTCAAATTTTAAAAGCGGAGAGTTAAATTATGCTGAAATTTTTATCCCAGCTACAAAAAATACAAAAGATGAAATTTTAATCACGTCTTATTTGTGTCATCCGCAAATGGCAAATAATGAGCTTTCAGGGCCAGTTGTTTTAGCATATCTTGCAAGATGGGTTATGGGGTTAAATGAGCGAGATTATAACTACCGATTTGTTTTAGCTCCTGAAACCATTGGCTCAATCTGTTTTATTTATGAAAATTTTAGCCACTTAAAGCAAAACGTAAAGGGTGGTTTCGTGCTTAGCTGTGTTGGCGATGAGCGTGAATACAGCGTGGTTTTAAGCCCTTCTGAAAGCTCTTTAAGTGATAAAATCGCACTTCACACGATAAAGCACATTACTAAAACGCCAAAAATTTACTCATTTTTACATAGAGGTAGTGACGAAAGGCAGTTTAATACGCCAAATTTAGACCTTGGCATGGTTTGCATTTGCAGAAGTAAATTTGGCGAATACAAAGAGTATCACACTAGCCTTGATGATTTTAGTGTCGTTACGGAAAATGGCTTAAATGGTGGCTTAAGCTACGCAAAAAGTATGGTTTTAAACTACGAGATTAATAAAAAATATGCCCTAACTACTACTTGTGAGCCAAATCTTGGCAGTCGTGGGCTAATATCAACCATAAATAAAGGCGAGTATCCAAGCGATATGATGTTAATTCGCGACTTTTTGGCATTTTGTGATGGCAAAAGAGATGTCGTAGCGATAGCTGAAATTTTAGGTGTAAGGGCGTATAGCTTAAAAAATATGATAGAAAAACTACTAAAATTTAAGCTAATAAAGGAGGTAAAGTGATAAGAAATGTTTGCGATTTTTTGGATAAAACCGCACAAAAACACCCAAATAAAACGGCATTTGTTTGTAATGAAAAAAGTATAACTTACAAAGAATTTGATGAAATTTCAGATAAATTAGCCAGCAAAATTATCTCTTTTAAACTTAAAAACGAGCCAGTTTTAATCATTTTAGAAAAGGGGATTTCTGCTCTCATCTCATTTTTTGGCGTAGCAAAGAGTGGAAATTTTTACTCAATAATTGACGCTAAAACACCACAAGACCGCATAGAAAGCGTGATAGAAATTTTAAAACCAAAGCTAATTATTGCTGAATATAAGCTAGATTTTACCGATATTATCCAAATTACCCCTTGCGAGTTTGAAAATTTTAACATAGATAAAACTGCTCTAAAAACAGCACGTGATATGCATATTGATACAAATCTACTTTACGTGCTTTTTACCAGCGGTAGCACTGGTGTGCCAAAGGGTGTTAGCATAAGTCATAAAAGTGTGATAGACTACACTTTTTGGGTGAGTGATACCTTTAAAATTTCAAGTGATGAAGTGTTAGCAAATCAGGCACCATTTTATTTTGATAACTCTATTTTAGATATTTTTAGCACGATTAAAAGCGGTGCCACGCTTCATATTTTACCAACCCAGCTCTTTGCCTTTCCGCTTAAAATTTTAGAGTATTTAAAAGCTTATGGTGTTACATTTATTTTTTGGGTGCCATCAGTTTTAATCTACTTTGCAAATCAAAAAGCACTAGAAAAATGTGAGCTAAACAGCCTTAAAAAGGTTCTTTTTTGCGGAGAGATAATGCCAAATAAGCAACTAAATATTTGGCGAAAAGCCCTACCAAATGCACTTTTTGCAAACCTTTATGGGCCAACTGAGATAACTGATGTCTGTGCTTATTTTATTGTTGATAGAAATTTTAATGATGATGAGCTATTGCCTATTGGCAAGGCATGTAAAAACACTGAGCTTTTAGTATTTGATGATGATTTAAAGCTAATTACTAAGCCAAACATTAAGGGCGAACTTTACGTTAGAGGCACAAGTCTTAGCCTTGGATATTACGCAAATTCACAAAAGAGTGATGAGGTTTTTATACAAAACCCACTTCATAATAATTATAAAGATATTGTTTATAAAACTGGCGACATTGTGGCGTATAACGAAAATTTTGAGCTAGTTTGCTACGGCAGAAAAGATAGTCAAATTAAGCTTTTAGGGCATAGAATAGAACTTGGCGAGATTGAAGCGGTGCTAAATGCAGTCGTTTTAAACTCGGCTTGTATCTTTAAAAATGGCGAGATAATCTGCTTTTATGAAAACACAAATGACATAGATGTCAAGAAATTTTTAAGCCAAAAGCTACCAAATTATATGGTGCCAAAAAGGTTTGTAAGGGTTGAAAAATTTGCTTTAAATCAAAATGGCAAGATTGATAGAAAGGCGTTAAGTGAGCGAGTTTGAGAGCTTTTTAAAGGGTTATTATCGCTGTTTTACAAATAATATTTTTAGCATTGATAGTCTAAAAAATGCCAAAATTTTAACACGTGATGAAAATTTCTTTTTTATAAAAGATAGTTTTATTATCTATTTTATAAACGAAGCTAGGGATTTTAATTTGCCAAATGGTTTTATAAAAATTGTTAAAAAGATTAAACTTAGCGAGATTGAGTGCGAATTTTTAAGATTGAATGGCTTTAAAAAAATTGATGAATTTATAGGTATGAGTTTTAAAAATAATGGTTTAAGATACGAAATAAGCGACGAAATAGAACTAGCGATTTTAAGTGATATTGATAAAATTTATAGCTTTTTTACGGAGTTTTTTGATAAAGATTATCTTTTTATAAATAAAAATGAACTCAAAGAGAGAATTTTAAACAACCAAGTTTTTGTGATAAAAAATCAAAATAAAATCATTGCTAGTTTGATTTATTTTTTGCATTTAAACATAGCTCATTTAGATTTTATGGCAGTTAATAAAGAGTGGCAAAATGCAGGTTTTGGGCGAAAATTAATGGCTAAATTTTTATCATTAAGCACTAGAAATTTTAAGCTTTTTGTTAGGCAAAATAGCAAAAATATTATAGATTTTTATAGCTCTTTTGGCTTTGTTAAAGATAAAACGTTTATTGAGTTTTATGGGAGAGATGATGAAGGCTAACGAAATTTTTATACTTGGCAATGGACGAGTGGCATTAGAATGTGAGCGGATTTTAAAAAACCACTTTAATAACACAAAAATAACAAAGCTAGACAAGCCAAATGATAGCCTTTTAAACACTCTAAAAAATGCATTGATAGTAAGTGCAAATAATTTTTATATCTTTAAACCGCCCTGTGTTAAAAACAACTTCATCATCAATTATCATAACTCGCTTTTACCAGCTCACAGGGGCGTAAATGCTCACGTTTGGGCGATTTTTTGTGGTGATGAGATAGCTGGTATTACGTGGC
The DNA here is from genome assembly GCF_013372205.1 of Campylobacter mucosalis. NCBI lineage: Bacteria > Pseudomonadati > Campylobacterota > Epsilonproteobacteria > Campylobacterales > Campylobacteraceae > Campylobacter > Campylobacter mucosalis. The sequence continues at coordinate 403,813 of NZ_CP053831.1, forward strand.
ATAGGGTTGATTGTGGTATTGATACTGGCGAGATTTTAATCCAAAAAGAGATTAAAATCTGTAAAATGAGTGCCTGTGAGCTACTTTTGGCACAGCACAAAATGGCAATACTAGCCTTTGATGAACTTGTTAAAAATAGCTTTAAAAAATTAAGCTATGGGGGGGGGTGGCAAGGTAGTTTTCATAAAAGTAGCGATCTCCCAAATGGTGGCGTGCTTAATCTAGGCTTTGATTTTGATACAAAGGTGCGATTTTTACGTGCTTTTGACGTTGGTGTATTTAGGCAAATACCTTATGCAAAGATAGAAAATAATGGCAAAATAGCAGACATTTTACATTACGAAATAGATAAAAACACTATAAATTTAACACTAAGCAACAAAGAGACTTTAATATTAAAGGAGCAAAAATGAACGAAGTTAAGGAGCTGTTTTTAAGTATCGGCAGAGATGATATAGATGAGAGCATGAGTGAGATTTTAAGTAGTGGAGTGATAGATAGTATGGATATTATGGGACTTGTTAGTGCGATAGAGCGTAGGTATAAAAAGCCACTTTTAGCTCAGTTTATCGCAAGTGAAAATTTTGAGAGTTTTAAATCTATAAAAGATATGATAGATGAAGCGATGAAGCGATGAGAACGCCTATTTTAGAGAGCTTTAACGGCATTGTTTATAAAGATGAGCTAGTTATTGCCTTAAAAAGTATCGGCATTAAAGATGGCGATACGATTTGCGTTCATAGCGAAATTTTTAACTTTGGCAAACCGCTTTTAAGCAAAGATGAGTTTTTATCCGCCTTGCTTGATTGCTTTTACGAGGTGATTGGCAAAACTGGCACACTAATAATGCCTACATTTACATATAGTTTTTGTAAAAATATGATTTATGATAAGTTAAATTCAAAAAGCACAATGGGCGTTTTAACTGAGTTTTTTAGGCATCAAAATGGCGTTGTTCGCACAAACGACCCGATATTTTCTTTTGCTATTTTTGGAGATGATAAAAATGCCTATCTAACTGACACACCAAGCACATTTTCTAAAAATTGCGTTTATGATGTGCTAAAAAATAAAAATGGTAAAATCGTGCTTTTTGGCACCCAAAATTTAGGTTACACTTTCACTCACTATATAGAAGAACAAGCAAATGTTAGCTACCGATATTTTAAGGAATTTAGTGGTGTTTTAAAAGATGAAAATGCAAAAATGCACGAAAAAAGCATAAAATACTTTGTAAGGCATTTGGATAAAAAATCAGAAATTTCTATATCTAAACAGATTAAAGCACTTAAAAAAAATGCAAATTTTAAGCAGGTAAAATTTGCAAACGCACCCATAACAGCCATAAATTCAAAGCCATATTTTGATGATTTTATGAGAATTTTAAAGGCAGATGAAAACGCCCTTTTGGAGGAGTAGATGAGAGTAAAGCTAAAAAATCATGACATAAAAGCCATAAGCTTTGTTTTAGGGCAAAATGAGAGTAGTTTTGATGATGAGATGTCGCATTTAACGCCTATAAAGCTAAATATACTTAAACAAAATTTAGGCATTAAAAGACACTATGTTAGTGATAATGACATATACGCTACGGATTTAGCGACAAAAAGCATAAATGCACTGCTTGAAGCCAAAATCATACAAAAATCCGATATAGACGCACTTATCATCATCTCTCACACGCCTGATTTTTTAATGCCATCAAACTCTCATATCGTCCATAAAAATTTAAATCTATTATCAAAAACTCTCTGTTTTGATATGACTGCCTTTTGTTCTGGCTTTATTCAGGGGTTATTTCAAGCGTTTTTAATGCTAGATAACAAAAATTTCAAAAATGTGATTTTATGCTCGGTCTCTGTAAAAAGCAAGATAATTAATAGGAGTGATAAGCTTACGTTTAGCACCATTTCAGATAGCGCTAGTGCTGTTTTAATCTCAAAATCAAAAGAGCAAAAAACAGCGTATTTTGCCAGTGAAATTTTTAGCGATGAGTGTCTAAATGAGACAAAGCCGATTGGTGCTTATAAATCAAGTCAAAATAAATTTTTAAACCTTGATAACGATAAATTTTTTAAGATAGTTTTTCAAAATTACCCAAAATTTTTTGATGAATTTTGCAAATTTTGCAAGAGACAAACCGACACTTTTATCTTTCACGCACCAAGCCGTTTCTTTTATGATAAATTTTTACAAACGTTAAAATTAGATGAAAATTTGTGTTTTAACAAAGCTTTAAAAGAGATAGCTAACACCGATATAAACAGCGTGGTCGCAAATATAATCAAACTTGCAAACAATAGGGGGGGGGTGCAGAGTCTGTTTTTAGGCAGTTTTGGCACCGGTATTGTGCTTAATGGCATAAATATTTTAATCAATTTTGATAGTCTTAAAATTCTAAAAAACACAAAATTTTAAAAGAGATTTAGTATTTTTAAGATAATATTAACGCATTTTTAGGCTATGGAGAATTTATGCCATATATAAATATAAAAATCACAAAAGAAAACGGCACTCCAACAAAGGAGCAAAAAGAGCATTTAGCACGTGGTGTGACCGAACTTTTTGAACAAATTTTAGGTAGAAGTGGTAAAAATGCCGTTGTTGTGATTGATGAGATAGAGCCTGAAAATTACGCTGTTGGTGGCGAAACAATTAGCCAAAAAATACAAAAGGGAGTAAGATGAGAAATTTTATCATTGCCGTTTTTATGCTTATTTTTTCTGGGTGTGCTAGTTCGTTTTGTGAGTCGTGCGGTCAGTCTGGATATCCAGTAGATAACGACTCTAAAATGCTTTTTGAATACGTAATGACCGTTAAAACGGACTGCTCAATTTGTGATCAAAGCGGTAGTAAGGTTTATATCGACGGTGTTAGTTACAGAAGCGACACTGCTCTTAAGTGTTGCTTTGAGAAAAATATGATAGATACTGATGTTGGTCTTAAAAAGGTCTATTTTCACAGGATTACCGATGAGCGTGAGAGTGCAAGAAGTATTTACTATACGCGTGTTGATGGCTCTAAGGTTGTGTTTAACTCAAACCCTAGATTAGAAGTTTTATTTTATATGTTTTTAGAGCAGGAGCTAAACTCACGTGCGATAGTTGTAGTTGATACACAAACATCGCCATATACGTATAGACTTGACTTTGCTTTTAACTCCTTAAGGGGCGATTATAGCAGGAAAGACGAGCATCTAGCAGGATTTTTAACCGGTAATCTATCTCTTTCGAATATAAATTTCAGCAAAAAAATGCAGATTACGACAACGCAATCTGTTGAAAAATTACAGGCTTCAAGAACCGGTCAATTTGACTTTTTTGTGGCTTTATTAGTAAAACAAGCAGCGATAAAGGTGGCAAATGAAATTTCAAAACTATAAATTTATAATCTTAATTTTGTTTATTTTGTTTACAGGTTGTGCGACAAGGCAGACATTTATCTCGCTTGCTCCATACTCCCCAACGCACCAAAAACAGCAACATCAAGGCAATTTTATAATCGCAAATGTTTTTGACGCTAGAAAAAATAAAGACATAATCGCTACAATAACTGGCTCAAATGGCGAAATAAATGAATATGTCGTGCTAAATAGCGACGTTGCTATGTATTTTAAACAGGCATTAGAGGCTGAGCTAAAATCGCTTGGGGTTATACAAAATCCAACTGGAGCAGTGATAAATATAACCATAACGGAATTTACAGCAAATCTTAGCGGATATGCAAAGGATAATGCAAAGGCAAATATGAAAGTGAATTTAGTCGCTATTAAAGATGGTCAAAATATAATGAAAAATTTTGCCGATACGCAGAGCAAATTTCAGCTCATTCACACTGGTGGAGCGTTTGAACCGCTTTTAAAAAGTGTAATAGATGATATGGTTAGGCGTGTTGCTAGAGAGCTTTTAAATATTTGAGATGTGCTAATTGTGGCGAGTTTAGCCTAGCTTTTTTGTGCGGTTCGTGCAAGAGAGTTTTAGCAGAGAGTAGGCTTTTTGTCCGTGAGATTGACGGGTTTAAGATTTACTACTTTTACGATTTTTCAGAGGTTAAAAATTTAATCCACTCAAAGCATTATATGCACGGAAGATTTGTTTTAAACTCGCTTTGCAAACTTAGTTTTAAAAATTTTAGTAAAATTTTTAAGCCAAATTTTGCATTAAATGCCATTGCGATTGATGATAGAAATTTTGGTGGCTACTCGCATAATGCTATCTTATCTAGGGCGTTAAAAAGCGAGTTTATAAAGCCAATATTTGGTGCTTTGCACGCTACTTCTAATGTAAAATATAGCGGAGAGAATTTGAAATTTAGACAGAGCAATCCAAGAAATTTTAAAATTTTAAAAGAGCCAAGATTTCCAGTTATTTTAGTTGATGATGTGGTGACAACAGGAACGACTATGTTAGAGGCTAGGGATACGTTTATCAAGGCTGGATTTGAAGTGGCTTTTGGTATTGTTTTAGCCGACGCTAGAAGCTAATTTAGCAACTTTTTATCAAATTTTAGCTACAATCCATTAGTTATTTTTAAGGAAGCAAATGGAAGAAAATTTACTAAATCAAAACCAAGATATTCAGGTTATAGACATTGAAGACTCTATAAAGGCTAGTTATCTTGACTACTCAATGAGCGTTATCATCGGTCGTGCTTTGCCAGACGCTAGGGACGGCTTAAAACCGGTTCATAGGCGTATCCTTTATGCGATGCATAAATTAGGCGTTCGCTCCAGTGCAAAATATGTCAAATCGGCACGTATCGTGGGCGATGTCATCGGTAAATACCACCCACACGGCGATACGGCTGTTTATGACGCACTCGTTCGTATGGCACAGAGCTTTTCTATGCGTTATCCTAGCGTTGATGGACAGGGAAACTTTGGTTCAATTGACGGCGACAGCGCTGCGGCTATGCGTTATACAGAAGCAAAGATGACAAAATTAAGCGAAGAAATTTTAAGCGATATTGAAAAAGAAACCGTTGATTTTGTCCCAAACTACGATGGTAGCGAAATGGAGCCAGATGTCCTGCCAAGCCGTGTGCCAAATTTGCTTTTAAACGGATCAAGCGGTATTGCTGTTGGTATGGCTACAAACATACCACCACATAGCCTTGATGAGCTAATTGACGGACTTTTGCTTGTTTTGGATAATAAAAATGCTACGCTTGAAGAGATTATGCAACATATCAAAGGGCCAGATTTTCCAACTGGTGGTATAATATTTGGCAAAAAAGGCATTATTGAGGCTTACCGCACCGGTAGAGGGCGTGTTAAAGTCAGGGCAAAAACTCATATTGAAAAGAAGCCAAACAAAGATGTAATCGTAATTGACGAGCTACCTTATCAGACAAATAAGGCACGTCTAATTGAGCAGATTGCCGAGCTTGTAAAGGAAAAGCAAATTGAGGGCATTAGCGAAGTTAGAGATGAGAGCGATAGAGAGGGAATTCGCGTTGTTATTGAGCTAAAACGCGACGCGATGAGCGATATCGTGTTAAATAACCTCTTTAAATCAACGACAATGGAAAGCACCTTTGGCGTTATAATGCTTGCCATTGATAATAAAGAACCAAAGGTATTTAATCTAATTGAGTTATTAAAGTTATTTTTAAATCATAGAAAGACGATTATTATCCGCCGAACGATTTTTGAGCTTGAAAAGGCTCGTGCAAGAGCTCACATTTTAGAGGGCTTAAAAATCGCACTTGATAATATTGACGCTGTTATAAATTTAATAAGAAATAGCGCTGATACAGCGACTGCTCGTGCTGGACTAATGGAAAATTTTGGTCTAAGTGAGCTTCAAGCAAATGCGATTCTTGATATGCGTTTAAGTAAGCTTACGAATTTAGGTCGCGATGAGATAGAGAGCGAGTTAAAGGCACTTCTTGAAGAGATTGAAAGACTAAGTAAAATTCTAAAAAGCGAAGAGCTTCTTGAAAATATAATCAGAGATGAGCTAAAAGAAATTCGCTCTAAATTTAAAGTCCCACGCATTACTGAAATTGTTGATGATTACGATGATATTGACATTGAAGATCTTATCCCAAATGAAAATATGGTCGTTACCATAACCCATCGTGGCTACATTAAGCGTGTGCCAAGTAAGCAGTATGAGAAGCAAAAGCGTGGTGGCAAGGGTAAGGTAGCGGTCACGACTTACGATGATGATTTTATTGAGAGCTTCTTTACCTCAAACACACATGATACGCTTATGTTTGTAACAGATAGGGGTCAATTATACTGGCTAAAAGTTTATAAAATTCCAGAGGGCTCACGCACAGCAAAAGGCAAGGCGGTTGTAAATTTAGTTCAGCTTCAAGCTGATGAAAAAATTATGGCGATAATCCCAACGACCGATTTTAGTGAGGGTAAATCTCTGGCATTTTTCACTAAAAACGGCGTAGTAAAACGCACAAATTTAAGCGAGTTTAAAAACATCCGCTCAATCGGCGTTAGAGCAATTAGCCTTGATGAAAACGATGAGCTAGTAACCGCTTTGATCGTTGAAAATAGCGATGATTTTATCCCAGATGATGAAAATTCTACTAATATTGACGGCGAAGAAAATGTTGTATTGCAACCTGAAATTACGGACGAAAACAGCGATGAGAATAGTGATGAAAATTTAGATGATAGTGGCGAGAAAAAACTCTTTATCGTTACTAAAAAGGGTATGTGCCTTAAATTTAATGTAAGTAAAGTTCGCCAAATGGGCAGAAGTGCACGCGGTGTAACTGGTATTAAATTTAAAGAACAAGGCGATGAGGTCGTGGGAGCTGCTGTGATTGAAAGTGACAGCCAAGAGGTGCTAAGCATATCTCAAAAGGGCATTGGCAAACGCACAACAGCTGATGAGTATCGTCTCACAAACCGCGGTGGCAAGGGCGTTATCTGTATGAAGCTAAACAACCGCACAGGTGATTTAGTCGGTGTTGTTATGGTTGATGATGAGCAGGATTTAATGGCTCTTACTTCAAGTGGCAAGATGATAAGAGTTGATATGCAAAGCATTAGAAAAGCGGGTCGCAACACAAGTGGCGTAATAGTCGTAAATGTAGATGGCGATGATGTCGTAAGTATCGCAAGATGTCCAAAAGCTAGTGAAGATACTGACGAGAGTGATGATGGGTTGGATTTGGAATAAATTTAAAGGATAAAGATGAGAAATTTTGCTTTTTTAGTCGTATTTTTAGCGATTTTTAGCGGTTGTTCGTTTAATGGATTTATCCCTGAAAACAACGTTGCAAAACGCGATGTTATAATCCAAAAGGTCGATAAAGACGATCTTAGAGATGTTATGAAAAAAGAGAAGATGATATATGACGCACAACCAGCACCAGTTAGTTTTAGAGTGACTGGAGAGGGCATAGCCCCACAAAACGCCATATCTTACGCTCAGGCTCAAGCTCTTGCAAAACGTGCGGCTATGGCAGATGCGTATTCTCAACTAGCAGGTAATCTTTATGGTGTAAAAATCAACGCAGAAGATACCGTGCGTGACGCTATGCTTAAAGATAGCTCGGTAACCACTAGGGTTAGAGGGCTTGTAAAAAACGCAAATATCATAAGCGAGAGCTTTAAAGACGGACTTTACAGGGTCGAAATGCAACTACAAATAGATCAAAATAAGTGGCAAGAAGTCTTTTCATACTAGTTTTTTTGCTATCCTTTGTATCAGGTGAGCAGTTTATATTTTCTGCTTTGCTTGATACAAAAGACGGCGTTGTAAGATCTGAAAACATCAGCATAGTTAGATCAAAAATAGAGCTAAAAAGCCCAAAATTTTATCGTATTTGCGAGATAGAAACGGGCTTTGATATAAACAACTCAGATGATTTTTTCTCCAATTATAAGAGCGAAATTTTTGAGTGCTTCTTTTTAAATGGTGCAAAAGTTAGTTCAGCTATAAAAAAAAGCGGTGATTTTGTAACAAAAAACACCACCATAAGCATACTTCCGATACGTTTTATTATAAATTTTAAGCCAAATTCAGTTATTATCAGCACACTAAAGTATAAGGCAAAGTGATGAAAGTTCTTATCGTTGAAGACGATATAAATATGAGAAAATCCCTTGAAATCGCACTAGCAGATTATGATGACCTTGAAGTGTCAAGCGTTAAAAGTGCCACTCAAGCACTTAAACAGCTTTCAAGTATTGAGCCTGATATTATTATTACTGACATAAATATGCCTGGACTTGACGGCATTGAGTTTATAAAAGAACTAAATGGTAAATTTGACGTTATTATAATGACTGGCAATGCCACGCTAAATAGAGCGATTGAGAGCGTTAGACTTGGAGTTAAGGACTTTTTGACAAAGCCGTTTGACGTAAATACTCTTTATGAAGCGATAAAAAGGGTGCAAAAAGAGCGTGAGAAAATCAGCACAAAACAGATAAAAATTTCAAATATCAAAAGCGATTTTGTAGGTGACTCAGAGGCTTTAAAAAGGGCTAAAAATATCGCACTAAAAGCTGCCGTGACTGACGCAAGTGTGATGATAATGGGCGAGAGTGGCGTTGGCAAGGAGGTTTTTGCAAATTTTATACATCAAAACTCAAAGCGAAAAGATAAGCCATTTATCGCCATAAATATGGCAGCGATCCCTGAAAATCTCATTGAGAGCGAACTTTTTGGCTTTGAAAAAGGTGCATTTACCGACGCCACGACACAAAAAACTGGGCTTTTTGAACTCGCAAATGGCGGAACGCTGTTTTTAGATGAGATTGGCGAGATGCCTATAAATTTACAGCCAAAGCTACTTCGTGCTATTCAAGAGCGTGAAATTTCAAGACTTGGTGGCACAAAACCTATAAAAATTGATGTGCGAATTTTATGTGCGACAAACGCAAATTTAGACGAGCTAATCAAAAACGCAAAATTTAGAGAGGATCTATTTTACCGCTTAAATACAATTCCGCTTTTAATCCCGCCACTTCGTGAGCGAAAGGACGAGATAGAAGCTATCGCAAACGCAGTGCTTAAAAAAGTATGCGATGAATACGAGCTTGGTGAAAAATCTTTTAGCGATGAGGCAATAAGTGAGCTTTTAGGCTACTCATATCCTGGCAACATTAGAGAGCTAATCTCAATTACACAAAGGGCTGCTATTTTAAGCGAAGGTACCAAAATAACAGCAGATGATCTATTTTTACAAGGCAGAAAAAGCAGATAAAGGAGCAAAAATGAGAAAATTTAACATAGCAGTTGTCGGTGCCACTGGTGCGGTTGGCGAGGAGATTTTTAACGTTTTAAGTGAGGTAAATTTCCCAGTCGGCGAAATTTTACCACTTGCTAGTAGCAAAAGTGCAGGAAGCCAGATTGAGTTTAACGGCAAAAGCTATAAAGTAAAAGAGCTTACAAACGAGGTTTGGGACGAACACGAGATAGATATCGCATTTTTCTCAGCTGGCGGGTCGGTTTCAGAGAAATTCGCTCCAGTTGCGGCTGCTAGTGGTGCGGTTGTCATTGATAACACGAGCCATTTTAGAATGCAAGATAATGTCCCTCTTGTTGTGCCAGAGTGTAATCCTGGCGATATCGCACTTTATAAAGAAACAGGCATAATCGCAAATCCAAACTGCTCAACAATCCAAATGGTGCAAATTTTAAAGCCACTTGATGACGCCTTTGATATCGAGCGTGTTGATGTTAGCACCTATCAAGCAGCAAGTGGTGCTGGTAAAGAGGGTATGGAAGAGCTCGTGCTTCAGCTTCAAAAATTCTTTGAGTTTAAGCTTGATGAGTGCGAAGCAAAGGTCTTTGCTCACCGCATAGCATTTAACGTAATTCCACACATTGACGTCTTTTTAGAAAATGACTATACAAAAGAAGAGATGAAAATGGTTAAAGAGACTCAGAAAATTTTGCATAAAAAAATGGAGGTTTCAGCCACTTGTGTGCGTGTGCCAGTGCTTAGAAGCCACTCAGAAGCTATCACGATACACTTTAAAAATGCAGTAGATGTAGAAAAAGCAAAAGAAATTTTAAGCAAAGCCCCAAGCGTTGTATTACTTGATAATCCAAGTAAAAAAGAGTATCCGATGCCGCTTCACGCAACCGATACAAACGATACATATGTCGGTAGAATTAGAAAAGACAACTACCGCGATAACGTGCTTCATCTTTGGTGCAGTGCTGATCAGATCCGTGTTGGAGCTGCGACAAATGCCGTTAGAATCGCACAAAAGTGGATAGAATTGCCTGAAAATCAATAAGAAATTTTAAAAGTGCCTAGTTTTGCTAGGTGCTTTTCAAACTGCACTCCATAGTGCGTCCTATCTTTGTCTGCCAGAGTTGATTTTATACTCTCAAGCACAAAGTCAGCTGCTAGGCGTATGGACACATCTATACTAGATCCAAGAACTAAAGAGCCAAATAAAACGGAGGCAAATATATCTCCAGTACCACTCGTCTTAAGCGGTAAAAGCTCGTGAAAATACTCGGTTTTTTCTTTTGTATTTGTGTCATAAGCGATAACTCCGCAGTCATCGCCAGTGTAGCTTATGCCTTTTAGGACGATTTTTTTTGCCCCAAATTTGCTAAGTGTTTTTAAAATTTTATCGATATACTCTTTGTCGTATTTACCACTATCTTTATACTCAAGTCCACACATAAAACTAGCTTCAGTAATATTTGGCGTTATAATCTCTGCTTTTTTACAAAATTCCGACATAGCTTTTACAAAATCAGCGTCAAATCCAGGATATAGTTTGCCGTTATCGCCCATACAAGGATCCACTAAGATGAGTGGCGAGTTGCCCTTAAATTCATCAAATAGTCTAGATATGATATTTAGTTGCCTAAAACTGCCTAAAAATCCAGTGTAAATTCCGTCAAAGCTTATGTTCTCTTTTTTCCAAACGGCTGTTATCTTTTCTATTTCATCGGTTAGATCAAGAAAGCTAAAATTTCTAAAACCAGTGTGAGTGCTAAGCACGGCAGTTGGTAGTATCGCTGTTTCTAGCCCTAAAGCACTTATAACTGGCAATGCCACAGTGAGCGAACATTTGCCCACGCAAGAGATATCTTGAATCGTTAGTATTCTTTTCATTTTGCTACCTTATAAAATTTTACTCCAGCAACCAAACACTCAGCAACAAGTCCGTCTTTTAAAAGCTCGTTTAAATATGCTTTGGATTTTTGGCTGAAATTTTCACTCACGTTTGCTTCGCTTTGTGGACGACGCTTCAGGGTTGAGAGAATTTCATCTTTGCTAAACTCATATACGTTTTGGCTTTTGTGTGGTTTTACTATTAGTGTGGGGGTGCTTATGATAAGCTCTGATAAGTTCTTTAAAAGTCCTAAATCAATGGCTTTTACGATGTATGCAGGCGGTCTGTCTATCGTGCTTATATCAACCCTATTTGGCTTTATAAAATTTATCGCTTCGTTTAAGGCGATAAACTCATCTTTTGTATCGTTAAAACCTGCTACTACTAAAATTTCTAAAACGAGTTCTCCGCTGAAATTTTCTCTAAATTTTGCCATTGCTTCTACTAGATTTGCGACCTTTATGTCTGATTTGTGTCTGTCTATTTTGTTAAAAGTGCTTTGTATGACGCTATCTAGACTTAGTTTGACGATGTTAATTTTTTTTAAAGCGTCACAAATTTTGGGATTTAAAACTCCAGTGCCGTTGCTTAAGATGAGCAACTTTTGTGTGGTTTTTATCTCATTTAGTCTATCTACTAAAGTTTCTAGCTGTGGGTAAAGTGTTGGCTCTCCATTTGCTGTAAGCGTGATGACGTCGATATTTTGATGAATTTTTAGAGCGTTTTTTACTTGCGTGATAATCTCGTCTATATTTGGCGGATCTTTTATGAAATTTGTCGGTTTTGCACCCTTTAACTCGCAATAGACGCAGTCAAAGTTACATGACTTTTCATTTGGCGATAGGTCAATGCCAAGTGACATACCAAATCTACGCGAGTTAATCGGCCCAAAAACTATATTCAAATTTTACCTTTTTGAAAGCTCTTGAACTTGCTTTATAAAATATTTTGCATTTTCTACTGGGATATCAGGCAAAATTCCATGTCCTAGGTTAAAAATATGAGGCGTATTTTTAATCACGGATAAAATTTTATCAATGCCCTCATCAATTGCTGTTTTTGAGTAAAGGCGTGTTGGCTCCATATTGCCTTGAAGGACGTATTTTGGGCTTAGTTTTGCTTTTGCAAGTTCAATCGGAGTGCTCCAATCAACACCAAAAACGTCAAAATTTCCGCTAATTTTATCCAAATATCCGCTTATGCCTTTTGGAAAGACGATGACTGGGATACTTGGGAATTCACGTTTGATCTCATCAACGATTTTTAAAATATACGCCCAGCTAAACTCAAAAAATGCACTCTCTTCAAGTGCTGCTGCCCAGCTGTCAAAAATTTGGATAGCATTTACACCTGAGCGTATTTGCATTTTGGCGTATCCTATACAAGCGTCGGTGACTTTGGTTAAAATTTTGTGTAAAAGCTCTGGATTTTCATAGAGCATTTTTTTACAAATGGCGTAGGTTTTACTGCCTTGACCCTCTATCATATAGGTTGCAAGTGTCCAAGGGGCTCCTAAAAAGCCAATTAACGCCTTATCATTTGCTAAATTTTGCCTAGTTAGCTTAATCGTATCATAGACATAACTTAAATCCTTAACGGCTTTATCACTATCAAGGGCGTTTAAATCATCTAAATTTCTAATAGGTTTATCAAAAACTGGCCCCTCGCCCTTTAAAAATTTAAGCTCCATACCCATTTGTAGTGGGACAACCAAAATATCGCTAAATAAAATCGCCGCATCAACGCCTAAAATTTCAACTGGCTGGATAGTAACTTCGCTAGCCTTTTTATAGTCCTTACAAAGCGATAAAAAATCCCCAGCAGCCGCACGAACTCTCATATATTCTGGCAGATACCTGCCAGCTTGACGCATCATCCAAACTGGGGTGTATGGGGTTGGTTTTTTTAAACAAGCATCAATAAATATCATATTTTTCCTTTTAAATTTTAGTGCGAATCGCCCTTGTGTAAAAAGTACAATCCCACACAGAGTGCTAAAATACTAGCTGCTAGATAACCCATCTCGACTGGAGTTGTGAAATTTGCGTGTAAAACTCGCTGAAAGAAATTTACTATTAAGACCATTACGATGACTTTGGCTAGTTTATCTTTTAGCTGATCTAGCGAATGTACTTCTAGGACGTTTGTGTGTTTATCCTCTTTTAACTCCTTTATCTCGCTTATAAATAGTTCATAAATTCCAAAGCTAAAGATAAATAGCACGAGTGCCATAAGATAAAGATCGATCGCTCCAACTATGACGCCGACTACATCTGAATGGAAATTTTCAGGATGGACGCCTTTAAAAAAGTAGGCATAAACATCGCCAAAAACAACTAAAACATCGTAACTAGCGATGATAAACAGCACGATAGCGCCAAGTAGACAAAAGATGACCGGCAAAATAGTAAATGCACTACTTGCCAACATAAGTTTTTCAAAAATCTTTTTAAACATTTTTTTCCTTTTCTTGTTTATAAATCGTTAATATTTTCATTCTCTCTCTCTCTCTCTCTCTCTCTCTCTCGTTGCATTGCGCCGTTTTGCCTTACGATATTTGCAAGTTGAGTTTTGCTAATTTGCGGAGAGAGAAATTTGATGTAGTATTTTGAGCCAAGATCACTGCTTTGATTTTTGCTAAAGATAAATAGCCTGATGTCTGAGTTAAATTTCGCACGAGAGAGCTCTATTAGATTAACGATCTCATCCATACTTAAGCTTTCGCTCTCATCTACAAAAACTATGTCAAACGCCTTGTTTTCAAGGTTTTGTTTAAATTCATTTATGTTGTTTGCTGTTGTTAAAATAGTACTAAAGTCGCTTAATGCGCCTGCAAAAATTTTATTTTCAAGGGCTGTCTTTTTATAAAGCAATATGCCGTCAGCCTCGTTCATATAGTGTTGTACGTCTAGCTGGGTTTTGATGAAATTTTGCATATAAGGTATGAATTTTACCAGCGTATCAAGTAGCTCTTTTTTAGAAAATGGCTTTTTAAGGACGTGGTTAAACACCTCACTTGCTTGTTTGTGCGATATTGACGATGTGTTTGAGATAAAGCCGATGATAGGCAGGTGCGAGTTTAGCTCGTTTGACTTAAATTTTTCCACCATATCTAGTGCATCCACACCAGGCAAACTAGTGTCAATAAAGACGATGTCATAGTTGTTTCTAGCGTTGTTGCCGTTTAGGCTGTATTTGTTTGAGAATGTAACGTCTAAAATATAGTCATTTAGCATAAATTTAAAGATATTTGCGTTTATTGAGTTATCCTCTAGCACCAGCACTCTTGGTCTTGTAAAGACAAATTTCTGACCGCCTTTTTCGGTTATATTTTTCTCTAACGCCTCTAAAATGTCGCTTGAGCAGAGCGGATCTTTTAGTTTTATGATGTTTTTAACACCAAGCGCTTCTGTGTCGTTTTCACGCATAAATACCATATCGTATTCGTGCTCACTGCCTATATTTTTATCACTGACGTAGGTTTTAAAGCTAAGCCCTAAATTTTGCAGAATTCTTTTGAAAAAGTCGTTGTATTCTTGGCTTTGATCCTCCAAAAATGCGATTTTTAAATCGCGATTTATACTGCCAATGGCATCTAAGAAAGATTTTGTCTTTAGTCTTAGGTTAAAGTAAAACTCATTGCCTAGCCCCTCGACGCTTCTTATGTTTAGCTCTGAGTTTATAATTTTTAGATAGACATTTGATACCGCAAACCAAAAGTCGCTCGTATCGGTATTCATCGTGATATCTGAGTTTATGTTTAGGATGTCGTTTATCTTTTTGCTATCCATTAAATTTGCGTTGTTTCTTATGCTTACAGATATGTTTGCGATGTCGTTTTCTGCCTTATCTTGCTCTTGTTTTATCTCGACTATGACCTTTGAATACTGCGCACACTGGCTTATCGCACCTGCTATGATGTTTGAAATGGCTGATTGAATTTTGTATTTATCGCCCTCTAGCTCGTTTTGTATGCGTGGATCGATGTAGGTTATGTAGTTTATATCCTTTTCTCTGGCAGCTGACATATTTGCTTCAATGGCTCTTTTAAAGAGAATTTGTGGATAAAAGGCGCTATTTTCGTTTAACCTAATGCTGTTTTCTTCAAAATTTATGATATTTTTTATGTTATTTAGGTTTAAAAATATCCTAGATAGGTTCTCTTCCAGAAAGCTTACGGCTTTGATTTTGTCGTTATCTTGCAAATTTTTACGCAAAAATGAGAGACTTTGCATATTCTCTCTTGAGCGTTTTTTGTTATTTTCTAGGATCATTCTTAAGTAATTATTTTTAATTTCGTTAAAATTTTTATAGTGTTTGTGACTATCATAAAGTCCAACATAAGCTCTACTAAGGTGCAAAATAGTCTCTTTAAGCTCGTTTTTGCCACTGATTTTAAATTCAAGCTCGTTTTGGGTTGTTTTTGCCTGTCGTATAGCTTCTGCTAAAATTTTTAAGTTACCAAACAACTTAACCAACGTGACACCAAAAAGTATAGCAGACAGAGTGAATAGTATCATGTATATTCTTAGCTGTTTTTTAAAGTAGTTAGTCTCAAATAGCATACCTTTTTCTATTACGTCTGAAATTTCAGTTAACATTAGAAATTTGCCTCTTGATATATCATATATAAGCTCTAGCTCATTTTTGCTTACTTTATACTCTTCATCACTGTCAAGAAGCATATCTTTTCTGAGTGTTTTTATATCTTTTACCATATCTTGGTATTTTGATGAGTTTGTTATGTCTAAAACCTCCTGTTTTATTTGCGGTGTTGGGATGTTTTTAAATCTAGATAAGTCGATTAAATATTCTGTAGACAACCACTTGCCCATAACCTGTTTTGTGGCAAGTTCTAGGGCTGATTTTGCTTGAAAGATATAAAATCTATCTTCTATTACGTAGTTTATGTAGTCATAAAACCCTCTTATTAGACTTAGATAGATGTTTAAATTTATATTTAGATTGTCACTATATTTTATATTGGTGTAGCCATTTTTCATAACTTCACCAATGTATAAATAGAAGTTGTAGTATATCTTTCCTCTGTCGTGTATGCTGACAGTATTTCTTATATTTTCTATTTGCAGGATTAAAGAGCTGTTTTCTGGTTTCTTATCTATTATTATCTTTGCATATTTGTCTGTTTGTGCTATTAAGTCATATAGTTCTATACTGTTTTTTACATTAGCACCTGATTGTGTAAGGTTTCTAACTAGTACCATTTCTTTTAATAGTGAAACCATTGTTTTTTTGTATGCGTCTTGAAGCAAAATTTCTTGCTCAAACCGATCTGCTGCATACAACCTACTGATACAAATATAAACACCATAGATGGATACGGCAAGAGCCATAATTACCGGTAGTAATAAAGCGTATTTTTTAGAAGCGTTCATATAGTTCCTTGATGTTTTTGGATTAGAGCTTCTAGACTATTTATACACTCTTTTATGGTTGAGATAAGCTCGTGGTAGTTTATAGTTTCGGTTTGTAAAATTTCATTTATAGCCCTTGCAAGTGGCGTGATACGAAAATTCATACAAGGCTCTTTAAGGCGTAGAAGTAGCTTTTTGATATTATTTGCATCTTGTGTTATTATGGCATTTTGAAGCGGTATGTCTAGTCGCTTCGCACTTTGTGTGATTATGTCTAGATACTCGATGAACTCTTTTTTTGATAAATTTAAAAGCCCTACTGTTTGATCTAGCCACTCATCTGTTATCTCTATCTTTTTTTTGCTTTGTTTGTGGATTATTCCTGAAATTTGATTGGAACTTATGACGACTGGTAGTCGTAATCTAGCGTGCTCTTTATCGTCTTGCTTTTGCTCTAGGTCGTTATCTTGAATTTCGATATCTACTTCGTAAAGGTTTATGCCATCAACCTTTGAAAAGGTATTTACGTAGATGATGGCGCTTAAAATTTTGTTATCTTTGCCTCTTAAATGTAGCTTTTTTCTCTTATTTTGAGATAGTAAAATTTTCTCTATAAGCTCTTTGTCGCTTTGGCTTTCGTGTCCGATGATGAGTTCACTTATGTTTTTATGAGCTGATAGAAATTCACTCACACTAGCAAAGTTAAACAGCTCAAGAGCCTTTTGCCCCATACCTAAAATTTTGAAATTTTCATTATAAATTATCACTTCTGCCCTTTATCTTATCCGCCACGCTTTTGTTTGTTAGCTTTGCTATCTCGTCATAAGTAGCGTCGTAGATTTTATCAAAACTTCCATAAAATTTTACTAATTTAGAAATTGAGCCTTCGCTTATGCCAAGCTCTTTTAATTTTGAGCTGTTTTTGGCGTTTTTATCGCGAATTTTGCGGTGAAAACTAATGACAAATCTATGTGCTTCATCTCTTAATTTTTGAAAAAATTGCAGTTTTTTATCATTTGGGCTTAGTGAAAATTTCGCATTTTGTGTGTAAATTTTATCATTTGCACTGCCTTTTGCCCTGTGTGCCTTAGCGTCTATCTTTTCTTTTGAGATAGCGATAACATCAACATTTGCACCGCTTGAAGCCAAAATTTGTATTGCTAGATTAAGCAACGCTTCTCCGCCGTCAATGACCCATAAATCAGGCGGACTTAGTTTATCAAACCTTAACGCCCTTGCCGTTAAGCTCTCACGCATTTGCTCGTAGTCATTTGTGCTTTTTAAATGCGTGTGGCGGTATTTTTCTTTGATAAACTCTCCGTTTTCATAGCGGATAAACGCCCCTACATTCGCCTCGCCAAACAGATGAGAGTTATCAAAACACTCAATGGCATAAGGCGTGTGAGTTAGGTTAAAATACTCTTTTATCTCATCAGAAAGCGTATCTTTTTTATGGTTTTTTATGCTTAGCTCGGCGTTTTTTAGGGCGATCTCGCAAATTTTGCGTTTTTCGCCAGTTTTTGGGCTAGTGATACTAAATTTTTTGCCGTGACGAGCGGATAAAATTTCAGTAATTAAATCCATATCATCAAACTCATCAAGCGTGTAAATTTTCGTGCTTGTTAGCGGACTATCAACGCTAAAACTATCAAGTAAAACCTGCTTGTAAATCTCGCTAATCTCAGCATCTTTTGCATTTAAAATTTCACTTTTTACACCACTTATTTTGCCACTAATTATGCTAAAACGAACGATACAAAATAGCTCATTTTTAGCACAAATGGCAAAGACTTCAAAATCTTGCAGTTTTGCGATATCAACTTCAATGTTTGTTTGCATATTTTTTAGTGTGTTTATTTGATCTCTTGTGGTGGCAGCCGCTTCGTAGTTTTGGGCTTTTGCGTAGGTTTGCATTAAAATTTCAAGTCTAGAAATTAGTAGATTTGGATTTAAAATAGCATTTGTTGCTTCTTTAACGATTTTTGCGTATTCATCTTTTGAAATTTTGCCCTCACAAGGTGCGTGACAGCGGTTGATTTGATAAAATAAACACGCCTTTTTGCCCTTTAAACAAGAGCCTTTTTGGGCTAATTTATAGTTTAGATAAAGCGCGTCTAAAAGCTCGCGAGAACCGGTAAAAAATGGTCCAAAGTAGCGGATATTTTTGCCTTTTATGACCTTTCTAGTTATCTCAAAACGAGGATACTCATCGTCTAAATTTACAAAAATGTATGGATAGGTTTTATCATCACGAAGCAAAATATTGTATTTTGGTTTTAGCTGTTTTATGAAGGAATTTTCAAGGATTAGTGCGTCTGCTTCGGTGTTTGTGATGATATATTCAAGGTGGGTTGTTTCGCTTATCATCTTTGAAATTCTAGGGCTTAGCTTTGGCGATGGGGCGAGTGTTGGTGTGAATGAAAAATAGCTTTTTACCCTATTTTTTAAAATTTTAGCCTTGCCAACGTAAAGTAGGCGATTTTGTGCGTCAAAATACTGATAAACACCCGGATTGTTTGGTAGATTTTTAAGCTCTTCGTTTAGCAAATTTTGCCTTTTAAAATTTCTCGCAACTCTTCAAATTTTTGGTGCAAAGTTTCGCTTTTGGTGTGGTTCATAAACTCTGCTTTGCTTCTTTGTTTTCTTAAAATTTGCACTTGCTCATTTGATTTTTTGTGAAGTTTTAAAGTCTTTGATTTAAAAAATTTAATATCGCAGACACTACTAAAAACACTATCTTTACCATCTTTTTGGCTTTTTGTAATTAAAATTTTTAATAAGCCTTTTATGGTAATTATACTACTATCACGTTTTAGCTCTTGTAGCCCAAGTGGATGATTTAATATAAAATAAAGTACGTTGTTTTTGACATAGCAGAAGTCTATCATCTTTTGGTGTGATGGCTCAAGTAGGGCGATTAGTCTTGAGCATTCGCGGATTGAGCGTAAATTTTTATACGAAGGGTTGTCATAAATATGTTCTATCAAATTTTTAGCCGTTTTCATAAGGCGATTTTACCATTTTTTGTATTAATTTTTCTTACAGGTTGTGGGTATAAAGCCGATCCGTTTTATGAAAAACCGACGCAAAAGAGCAGTAAAACTGAGGCGATAAATAAAATTTAAATAGATTTAAACACACTTTAAGTAGAATATTAAGAAACTTAAAATTTCAAAGGAGATTTAATGAGAATTTTTAGCGTTCTAGCGTTGCTTTTTGCCGCTGTTTTTGGTAGTGGTGGCGAGGCACACGCACAGCAAGATTTAACGATGACGTGGATAGGAATTTTATGCCTTGTCGTCTTTGTAGTTGGTTATTTTTTCATAGCTGCTGAGGAGGTTTTTCATATCAATAAGGCAAAACCTGCAATGTTTATCGGCACTGCAATGTTCTTTTTAATTGGCACTTATATGGCTATAAATGGTCTTGATTTGCATCCACTTCAAGGCAAGATTGATCACCTTACAATTGAGGTCGCTCAAATCGTATTTTTCTTAATGGTCGCAATGACTTACATTGAAGCACTTATAGACAGAGATGTGTTTAATACCCTAAAATACAACCTTGTTTCAAAGGGTTTTACTTATAAAAAGCTATTTTGGCTAACTGGCTTAATTGCATTTTTTCTAAGTCCAGTGGCTGATAACTTAACTACTGCACTAATCCTTTCAACCGTGCTTTTAACGATAGATAGAGAGAATAAGCCGTTTTTGGTTGCGGGTGCGATAAATATCGTCGTAGCTGCAAATGCCGGTGGTGCGTGGAGTCCGTTTGGCGATATTACAACACTTATGGTTTGGGCAGCTGGCAAGGCGCCATTTATTGACTTTTTAGCACTTTTCCCTGCTTCTATCATCGGCTGGGCAGTTACGGCATTTTTACTATCTCGTTACGTCCCAGAAGGTAGCCCGCACTTTGACGCTAAGAGCGAAAAAAGAGTAACGATAAAACCGGGCGGTAAGGCTATCATCGCACTTGGCGTTTTAACGATAACATCTGCCGTTTTAGGACATAACTTCTTTCACTTACCAGCGATGTATGGTATGATGTTTGGCTTTTCACTACTTAGCCTTTATGTTTATTATTTTAAAAAGGCGTATAAAAACGAAGAGCCGATGCACGTATTTCACTTTATGTCAAAGATAGAGCACGATACGCTTTTATTCTTCTTTGGAATTCTCTCAGCCGTTGGAGCGTTACACTTCTTAGGATTTTTAGAGTATCTAATCGCACTTTATGACAAACTAGGTCAATCGCCTGTAAATATCGCTGTTGGTTTTGTTTCAGCTATTATTGATAACGTCCCTGTTATGTCAGCGGTTTTAAATGCAAATCCAAAAATGGGGCTTGATCAGTGGCTACTTGTTACACTTACCGCTGGTATTGGTGGGTCGCTTATTAGCTTTGGTTCGGCCGCTGGTGTTGGTGTAATGGGCAAACTTCGTGGAATTTACACGTTTGGCGCACATATGAAACTTGCTTGGACGGTTTTAGCAGGTTACATCGTTTCGCTTGTTATTTGGTATGTGCAGTTTGAAATTTTAGGATTATTTTAATGAAAACAGCAGATATTATTGTTCTTGATTTTGGCTCACAATACACGCAAATAATCGCTAGAAAGCTAAGAGAACAGGGCTTTTATGCTGAAATTTTGCCTTTTAATGAACCACTTGAAGCGATAAAAGCAAAATCGCCAAAGGGCGTAATTTTAAGCGGTGGTCCTGCTAGTGTTTATGCTGATGACGCATACTTTTGTGATAAGGGTGTGCTTGAGCTTGGTGTACCGCTACTTGGAATTTGCTATGGTATGCAACTTCTTGCTCATCACTTTGGTGCAAACGTAGAAGCTGCAAATAAAAAAGAGTATGGCAAGGCTACACTAAACGTACTTGATAACCATATTTTGTTTAAAGATACGCCAAATTCTCAAATCGTGTGGATGAGCCACTCTGATGTGGTTTTAGAGCTACCAAATGGCTTTAAGCCACTAGCACGTAGTGAGCACTCGCCATTTTGTGCCTTTGGCGATGATGTGCGTAAATTTTATGCGTTTCAGTTTCATCCAGAGGTCGCTCACAGCGAGTTTGGCTACTTAATGCTTAAAAATTTTGCAAAGCATATTTGTGGATGTGAAAGCACGTGGAATATGGGAAGCTTTGCAAAAGCTCAAATGCAAAAAATCAAAGCCGAAGTTGGCGATGATAAAGTGCTGTGTGCGGTTAGCGGTGGTGTTGATAGCTCGGTAGTTGCTGCACTTTTGGCACACTCGATAAAAGAGAATTTGATAGTGGTTTTTGTAGATAACGGACTACTTAGAACAAACGAGCGTGAGCAGGTAGAAAATACCTTCAAAACGCGTCTTGGCGTGGATTTAATTGTTATTGACGCTAGTGAGCTGTTTTTGAGTAGATTAGCTGGTGTAACTGATCCAGAAAAAAAGCGAAAGATAATTGGCGAAACGTTTATTGAAGTCTTTGATAAAGAGGCTAAAAAGCATAAAAATGTAAAATATCTAGCACAAGGCACTCTTTATACTGATATAATAGAAAGCTCGGTCGCTGGTGCTGGTAAAACGATAAAAAGCCACCACAACGTGGGCGGACTGCCCTCGTGGATGGAGTTTAAACTCATTGAGCCTTTAAAAGAAATTTTTAAAGATGAGGTTAGAAAGCTTGGCCTAGAACTTGGACTTGCTCGTGATTTAGTCTATCGCCACCCATTCCCGGGTCCTGGACTTGCTATTCGCATTATGGGCGAGGTAAATACGCCAAGCTTAGAGCTTTTAAGAAAGGCTGATATGATACTTCGCGACGAGCTTAAATCAAGTGGCTGGTATGATAAGACTTGGCAGGCATTTTGTGTGCTTTTAAATGTCCATTCTGTTGGCGTTATGGGCGATAACCGCACTTATGAAAATGCAGTTTGTATCCGTGTGGTTGATGCAAGTGATGGTATGACGGCTAGTTTTTCACGTCTGCCGTATGATCTGCTTGAAAACATAAGCAAACGCATTATAAATGAAGTCAGCGGGATAAATAGAGTGGTTTATGATATTAGCTCAAAGCCACCAGCGACGATTGAGTGGGAGTAAAGGCGATTATTCGCCTTTAAACCAACCGGCTATCTTATCAAATAGCCCTTTGTTTTCGGCGGTGCTTTCGCCACTTTTTATTCCGTAGCTCTCTTGGAGTTTTTTTAGCAACTCGGCTTGTTCTTCACTTACTTTTTTAGGCATTTGGACTGAAATTTGCACTATAAATTTACCCATTCTTTTGGAATTTACGTCCTTTACGCCCTCTCCTTCAAAGACAAATCTCTCTTTATCTTTTGCACCAACTGGTAGTTCTAAGGTTTTTGTGCCACGAAGTGTTGGTATTGTTATGCTTTCGCCAAGCGCGGCCTGTGTGAAAAACACTGGTATTTCTATATAAATGTCATTTTCGTGACGCACAAAATGCTCATCATCTTTGACATTTACCACGATATACAAGTCGCCTTTGGTGCCACTAGCAGATACGTTGCCTTTGTTTGCAACTCGTATTCTCATACCATTATCTATCCCTTCTGGTATGCTTATGGTTAAATTTTGCACCTGCTCTTCGTAGCCTTTACCTTTGCAGTCTGGGCACTTTTCCTTTATGACCTCGCCAGTTCCTTTACAATACGGGCAGTCTTGAATGAAATTCATAAATCCGCTTCTTTGCGTTATGCGACCAGAGCCACCGCAATGCGTACAAGTTGCCTTTTTGCCGTCTTTTGAGCCTGTTGCGTTGCACGTTTTGCAAGGAATTTTGTTTTTAAATTCTATCTCTTTTTCGCACCCAAATACCGCTTCGTTAAATTTTATCTCAATTGCAATTTCTAAATCCAAAGGATATTTTTCGCCTCTTTTTTTTCTTTTTTGGCTAGTTCCTCCGCCAAAAAATGAGCTAAAAATATCTCCTAAATCAAAATCAGCACCAAACCCACCAAACCCACCAAAACCGCCACCAGCTCCGTTTAAACCCTCTTTACCGTATCTGTCGTAAATTTCACGCTTTTGTGGGTCACTTAGAACCTGATAGGCTTCATTGACTAACTTAAATTTCTCCTCCGCCTCTTTATCGCCTTGATTTCTGTCTGGGTGGTATTTTAACGCAAGTTTTCGGTAAGCTTTCTTTAGCTCATCTCCGTCTGCCGTTTTGCTAATCTCAAGTATTTCGTAGTAGTCTATTTCCACATTTTTCCTTTTTAAATTTTACTTATTTGATTTTGTATTTCATTTAGTCTTGCTATCCTGTCGCTTGTGCTAGGGTGTGTTCTAAATAGCGATGATAGCGTATTTGTAAGGCTTCCAAATGGATTTATGATAAACATATGTGCCGTCTGCTCGTTTGCATTTTTCATTGGCATATTTTGCGAGTAGTTCTCAAGCTTTCTTAATGCACTTGCTAAATACTCTGGCTTTTTAGTCATCATCGCAGCGCCCTTATCGGCTTTATATTCACGCTCACGTGAGATTGCCATTTGGATTATCGTCGCAGCTATTGGCATAACAACGGCAGCTATTAATAGCATTGCACCACCGCTTTTGTTTCTATTTTGTCCAGCAACTGCACCAAATTTGGCAAAATTTGCAAGCATTGCAATAGCTCCAGCCATAACCGCGGCTATCGTGCCAGTTAAGATATCATAGTGTCTTACGTGGCTTAACTCGTGAGCTATAACGCCCTCTATCTCATCAGGCGTGAGCAAATCTAAAAGCCCCTCCGTTACGGCAACGGCGGCGTTTTTTGGATTTCTGCCCGTCGCAAAGGCGTTTGGTGTTTTATCAGGTATGATATAAACGGCTGGAAGTGGGGTGTTTGAGTGCTCACAAAGGCTTTTTACGATATCAAAAAGCCCCTTGGCGTTGCTCTCATCGACTTTAATTGCATTGTAACGTTTTAATACGAGTTTATCGCTAAAAAAGTAGCTAAAAAAGTTCATACCTAGTGCCATTAAAAAGGCGATTATCATACCTTGCTGACCGCCAACGAGACTGCCTACGAAAATAAAAGCCACCATTAACACTGACATTAAAAATGCCGTTTTAAAAATTTCCATTTTTTATCCCTTTTGTAAATATCGCCGTATCGACGCCAAGATTTGCCAATTTTTCAAGCTCACTACTATCTTTTATAACACAAGCAATTTTGCTATCAAACATATAAAATTCTGCCATTTTTACAAAATTTTTGGCGTTTTTGGTGTCGCAAATTATAAATTTTGCCTTTGTTGCGTTTGCTATGATAGCCTCGCTCAAATCCTCGCAAATAACGCTAAACTCAACATCTTGCTTGACTGCTATATCTATTAAATTCTCATCAAATTTAAACAGGCAATTAGCACAAATATGCCTTTCGCTTTGTATGAAATTTAGTTGCTCGTAAGGCACTAAATCGTATCCTATTAGTTGCATTTAACTCCTTATGCAGTCGCGACAAATATGCTTCGCTACTTAAAATCGTATCTTTTAAAGGCACGAAGGTTCCGCATTTTTCGCACTCGATGAAATTTTCTATCTCTTTGTTTTGATTGTTTTTCTTTCGTAGCATTTTAAAAAACACAAGATATATGACCGCACATACTATCATTAGGGTTAAAATTTTACCTATCATTTTACTCCGTCCATTAAAATATAATTCCTATTTTTTTCGTTAAAAATTTTTGCGTTAAAGCCCTTAAGTTCGTCATTTACGCTAGAGCCTTTATAGAGCAAAAATTTCGTATTTATATCATAAAATCCATAACAAATTTTAACAAAATCAGGGATTTTCATTAA
Organism: Campylobacter mucosalis; assembly: GCF_013372205.1. Classification (NCBI taxonomy): domain Bacteria; kingdom Pseudomonadati; phylum Campylobacterota; class Epsilonproteobacteria; order Campylobacterales; family Campylobacteraceae; genus Campylobacter; species Campylobacter mucosalis. The sequence continues at coordinate 429,053 of NZ_CP053831.1, forward strand.
CGCTCTTGATGTGATTAAATCAGCTCTAAATTTAGAGCAAAGCTCAATTTTTTGGCTATAAATTTTTACATTTTCTAAACCAAGCTCAACTTTGATGAAATTTAAAAACGCCGATTTTTTGGCGTTTGGTTCAAAAAGATACCACGAAATTTCAGGCGTTTTAAGTGCTAAAAAAATCGCTGGAAATCCAGCCCCACTGCCAACATCAATCGCCGTTTTAAACGTGCTAAAATCTAAAAATTCAAGCGGTTTTATGCTATCAATGACCTGCTCATTAATATTTTTATAGTTTGTTAGGCTGTGAATTTTGTTAAATTTAGCCAAAATTTCAGCAAATTTTGCCACGCTTTTTTCAAAATCACTCATCTTTTAGCATATGCCCCATTTGCTCTTTTTTAACCCTTAAATACTCTTTGTTAAACTCATTGGCTTTTACTTCAATTGGCACACGAGATACGACTTCTACGCATTTTAAGCCCATTAGTTTTTCTGGATTATTTGTTAAAAGATTGATTTTTTTAATGCCAAAATGGCTTAAAATTTCATCAACAATCTCATACGTTCGCTCATCAGCCTTAAAGCCAAGCTGATGATTTGCCTCAATCGTATCAAAGCCCTGATCTTGAAGGCTATAAGCGTTGATTTTGTTTAAAAGTCCGATATTTCGCCCCTCTTGACGAAGATAAATAACCATACCGCCGTGATTTTCAATGTACTTTAAGCTCGCTTCAAGCTGATCTCTGCAATCACATTTTAAGCTACCTATTGCGTCGCCAGTTAGGCACTCTGAGTGGATTCGCACATTTACAACTTCGCCAAATGGCTCTTTATAGATTGCCAAATGCTCTTTTATACCCTCTTTAAATGCTTTTATTTTATATTTGCCAAAACGCGAAGGCAATTTTGCCTCGTTTGAAATTTCAATATTCATCTTAAATTTACTCCAACTATGCTACACTAACTCAAAAATTGTATATTCTAGCAGATTAAAGGCAAAATTATGTTTAAACGATTTAGACGACTTAGAACTAGCGAAAATTTAAGAGCGATGGTAAGAGAAACTACGCTTAGCGTTGATGATTTTATCTATCCGCTTTTTGTGGTTGAGGGGACTGGCGTTAGGCGTGAGATTGCTTCAATGCCGGGCGTTTTTCAGCTTAGCGTTGATGAAATTTTAAAAGAGTGCGAAGAGATTATAAATCTAGGCATAAAATCAATCATCTTATTTGGAATTCCAAGTATCAAAGATAGTATCGGCTCTGACGCCCTAAGCGATGATGGCATAATCGCAACGGCGTTAAGAGCGATAAAGGCAAATTATCCAAGCCTTTTTGTAGTAACTGACCTTTGCTTTTGCGAATACACCGACCACGGACACTGCGGGATACTTGATCACGTTCATGAAACCGTTGATAACGACGCCACGCTTGAAATTTCAGCCAAACAAGCCATAATTCACGCCAAAAATGGTGCCGATATGATAGCACCAAGCGGTATGATGGACGGCATAATCGCCACTTTACGAAACGCACTTGATGAAAATGGCTATGAAAATTTACCGATAATGGCGTATTCAACCAAATTTGCATCCGCTTACTACGGACCATTTCGCGATGTAGCTGAGTCTGCACCAAGTTTTGGCGATAGAAAGAGTTATCAAATGGACTTTGCAAACCGCCTTGAAGCGATAAATGAGAGTCTTGAAGATGAGAGGCAGGGTGCTGATATTTTAATGGTAAAACCGGCTCTTGCCTATCTTGATATAGTGCGTGAGATTAAAAATTTAACACTAACGCCGCTTTGCGTTTATAATGTAAGTGGCGAATACGCTATGCTAAAAGCGGCTGCAAAAGCTGGTGTGATTGACTATGAGCGTGTGATGATGGAAACGCTTTTAGCATTTAAAAGAGCGGGTGCGTCGCTAATAATCACATATCACGCAAAAGAGGCAGCTAAGATTTTAAAAGGCATAAAATGAGTAAAATCGCACTTGAAATTAAAAGCAATCAAATGGAGGCGGTTTTAGAGGCTGTAATGGAGTTAGCTAAAAAGATGAAATTTGAAGCGAAAATTTTATCAAACGGCGATGAAATGGAACTTTGTAATGATATTCTTGCAAAGCTAGACAAGCCAAAAATCAGAGCGGTTTTTAAAAGGCTAAAAGATAAATGAGATATATAACGCTAAATCAGGCTGTTTTTATTCACGATAAGATGATTGAAAAAATAGGCGGAAGTAGCGGACACAATGAAACGATGATAGGTTATCTCTCATCGGCGTTAGATAGTATAAAAAACGATTTGTATTACCCAAATTTGGAAGATAAAATAGCACATTTAGTGCATTCTTGCGTTAAATTTCATCCTTTTAACGACGGCAATAAAAGGACGGCGATACTTCTAGCGGATATGTTTTTATCGGCAAATGATATAACGCTTGATGATGAGAAATTTTATGAGGCGATGGAGGATGTGGTGGTAAAAGTAGCCACTAATGAGCTAACAAAAGAGAATTTAAAAGAAATTTTGGGCAAATTTATAAAAGAGTATGCTTTAAATAATTAAAAGGTGTAAAATGCGACATTTTTTGACGTTAAATGACTTTAGCAAAGATGAGATAATTGAGATTATAAATTTAGCTTTGCAGATAAAAAAAGAGGCAAAGGCTAGAAATTTCAAACCATATCTAAAAGATCAAAAACTAGCGATGATTTTTGAGAAAAGCTCAACCAGAACGCGCGTGAGTTTTGATGTGGGTATGAACGAGCTTGGTGGGCACGCTCTGTTTTTAAGCTCAAACGACATACAAATCGGACGCGGAGAGCCGATAAAGGACACCGCTAGGGTTTTAAGCAGAATGTGCGATATGATAATGGCTCGTGTAAATAGCCACGAAACGCTAACTGAACTAGTCAAATTTTCATCAGTGCCAGTGATAAATGGGCTAAGTGATAAATTTCATCCTATGCAACTTTTGGCTGATTTTATGACGATGCTAGAATGTGGCTGGGAGATAGTAAATATGCGTGTGGCCTATGTCGGAGATGGCAATAATATAACGCACTCTTGGCTTATGTTAGCCTCCAAACTTGGCTTTGAACTGCGAGTAGTAACGCCAAAAGGCTACGAGCCAGACGCGCAAATCGTCGCACAAGCTTTGCAAAACGCTAAAATCTCAGGTGCTAAAATCATCATCACAAATGACATAAAAGAGGCTGTAAATAACGCAACTATCGTAACGACTGACACTTGGGTGTCAATGGGACAAGAGAGCGAAAAAGAGAAGCGGATAAAGGATTTTGCTGGATTTTGCGTAGATGAAAATTTGATGAAACTAGCACACCCTAAAGCGACATTTTTGCACTGCTTGCCAGCTTACCGCGGATATGAAGTGAGTGAAGCGGTATTTGAAGCACACGCAGATGAAATTTTTAGCGAAGCCGAAAACCGCCTGCACGCACAAAAAGCGGTAATGGTTTGGCTTGATAGGAAAAGGACGCGCACGTGAGAGAGATAAGCATAAAAACGGACATTAGCGATGAGGTCTTAGAAATTTTAAAAGCCGTCGTGCTAGTTTCTGACCCAAATGCGGTGTTTAGTTGCAACGAACAAAGCATTAGCGATGATGATGAGCGTGATTTTGCCCAAATTTTAAAGCAAAGAGATGAGGGTAAGCTCGATTTTATAGCCTTTGATGATATGCAAAAATACCTAAATAGCGTTATTGAAGGCACTAAGTGAATATAAAATATTCGTGGAAATTTAGTCGCCAAATGGGCTATATTGTCGGTTTTATCGCACAGGATAGTAAAAATAGAGCCTATGCTTTTAAAGAGCAGATTTTTAAGCAAATTTCTACTATTGCGTTTATGCCTTATCGTTTTCGCAAGTCGCCATTTTTAGATAACGAAAACATTAGAGAGATGATTTTTAAAGGCTATGTGATAAGATTTTTAATCGCAAACGACACAATAGAAATTTTGGCAATTTACAGCAAAAATAGGGATAAAGATGAGTGAAAAAAAAGACGCTTTGGCACAAATAGAGCAAATCAGTCAAGACTTGGGTATAAAAGATGATGAACGGACGATTTTTGAGATAGTTCCAACGCAAAATCAAAATGAGAAATTTTTAAATCTAAAAAGCGGTTCGTGGGACGGCGTGGAGCCTTGGTTTGGTATAGATGAAAATAAAAATTTACACACGATGGTATCGATAAAATCGTTATCGGCACTAATAACTGCATATCGCCAGATACAAAAGGAAAATTTCGATTTAAAACTAGAAAAGGCGATATGGCAAAATATCCCAAGCGATTTTGGCGATGTTTGGGTTGTGGCGATGGATGAGATTAAAAAAATAGCTCAAAACGAGCCAAAAAAGAGCCTTAATATAGACATCGAAAAACTCGTAAAAGATATAAAAAACAGCCATCCAAATTTGTTTGTAGATATTAAAGAGATAATGAGAAAAAAAGGAGTTATGAGTGATTGATTTTGACGCTTACGTGAAGTATTCGCGCCCTGGCCCAAGATATACAAGTTATCCGACGGCACTTGAATTTGGCACTGATTTTAGCTACGAAAGCTACATAAACGAGCTAAAAAACCGCGATAAAACTCGCCCACTTTCGCTCTACGTTCATTTGCCGTTTTGTCGCTCTGCCTGTTATTTTTGTGGCTGTAACGTGATTTATACGAGCAAAGAAGATAAAAAAGAGCGTTATATCGGCTATTTAGAGCGTGAGCTTGAAATTTTAAGTTCTCATCTTGATACGACTTCGCCAGTTTTACAGCTTCACTTTGGCGGTGGCACTCCGACATTTTATAACGCTGCCCAGCTTGATAGGATAATCCGCCTAATTAAAGCAAAATTTGCAAATTTTAGCCCTGAAGCTGAAGTTTCGTGCGAGATTGATCCGAGATTTTTAAACGAAGATCAGATAAAAGTACTAACCTCTCACGGCTTTAACCGCATAAGCTACGGCGTCCAGGACTTTGATGAAAAAGTCCAAGCTGAAATCCACCGCATACAGCCTTATGAAATCACGCAAAATGCGGTAAATTTAGCAAGGCGTTATGGCATAAAATCCATAAATATGGACTTAATCTACGGATTGCCATATCAAACGCTAGAGAGCTTTAAAAACACGCTAAAAATGGCACTCACGCTTGATCCAGATCGATTAGCGATTTTTAACTACGCACACGTGCCGTGGATTAAAAAATCAATGCGAAAATTTGATGAAACAACACTACCAAGCCCAAAAACAAAGCTTGAAATTTTAAAATTTACAGCCGAGTTTTTTACCCAAAATGGCTATAAAATGATAGGAATGGATCACTTTGCAAAGCCAGATGATGAGCTGTTTAAAGCCCTAAATGACGGCACTTTGCACCGAAATTTTCAAGGCTATACTACAAAAGGTGGAGCCGATTTGATAGGTATTGGCGTTACTAGCATTGGCGAAGGGACTAGACATTACGCTCAAAATCACAAGGATTTAGACGAATATGAAAAGGCTATCGATAGCGGAATTTTGCCGTATTCTAAGGGAATTTTACTAAATGATGAAGATCTGCTTAGAAAGAATATTATTATGAGCTTAATGGCGAATTTTAAACTTGATATTAAAGATATTGAACAAAAATTTGGCATTAGTTTTAAGCAACATTTTAAAGATTCATTGGAAGACATTAAAGTTTTAAGCGATTTTGTCGATATATCGGACGATAGGATTTTAGTAAATGAAACTGGTACTATGCTCATAAGGAATATTGCTATGTGCTTTGATGAATATATGGCGAAATTTAAAGACAGCAAGAACAGCTTTTCTAAAACTATTTAAACTATAGCTTAATCAAAAATAAATAAGATAAAATTTATATTTGTTTTTGTATAATCGTTTGCGTAAAATTAAAGTAAAGAAGGATTTGTTGTTATGAAAAAGATCCCTGTGAGCACGATGGCTATACTAGCTATGGCTACATTTGCGAATGCTCAAGATGCTTCCTATAGGATATACGTAGGTGCTTTTAGTGATACTAAAGGTGAGACCTTTATTTCAAAGCTCAGCCAAGAAATAGAAAGTCAAATTGCAGGTAACGAAAACTTTGCAGGAGTAGGCATATATACGACTGCTGACAATAAAAGAATTCTTTATGTTGATACAAACCCTGTTTCAAAAGAGCAGGCAAAATCCTTGCTATCTGATGTAAAAAGATATTCTAAAAATGATGGTGCCTATATGGGCGTTAAAAGGGGCGAAACTACAAGCAAAGCTACTACACAAGCACCTATAGCTTCAGAGCCTGAAGCGCCAATAGCACCGGCTGAGAGTATAGCAGTTGCTCAGCCTGTCGTAGAGCCAGCACCTGTTGTGCAGCCGGTTTCTACCGATAGTGGAGTTTTAACTATCACTGAAGCTATAAAAACAGCTCTAGCAGAAAATCCAACGATAAAAGAGTCTGAGTACAACTATCTTCAAGTTGGCAAAGATCTTCACATAGCTAAAAATGCGTATTATCCGACATTAGACGCGGCTGGTTCTGTTGGTTATGAAAAAAAGGTATATGATGAGGGTCGCGGCATAGATAAGAAAAAGGGCGACGGCAGAGTTTCTAACGCTAGCTTGACATTAGTTGAAAACATCTACAACGGCGGTGCCGATAAGAACAGAATCAACTCACAAAGCGCAAGACTAGACTCAGCAGCATACACTGTGGCTCAAAAGGCTGATAGGCTATCTTTGGATTTAGTAAATGCATATTTGCAACTTATACACACTAAAAAGATAGTAGATATCGAGTCAGAAAACGTAAAATCACACGAGAGAATTTACACACAAATCAAGGATAGAGCGCAGTCAGGCTTTGGAGTAGCTTCAGAAGAGCGCCAAGCTGGTTCTAGATACACACTTGCTCAGTCAAACTTAATAGCAGCCCAAAATAACTACGAGGACGCTGTAAGCACGTTTGAAAAACTATACGGCAAAAAGGTGGATGCAGATCGTTTAGTAATGCCTGAATTTAACCTGCCGCTACCTACAAGTGAGATGGAATTTCAAGAAAAAGCGATGCTTTGTAACCCGTCTATTTTGATTCAAAGATCAAACATCGCTATGGTTGAGTCTGTCGTAAAAGAGAAAAATGCTCCGTTCTTGCCTAAGCTGGATTTAGAAGTTAGCGGACAATACGACCACTCAAATGTTTTGTATGATAACTACGAAGATAAAAAGCTTGATGTGCTTTTAAGATTAAGATACAACCTATATAACAAAGGTATTGATAAACTAGATAAAGAAAAGAGCCAACTTGCTGTTTCTCAAGAGCAACAAGCACTTGATGCTTTAACTAGAGAGCTAAAAGAGAGTTTGAAATTTTCTTGGCAAAACTACAACCTAGAGCAAAAGAAAATGGCTTACCTAAACGAGCACGTAGAGTATGCTAAGGCTACGCTTGATTCATACCAAGATGAGTTCAGGATAGGCAGACGTGACCTTATCAACCTACTTGACGCTGAAACAGAGTATAACACAGCCTTAAAAGAGATACTAAAAACTGAAATAGCTATACGCTATGCTCAATATAGAATTTTAGATAATATGGGTCTTATCGCTGATAGCTTTGAGCCTGGATTTGCGAAGAGATATATTCAAGGCGCTTGCAGTATAGAAAACGATCTAAAGTAATTAAAATATGACCAAAACAAGGGTCAGTTTTGTTTTTAAGATAGTAGCTTTGGTTGCTATCTTATCTATTAGTCTTTATGCTAAAGACTACATAAGCAGCAGTGTTGTATCTAGACTTGAGAAAGTTTATGGAGATAGCGCTAGAAGAAGAGCGGTTGCCCTTAATACGCTAATGAATTCTATACAGAGTGTCAGTGAACGTGAAAAACTTACAAAAGTAAATGATTTTTTTAATGCACTAAGATGGGCTGATGATATGCAAGTTTGGGGTCAAAAAGATTACTGGGCTACTAGAACAGAATTTTTAGGCAAAGGTGCTGGTGATTGTGAGGATTATGTGACGGCGAAGTATTTTACACTAAAGCAACTAGGCGTATCTACTGATAAACTATACTTTACTTATGTAAAAGCTATAAAATACAACCAGGCGCACATGGTTCTTTCTTACTACGAAACACCTAAATCTATACCGCTTGTTTTAGATAATATCAATGGAAACATAAAACCAGCGACACAAAGAAGCGACCTTGTGCCGGTTTATAGTTTTAATGGTGATTCGCTATTTTTAGCAAAACAAGAGGGTTTGGGACAGGTTGTCCCTGGTGGAAATAAGAAAAATCCTAAATGGTTAGAGTTGATAGATAAAATGCAAAAAGAGGGTTTATGACACTTTTTAAACAAATTTTGATAGCCTTTGTGGCTCTTGGTATCGTGATATTTACTGCTGTTGGTTACTTAAATTTTAGAAATTTAAATGACTATATTCAAACTCAACTAGGCACAAATGCTAGACATACTGCAAATTCACTGGGGCTTTCTATAAAGCCGGTTATTGATCCAGATGATTTATCTATGGTTGAAGTTATGATAAATTCTATGTTTGATAGCGGTTATTATCAGCTTATAAAACTTGATGACGTGGATGGCAAAGAGCTTGTAAAGAGTGAGCAAAAACTATCATTAGATGGCATACCAGGCTGGTTTGTAAATCTTGTAAAGCTAAAATCTCCTATTGAAAGCTCAGAGATTATGACTGGCTGGGCGAAATTTGGCACACTTTACGTGCAAAGTAGCTCAGGACTTGCGTATTATGAGCTTTATAATGGTCTTAAAAATATTTTTTATGCCTTAAGTATCATATTTGGCATAGCTATCGTGTTTGTATATTTTGGCTTAAAAGTGATATTTAAGCCACTTGTTAAGGTTAAAGATCAAGCTGAGGCGATCTTAGATAACAAATTTATCATACAGGATAAATTTCCATTTACCACCGACCTAAAACAGATGGTTCTTGCTATGAATACAATAGTTGGTAGGGTAAAGGACATATTTGAACGAGAGGCGAAAACCCTTAATAAATACCAAGAGCTTTTATACAAAGATAGTATGACTGGCGTTTATAATAGACGATATTTTCAGACGAAATTTGATGAGTATATCGCTAGTGAGGAGCTTTCAAGCGGTTCTATGATTATGATTGGTTTTAAAGATCTTGTAAATCTTAAAAAGATACTTGGCTTTGAAAAATGGCAGAGTTTGGTCATTAAAATTGCTAAAAATTTACAAGATAGAGCAAATGAGTCAAAATACACGATACTTCTAGCCAGACTAAACGACAACGACTTTGTCCTTTTAGCGCCAAATGCAAATTCTGCAAATTTAGAATCCCTAACTAAACAGATTATGGCTGATTTTGTATCTTGCTTTGAAAATTTTGGTAGCGAAGTTTTGGATAATTGCAAAGTAAATGCAGCGATAGTTGATTACGATAGAGAGAGTAGTTTAGGTACTATGCTAACGACGGCTGACGTTACTTTGGCAAACGCTAGACTTAATTCAAATTTCAGCTATAAAATTTATGAAAAAGCAAAAAATAATATCATACTTGGCAAAGAGCAATACAAAGAGCTTATCTTTAAATCTATGCAAGATGATAAGTTTAAATTTGCGGCTCAAAAGGTTGTTGAGATTAATGGCGAGTTTGAGCAATACGAGCTTTATCTTCGTTTGGTTGATAGTGAAAACAAATGGCAAATGGCGTCATATTTTATGCCTATGGTAAATGAGCTAGAGCTTGGTGCTACACTTGATATTCACGTTTTAAACAGGGTTGCTACTTGCATATCAAACGGCACACTCTCAAAAGATACGTCAATAGCCGTGAATTTAGGTAAAGAGATGATAAGCAAAGAGAATGAGTCAAAACTCGTAATGGCGCTTAAGAAAATTTTATCTGTGACCAAGCAGAAAATTTACCTTGAGATACCAAACAAAGATGATATGCAATTACAAAGTGTTGTAGATTTTAGTAATATGGTTAAAAATTTAGGCTTTGGACTTGGGCTTGACCATTTTGACTTTAGCGCAAAAGGCATTGAAAAATTAAAAGAGATAAATCCTAATTACGTTAAAATTCAAGCAGGAAGTATCATAGACTTCTTTAGCGAAAGCGATAGTGAGCATACGAGAAAATCCCTAGAGGTCGTAATGGAATCAAAAGGGATAAAACTTATAGCTATAGGCGTTGAAAACGAAGCTCAAAAGGCAAAACTACTTGAGCTTGGTATAAGTAGTATGCAAGGAAACTATATAGACGATACTAAAAATATTGGATAAGAGATGAGCAAAGAGAAGAAAAAAGATGAATTACTAGAGTGTTTGGTAATATTTACCAAGCTACACAACAACCCATATAGTGCGGACGCCCTAACTACGGGTTTACCAGTTCAAGATGGTGAAGAAGTGGAGCTGTTTTCGCTAAATGGCTCAAAGTCGCTTTTCTCGCGTGCCGCGGCTCGTGCCGGTTTTGCGTCTACACTTGTAAGAAGACAGATAGAGGAGATATCTCCGCTTGTTTTGCCTTGCATTTTGGTTTTACGTGGCAAAAGAGCGTGTATACTTCAAAGTATAAGCCCTGATAGAAATACCGCAAGTATAATAACTCCTGAGATAGGCTCTGGTGCTAGCACTATATCGGTAGAGAAGCTAAAAGATGAGTATTTAGGATATGCTTACTATCTAAAAAGAGAGTTTGTCCCTGATGAAACTACAAGCTCAACGCACCTTATTGATACTGGTAGTGAGCATTGGTTTTGGGGAACTTTAAAACGCTCTAGCAAAATTTATTTTGATGTTATATTGGCTAGTTTTGTTATTAGTTTATTCGTTTTGGCTACTCCTATTTTTACTATGAACGTTTATGATAGGGTTGTTCCAAATAATGCCGTTGAAACACTGTGGGTTCTTGCTCTTGGCGTTAGTATAGTTTATGGTATAGATCTGTTTTTGAAATTTGTTCGCTCATATTTTCTTGAAGTTGCTGGTAAAAAGAGCGATATTATTATGAGTTCGCTTATTTTTGAGCGAGTTATGGATATGAAATTTAACAACAGACCAAAATCCGTAGGCTCTTTTGCTAATAACTTAAGAGATTTTGATACTATAAGAAATTTCTTCTCATCAGCTTCTCTTGCAGCTATTGTTGATTTACCGTTTGCTGTGATATTTTTGTTGGTTACATATTTTATTGGTGGATATTTAGTTTTTGTTCCAATAGTTACCATAATGATAATACTAGGTTATACTTTTTCTATCAAGACACCTTTGCAAAAGGCGATAAAAAGCACATCTGAAGCCTCTGCAAAGAAAAGCGGTATATTAATTGAGAGCCTAAATGCACTTGAAACCATAAAAACACTTGGTGCTAGTGGACACGTCCAGTGGAACTGGGAAGAGGCAACTGGCGAGATAGCAAATAGAAGCATAAAATCTAAGATGATAACGACCTCTATCACGACAATTACGGCATTTTTGGTGCAGTTAAATACCATTGCTATTATCGTTATTGGCGTATATATGATAAAAGATATGAGTCTTACTATGGGTGGTCTTATCGCTTCTGTAATGCTTAGTTCGCGTGCTATTGCTCCTATGGGTCAAGTTGCTGCATTGGTTGCAAATTTTGAACAGACTAAAGTTGCGTATGAAAGTGTAAATAACATAATGAATATGCCTGTTGAGCGACCTGAGGGCAAGAAATTTGTAAGACGAAATTCATTTGAGGGTAGAATAGAGTTTAAAAACGTTAGCTTTACATACCCTGATACGACAAAGGGATCGCTTGATAGGGTAAATTTTGTGATAAATACCGGAGAAAGAGTTGCCATTATAGGTAGAAATGGATCTGGAAAAACAACGATACAAAAGCTTATTTTGGGACTTTACTCTCCTACTGAAGGTTCTGTTTTGATTGATAATATCGATATAAACCAAATAGATCCAGCAGATTTACGTAGAAACATTGGCTATGTTCCACAAGACATCTTGCTATTTAAAGGCACCGTTCGCGAAAATATCGTTCAAAAGGCACCTTATGTCGATGATATGCAAATTATTAAGGCGGCAAAATTAAGTGGTGTAGATGAGTATGTAAATGCCCACCCGCTAGGCTTTGATATGCCGGTTCTTGAGCGTGGCGATGGTATTAGTGGCGGTCAAAGACAAAGCATTGCACTTGCTAGAGCGTTTTTGTTAGATACGTCCATTATGATGCTTGATGAGCCGACAAACTCACTTGATAACACTGTAGAAAATAAGCTAAAAGCAAATTTAAAAACTTATATGGCTGGTAAAACCATGATTCTTGTTACGCACAAGACATCCCTTTTAGATCTTGTCGATAGAATTATGGTTATAGATAATGGTAAAATTTTACTTGATGGTCCTAGAGATGACGTACTAGCCAAACTTAGTGGGAATTGATAATGCAAGAACAAGATAAAGTAAAACAAGACGAGATAAAAGAGCAAACAGCGGGTAGCACTCCTGAGGTTAGTGAGAAAAAAGAGGAGCAAAGGCAGCCTGTTGATATTAAAACGCAAGAAAATAGTAGTGCAAGTATCACAGATAGTGTAAAAAGCATACGAGAGAGCATAAAAAAGAAAGATTATGATGCGTATGATATACGTTTTATGTCAAGTCTCTCTGAGGCGGTTTTAGCCAAGACGCCTTCAAATTCTAAAAAGGTGCTATACGCGGTCGCTTTTACTGTTATTTGGCTTATTGTGTGGGCGTCTCAAGCTGAAATAGATGAGATTACAAGAGGAACTGGAAAGATCATACCATCTGGCAAAAATCAAGCCATACAAAACCTAGAAGGCGGTATCGTTGAGCAAATTTTTGTAAGAGAGGGCGATGAGGTCAAAAAAGATCAGGTTATCCTTAAAATAGATAATAAAAATTTCTCAAGTAGTTATGGTGAGTCGCAGTTAAGATTAGATGAGTTAAATGCTAAATTTTTAAGGCTTGAAGCAGAGGCGAACGATAAGGAATTTAGCGAAGAAACGACCAAGGATTTTAACAATACAAGAGCCATAACTTACGAGCTTAGTCTGTATGCTTCAAATCAAGAGCGTTTAAGAGAGCAGATACAAATTTTAAATGAGCAAATTTCACAAAGAAAAAGTGAGTTAAATGAGCTTCAAAATAAAATTGCACAGACGCAGACTAGCTACAATCTTGCTTTAAAAGAAAAAAGTATCACCGAACCGCTTTTTAGAAAAGGACTAGTAAGTGAGATAGAGTATATTCAGTTGCAAAGAAAACTAAGCGATCTAAAGGGCGAGCTAGATGCAGCAAAACTCTCGATACCTAGGATAGAATCCACTATTAAAGAGGTGGAGAATAAAATAAGCGAGGCAAGGGCTGCATTTAGAAGCGATGCTAAAAAACAGCTTACCGAAGTTTCTGCTGAAATTTCAAGAATAAATGAGTCGCAGATTAACCTAAGCGACAGAGTTGAAAGAACATTTGTCCGCTCGCCAGTTGATGGTATAGTTAGTAAGCTAATGGTAAATACCGTTTCTGGTGTCATTAAGCCTGGAGAGAATATCGCTGAGATAGTTCCGCTAGAGGATAAGCTTGTTGCAGAGATTAAAGTAAAACCAGCGGATGTAGCATTTTTGCGCCCAGGGCTTAGCACTATGGTTAAATTTACAGCCTATGATTTTAGTATTTATGGAGGTTTAACTGGAAAAGTTACGCAGATAAGTGCCGATACTGAAACAAACGAAAAAACAGGCGAGAGTCACTATCTTGTCCGTATAGAAACTGATAAAAACTACCTAGGAAGCGAGGAAAAACCTCTACGTATAAAAGTCGGTATGGTCGTGAATGCAGATATTATTACTGGTAAGAAAACCATTCTTGATTATCTGCTAAAACCTATTTTAAAAGCAAAGCAAAATGCTTTAACGGAGAGATAATGCACACTGCATATTATGCGCAAAATTTTAGCTCTTATGAGATAAGACCAACTGGTATTAGCGGTTTTTTTAGCATAAGTAGCGATAGCCAAACGGATCTTGTAAATTTTGATACGACAAATTTTGTATTTAAGGATTGCACAAAAAGCTACAACGAGCTTTTTGGCGATTTTGCTCAAATATTTAAATTTGGAAAAGAGATTGGTTGCGATAAAGATGTGGAGTTGATTAAAATTTTGATACAAGGTTACGACGAGAACAGCGATAGCTTGGTGTTTGATAGCTTGGCATTAAGCAGTCCTTATAGGTATTCAATAGCAAATAAGGCGATCGAGGTTAGTTTTAACTTTTCTAAAGACGATGATGTGTCAAAATTTTTATCTAGCTTAACATATAGATATACTTTTGGCGATACAGATGAGGTGCGTAGGATATTTGTTTATATCAACGGAGAGCTATCGTATGATAAAATTTTAAAATCACAAGAGAGGATGATATGAAATTAGTTTTATTTACAAAAAATAATTCATTACAAAGCTTATGGAAGAGCTACAAATTTAATAAAAATCCGACATTTGTTCATAGTCAAGATGAGTTGATAAAAAATCTAAAAGACCCAAAGGGTGTTATTTTGGGACTTGATGTTGCTGTATTGCCAAATATCAATGCTTTTATTAAAGATTTGCTATCAAAATTTAGCGATGTTAAAATTTTAGCATTGGCAAATGAGCCAAATTTTATAAACGGCAAACTCCTACTTGCTTATGGCGTTAAAGGGTATGCTAACTCGCACATGCAAGAGATTCACTTTAATGACGCGGTAAGTACGATCATTAATGGCAATGTTTGGATATATCCTGAGTTTATTCAGCAGATGATTGGCGAGATCGTCGTTTCTAACGCTCCTGCTAAGAGCAATGACGTTTTTGAGCAACTTAGCGCAAGAGAAAAAGAGATCGCAGAGTTTATCTATAAAGGTATGAGCAACAAAGAAATTTCAGAAATTTCTGGGATCACGCTAAGAACGGTTAAGGCTCACACAACAGCGATATATTCAAAAATAGGCGTTAAAGATAGATTGGGACTTGTGTTGTTAAGACAAAAGCAAGATGCTTAAATCTCTATTTTTATACCTAGTTTTTTTAAATGCTATCGCTTTACAGGCGCTAAATTTTGAGGTGTCATCTGAAAATTTAAAGGCCTGCAAAGGAGAGCCTCGCTGCCAAAATATACTTAACCACTACTCTAAATTTATGAACAGAATTAAAAACGAAAATTTTAACCGCAAACTAGAGCTGGTAAATGACTATATCAATACCATTATGCCAAGATATGATAATTTTTATAATACAAATGTCGATATTTGGAGCACTCGCGGAGAATTTTTAAGGCGTGGCGGTGGAGATTGCGAAGAGTATGCGATAACAAAAAAAGAGAGCTTAAAAGATCTTGGAATTTCAAATCAGCATTGTTTGCTTGTCGTAAAAGAGAAATTCTCTGGTAGCTATCATATGGTACTTGCCGTTTGGGAAAGCCCTAAAAAGGAGCCACTAATACTTGATAATCTAAGCTTTAAAGTACTACCGCTTTCTAAAAGATATGATCTGCAACCGACATATTGCCTAAAAGACGGCAAATACTACAAAATCAAAAAAGACGGCATAAATTTAGAGCAACTAAATATCAGAATGGACACATACGAAAAACTGCTCAAAAAAGAGGAAAATGAGATATTTTGGAAACGTTAGTCCTCAATATCTGTTTCGATCTTTTTTAGACTAGCACTTATATTTTTGCTATTTTCTTCGATAGCAGTTTTGTTTTTCTCTATAAGTGTGCGATTTTTTTCTATCATATTTTTGTTTTGTTTTATGTTATCTCTATTTTGCTCGATTAGTTTGCTTAGCATATCCATACGCTTTTCATATCTTATCATTAAAAAATATATCGCGTATATAAGCAAAAGTATAACAACCCAAGGTAAGTATTGCATATTTTCTGTCCTTATTTTTTGCAAATTATATGATTTTAGTTTTTAAAAAAAATTAAAATTTTATATTTTTTAGTTATTTTAGTTTTTTTATAAAAAACCCTTGACTTTTGTTTTTATTTGAGATATAATTGACACTTCACTAAAAGGATGCTGGTGTAGCTCAGATGGTAGAGCTACTGCCTTGTAAGCAGTAGGTCGGCGGTTCGATTCCGTTCACCAGCTCCATTTTCAACAGTGTTTGACCAGAAATACCAATTTTATTTTCATAATATTAAAAAGGGTGAGATACTCAAGCGGCCAACGAGGGCAGACTGTAAATCTGCTGACTATGTCTTCCGTGGTTCGAATCCACGTCTCACCACCAGCTATATGCGGGAGTAGCTCAGTTGGCTAGAGCATCAGCCTTCCAAGCTGAGGGTCGCGGGTTCGAGTCCCGTTTCCCGCTCCAATTTTTGGATATTTTAACTGGGAGCTGTAAGAGAGGTTTTTATTTGCTTCAGTTTTTTATATCCACATGGTTTTAGTTGAATTGTTAAGTTTTAGGTAAATTTATCGTCTTAGCCAAGCGTTAAAAACGCTCATATGGCTCAGAGGTAGAGCACTTCCTTGGTAAGGAAGAGGTCGCGGGTTCAAGTCCCGCTATGAGCTCCAGGTTACGTTAAATTACAACTTAGACAAGACAAATTCTAGTTTTGAGTTCATATCATATTAATGGAGGAAAAGATGGCTAAAGAAAAATTTTCACGTAATAAGCCACACGTAAACATTGGTACCATTGGTCACGTTGACCACGGTAAAACTACATTAACAGCTGCTATTTCTGCTGTTCTTTCAAGAAGAGGTCTTGCTGAGCTTAAAGATTATGATAATATCGATAACGCTCCAGAAGAAAAAGAGCGCGGTATTACGATTGCTACTTCACACATTGAGTATGAAACAGAAAATCGCCACTATGCTCACGTTGACTGCCCAGGCCACGCTGACTATGTTAAAAATATGATTACTGGTGCTGCTCAAATGGACGGTGCTATCCTAGTTGTTTCAGCAGCTGACGGCCCAATGCCACAAACAAGAGAGCACATCCTACTATCTCGCCAAGTTGGCGTTCCATACATAGTTGTATTTATGAACAAAGCTGATATGGTTGATGACGCTGAACTTCTTGATCTAGTAGAAATGGAAATAAGAGAGCTTCTAAGCACTTATGACTTCCCAGGCGATGATACACCTATCATAGCTGGTTCTGCTCTTCAAGCACTAAATGAAGCAAAAGACGGCAAAGACGGCGAGTGGTCAGCAAAAGTTCTTGAGCTTATGGCTGCTGTTGATAGCTATATCCCAACTCCAGCTCGTGCTACTGATAAAGACTTCCTAATGCCTATCGAGGACGTGTTCTCGATCTCTGGTCGTGGTACAGTTGTTACAGGTAGAATTGAGAAGGGTGTTGTTAAAGTTGGCGATACAATCGAAATCGTTGGTATACGCGATACTCAAACAACAACAGTTACTGGTGTTGAGATGTTTAGAAAAGAGATGGATCAAGGCGAGGCTGGCGATAACGTTGGTGTTCTTTTAAGAGGTACTAAGAAAGAAGACGTTGAGCGTGGTATGGTTCTTGCTAAGCCAAAATCAATCACTCCACATACAAAATTTGAAGGAGAGGTTTATATCCTTACTAAAGATGAAGGTGGTCGCCACACTCCATTCTTTAACAATTATAGACCACAATTCTATGTTAGAACAACAGACGTTACAGGTTCTATAACTCTTCCAGAAGGTACTGAGATGGTTATGCCTGGTGATAACCTAAAAATTACAGTTGAGCTTATAGCTCCAGTAGCACTTGAAGAAGGTACACGCTTTGCTATCCGTGAGGGTGGTAGAACAGTTGGTTCTGGCGTTGTATCAAAGATATTAGCTTAATTTAGCATTATTTGGTAGAGGGGTTGTTCTCTCTACTTTTTAGAAAAGGAAATTTATGGCAAAAAGTAATAGTAGAGTAAAAATAGGTCTTAAATGCTCAGAATCTGGTGATATAAACTATACTACAACAAAAAATAGCAAGACAACAACAGAGAAATTAGAGCTTAAGAAGTATTGCCCTAGACTTAAAAAGCATACAGTTCATAAAGAAGTTAAATTAAAGAGCTAATTAGGCTATTAGCATTAGGGCAATAGCTCCAACGGTAGAGCGCTGGATTCCAAATCCAATGGTTGGGGGTTCGAATCCCTCTTGCCCTGCCACTATAAGGTAAAAAATGGAAAAGATAATAAATTATTTAAAGCTTTCAAAACTTGAAATTTTAAAGGTAATATTTCCTACTAAAGAGCAAGTAAGAAATGCTTTTATAACCGTTTTTATTGTTGTTACTGTTGTATCTCTATTTTTAGCTTTAGTTGATGCAATTATGTCTTTTTCACTTTCTAAGATTATCTAAAAGGGTTATTTATGGCACATAAATGGTATGCTATTCAAACGTATGCAGGAAGTGAAATGGCTGTAAAAAGAGCCATAGAGAGTATGGCTTTAGATAATGATATAGGCTCTAGAGTCGAGGAAGTTATAGTTCCTACAGAGGATGTGATAGAGATTAAAAACGGAAAACAAAAGATAAACGAAAGAACACTTTATCCAGGATATGCTTTTGCTCGTCTTGATTTAGATACTGCACTTTGGCATAAAATTCAATCTTTGCCGAAGGTTGGTAGATTTATCGGAGAGTCTAAAAAGCCGACCCCATTAAGTGATAAAGACATTAATACAATTTTAGAAAAAGTAGAAAAACGTGCTGCGCCTAAACCAAAAATATTTTTTGAAGATGGCGAGAGTGTTCGTATTACAGAGGGTCCTTTTGCAAACTTTACTGGTATAGTAGAGGAGTATGATATGGTTCACGGAAAGCTTCGTTTGAATGTTTCCATATTTGGCAGAAGTACACCGGTTGATATTTTATATTCACAAGTTGAGAAGATAATTTAAGGAGTAGGTTTATGGCTAAGAAAGTTATAGGCGAAATAAAATTGCAAATTGCTGCTACAAAAGCAAATCCAAGCCCTCCGGTTGGTCCGGCTCTTGGTCAGCAAGGCGTAAACATAATGGAGTTTTGTAAGGCTTTTAATGAAAGAACAAAAGATATGGCAGGTTTTAACATTCCTGTTGTTATCACTGTTTATGCTGATAGAAGTTTTACATTTATCACAAAACAACCACCTGCGACAGACCTTATAAAAAAGGCTGCTGGAATTTCAAAAGGTACTGATAACCCTTTGAAAAATAAAGTTGGTAAAATCACAAAAGCTCAAATTTTAGAGATAGTTGAGCGTAAAATTGTTGATTTAAACACAAACGACAAAGAGCAAGCTGCTAAAATTATAGCTGGTTCTGCTCGTTCAATGGGTGTCGAGGTTATAGACTAATACCTTTACCGCCAGGTTGATATTCAGAAGGCGGAAGCACGTTTTAATGCGGAGAGATTAATGGGAAAGACTACAAAAAGATTTCAAGAATTATTAAAAAAAGTTGATGATAACAAAATTTATAGTTTATCAGAAGCCATAGATACAGTTAAGACTTTGGCATCTGCGAAATTTGATGAAACAGTTGAGATAGCTCTTAAACTAAATGTTGATCCAAGACACGCAGATCAAATGGTTCGCGGTTCTGTTATATTACCAGCTGGAACAGGTAAAAAAGTTCGTGTTGCTGTTATCGCAAAAGACGCTAAAGCTGATGAGGCTAAGGCTGCTGGTGCTGATTTGGTTGGAGCTGAGGACATTATAGATGATGTTCAAAAAGGTATTATAAATTTCGATGTCCTTATCGCTACTCCTAATCTAATGGGTGTGTTAGGCAAAGCGGCTCGTATATTAGGACCAAAGGGTCTTATGCCAAACCCAAAAACCGGAACAGTTACTATGGACGTTGCACAAGCTGTTAATAACGCAAAGAGCGGTCAGGTAAATTTCCGTGTAGATAAGCAAGGAAATATCCACGCAGGTCTTGGCAAAGTAAGCTTTAGCAAAGAGCAACTTAATGAAAACGTGTCAGCATTTATTAAGGCTATAAATAAACATAAACCAGCTGCCGCAAAAGGTAGATATGTAAAAAATGCTAGATTATCGCTAACTATGAGCCCATCTATCGCTCTTGACACTCAAGAGGTTATGGATCTAAAATAATCAAAAGAGCCTTAAGTGGCTCTTTTTTAAGATAAAAATTTAGGTTTAAGTTTGTAAGCTTAAATTTTTATCTTAGATTAGAGATAGCGGAGGCCTTTGGGCTTAATTGATTCGACCCTCTCTGCTTGAAATCACTGGTCGGAAAGGAGAAGACGTGACACGTAACGAAAAATCTGAAGTTATAGCTAAACTAGAAAGCGAATTTAAAAATGCACAAGCTATTGTTGTTTGTGATTATCGTGGTCTTAGTGTTAAAAAACTTGAAGCTTTAAGAAATGCCGCAAGAGAGCAAAACGTTAAAGTTCAGGTTGTTAAAAATACATTAGCTAAAATTGCTCTTAAGAACGTAGAGAAAGAAGGAATGGATCTTAAAGATACAAACATCTATGTTTGGGGCGAAGATCAGCTAAGTGTAACTAAGGTTGTTGCTAAATTTGAAGAGACGAATCAAGATCTATTCAAAATTAAAATAGCACATATTGAAGGTGAAGTTGCAAGTGTTGAAAAAGTTAAAGCTCTATCTAAAATGCCTAGTCGTGATGAGCTTATTGCAATGCTTTTGCAGGTTTGGAATGCGCCAATTCAAAATTTCACAATTGGATTAAATGCGCTTAAAGAGAAAAAAGAACAATCAGCATAATAATAAAAGGATAATAAAATGGCAATTACAAAAGCAGATGTATTAGAGTTTATCTCTAATCTTTCAGTGTTAGAGCTTTCAGAACTTGTAAAAGAGTTTGAAGAGAAATTTGGCGTTAGTGCAGCTCCTGTAATGGTAGCTGGTGTTGGCGGTGGTGCAGCGGCTGAAGCAGCTGAAGAAAAAACTGAATTTAATATCGTTTTACTTGATGGTGGCGATAAGAAAATTAATGTTATTAAAGTTGTTCGTGCTCTTACTGGTCTTGGTCTTAAAGAGGCTAAAGACGCAGTTGAGCAAACTCCTTCTGTTCTTAAAGAGGGCGTTAGCAAAGACGAAGCAGAAGCTGCTAAAAAAGAGCTTGAAGAAGCTGGTGCAAAAGTCGAACTTAAATAATTTCATTTTTATTGAAATTAATAAAACTTATGAGAGAGCTAATGCTCTCTCCTTTTTAAATTTTAGATGCCATTAAAGGCTTAATACTTTTCTTTCAAAATTACCACGAGGTAGATATATGTTAAATAGTTTATACTCAGGAAATCGTCTTAGAGTTGATTTTTCAAATGTCGCTAAAGAGATAGATATTCCAAATTTATTACAACTACAAAAAAAGAGTTTCGACCAGTTTTTAAACCTAGATAATTCACTGCAAGAGAGCGGTATAGAAAAAGTTTTTAAATCAATATTCCCTATTCATGATATTCAAAACCGCCTAAGCCTTGAGTATGTTAGCTCCGAAATAGGTAAGCCAAAATACACAGTTAGAGAGTGTATAGAAAGAGGACTTACTTATTCTGTAAATTTAAAGATCAAAGTTCGTCTTATAGTTCACGAAAAAGATGAAAAAACCGGCGAGAAAATCGGTGTAAAAGATATAAAAGAACAAGAAATTTTTATCCGTGAAATTCCTCTTATGACAGATAGAATTTCATTTATCATAAATGGCGTTGAGCGTGTTGTTGTAAATCAGCTCCATAGAAGCCCAGGCGTTATTTTTAAACAAGAAGAGAGTGCGACTGTCGTAAATAAGCTAATCTACACAGCTCAAATTATACCTGATCGTGGCTCTTGGCTATACTTTGAGTATGACACAAAAGACGTTCTTTATGTGCGTATAAATAAGCGTAGAAAAGTACCAGTAACGATACTATTTAGGGCACTTGGTTATAAAAAACAAGACATTATAAAACTATTTTATCCTATTCAAACACTAACAATAAAAAATGGCAAATTTTTAACAGTATTTAACTCTGATGATTATCTTGGCAGAGTTGAGTATGATATAAAAGATGAAAGTGGAAAGATTCTACACGAAGCTGGAAAACGCTTGACTAAGAAAAAAGCAGATAAGCTAGTAGAAGACGGGCTAAAATTTGTAGAGTACCCAACAGAGGTTTTAATAAACAAATATCTTGCAAATCCAGTTATTGACAATGAAAGTGGCGAAGTTGTATATGATACTCTTTCACAACTTGATGAAAATAAACTGGCTAAAATTTTAAGCGAATATGAAAGCATTGAGATTATAAATAACTCTGCTTCAGGTGTTGATGATGCTATTATAAATTCTTTCTTGGCTGATGCTGAGACATTAAAACTTTTAAAACAGACAGAGGGTATTGATGATGAAAATGACCTCTCTGCTATTAGAATTTATAAGGTTATGCGTCCTGGAGAGCCAGTTGTAAAAGACGCTGCGAAAGCATTTGTAAATGATATATTCTTTAACCCTGAGCGTTACGATATGACTAAAGTTGGTCGTATGAAGATGAATCACAAACTAGCTCTTGAGGTTCCAGAATACGTAACGGTTCTTACAAATGAGGATATTATAAAGACAGCAAAATATCTTATAAAAGTTAAAAATGGACAGGGCTTGATAGATGATAGAGATCATCTTGGAAATCGTCGTATCCGCTCTATTGGCGAACTTTTAGCAAATGAACTTCACCTTGGATTTGTCAAAATGCAAAAGGCGATCCGTGATAAATTTACAGGGCTTAGCAACAGTATAGACGAGCTAATGCCTTATGATTTAATCAATCCAAAGATGATAACTGCGACTATAATGGAATTTTTCACTGG
This sequence comes from Campylobacter mucosalis, assembly GCF_013372205.1. Lineage (NCBI taxonomy): Bacteria > Pseudomonadati > Campylobacterota > Epsilonproteobacteria > Campylobacterales > Campylobacteraceae > Campylobacter > Campylobacter mucosalis. Next base: position 451,899 of record NZ_CP053831.1, read on the forward strand.
CGGTCAGTTAAGTCAGTTTATGGATCAGACCAACCCACTTAGTGAGGTTACTCACAAACGCCGTCTTTCGGCTCTTGGTGAGGGTGGTTTGGTTAAAGAGCGCGCTGGTTTTGAGGTGCGTGACGTTCACCCTACACACTATGGACGAATTTGCCCTATCGAAACGCCAGAAGGTCAAAATATCGGTCTAATCAACACACTTTCAACTTATGCAAAAGTAAATGAACTTGGCTTTGTTGAGGCTCCTTATAAAAAGGTTGTAGACGGTAAAGTTACAGATGAAATAGTTTATTTAACTGCAACTCAAGAGGAGGGTAATGTTATAGCTCCAGCTTCAACAAAGCTTGATGATAAGGGCTATATCGTTGAGGACTTGCTAGAGGTTAGACGTGAGGGCGAAATGATGCTCGCACGCCGTGAAGATGTTACATTAATCGACCTTTGCTCTGGTATGATAGCTGGTGTTGCTGCTTCGCTTATTCCGTTTTTGGAGCACGATGACGCAAACCGTGCCCTAATGGGTTCAAACATGCAACGCCAAGCAGTGCCATTACTTAGAGCGACTGCACCGATTGTAGGAACTGGTATGGAAAGTACCGTTGCTCGTGATGCTTGGGAGAGCGTAAAGGCAAAACGTGCTGGTGTGGTTGAAAAGGTAGATAATAAAAATATATTTATCCTTGGCGAAGATGAGGCTGGTCCGTTTATAGACCACTACTCTTTAGAGAAAAATTTACGCACAAATCAAAATACTACATTCTCTCAGCATCCTATCGTTAAAAAGGGCGAAAAGGTAGAGCTTGGTCAAATAATAGCTGATGGTCCAAGTATGGAGCTAGGAGAGCTTGCTATTGGTAAAAATGCACTGATTGCATTTATGCCTTGGAACGGTTATAACTACGAAGATGCTATAGTAATGAACGAAAAGATGATCCGTGAAGACGCATTTACAAGCGTTCATATCTATGAAAAAGAGATTGAAGCTCGTGAGCTTAAAGACGGCGTAGAAGAGATTACAAAAGATATACCAAACGTTAAAGAGGAGGATTTAATTCACCTTGATGATAGTGGTATCATAAAAATAGGCACTCAGATTAAGCCAGGTATGATTTTAGTGGGTAAAGTATCTCCAAAAGGCGAGGTTAAACCTACCCCTGAAGAGCGTTTGCTTCGTGCGATATTTGGCGAAAAGGCTGGTCACGTCGTCAATAAGTCACTCTATGCAACTGCTTCTATGGAGGGTGTTGTTATAGATGTTAAAATTTTTACAAAAAAGGGTCACGAAAAAGATAGCAGGGCAAGCAAGACATATGAAGATGAAAAGATGGTTCTTGAAAAAGAGCACCACGACAGGCTTTTAATGCTTGATCGCGAAGAGATGTTAAAAGTGACATCATTGCTCTCTAAAAATGTTTTAGCGACCGCACAAACTATAAACAAAAAAGAGTATAAAAAAGGCTCAAAAATAGATAGCGTAGACCTTGAAAATATTAACAGATTTACCATAAATACTATTGTTAAAGGCTTTTCAAAAGATGTTCAAAAGCAATATGATGAGCTTAAAAACTACTTCCAAAATGAGAAGAGAAAACTAAAAGAAGAGCACGACGCTAAGATTGAAATTTTAGGCAAAGATGACATTTTGCCAAGCGGTGTTGTCAAGCTTGTTAAAGTTTATATCGCTACAAAACGTAAGCTAAAAGTGGGCGATAAAATGGCTGGACGTCACGGAAATAAAGGTATAGTTTCAAACATCGTTCCAGAGGTTGATATGCCTTACTTGCCAAATGGACAGATTGTTGATATCGTTTTAAATCCGCTAGGTGTTCCAAGCCGTATGAATATCGGTCAAATTTTAGAGAGCCACCTTGGACTTGTTGGCTATCGTTTGGGTGAGCAAATCGCTGAAATTTTTGAGACCAAAAAGGGTGAGTGGATTAAAAATTTACGTGCTAAGATGATAGAGATTGCAAGTGTTTCAAAACTAATGGACGCTAAAAAAGCACTTAGTCAGATAAGCGATGAAAAATTAATTGAATACGCAAGAGATTGGAGCAAGGGTGTTAGATTTGCTACTCCGATTTTTGAGGGCGTTAAACCTGATGAATTTGCAAAACTTTTTGAAATGGCCAAGATTGATAGTGACGGCAAAACCGAGCTATATGACGGCAGAACTGGCTCAAAAATTCGCGAGAGAGTAAATGTTGGTTGTATGTATATGCTTAAACTTCACCACTTAGTTGATGAGAAGGTCCACGCTCGTTCAACCGGTCCATACAGTCTTGTAACACAACAGCCAGTTGGCGGTAAGGCACTATTTGGTGGTCAGAGATTTGGAGAGATGGAGGTTTGGGCATTAGAGGCTTACGGTGCTGCTCACACGCTTCGTGAAATGCTAACCGTTAAATCAGACGACGTTGAGGGACGTTTATCGGCTTATAAAGCCCTAACTCGTGGTGAAAACGTGCCAGAAACTGGTATCCCTGAGACTTTCTTCGTTTTAACAAACGAACTAAAATCATTAGCACTTGATGTTGAAGTATACGATGAGGATGAAGCAAATGAAAATGAATAACCTAAAACCAGTTGAGATAAAAGAGGAGCAAAGACCTCGTGATTTTGAAGCGTTTCAGCTTCGTCTTGCAAGTCCTGAAAGGATAAAGTCGTGGAGTTATGGTGAGGTTAAAAAGCCTGAAACTATAAACTACCGCACACTAAAACCTGAGCGTGACGGTTTGTTTTGTGCTAAAATTTTTGGTCCTATTCGTGACTATGAGTGTCTTTGTGGCAAATACAAAAAAATGCGTTATAAGGGCATTAAATGCGAAAAATGTGGTGTTGAGGTTACTAGTTCAAAAGTTCGTCGCTCTCGTATGGGGCACATTGAGCTTGTTACGCCAGTAGCTCACATTTGGTATGTAAATTCACTACCTTCACGTATCGGCACACTTCTTGGCATAAAAATGAAAGATTTAGAGCGTGTGCTTTACTATGAGGCATATATTGTTGAAAATCCTGGCAGTGCTTTTTATGACAATGAAAATTCTAAAAAGGTTGAAAAATACGACGTTTTAAACGAAGAGCAGTATCAACTTTTAGCACAAAGATATGAAAATGAGGGCTTTGTTGCTAGAATGGGTGGCGAAGTTATCTATGATATGCTTGCTGAGCTTGATTTGTTTAAAATTTTAGAAGATTTAAAAGCAGAAATAGAGGCTACAAATTCTGAAGCCAAAAAGAAAACTATTGTAAAACGCCTAAAGGTCATTGAGAGCTTTTTAAATTCAGGAAATCGTCCAGAGTGGATGATGATTACAAATTTGCCAGTTTTACCGCCGGATTTAAGACCACTTGTTAGCCTTGACGGTGGAAAATTTGCAGTTTCAGATGTAAATGATTTATATCGTCGTGTGATAAATAGAAATAGTCGTTTAAAGCGTCTTTTAGAGCTTGATGCACCTGAGATTATTATAAGAAACGAAAAACGTATGCTTCAGGAAGCCGTTGATGCTTTATTTGATAATGGTCGCCGTGCAAATGCCGTAAAAGGTGCAAATAAACGTCCACTTAAATCACTTTCAGAGATTATCAAAGGCAAACAGGGTCGTTTCCGCCAAAACCTACTAGGTAAGCGTGTGGATTTCTCTGGTCGTTCGGTTATTGTTGTTGGTCCAAAGCTTAGAATGGATCAGTGCGGTCTGCCTAAAAAGATGGCGTTAGAGCTATTTAAACCACACCTTTTAGCGCGTCTTGAAGAGAAAGGTTATGCAACGACCGTTAAACAAGCCAAAAAGATGATTGAAGATAAGACAAATGAAGTTTGGGAGTGCCTTGAAGAGGTAGTTAAAGATCATCCGGTTATGCTAAACCGTGCTCCAACGCTTCACAAGCTTTCAATTCAAGCGTTTCACCCGGTACTAGTTGAGGGTAAGGCTATTCAGCTTCATCCGCTAGTTTGTGCCGCATTTAACGCTGACTTTGACGGCGACCAAATGGCTGTTCACGTGCCATTATCACAAGAAGCAATTGCTGAGTGTAAAATTTTAATGCTTAGCTCAATGAATATCCTTTTACCAGCAAGTGGTAAGGCTATAACTGTGCCTAGCCAGGATATGGTTTTAGGAATTTACTATTTAAGCTTAGAGCGAACCGATGAGAAAGGTGCAAATAAAATTTTCGCCTCAGTTGATGAGGTTATGATAGCAGAAGAGGCTCACTCACTAGGACTTCACGCTAAGATTAAAACAATCCTTGAAGGGCACACGATAACAACAACCGCTGGTCGTTTGATACTGCGTTCTATCATTCCTGATTTTGTTCCTGAAAATTTATGGAATAAAGTTATGAAGAAAAAGGATATCTCGTCACTTGTTGATTATGTTTATAAAAATGGCGGTCTTGAAGTAACGGCTGAGTTTTTAGATAAGCTTAAAAATTTAGGTTTCCGCTATGCTACAAAGGCTGGAATTTCAATATCTATTGCTGATATCATCGTGCCTGATAATAAACAAAAACATATTGATGACGCTAAGAAAAAGGTGCGTGAAATTCAAAAGCAATATGGTGGTGGTTTGCTAACAGACTCTGAGAGATACAACAAAATCGTTGATATTTGGACAGATACAAACAACACCGTTGCTAGTGAGATGATGAAACTTATACAAAGCGATAAGGGTGGATTTAACTCTATTTATATGATGGCTGACTCTGGTGCTAGGGGCTCAGCAGCTCAAATTCGCCAACTTGCTGGTATGCGTGGTCTTATGGCAAAACCTGACGGCTCTATTATTGAAACACCAATCGTTTCAAACTTCCGTGAGGGACTGAATATAATGGAGTATTTTAACTCGACTCACGGTGCTAGAAAGGGTCTAGCTGATACCGCTTTAAAGACGGCAAACGCTGGTTATCTAACTCGTAAGCTAATTGACGTTGCTCAAAACGTAAAGGTGTCTATGCACGATTGTGGCACTCATGAGGGTGTTGAGATTACTGAGATTACTGAGAGTGGCGAACTTATTGAGAGCCTTGAAGAGCGTGTATTAGGTAGAGTTTTAGCTGATGACGTTATTGATCCAATAACAAATGAAATTTTATTTAGTGAAGGCACATTGATTGATGAAGAAAAGGCAAGAGTGCTTAGCGAGAGTGGCATAAAAGCTGTAAGCATAAGAACCCCTATTACTTGCAAAGCACCAAAAGGCGTTTGTGCCAAGTGCTATGGTATAAACCTCGGCGAGGGCAAACTTGTTAAGCCTGGCGAAGCTGTTGGTATTATCTCGGCTCAGTCAATTGGGGAACCAGGAACTCAGCTAACACTAAGAACATTCCACATCGGTGGAACAGCTTCAACAGAGCAACAAGATCGCCAAGTTGTAGCTACAAAAGAGGGTTTTATACGTTACTACAACCTAAACACTTATGAAAATAACGGCAAAATAGTAGTCGCAAACCGCCGAAGTGCTGCTGTGCTTTTGGTTGAGCCAAAGATTAAATCTCCAGTAGACGGAAAGATTGAGATTGAAGTAGCTCACGAAGATATTATCCTTACCATAAAAGGCAAAAAAGAGGAATTTAAATATATCGTTCGTAGAAATGACGTAGCTAAACCAAATGAGTTAGCCGGCGTAAGTGGAAAGATAGAAGGTAAAATGTATATACCTTACTCAAATGGCGACGATGTTAAAGAGCACGAAAGTATAGTAGAGGTCATCAAAGAGGGCTGGAACGTGCCAAATCGTATCCCATTTGCCAGTGAGCTAAAAATAGCTGACGGAGAGCCTGTCACACAAAAAATCGTGGCTAGTGCAAATGGGGTTGCAAAATTCTTTATCCTAAAGGGTGACTATTTAGAGCGTATAAAAGATGTTAAAAACGGACATAAAGTAGAGCAAAAAGGTCTATTTGTGGTAGTCTCAGATCAAGGTGGTCGTGAAGCTATACGCCACTATATACCAAGAGGCTCGATTGTTCAGATAGATGATAATGCAAATGTTGATACTAAGAGCGTTATAGCACTTCCTGAAAAGAGCGATAAGCTAGTAATTGCAGAGTGGGATCCATACTCAACTCCTATAATTGCAGAGGAAGCTGGTGTTGTGGCGTTTGAAGATATTGAGCCTGGATATAGTGTGGCTGAGCAGTTTGATGAAGCTACTGGTCAGAGCCGTTTGGTTGTAAATGAGTATCTGCCAAGTGGCGTAAAACCTACGATTGTAATAGCGACAAAAACAGGAACTATCAGGTATCAGCTTGAGCCTAAAACAGCTATATTTGTAAGTGACGGCACAAGTGTTGCTCAGGCTGACATTTTGGCAAAAACTCCAAAAGCAGTTGCAAAATCAAAAGATATTACTGGCGGTCTTCCAAGGGTATCTGAGTTGTTTGAAGCAAGAAAGCCTAAAAATACGGCTATTGTAGCTGAAATTGACGGCGTTGTTAGATTTGATAAGCCACTTCGCTCAAAAGAGCGTGTTATTATCGAAGCTGAAGATGGCTCTAGTGCTGAGTATTTGATTGACAAAACGCGTCAAATTCAGGTAAGAAACGGCGAGTTTGTCCACGCTGGAGAGAAGCTAACAGACGGACTTATTTCAAGCCACGATATTTTAAGAATTCTAGGCGAGAAAGCACTTCACTATTACCTAATTAGCGAAATTCAGCAAGTTTATCGCCGCCAAGGTGTTGCTATTGCCGATAAACATATTGAGATTATCGTATCTCAAATGCTAAGGCAGGTTAAAATCGTTGATAGTGGTAATACAAATTTCATCGTTGGCGATCTTATATCTAGAAATAGATTTAAAGAAGAAAATGAGCGAATTATGAAAATGGGCGGAGAACCAGCGATTGCTGAGCCTATACTTTTAGGTGTTACTCGCGCGGCTATCGGCTCTGATAGCGTTATCTCAGCGGCATCGTTCCAAGAGACGACAAAGGTTCTAACCGAAGCTTCGATAGCGGCTAAATTTGACTATCTTGAGGATCTAAAAGAAAACGTAATCTTAGGTCGTATGATACCTGTTGGAACCGGTCTTTATAAAGATAAAACTATCAAGATTAAAAAACTCTAAAATTTGGGGCATTTTTGCCCCAACTCTAGTTTGTATTAAGGAAAATTTTGAAAAATTTCGATTTAGGACTGCTTTTTATTAGACTTGGGCTTGGTGTTATGCTTATTATGCACGGCATAGCAAAATTGCTAAATGGTGTTGGTTTTGTAAAGTCACTTTTGCTAAAGGTTGGACTACCAGAATTTATTGCGTATTTTGCATATCTTGGCGAGGTTGTGGCGCCTGTTATGCTTATTCTTGGAATTTATGTGCGTTTTGGATCTGTTTTGATTTTAGGAACTTGCTTTACGATACTATGGTTGTTCTTTGCTCCAGACCTTTTTGCTCTTACATCACATGGCGGTTTTAAGGCAGAGATTGTGTATCTATATATATCTATGGCTCTTTGTTTGCTTCTTAGTGGTAGCGGAAGATATGCGATAAAGCGTGATTAGAATTTATGCTTACGTGTTACAATTCTTAACTACGCTTTATAAATTTAAAATAATAAATTTTAGATTTAAAATTCTTTTATTATAAAAATAATAAATTCCTTATTAGTGATTTTACTTTAAGGAGATTATTGTGGAAATTTCAAAGACAAAGCCAACTTTTTTACAAAGCATTACACCGATTTTAGTAATGGTTTTTGGACTTGCAGTTGGGGTTGGATATTTAAAGCTTAAGGTTGAGCCGATACTTCTGCTTTCGGCGCTTGTTGCAGGTGTGATAGCGTGGCGTATAGGCTACTCTTATAGCGATATGCAAAAGGGTATTATTGATAAGATCGCAAGTTCTTTGCCTGCACTTATGATACTGTGGGTTGTTGGTTTGCTCATCGGTGCTTGGATGTTTTCAGGCACGATACCAATGCTGGTTTATTATGGTATTGAGATTATTAGCCCAAGATATTTAGTCGTTACTGCTTTTGTTATCTCAGCTATTATCTCGACTGTTACAGGGACGTCGTGGGGCTCTGCTGGAACGATAGGCGTGGCAATTATGGGTATCGCACAGGGGCTTGGCGTAGATCTTGCTGCGGCTGCTGGTGCTGTCGTGGCTGGTGCGTATTTTGGAGATAAACTATCTCCACTTTCTGATACGACAAATTTAGCACCAATTGTTGCGGGTTCAGAGCTTTATGAGCATATTAAGCATATGTTTTATACTACTATCCCAGCGACTATCGTTGCGCTTTTGGCATATTATTTTATCGGATCTAGCGCTGTTAGTGGTGGCAACATCTCTGCTTCTATTTTATCGCTTCAAAATGAGCTTGATAAAGTGTTTGATTTTAATATCATACTTTTGCTTCCAGCACTTTTGGTTTTAGCTGGATCGTTTCTAAAGTGGCCAACCATTCCTATTATGCTTATTTCGTCGTTCTTATCGATAATACTTGGTATTTTATTTCAGGGTTTTAGTCTTAAGAGTGGATTTATCTCTATGATGACAGGTTTTAATCTCTCTATGAGTGGTGTTGAAGCCGAATTTTCAAAAGACATTATAAGACTTATAAATAGGGGCGGTGTAAGTTCTGTAAATTCCACTACCATTTTAGTTTTGTGTGCTATGGGTTTGGCTGGTATTTTAACAGTTACAGGTATGCTAAATGTTGTTTTATCAACCGTTATGTCAAAGGTAAAGAGTGCAACTGGTGTGATAATATCAACTATCGGTTCTTGTATCACGGTTGCTTTTATTACGGGAAATTCGTACCTTTCTATCATTGTGCCTGGCGAGATGTTTAAAGATTTTTACAAACAGAAGAATTTGGCAGCAAAAAATCTTTCAAGGACGCTTGAGGATTCTGGAACGGTTATAGTTCCACTAATACCTTGGTCGGCTGCTGGTGCATATATGACTGCTACTCTTGGGGTTAATACGATTGAGTATCTGCCTTGGGCTGTTATGAACTATATGGGAGTTGTTTTTGCGGTGATTTTGGCTATAACTGGTATCGGTATAGCAAGGCTTGATGGCAAAAAGGATTAATTATGTTGCTTATAAAAAATGCCAAACTATTTTCTCCAAAATTTTTAGGACAAAAGGATATTTTGGTTTGCTCGGGCAAGATTATTTACATAGGTGAAAATTTAAGTCCAAATTTGCCAAATTTAAACATCATAGACGCCACTAAATTTATTGCAACGCCTGGTTTTATTGATAAGCATATTCATATTACGGGCGGTGGTGGAGAGGGCAGCTTTAAAACTCGTGTGCCTGAGATAATGCTCTCAAAGCTAATTGAAGCAGGTATAACAACTGTTGTTGGACTGCTTGGAACAGATAGTGCTACAAGAAGCGTTGAAAATTTAGTCGCAAAGGCAAAGGCTTTAAATGAGGAGGGCGTGACTTGCTATGCTCACACTGGTGCTTATGATTTAAAAACTCCAACGATTACTGGCGATATTGCTAAAGACATAGCGTTTATTGATCCAATAATAGGCATAAAATTAGCCATCAGTGATCATCGCTCATCATCTGTAAGTCGCGATGAATTAGCACACATCGTATCTGCTGGTCGCGTTGCTGGTATGCTAAGCGGTAAATCTGGTCACACTACGCTTCATATGGGCGACGGACAACGCGGTTTAGATTTAGTTCGTGACGTTCTTTGTGAGTATGATATACCTATTACTTTTTTTCAGCCAACACACGTAAATCGCAACGAAAAGCTATTTTTACAAAGTGTGGAATTTTTAAAAGATGGCGGATATATCGATCTTACTTGCATGTTGGGGCTTAGTCCGCTTAATGCAGTTAAAAGGATTAAAGACGCAAAAATTTGCACAGACAAAGTCACGATAAGTTCTGATGGTTATGGTAGCTTTTCAAGTTATGATTTGGACGGACGGCTTTTAAAAATCGGAGTTTCTAGTGTTATGGCGACCATGAATGAATTTAAAAATTTTATAAATAGTGGCTTTGGTATAGACGAGGCACTTTGCTATTTTACAAAAAATGTTGCAAAATCTATCGCTCTTGATAAGAAAAAGGGCGAAATTTCAGTTGGTTTTGATGCTGATATTTTGCTGTTTAACGAGGATATGAATTTGGAATTTGTAATTGCAAATGGCGAAATTTTAAAAGATAACAATGGCTTTATGAAAAAAGGGACGTATGAGTAGCTGTAATTTTTCTTAATAAGCATTTAAGCCATTTTTAAATAGAATTAGGTCTTTTTAATAAATTTAGTCGAAAGGAATTACTGTGCCAACCATAAATCAATTGGTCAGAAATGAACGTAAGAAGGTGACTTACAAGTCAAAATCACCTGCACTTAAAGAGTGCCCACAAAGAAGAGGAGTTTGCACAAGAGTTTATACAACAACTCCAAAAAAACCAAACTCAGCCTTAAGAAAAGTTGCCAAGGTTAGATTAACCAGTGGCTTTGAAGTTATTAGCTATATCGGTGGCGAGGGACACAACCTGCAAGAGCACTCAATTGTGTTAGTTCGTGGCGGTAGGGTAAAAGACTTACCAGGTGTTAAGTATCACATTGTTCGTGGTGCACTAGATACTGCTGGTGTTGCAAAAAGAACAGTTTCACGCTCTAAATATGGTGCTAAACGCCCTAAACCAGGTCAAGCAGCAGCTAAGAAGTAAGAAAATAGTTTCGCAGACCTTGCAATTGGTGGCATAGGTTTGAGTAAAATTTAAAAATTTGAAGGAATAAAAATGAGAAGAAGAAAAGCCCCTGTAAGGGAAGTTTTACCTGATCCAATATATGGAAATAAAGTAATCACTAAATTTATTAACGCATTAATGTATGACGGCAAAAAAAGTGTCGCTACTGAGATTATGTATGGTGCTATCAAGGCTATTGAAAAAAAGAGTGGTGACGTTAAGGGTATAGACGTATTTAATGACGCTATTGAGAACGTAAAGCCTATAATGGAAGTTAAATCACGCCGTGTTGGTGGTGCAACTTATCAAGTTCCAGTTGAGGTTCGCCCAGCTCGCCAACAAGCACTAGCTATCCGCTGGTTAATCACTTTTGCAAGAAAAAGAAGCGAAAGAACAATGATTGAAAAACTAGCAAACGAACTATTTGACGCAGCAAATTCAAAAGGTGCTTCATACAAGAAGAAAGAAGACACTTATAAAATGGCAGAGGCTAATAAAGCATTTGCTCACTATCGCTGGTAGGAGGCTCTTATGGCAGATAGAAAAACCCCATTAAATAAAGTAAGAAATATCGGTATCGCAGCTCACATTGACGCTGGAAAGACGACGACCAGTGAGAGAATTTTATTCTTTACTGGTATGAGCCACAAAATCGGCGAGGTTCACGATGGTGCTGCTACAATGGACTGGATGGAGCAAGAAAAAGAGCGTGGTATCACAATTACATCTGCTGCTACAACTTGCTTTTGGAAAGATCATCAAATTAACCTAATTGACACTCCGGGACACGTTGACTTTACTATCGAAGTTGAGCGTTCTATGCGTGTTCTTGACGGAGCTGTTGCTGTATTTTGTTCAGTTGGTGGCGTTCAACCTCAGTCAGAAACCGTTTGGAGACAAGCAAATAAATACCGCGTTCCGAGAATGGTTTATGTAAATAAAATGGATAGGGTTGGTGCAAATTTTTACAACGTTGAAGCACAAATCAAAAATCGCTTAAAAGCAAATCCAGTGCCTATTCAAATTCCAATCGGTGCAGAAGATACATTTAAAGGCGTAGTTGATCTAATCACTATGAAAGCGCTAGTTTGGGAAGATGATAGTAAACCAACTACATTTGTAGAAAAAGAAATTCCAGCTGATTTAGTAGAAAAAGCAGAAGAGTATCGTGCAAAAATGATTGAAGCTGTTGCTGAAACTGATGATGCTTTAATGGATAAATTCTTTAATGGCGAAGAGCTAAGCGTAGAAGAGATTAAAAAAGGTATAAAAGCTGGTTGTTTATCGATGAAAATTATACCTATGGTGTGCGGAACTTCATTTAAAAACAAAGGTGTTCAGCCACTACTTGACGCTATTGTTGACTATCTACCAGCTCCTGATGAGGTTGAAGCGATAAAAGGCGAGTATGAAGACGGCACAGAAGTAACTGTTGATAGCACAGATAACGGCGAATTTGCAGGTCTTGCGTTTAAAATTATGACAGACCCATTTGTTGGTCAGCTAACATTCGTTCGCGTATATCGTGGTTGCTTAGAGAGTGGCAGCTATGCTTACAACTCAGCAAAAGGCAAAAAAGAGAGAATCGGTCGTTTACTAAAAATGCACTCAAATAAGCGTGAAGAAATTTCAGTTCTACACGCTGGTGAAATCGGTGCTGTTGTTGGCTTAAAAGACACACTAACTGGCGATACACTAGCTAGTGAAAAAGATCCAGTAATCCTAGAGAGAATGGACTTCCCAGAGCCAGTTATTAGTGTTGCTGTTGAGCCAAAAACAAAAGCTGATCAAGAGAAAATGGCACTTGCACTTCAAAAGTTGGCACAAGAGGATCCAAGCTTTAGAGTTAGCACTGACGAAGAGAGCGGACAGACTATTATTAGTGGTATGGGTGAGCTTCACCTTGAGATTATCGTTGATCGTATGCTTCGTGAATTTAAAGTTGAAGCAGAGGTTGGTCAGCCACAAGTTGCTTACCGCGAAACTATCCGCAAGACTGTTGAGCAAGAGTATAAGTATGCTAAGCAATCAGGCGGTCGTGGTCAGTACGGACATGTATTCTTACGTATCGAGCCACTTGAGCCAGCGAGCGGATTTGAGTTTGTTAATGACATCAAGGGTGGTGTTGTACCAAAAGAGTATATCCCTGCTGTTGAAAAAGGTTGTAAAGAAGCACTTCAAAATGGTATCCTAGCTGGTTATCCAGTTGAGGACGTTAAAGTTACGCTTTATGACGGAAGCTACCACGAGGTGGATAGCTCAGAGATGGCATTTAAACTTGCTGCGTCTATGGGCTTTAAAGAGGGTGCTAGAAAAGCTGGTGCGGTTATCCTTGAGCCAATGATGAAGGTTGAAGTTGAGACACCTGAAGAGTATATGGGCGATGTTATCGGCGATCTTAACAAGCGTCGTGGACAAGTTAACTCAATGGACGAAAGAAGTGGCAACAAAATCATCACAGCTTTCTGCCCACTTGCAGCGATGTTTGGTTACTCAACTGACTTAAGAAGCCAAACGCAAGGTCGTGCTACATATTCAATGGAATTTGACCACTACGAAGAGGTTCCAAAGAACGTTAGTGACGAGATTATCAAAAAGAGAAACGGCTAAAAGCTACTTTGCAAGGAGTGTATACTCCTTGCGTTTAGTGTCCTCGTAGCTCAGCAGGATAGAGCGTAAAATTCCTAATTTTAAGGTCACAGGTTCGAATCCTGTCGGGGACACCATTCTTTTATAAGACCACGTCAGCTTTCAGTTTTAATTTAACTGGTGTATATTTGCTTTTAAGTCCATTATTATAAAATAGGTTGATGATTTTTGGATCGAAAATTAGATGAAAAAGCTATTTTTATTTTTGGTTTTTGTAGTTATAGCTAGTGGAGCAGAAAAATATGACTGCTCCAAAAAGTATTGTAAACAGATGAGAAGTTGTGAGGAGGCTAAGCACTACTTAAATAATTGCGGTAAAGAGCATTTTGACAGGGATAAAGACGGGATACCTTGCGAAAATGTATGCGGTAGATAATTCTATAAGTCCAACATTAGTAAGAAATAGTGTAATACTAAAGAATTAAAGCTAAAACGCCAAAAATAGCGTTTTAGATATATGAAATTTACTCAATCCAATTTACGATATCGTCAAGGCTTCTTCTATATTTTGTTGGTTGTTCATTTAGTCTATATCCAAATGGCACGAGTAAAGCCACTCTATGTTTTTTTGTATCAATGTTTAAAATTTCCCCTATAGCTTCACGCTCAAAACCCTCTATCGGACAGCTGTCTATCCCTTTAAAAGCTGCAGCATTCATCATATTTAAGGCCGCAAACATACACTGTGCGTGTGACCAGTTAAATGTTAGCTCGTCATCATCTTTAAAATTTGATTTTAAGAAATTTTTATAAAACTCAACCCTTTGTGCGTGTGCTTCTGGCGTTTTATCGGGTCTTCTAGCTATCATATCTGATACATATTTGCTATCAGCTTTTACGTCAGAAATTTTTGCAAGTATTACAACCAAATGCGAACAAGACGTCACTTGCACTTGATTCCACGATTTTTCTTTTATTTTTTCCCTAAGCTCCTTGTTTTGAACAACCACAAAGTCCCACTGCTCAAGCCCAGTAGAGCTAGGGCTCAGTCTGCCAGCCTCTAGGATATACCTAAAGTCATCTTTGCTTATCTTTTTATTTTCGTCAAAAATTTTACAAGCGTGACGAAAATTTATAATATCTAAGTAATCTTTCATAAATTCTCCTTTGAAATTTTAAAAATTCTACACCCATTTGTTAAACACTCAGCCAACAAAAACATTAAAATTTATTAACAATATTTATGCTAAAATTATGAAACTTAAAATAAGGAGAGTGTTATGAAATGGATTTTACTACTATCTTTTTTTGTTGTTAGCGTGTTTGCTCGTATCACGCACGTAGAGGCCACGCCGTCTAATATAGCAAATGTTAAGCAATTAGTTGACATTAGAACGGAGTTTGAGATACAAGAGACAGGACTAATTGAAGGTGCTGTTAATGTTGTGTTTACAAAAGAGCAGGATAAATTCTATAAAGATAAATTTATAGATGAGCTAAAACAGCATATAGACATAACAAAGCCATTTGCTCTAATATGTCGCACTGGCCGTAGAAGCGGTAAAGTAGCAGAGTGGATAGATAGTGACCAGTTTGACATAACTCATTTTAGCGGCGGTATTAACGAGCTTATAAAAAATGGATACAAGATCACTCAGTAAAAAATAGCTCGGGCTCAAGCCTGAGCAAACAAGCGTATGCACTCATTGCACTTTGCTCCCTGATGTATTCTCTGTTGCCATCTAGTTGTAGCCTTTTTATCACGCTTTTTTTACTCTTATTCATAGCACCCACAAACACCGTTCCTACCGGCTTTTCATCGCTTCCGCCACTTGGTCCTGCTATGCCACTTATTGCTAGTGAAAAGTCGGCTTTACTCGCGTTTAATGCCCCTTCTAACATTTGTCTTACACACTCCTCGCTAACAGCTCCTTGCGTGTCTAAAACATAGTTTTCCACGCCAAGCCACTCGTGTTTTATGTCGTTTGAGTAGGTTATAAGTGAGCCATCAAGACAAGCTGATGCACCGCTGTATTTTGTAAATTTAAACGCACAAAGTCCAGCTGTACAAGACTCAGCAAATGTGATTTTTAGCCCATTTTTCATTAAAATTTTTGCTATAAATTCTACCTGATCTCTGCCATAAATCATCTTTTGTGAAAATAGATTTTTCACCCCTTGTAAAAATGTATCCATTTGGCTTAACTTGTCGTCCTTTTTGGCCTTTATGAGTAGCCATTTTGGCGCTATTTCGCTAAACGTAAGCGTGATTTTATATGGTTTTATAAGCGGATCAAGTAAAATTTTGGCACTATCTTTATCTATATCAAGTAGGCTAAAATATACATTTTCTTTGTTAAATGGGATTAAAATTTCAGATAGTTTTTGAGTTGGCGTTGCGTTTATTAAATTTATAAAAACTCCATTTAAATTTATCAAAAAACTACCATTTTTAGAGGCTATCGCACCTTTTGTGATTAGTGTTTCATTTTCTCCAAGCTCAAGCGTATCGCCACTTAAGGTAGCTAAAATTTTGCCCATAGTCGCAAAGCTCTCGTTAGAACAAAATATGCAAATGCTTTCAAATTCGCTGGTTAAACTCTCTACTACAAACAAAAGTTCACTGTTTTTGCTTTGAAATTTAATAGACCCAATCTCACCAAAATACTCTTTGTAACTTTTAAAAATATAGTCCATATAGGGCGAATTTATGAGTAGATCATCGCCAACAATAAGCATTGCGTGTTTCATTGCCTGTCCTTTTTAGATTTGTTTTATTATAACTTAAGATTTTTTAAAAGTGGCTTTTCAGTGCGATTTAACACTTTTTTGGATAAAATCTGCAAATTTAATCACACAAGGAAAACTATGGACTACAAAGACACTCTTTTGCTCCCTACTACTGAATTCCCAATGCGTGCAAACTTGCCCGAAAACGAGTCAAAACGCATAAATTCGTGGCATAATGAGCGTAAAATTTATGAAAAAATGAAACAAAATCGCAAAAATACTGAGAAATTTTTTGCTATTCACGACGGCCCACCTTATGCAAATGGCCACCTGCATATCGGACACGCTTTAAATAAAATTTTAAAAGACATCATTACAAAAACACACTACTTTTTTGGCGAAAATATCCGCTACGTACCTGGCTGGGATTGCCACGGACTACCGATAGAGCAGCAAGTTGAAGTAAAGCTTGGCGAGAAAAAAAAGAGTCTAAGCAAAAGCGAGATTAGAGAGTATTGCAGGGCTCACGCACGTGAATTTATAAAAATTCAAAGCGATGAGTTTAAATCGCTTGGCGTGATTGGCGACTTTGAAAATCCGTATCTAACGATGAAATTTGAGTTTGAAGCTGACATTTACAGAGCTTTATGCGAGATAGCTAAAAAGGGACTTTTAATTGAACGAAGCAAACCTGTTTATTGGAGTTGGGCAGCACGCTCAGCACTTGCAGAAGCTGAGGTTGAGTATGAGGATAAAGAAGATCATTCAATCTATGTTGCCTTTAACCTTGATACGGACGCACTAAATAAGCTTGACGTAAAAGAGGCAAGTGCAGTTATCTGGACGACCACACCTTGGACTTTGCCAGCAAATCAGGCAATAAGCCTAAATCCAAATGAAATTTATGTCCTAACGGCTGAAAATTTAATCTTTGCAAAGGCATTACTTGAAAATTTAGTAAAACTTGGGCTAACAAATGGCGAGATTAAACAAGAATTTAAAGCCCAAGAAATAGAAAAACTTCACGCCATAAATCCGCTAAATGACAGAAAATCGCAGTTTTTACTAGGCGAACACGTTACCACCGACGGCGGGACTGGGCTAGTTCATACAGCACCAGGTCACGGCGAAGATGACTACTATGTGTGCCTAAAAAACGGCATTAGCGAAGTTTTAATGCCTGTTGATGACGGCGGACTTTATGATGAGACGCTTAAAGCCAAAGGGCTATTTAGAGCGGATGTGGTTGATGAGTTTGTGGGGCTTCATATCTTTAAGGCAAATGAGAAAATTTTAGAAATTCTAGGCAAAAATCTACTTCACGCTTCTAAATTTACACACTCATATCCGCATTGTTGGCGAACTCATAAGCCAGTAATTTACAGAGCCACAAAGCAGTGGTTTATCACGATGGATGAGGCAAAACTAGGCTCTAAAACGCTTAGGGAGGTTGCGTTAAACGAGCTTGAAAATGTGAAATTTTATCCAGCAAGTGGCGTAAAAAGAATAGGCTCAATGATACAAAATCGCCCAGATTGGTGTATCTCACGACAGCGTGATTGGGGTGTGCCAATCGCATTTTTTAGGGATAAAGCTACAAAAGAGCCGATTTTTGACACCGATGTTTTAGACTACGTGGCAAAAATTTTTGACGTTAAAGGTGCTGATGCGTGGTGGGATTTAGAGATTAATGAGCTTTTAAATCCAGCTTCAAAATACAAGCCAGAAAATTTAGAAAAAGTTATGGATATACTTGATGTTTGGTTTGATAGTGGCTCAACGTGGAAAGCAGTTTTGCAAAGCCAAAACTACGATAGCGGTGCATATCCAGCCAGTATGTATTTAGAGGGCTCAGACCAGCACAGGGGTTGGTTTCAAAGCTCACTTCTTGTAAGTACAGCAGTTAATGAAAAAGCCCCTTACAAGGCGATTTTAACGCACGGATTTACCGTTGATAGCAAGGGCGAGAAGATGAGTAAAAGCAAGGGCAACGTCATCGCTCCACAAGACGTGGCAAAAGAGCACGGCGTTGAAATTTTACGCCTTTGGGTCGGACTTAGTGACTATTCAGGCGACCTAAAAATCGGCGATAATATCCTAAAACAAGTCAGCGAACAATATAGAAAAATAAGAAATACAATAAGATTTTTACTAGCAAATGTAAATGATTTAGATGAGATTACAACTGATTTTAATCTGCTTGATAAGTGGATTTTAAGCCGTGCTAAACGTGCATTTGACGAGGCAGAAAGAGCATTTAGAAGCTATGATTTTTCAAAAGGCTTTAATGTGCTTTTAAATTTTCTCTCAGCCGATTTAAGCGGAATTTACCTTGATATTTGCAAAGACCGCCTTTACTGCGATAGCAAAAACGGCAAACAAAGACGCTCGGCACAATCAGCTATGGCGTTAATAGCACGTTCGCTTTTACCGCTTTTAGCACCGACTTTAACATACACAATTGATGAAGTTATGGACTACGCACCAAAAATCATCAAGCAAAATTTCAAAGACGCCTTTGACCTAGTTTATGAGCCGTTAAATTTTGATTTTAGCGTTGATGATGAGCTGATTTTATCTAGCCGTGCTAAATTTTTTGAGTTAATTGACGTGCTTAAAAAAGATAAGGTGATAAAATCAACATTAGAGCTTGATTTACAAACCAGCTCAGCCAAAATCTTAGCCCTTGATAGCACCGATATAAGCGACTTTTATATGGTAAGCAGGGTTAATAAAATTGATGAAGCTAAGGCGTTAGCAGAGTTTGAAATTGAGAGCGTTAAATTTAAGATTGTTCTCTCAACAGCTCACAAATGCCCAAGGTGCTGGAAATTTGTAAGCGTGAGTGAAAATGAGCCGTGTGATAGATGTGCAAAGGTTTTAAGCGGTGTTTGCTAGTCTTAACCAGCCAGCCCCATTTAGCGTGATAATCGGCACGATAGTCGTGATTTTAGCTTTCACGGCTGTTGGAATTTTATTAGTTAATAAATTTAAGGATAAGAAGTGATAAGTTTAAAAGAGGCATTAAAACTTTCAAGCGAGGAGATTAAAAATTTACGCACCGAGCTTGAAAATCGCATACAAAAAGAGAGCAAAATAGGCGCTTATGTTGAGCAATTAGCAGGTTTGCCACTGGCTAAATTTGGCGAGGGCGTGCCAATTGCCATAAAAGATAATATCCAAGTAAATGGCTGGGCAGTAACGTGCGCTTCAAACATTCTTCAAGGCTACGTCGCCCCATACAACGCCACTGCCATTGAAAATTTGCTAAAACACAACCTTGCGCCATTTGGTCGCACAAATATGGATGAGTTTGCAATGGGTAGCACCACAGAGAGCAGTTTTTATGGTAAAACGCTAAATCCGCTAAATCACGAATTTGTGCCGGGCGGATCAAGCGGTGGCTCAGCAGCAGCGGTCGCAAGTGGCTTAGCAATTGCTGCTCTTGGTAGCGACACTGGCGGTAGTATCCGCCAACCAGCCGCATTTTGCGGTTGCGTGGGCTTTAAGCCAACTTACGGCAGGGTTAGTAGATATGGACTAGCTGCATACTCATCAAGTCTTGACCAAATTGGACCAATTACACAAAACGTTGAAGATGCTGCCATTTTATACGACGCAATTGCAGGGTATGACAGCAAAGACAGCACGAGTGCAAATGTAGAATTTACTAGTATTAGCGATAAGATAGACGCACAAAAAAAGCTAACAATTTGCGTAATTGAAAACTACGTTAAAAACGCCGATGACGAGGTAAAAACCGCACTTTTAAGCACAACTGAGAAGCTAAAATCTCACGGACACAACGTAATTTTTAGAAATTTAGAGGACTCAAAATATGACGTTGCGACCTACTACATCATCGCAACAGCCGAAGCGAGTGCGAATTTAAGCAGATATGACGGCGTTAGATACGGCAGACGCGCTGAGGCTAAAAATTTAAAAGAGCTTTATGTAAATTCAAGAAGCGAGGGCTTTGGCGAAGAGGTAAAAAGGAGAATTTTGCTTGGCACATTTGTTTTAAGTAGCGGATATTACGATGCTTACTACATAAAAGCACAAAAGGCAAGGGCTCACATAAAGGCGCAATACGAAAAAATTTTAAGCGAAGCTGACCTTATTTTTATGCCAGTTTCGCCAACAGCTTGTGTGAAATTTGGAGCATTAAAAGATCCACTAACTGCCTATTTAAGCGATATTTATACAATAAGCGTAAATTTAGCAGGTCTTCCAGCCATATCGGTGCCAGTTTCAAAAGCGAACAATAACCTAAGTATTTCAGCCCAACTAATAGCAAAAGCATACGACGAGCAGACCCTAATAGACGGCGCAAAGAGCCTAGAAAATATAGTGAAAGGATAAAGATGAAGATAATTAAACGAGCTTTGACATTTGAAGATGTCCTTTTAGTGCCACAATACTCTGAAATTTTGCCAAAACAGGTTGATATAAAGAGCAAATTTAGCAAAAATGTCACGCTAAACGTCCCTATTGTTTCAGCCGCTATGGATACGGTTACAGAGCATAGAGCGGCGATTATGATGGCACGTCTAGGCGGTATTGGCGTAATTCATAAAAATATGGATATAGCCACTCAGGCAAAAGAGGTAAAACGTGTGAAAAAAAGCGAAAGTGGCGTCATAATTGATCCGATTTTTATAAAGCCAGACGCCACGATTGGCGAGGCGTTAAACTTAATGTCAGAGCTTCATATCTCTGGTGTGCCAGTCGTTGATGATACGCATAAATTAATAGGAATTTTAACAAATAGAGATCTTAGATTTGAAACTGACCGCACGATAAAAGTCAAAGAGCGTATGACAAAAGCACCACTAATTACAGCTCCAAAGGGTTGCACGCTTGATGATGCAGAGAAAATTTTTAGCCAAAACAGGGTTGAGAAGCTACCGATCGTTGATGAAAATGGCAGACTTGACGGACTTATTACTATAAAAGACCTTAAAAAACGCAAAGAGTATCCAAACGCAAATAAAGATAGCTACGGCAGACTTAGAGTCGCAGCCGCCGTTGGCGTGGGTCAGCTTGATAGAGTGGAAGCGTTAGTTGGAGCTGGGGTTGATGTGATTGTTATGGACTCAGCACACGGCCACTCAAAGGGCATTATTGACACGCTTAAAGAGATAAAGGCAAAATTTAAAGGCGTTGATGTTGTCGTTGGCAATATCGCAAATCCAGCTGCCGTTAAAGACTTAGCAGAGGCCGGAGCTGACGGCATAAAAGTAGGCATTGGGCCTGGCTCAATTTGCACGACTAGAATCGTTGCTGGTGTTGGTGTGCCTCAAATTTCAGCCATTGATGATTGTGCGAGTGAGGCGGCAAAATACGGCATACCAGTTACTGCCGACGGCGGACTTAAATACTCAGGCGATATCGCAAAAGCCCTAGCAGCAGGGGCTAGTTGCGTTATGGCTGGTAGTTTGTTAGCTGGTTGTGAAGAAACCCCGGGCGAGGTCATAACTCATCAAGGCAGACAATACAAAGCCTACCGCGGTATGGGCTCAATCGGAGCGATGAGTCGTGGTAGCAGTGATAGATATTTTCAAGAGGGCACAGCAAGTGAAAAGCTAGTGCCTGAGGGCATTGAAGGGCGTGTGCCGTTTAAAGGCAGTATGAAAGATGTCATTCATCAGCTCTTAGGCGGACTTCGCTCGGCTATGGGCTATGTTGGTGCAAAAGATATTACCACGCTTCAAGAAAGAGCCGAGTTTGTTGAGATTACAAGTGCAGGACTTAAAGAAAGCCACGTTCACGACGTAGTTATCACACACGAAGCACCAAATTATAAAGTTAATTAATGCTAAATTTAAAGACTGGCCGTGCTAAATTTGATGAACCGCTATACTTAGAGAGCGGACGAATTTTAAGTAGCTACGAGCTAGTCTATGAAACTTATGGCGTTTTAAACGATGATAAATCAAACGTCATTATCATCTGCCACGCTCTAACTGGCTCACACCACGCCGCTGGTCAGTATGAAAATGATGATAAAAAGGGCTGGTGGGACGCACTTATCGGCAGTGGCAAGGCGGTGGATACGGATAAATTTTTTGTCATTTGTGTTAGCATTCTTGGCTCACCACACGGCTCAACATCGCCTTTAAGCATAAATCCAGATACAAAGCGTGAATATAGGCTAAAATTCCCAGTTTTAACGATTAGCGATGTAGTAAAAGCCCAAATTAGGCTGTTTTCTAGGCTTGGCATTTATCACGCTCACGCCGTTATCGGCGGTAGTTTAGGCGGTATGCAAGCACTCTGTTTTGCGATTGAATTCCCAAAATTTGCCACGCACACCATAATAATGGCAAGCACTTATCAGACCAAACCTTGGGCGATAGCGTTTAATAAAATCGCAACAGAAGCGATTATAAACGACCCCGAGTTTAAAAACGGCGAGTATGACGCAAATTTTATCCGTCAAAACGGTTTAAAGGGCTTAGCCTATGGGCGAATGGCTGGACACATTAGCTTTTTAAGTCCAGATTCAATGAACGCAAAATTTGGTCGCAACTATGTCGCCACAGACGGACTTTACGAGCTTTTTGGCAGATTTAGCGTAGATACTTATATGGAGTATAATGGCTATAATTTTCCAAAACGCTTTGACCCATTAAGCTATCTTTACATCACAAAAATGATGAATATCTTTGACTGCACACGCCATTATGACAGCCTAAAAGACGCTCTAACGCCCATAGTTTCAGATATCACGCTCATTGCATTTAGTGGCGATATCCTCTTTCCGCCAAGCTGTATGAGTGAGATTGGTAAGAACTTAAAGCAAATTGGCAAGGCAAAATGCGAGTATATTTTAATTGATAGCGACTACGGACACGACGCATTTTTAGTTGAAATTGATAAATTTGAAAAATATGTAAAAGAGATTTTGGAGAGTAAAAATGAGTGAAAATTTTGAAGAAAAGATAAAAAAAGCAGAAGAGATTTTAAGCAAACTTGATAAAGAAGACGTGGCACTTGATGAGAGTATTAAACTTCACAACGAGGGCAAGGAGCTACTAAAACAAGCTCGTTTAATCCTAGAAAATGCCAAGCTTAGTATCGAGCAGGTCAATGAGTAAGATAGCCCTTTTGCAACTAGCAACCTTGCCACTTAGCCAGTCAAGGCTTGATTATTACCTTAAAATTTGCAAAGACAAGGGTGCAAATCTTGTAGTACTTGGCGAATACGTGCTAAATAGCTTTTTTAAAGAGATTGAAACAGCCCAGCCAAATATAATAAAACAGCAGAGCAAGGAGAAAAAACAAACTCTTTGTGAGCTATCTAAAAAGTATGATATCACTATAATCGCTCCAATCATAATGCCCTTAAAAAGTGGTTTTATCAAGTGTATGGCTAAATTTGAAAACGCACAGGTAAAATTTACAAAACAGCAAATTTTAATGCCTTACCCACACTGGAATGAGGCTAAATTTTTTGCAAACAAGTCTGAAAAGCTAAATTTTTTGACATTTAAATATGAAAATTTAAAAATCGGCGTGGCTTTTGGCTTTGAAGCGCATTTTGATGCCACTTTTTTAAATTTGATGTCTAAAAAGATAGATGTTTTATTATTACCAACGGCTAGTACTTTTGAGAGCAACAAACGTTGGGAGGAGCTACTAAAAATGAGAGCTTTTACAAATAACATATATATTTTAAGGGTAAATCGCATAGGCTCATACAAGCCAAAACCAAAGTGTCAAAGTGGCGATGAAATTTGGAAATTTTATGGCGATAGTTTTATAGTTTCTCCTTTTGGCGAGATTGCTAATAGGCTTGGAAATGATGAGGGAATTTTAATAGCAAATATCGATAAAAAGGAGCTTTTAAACGCTAAAGCGACTTGGTGTTTTAGCGTTTTATCTGGTAAAATTTTATGCTAAAACGTTGCGAATGGTGCGAAAAAGACGATCTTTATAGAGCCTATCACGATAATGAGTGGGGCGAAATAGAGCGTGATGAGCAGAGGCTTTTTGAGTTTTTGGTGCTTGAGTGTATGCAAGTTGGGCTTAGTTGGCACACGATTTTAAAAAAACGTGAGGCGATGAGAGTTGCTTTTGACGGCTTTAATGTAAATAAAATTGCACTTTACGATGATAAAAAAATTGAAATTCTAATGCAAAATGAAAACATTATCAAAAATCGCCTAAAACTAGCTTCGCTCTCACAAAACGCGAAAGCATTTTTAAAAATCCAAAGTGAATTTAGCTCGTTTTATAGCTATATTTGGGCTTTTGTGGGCGGTAAGCAGATAAAAAACAGTTACGATGATATAAAGCAAATTCCAGCAAAAACGGATTTGAGTGATAAAATTTCAAAAGATATGAAAAAACGTGGCTTTAAATTTCTAGGAAGCACCACGATTTACTCGTTTTTACAGGCTTGTGGTGTTGTAGATGATCATTTGAGTTATTGTTTTAAATTTAAAAAAGGGATATAAGTTGAAAAAGGTTCATTTTATAGGCATTGGCGGTATAGGAATTTCTGCGATTGCTAGATTTTTAAACGAAAAGGGCTACACCATAAGCGGTAGTGATATTAAGGAGAGTAAGATAACAAACGAGCTTAGAAGTGAGGGCATAGAGGTTATCACTCCACACTCTAAAGATGCTATAAAAGATCAAGATTTTGTGGTTTATTCAGCCGCTATAAAACCTGATAATATCGAGCTAAAACAGGCAAAAGAGCTTGGGATAGAGTGCTTTTCAAGAAAGGAAATTTTGCCATTTGTTTTAGAGGGCAAAAAGGTCTTTTCAGTTGCTGGAGCACACGGCAAAAGCACGACAAGTGCAATGCTTGCTTCACTTATTGAAGGCTCTGCTATAATTGGTGCGGTTTCAAAGCAATTTGGCTCAAATATGCGTTATGAGCCAAGCGAAAATGTCGTTTTTGAAGCCGATGAGAGCGATTCTAGCTTTCTAAACTCAAACCCATATCTTGCTATCGTTACAAACGCAGAGCCTGAGCATATGGAGCATTATGATTATGATATGGAGAAATTTCACGCAGCTTATCGCGGTTTTTTAGAACGTGCAAAAGTGCGAGTGATAAACGCCGAGGACGAGTTTTTGGCTACTTTAAAGCTTGACGCCATCCGCCTTTACCCAAGCACAGATATTACTGATATGACTATGGTTGTGCGTGATTTTAAGCCATACACCAGCTTTAACCTTAAAAATTTAGGCAGGTTTGAAGCTTATGGTATGGGCGAACATATCGCTATTGACGCTAGTCTTGCGATATTAGCAGCACTTGATGAAATTTCGTTAAAGCAAATTCGTCAAAATCTTTTAAATTTCAAAGGAACAAAAAAACGCTTTGACGTGCTTTGTGCAAACAATAACTTTGTGCTTATAGATGACTATGCTCATCATCCAACCGAGATAAAAGCTACGCTAAAATCGGCTTTTGAATATGCAAAAATTTTGGGGCTTTCTCGTGTTGTGGCTATTTTCCAACCACATCGCTACACGCGTTTAAGTGCGAATTTAGACGGATTTAGAGAGTGTTTTAGCGGTGTTGATGAGCTTGTGATACTGCCTGTTTATGCAGCTGGAGAGTCGCCTATCGATGTTGATATGAAGAGTGAATTTAAAGAGTATAATCCTGTTTTTACTAAGCAAGTTTGCAGGGTTGATGAGGCGATAGAATTTGTTGATGAATTTGGTGTTAAACACCGCCTTGATGACGGTCTGATAGTAGGCTTTGGTGCCGGAGATATTAGCACTCAGCTTAGGGGTGAGTAATGCTTAGATATGCTTTTGTTATTTTGGCGCTAGTAGTGCTATTTGTGGCACTTTGGGCGATAAAAGATGAAAAATTAAGCAAGAAAAATAAGGTGCTTTTAACAGCCTTAGCATTTTTAGCTATGCTTTTTGCTTACTTTTTTCAAAGTGTTCAAGATGATAAGCACTCTAAAAATTTGGAGCTTTTAAAGCATTTTAAACAAGGCAAGGTTCTAGTTTGTAGTGATATAAATGTTACAAATACGAAATTTAACTACGAATTTGGCACATCTTGCTTCTTGCCAAAACGCGAATTTAAGGAGCTTAACGGACTTGTGCTTAAAATTTCTGATTGTAAGGTTTTAAGTGATTAACGAACAATTTGACGCTATTATCAAAAAACTAGATTTAGGCGATTATTTTGATAAATTTTCTAGCTTTTTATCTAGAGAAAAGCCACTTTTTATGCAGGGTGACAGCAAGGTTCATTTTGAAAATATTAGCGAACTTTGCAAACGTCAGTTTGATTGTCCGCAAAAAAGCATAAATTTAGACGACGCACTTGCAAGACTTAGCAAACAAGCAGTGCTTCACATAAGTGAAATTTATGAGTTTGCTAAAATTTTAAATTATTTTTTATATCTAAAAACGATAGGTTTTGAAAATAGGCTTGGCGAGTGGTTATCAAAAATTCAGATCGAGCAAAATATGCGAGATCTAGCACTTAGCTTTGATAAAGATGGCGAGTTTAAAGATAGCATTGATGAGAGATTTAGTTCTTTAAAAGAGTCTTATGAGCTTAAAAAAAAGCAGATAGACTCCGAGTTAAGACGCATAATTTATTCAAAAAACCTAACCGCATATCTTGTTGATACGCAAGTTCATTATGTAAATTCTCAAGAAGCTTTGCTGGTTAGAGGTGGTTTTAACCACGTTTTAAAGGGTGTTGTGATAGCAAGAAGCTCTGGAGGATATTTTTATGTCACTCCAACGGCGATTGATAAGCTTAAAAAAGAGCAGACTGAAATTTTAGACAGACGCGAAGAGATCGTTTATGAGCATTGTAAACGTTTAAGTGGCGTTATGCACAAAGCTTTGGCATTTTTAAAATTTATAAATAACGCATTTGATCAGTTTGACGCGTATCAAGCAAGAGTTTTTATGGCAAGGACAAATGATTTTAGCTTCTTGCTAAATGATAACTCAAGCGATATTATTTTAAAGGAATTTGCTCATCCAGCACTTAAAAATCCAAAGCGAGTAAGCATAGAATTTAACAAAAAAATCCTTCTTATCACCGGCGTAAATGCTGGTGGAAAATCTATGCTCTTAAAGTCCATTATAGCAGCCGCATTTTTATCAAAATACCTACTGCCTTTTAGTGTAAATACAAAGGGCTCAAAGATAGGCACATTTAAAGAATTTGACGCTATTATCGAAGATCCGCAAAATGTCAAAAATGATATATCTACATTTGCTGGACGTATGGTTGCTTTTTCTAAAATTTTTAGCAAAAAGGGGCTGGTTATAGGCGTAGATGAGATTGAGCTGGGCACTGATTTTGAGGAGGCAGCTAGCCTTTATAGTGTAATCATTCAAAAACTTACGACGCAAGATATAAAAATGATAATAACCACTCATCATAAACGTTTGGCTATGCTTTTATCTAAAAATAGCGAAGTCGAGCTTGTCGCAGCCCTTTATGACGAGGCTCTTACAAGGCCAAAATTTGAGTTTTTAAAAGGCACGATAGGTAGATCATACGCCTTTGAAACGGCAAACAGATACGGTATACCGCTAAATTTGGTAAATGAAGCAAAGAAGCTTTATGGCGATGATAAGCAAAATTTAAATGAAGTGATAGCAAAAACGCTAAATTTAGAGACCCAGCTTAAAGAGCAACTAGATAGTGCTACTAAAAAAGAGCTTAAGCTAGATGCTTTGTTAAATGATCTAAAAGAACAAAAAGAGCTTGAACAAAAAAGGACAAATGAGACTATAAATAGACTCGAGCTTGAGTATTTTAAGGCGATAAATGAAGCTAAAAAAGCTATAAAATTTGACGATATAAAAGATAAGCAAAGAACGATAAACAGGGCGAATGAGATTAAAAAAACTATCCAAAAGCCAAAAAGTGAAATTTATGAGGAATTAAAGGTTGGCGATAGCGTAAAATACGGCAACGTTAGAGGCGTAGTTCAAAGTATAAATAAAGACGAAGCGACAATCCTAAGTGACGGCATAAAATTGCGTTTACCACTTACACATTTGCGTAAAAATGGTCAACCAATAGCACCACCAAAAACAGCTGTAAAACTAAGTGTGCAAAAGCCACAAACGGCAAGTGTTACGCTTGATTTGCACGGACTTAGGGCTGATGAGGCCATTGATAGGCTTGATAAATTTATCTCAGATAGCCTTGTTCTTGGCTTTGATGAGGTTATTGTGTATCACGGTATAGGTACTGGTAAACTTGCTTTTGCGGTTAAGAATTTCCTAAAAGAGCACCCTAGTGTTAAGGAGTTTTTTGACGCTCCGCCAAATCAAGGTGGATTTGGTGCTAAGATAGTTAGATTTTGATTTTAAGCTTAAGAATGATAAAATAATTAGGTATACTTGAAGGGATAAAGTTATGTATGATAAATTTAAAGCCGAAAAAACAAAAGCGATAGCCATAACGATCTCGACTTTGTTTGGTGCTTTTATTGTGTTGCTATTTGCTGTTTTTTACTACAAATACGAAAATGCGATAGAGGCTGGAAGCACAAACTACCAAAAACGAGCAGAATTTTCTATGCATAAAGTTATGGAGGATTTTAAAGCCATAAATGACAAAAATGATCGTGCCCAAAAGCAGATTTTCTTAAACAATATTTCAAACAAAGCTTATATTTTAAAACGTGATGGAAGTGGAATTTATAGGATAGATACCACAACCGACAGAAAATACGGCGTTGCTGATGAGTTTTCTGATAAGTCCTGTGGCAACGGCTTTTATAGACATAGTTTTTCAAGCCCATACTTTTATAAGGAAATTTTATCTGAAAATAGGGTCTTTGTCTGTATTTTTGACAAGTTTGATGACTACATAGTTGGCTTTAAAACGATATACTCTCACGGACTTTCTAGTACTCAAGATAGCGATTTTAAAGAGTGGTTGGTTAAGAATTTAGCACTTACTTTTGTAGCCTGTATGGTGTGTGCCTTTATCGTTTCATTTGCATTTTTGTGGGTATTTTCAAAATATTTTAAAGTAAAGCAAGAGTATTTTTATGTCAAAAAAGAGAGCAAAAAAATCGCAAGAGACATTAAAGCACAGCTTTATATAGATCCGCTGACTGGACTTGGTAATAGAGCTGCCCTTACACAGGCTTTAAGGGAGTGCGATAAGCCAAAGATAATCGTTATAGATATTGATGATTTTAGCCGTATGAATGACTATTATGGCAAGGAAATTTGTGATAAGGTTATTGTTTATATGGCAAATTTGATAAAAGAATTTGCTAAAAATGAGGGTATGCAGGCATTTACTATCTTAGCTGATCAGTTTGTGTTACTAGAAAATGGAGATTTTTTCATAGATAGATACGAGGATTTAGCGACTGAGCTTTTGGGTAGATTTAAAGGCAGGCTTATAAATATTAAAGATGATGATGGAAATTCTATTGATATTGAGATACATAGCACTATAGGTTTTGCACTTGATAAAGACCATACTCTTATGAAAGCTACAACAGCGCTTAAGGTGGCAAAGGTGTCAAATAAGGACTTTGTATGCTATTTTAAAGGCTTAAATAAAAAAGATGAGTATGCAAATCAAATTGAACGCTCAAATTTAATAAGAAGAGCAGTTGTAAATAATAATATAGTGCCTTTTTATCAGCCAATTTGTGACGCCAATGCAAAAGTCGTAAAATACGAGTGTCTTATACGTATCGTAGAGAGTGGAGACATAGTTTCTCCGCATATATTTTTAGATATCTCAAAACGTATTAAACGCTATGCAGAGCTTCAAAAGATGGTTATACAAAGAGCGGTTGAACATCTTGTAAAAAATGAAAATCTCGTTTTATCTATAAATTTAAGTGCTAGAGATATGACTGATGGTAATGTTAGCGTTTTATTGCTTAAGCTTTTAAACCAGCACGAAGTGGCTGAGCGTATCATATTTGAGATAGTTGAAGATGAGAATATAGAAAATGTTGAGCGTGTTGAAAATTTCATAGACAAAGTTAAGAATATGGGTGTTAAAATCGCCATTGATGACTTTGGCTCTGGGTATTCAAATTTCTCATATATTTTAAAATTAAGACCAGATTATATCAAAATAGACGGCTCTATCATTAAAAACGTAGATATAAACAACGACTCTTATATGATAGCTCGTGCGATTGTCACGTTTGCTAAGGATTTGGGTATTAAGACCATTGCTGAGTATATCCATTCAAAAGAGGTTTTTGAGGTATGCAAAAGACTTGGCGTTGATGAATTTCAGGGCTTTTATCTTGGTATGCCTACGGATAAGATATGAGTGATGTTTTAGAGTTTTTAAATAGACTTTTAGAATTTAAAAGTATTACTCCAGATGATGATGGTTCGCTCAAATTTATAGCTGATTTTATGCCTGAGTTTGAGGCTAAATTTTTAGAAAAAAATGGCACAAAAAACCTGATTTTAACTAAAAAATTTGGAGATGAAACTCATCTGGCTTTTGCCGGTCATCTTGATGTAGTTCCTCCAGGTAACGGCTGGGATATTGACCCGTTTACCCCAACTATAAAAGACGGCTACATTTACGCTCGTGGCACACAAGATATGAAAAGCGGAGTTGCTGCGTTTGTATGTGCGTGTAAGGACGCTAAAAATTTTAACGGCACACTAAGCCTGATCCTAACTAGTGATGAAGAGGGCGATGGTACTTATGGGACGATTGAGGCGCTTAAATTTTTAAAACAGCAAGGAAATTTACCAGAATTTGCCGTTGTGGCTGAGCCTACTTGCGATGAGAAATTTGGCGATACTATCAAGATAGGCAGACGAGGCTCTATAAATGGTAAAATACTCATCAAAGGAAAACAAGGACACGCTGCATATCCGCAAAAATGTGTAAATCCAGTTCATCTTTTGGCTCCCATTTTTGCTAAATTTGCAGGTTATGATATGGATAGTGGGAGCAATTTTTTTGACCCAAGTAAAATAGTCATAACCGATATACGTGGCGGTATGCAAGTTTGCAACGTCACTCCAAACGATGTTAGTATAATGTTTAATATAAGAAACTCAAATTTAACAAGCGTCGATGATGTAAAATCATATATCAATAGTATTTTTGCGGGGATTGATTTTGAGTACGATATAAAGCAAAGTTCAAAGCCATATTTAACTGATAAAGATAGCAAAGTTGTAAAGGCTCTTGCTAAAAGTGTGGATAAAATCACTGGCATTACTCCAGAACTAAATAGCAAGGGCGGCACTAGCGACGCTAGGTTATTAGCAGAGTATGGCGTAAAAGTTGTAGAATTTGGCGTAAAAAACGATAGAATCCACGCTGTAAATGAGCGTGTCGGAATAGATGAGGTTATAAAACTTTATGAAATTTTTAGCGATTTGATAGAAAATTTTAGGGGATAAGCCCCCTAAAATTATTTTGTCTTATCAATATAAGCGTAGTCTGAAATTTTAGTCCACTCTCTTGCTTTTTTCAAAAATGCACGTTGTGAGTCAAGAATTTCTTTAAATAGCGGATCTTTTGCCGCCTCTTCATCTAGCAACTCATCTGTTGCTTTTTTAAGTGCTTGTATGATCTCTGGACTAAATGAGCGAATTTGTATATCTGGGTGCTCTGACTTCATCCTATCTAAGAAATTCGAGTTCTCATAAAACACCTTTGCATTTGCATTTAATGCTACTCTAGCTGCCGCACCATCTATGATAGCTTGTAAGTCTGCTGGGAGTTTTTCGTATGTTTTTTTATTGACAAAAAATTGAGTTTCACCATTTGGTTCTTGCCAACCCGTGTAGTAAAATTTTGCCACCTTATCAAAGCCAAGTGCCATATCATACGCAGGACTTACCCACTCAACCGCGTCTATCGTGCCCATTTCTAGTGCCATATATAGTTCGCCAGGTGCTATTGTGTTTATTAGCATACCAACTTTTGCCATAACCTCGCCACCAAAACCAGCTGTGCGGATTTTTAGACCCTTTAGGTCATCTAGTGAGTTTATCTCTTTTCTAAACCAGCCACCCATTTGCATTCCAGTATTTCCAGCGTTAAAAACCTTGACATTGTATTTATCATAAACCTTCGCCTCAAGCTCTTTTCCGCCACCATATAGATACCAGGCTGTTTGCTCGGCTTGATTCATCATAAATGGAGTAGCTGTAAAAAACATAGTTTTTGCGTCTTTGCCTTTGTAGTAGTAACTTGCTGTATAACCTATGTCATATTGATTTGATTTAATAAAGTCAAGCATAGCAAACGAGGATTTGTGCTTTGACGGATAGTCGATTCTAACCTCGATGCGACCATTGCTCATCTTCTCAACTAGCTCTTTAAATTCCTTTGGAACTTCGCCAAGCACTGGCATTGTGCTCTCCCACGTACTAGCAAGTTTAAGCTTATAAACCTTGTCGTCCGCACCAAAAGCCATAGACGCAAGAGTTGCCAAACCAAGCAGTGTTGCATATATCTTTTTCATTTTTACTCCTTAAAAAAATCTAGATATTATACATAAAAAAGCTTTTTAAAGTTTAAATTTAGTCCGTTTAAAGATAAATGCGATAAAATTGGGCGTAAAATAAAGGATTTTGTATGATAAAACGCACAAAAATTGTAGCAACACTAGGACCCGCAAGTGATAATCTAGAAACGATAAAAAAGATGATTGTGGCTGGTGTTAACGTCTTTCGCCTAAATTTTAGCCACGGCACGCACGAGTATCACAAGCAAAACATTGATAAGATAAGACAGGCACAGAGTGAGCTTGGCATTAGAGTTGGGATTTTACAAGATATTTGTGGGCCAAAAATTCGCATTGGTAAGCTTGAAAATCCTTTTGAGCTTTTTAGTGGCGATAGGCTTGATATTTATGCTAATGAAATTATGGGCGTAAAAGTAGCCGAAAATCACTACAAAACTTGTATAAATCAGCCTCAAATTTTAAGTATGCTAAAACCAAACGAATACGTTTATCTTTATGACGGCAATATCCGTGCAAAGGTGGTGGCTGTAAATGAAAATTTTGTCCAAACCGTAATCGAAAATCATGGCGTTTTAAGTTCAAATAAGGGTGTCAATTTCCCAAATACCAAAATCGGCATTGAGGTTATTACACCAAAAGATAGGGCTGATATGGAATTTGGTGCAAAAGAGTGTGTGGATTTTGTTGCTATTAGCTTTGTTCAGGACGCAAATGATGTTTTAAAGGCTAGAAAAATTCTAAACGAGCTAAAATCAAAGGCAAAAATTCTCTCAAAAATAGAGAAATTTGACGCTGTTGAAAACATCGATGAGATTATAAATTTAAGTGATGGCATAATGGTTGCGCGTGGGGATTTGGGTATTGAAGTACCCTATTATGAGGTGCCAACAATCCAAAAGCTAATCATCAAAAAGGCAAATGCGCAGAGCAAACCAGTCATCACAGCCACACAAATGATGCTCTCAATGGCGTCAAACGAAACAGCAACAAGAGCCGAGATAAGTGACGTCGCAAATGCTGTGCTTGACGGCACCGACGCTGTTATGCTTAGTGAAGAAAGTGCAGTTGGCATTAATCCTGTTGCGGTTGTTGAAGCGATGAGCAATACAATCGTTCAGGTACAAAAAATTTACCCATACAATAAATTTGATGAGTTTGAGTTTTTAGATGAAACCGATATGGTAGCCTCATCGGCGGCTGCTCTTGCTTATCGCTTAAAGGCTGACGGCATTATTTGTATTACGGGTTCAGGCAAATCGGCTTTAAAAGTGGCTAGAAACCGCGCAAATATCGATATCATCGCCATTACTCACGATGAGCAAATCGCTGGGTCGCTAACACTTGCTTGGGGTGTTGAAGCTGCAAATTTTACGCTACCAAAATGCGATACGATTACGCTTTTGCTTACAAAGATGATCTCACAAGCTGTAGAAAAAGGCATAATTGATGAAAATAAAACCTACCTTGTAACAGCAGGTTTTCCAACTGGCGTTGAGGGTAGTACAAACTTTATGCGAATTTTACGCAAAGAGCAGATTAGGCATTATCTAAAGCAAATTTAATCACTTTGAAATTTCAGCTTTTATCTTATGATAAAGGCTTAAAATTTCATCTTTTTTAATGATAAAGCTATTTTTGTTTGCGATTAGATGAGCTGAGCTTTGCATTATGGTTTCAGCCACCTTTAGCCCGTTTTGCTTCATTGTTGTGCCTGTTTCAACGACATCCACGATAGCGTCGGCAAGTCCTACAAGTGGAGCAAGTTCGATCGAGCCATAGAGCTTTATGATTTTTAGAGCTATTGCCTTTTGCGCGAAGTAGTTTCTGGCGATATTAGGCATTTTTGTTGCAATTTTTATCTCCGGACGCGTGTAGTCAATGGTATCATCTTGTCTAACGCCCACACACACCTTGCAGTTTCCAACACGCATATCAAGAAGTCTAACCACATCAACCTTATGCTCCTCAAGTACGTCAAGTCCTACTACGCCAATGTCGGCAGCTCCTTCTGTTACATAGGTTGGTATATCTTGGTTTCGCACCAAAAAAAAGCGAAAATCTCCCTCATCAAGGATTAGTTTTCTATCTTCAAAAATAAACGTCAAGCCAAAAATTTTTCTAAAAATTTCAAGTGTATCGTCGGCAATCCTGCCTTTTGGGAGCGCAACTTTTATCATTTTATACCTTTTTCGTTTATGAGTTTTTGCATAGAGCGAAAAACTAGCATTTTATCGTATATAGCATTTTTAAAAAATCGTGAGAGAAATTCGCCATCTCCGCCTGTAAAATATACGTTTTTATCTTTTATAATGCCATTTAGTAGCGTGACTATCGGCTTTATTATCCCGTAGCTAACGGCGTCCGCGGTCTTTTGCGGGAATGCGTCTAAATCAACTTGGGAATTTAGTGTAACCTTTAGCCTTTGAGAAATGCTCTCATACGATTTTAGCATAGATGTGATTCCTGGTAGTATATATCCGCCAAGGTGCATTGAATTTGCCATAATATCAACCGTTATCGCGCTCCCAGCATCAACCACTACGCCGTCTTTTATACCGTAGCAACCAGCTATACGGTCTATCCCAAGCCCCTGATATATCGTATCTATCTCAAAGTATGGCTCAAGATCTATGAAATTCTCACTCCTACTTAGTTCGGATTTTATCCTGTCATTTACGCAGATAAAATAGACCTTTTCATCTGTTTTGATATTAAAATTTTCTATACCAAGGCGAGTGATTTTGCCGTCTTTAAAAAATGTGGCGTTTGTGTTGCCTATATCACACAAAGTCATAACATCTCCAATCACCACCCTCTAGTGCTTTTATGGCTTTTGAGCAAATTTCTGACTTGTAAAATAATATACGCTTTTTGATATTAAAATCGTAGCTTTTTTCGATATTTGCACAAATTTCATTTAACGCATCACTATCTTTTTTTAAAAATCTAGTTTTAGCGTTTCTTATAAAAACTAGCGTGTAATAACCCTTTAGATCAACTCCAAGGAAAATTTCCAGAGTTTTAGAGCGTGAAAATTTTGATGTTTCAAGCCTTTTTAGATCTTTTAAAATGAGTTTTTTGCTCTCAAAAATAGCACAAATTTGCTCGTTCATATTAGAATTCTATAAACTCATCATCGTAGTAGAATTTACCTCTTCCCATAAAACTTTTATCCTCTATCTCGTTGCTAAATTCGAAAATTTTAGGGTTATTTAGGTCTAAATCGGTTTTGATGATATATCCAGTTTTTTCAGCTATATAAAGGCTATCGTTTGAGATTGTTGCGTCTGAGAAGATTGCAAATTTAAAATAGCTTTTAGCTAGAGTATTTAGGGCTAAATCGGTTTTTCTTATACTGCCGTCTTTTAAGAAAATATATAAATTTTTCTCATCTAGCAACACGCTTTTAATCTCCCCGTCAAAATATATCGTCTTTTGTGGGTTTATCACGATTACGCGTTTTGCGGTGCTTGCGATCATATAATCATCTACGACGTCAAGATATGTGATGTTGTTAAAGAAGTTTTCAGAACTGACAACTATATCGCGTAAAATTTGAGAATTTGCTTTATTTACTATATAAATTTTGCCATCTAGTGACGGATAGATGATAATAGTGCTTAAAAATAGTGGTGCTGCCACACGTGAGTCTATGGCTGAAATTTCACTAGATTTATACTCCATTAGAGTTTTTGACTCAAAAATATCAATAAGATAGATGTGGTTTGCTGCACTAACTGCTGCTAGTAGGTTGTTTTCTAGTGACGCTGAAACTACCGAAGTTGGAAACGTTCTTGAGAACACGACTGCTCCGGTGCTATCTGTTACCATAAGTTCGCCATTTATGTTTGTAGATATAAACATATCGTTGTTTTCAGATAGTAGATAAAATCCATCTTGTAGTTTTACGTTGCTATTTAGCCCGTCTTTTGTGATGATATTGCCGTTAGAGAGTGTAGCTCCTCCAGTTGATGTGTATTTTATCGAGCTTGGCAAATTTGATGATAGTTTCATACTACCGTCTGTAGTTTCTGGCTCAAAATATTGTCTTTTTGTATTGCAGCCTGTTAGTAATAAGGCTAGGATTGTGGTTAGAAGTAAGGCTATTTTTTTCATTATTTATTTCCCTGATAGTGTTGTAAATTTTTAACTATGCTGATTAAAGCAGAATCTTGTGGAATTTTGCTAAACTCAAGTTTTGATTCGCTGATTTTGTCATCTTTTAGTAATCTATATCCTTTTAAAAGCGTATCGTAATCGCCCAAAATTTCGCCGCTAGCATTGCCAGTGTAGGCTGAGAAAATTTGCTTTAATACAGGATCTATATTTTCATTTAGTAACGTTTGTATAGATGAGGTGTCGTTTTTATCTTGGAACTCTTTAAATTTCACTAAAGCATATAGTGACGGAGCGTCTTTTTTAAGCAACTCTATGGCGTTTTGATCGGTAGAGTTTTCTAAAATTTTAGAGTATGCTAAATTTGTATTTTCTACGCGGTTTTGCTCAACAAATTTTAGTGCGTAAAAGCCTATAAGTGCGATAATGCCTAATGTTATTAAAGCTATAAATAAAAATTTATACTTTTTAAAGAATCTCTCACCTTTTATCATCCCCTCTAAAAACTGCTCTTGCGTGCTAAGTTCATCTTTGATAGCTTCGATATTTTCTTTTATAGCCAAAATGTTTCCTTATTTTTTGATTTTGATTTGTGATTGTAGCATAAATAAATTTAAAATAGCACAAAATTAAAGCTTTAATGTGTTATAATGTGCGTAAATTTTAATTAAACGAGGCTTTATATGGTTATTAACGACACGCTTTTAGATAAACTTGAGAAGTTATCATCGCTAAAAGTGAGTGATGATAAACGCGAAGAGATAAAAAAACAGCTAGGCGAGATAGTGACGTTTGTTGAGGTGTTAAACGAGCTTGATTTAGATAACGAAGAGGCGGTTGTAAGTGCTATAAAAGGTGGCACACTTTTGCGTGAAGATATAGCAAAGCAAAGCGATGTGATAGACACGATACTTTCACACTCGCCATCTCGTGAGAGTGGGTTTTTTGTAGTTCCAAAGATTATTGAGTAGTGTTATGGATAAAGTGGCAAAGATACGCTCTTTATTAGAAACGGCAGTTTTGCAAAAGGCTAGTGACTTGCATTTAGTTGCCGACACAAAGCCACAGGTTCGTATTTGCGGAGTTTTATCTACTATAAAAGATGAAATTTTAGACGCAGATGAGATAAAAAATATTTGCTATTCGCTCCTAAATGATACGCAAATAAGGGAGCTAGAAAGCCATAAAGAGCTTGATTTTGCCTTTAGTTTAGATGGAGTTGGCAGATTTAGAGCCAACTACTATCACACAATTGATAGCAAACTTGCTGCGGTTTTTCGTGTGATTAGTGAATCTATACCTGCGTTAAGTGATATTGACGCACCAAGTGTTTTAAAAGAGATAATAAACAAGCAAAAGGGTTTGGTTTTGGTAACTGGTGCGACAGGCAGTGGTAAAAGCACCAGCATAGCAGCTATGTTAAATGAGATAAATTTAACTCAAAAAAAGCATATTATAACCATAGAAGATCCAGTTGAGTTTATCCATAAGAGTCAAAATTCTCTATTCTCACAAAGGAATGTAGGCACGGACACCCTTTCTTATGCTAGAGCCTTAAAACACGCTCTTAGAGAAGATCCTGATATAATTTTTATAGGAGAGCTAAGGGATGCTGAAACAATCTCAATAGCTGTAAGTGCGGCAGAAACAGGACATTTGGTGTTTGCTACGTTACATACAAACTCGGCAATTCAGACGATAAGTAGGATAGTAGACAGCTTTGATGGAGGAGAGCAAACTCAGGTAAGAAGTATGCTTGCTAGTTCACTATCAGCAGTCATCTCGCAGGTTTTAGTGCCTAGAGTTGATGGTGGCAGAGTGGCGATATATGAGGTTCTTCTTAATACTCCAGCTATTTCAAATTTGATTCGTGAAAATAAACTTGCTCAAATTTACTCTCAAATGCAAATTTCTCAGGCTCAAACGAATATGCAAACGCAATCTCAAGCTCTAATAAAGGCGTTAAGGCAAAGGCAGATTACAAAAGAGGTCGCCTTGCAATACTCAAACAACCAACAAGAGCTTTTAAATTTAATAACAGGTGTATAATATGCAGTCAATAGTATGGTTTGATGTGATAATCATAGGTGCCGTTTTGATACTAGGATTAAAAGGGCTAATAAACGGGCTTATTAAAGAAGCTTTGGGGCTTATAGGGCTTATAGGTGGACTTATTCTTGCTAGTAGATTTTCGGGTGTTGCTGGGGAGTTTATCCAGTCAAATATATATAAATTTGAAAACACTTCACTGCTTGATTTTATAAGCTTTATAGCTGTTTGGCTTATTTTTTGGCTATTTTGCCTATTGGTTGGTAAAATTTTATCTAAGTTAGTTGGTGCTAGTGGGCTTGGCTTTTTAGATAGATTGGGCGGTTTTATCGCTGGTAGCGGTAAGATATTTTTGACACTTTCTGCCATTTTAGCTATCATTGCAAATACAAATTTAAGCGTAAAGATTGAGCCATTTTTTCAAAACAGCAAGGTTTATCCTGTTTTGCTATCGACTGGAAAATGGATAGCAAACATCGATGTTAAGGCACTTAAAAACGATATAGACAGTGTAGTTAACACCCCAAAGGATGATAAAAAAACGGATATTTTTATTAAAATGGACGGAAATTTAAGCGTGGAAGATAATGCAACAAAGGAGAACAGATGAGTATCGAAAATTTAGAGTACGATACACTACTTGAGAAATTTAAAAGAGTGCTTCGTGAAAATGGACTAAAATACACAAAACAGCGCGAGGTACTTTTAAAAACACTTTATAATAATGAAGAGCATTTTACTCCAGAAAAACTCTATCTGTTTATAAAGGAAGAGTATCCTGAGTTAAATGTAGGCATAGCAACCGTTTATAGAACTCTAAATTTACTAGAAGAGTCTGAGATGGTGACTTCTATTAGCTTTGGTTCTCAAGGTAAGAAATTTGAACTAGCAACAAAGCCACATCACGACCATATGATTTGTAAAAAATGCGGTCTTATAATAGAATTTGAAGATGAAGTGATAGAAAAACGTCAGATTACAATAGCAAAAAATCACGGATTTAAACTAACTAGTCATATGATGCAGTTATATGGAATTTGTGAGCAGTGCAATAAAAATAATATCAAAGGTAAATAATTTAGGGAAGGTGACGGGTAAGTGATATTTGATAATCAGTTTGAAATACAACGCCTACAAACGGTGGACGAATTAAAAGCACAAGGGATAAATCCATATCCGCATTTTTTAAGAAAAGATATGACAATAGCCAAATTTAGGGCTAAATTTAACTATATAAACGAACTTGACGATAAAAAAGAAGATAGTATATTAGTAGCACTCGCGGGTCGTATAAAGCTTATGCGTATAGCTGGTAAAGCTGTATTTGCAAATATAGAAGATGAAACAGCTGGTATACAAATTTATTTTAATAAAGACAGCCTTGGCGAGGATAAATTTAACATAGTCAAAAAGAGTGTTGAAGTCGGAGATATCGTTCGTGTGCGTGGATATGCTTTTATTACAAAGACTGGAGAATTTTCTTTATACGCAAAAGAGATTGACTTGGCGACTAAAGCGATATCTCCGTTGCCTGAGAAGTATCACGGACTTGTTGATATCGAGATGAGATACCGCCAAAGGTATCTTGATATGATAATGAACCCAGAGATTAGAAATGACTTTAAAAAACGCTCAATCATCATATCAACTATAAGAAGATTTTTTGAAGATAGTGGGTTTTTAGAGGTTGAAACCCCTATGATGCATCCGATTGCTGGTGGTGCAAATGCAAAGCCGTTTGTCACATATCATAATGCACTAGGTGTTGATAGATATTTGCGTATAGCCCCTGAATTGTATTTAAAACGCCTTGTTGTTGGCGGACTTGAAGCTGTTTATGAGATGAATAGAAATTTCCGCAACGAAGGTATGGATCTAACGCACAATCCAGAATTTACGAGTATAGAATTTTACTGGGCTTATCATACGTATCGTGACCTTATGAACATTACCGAGGCCCTATTTAACACGCTTCTTGATAAGCTTGATATGCCAAAAATTATAGATTTTGATGGTATGAAAATAGATTTTTCAAAACCATTTGCTAGGATAAATTATAAAAAAGCCTTAGTTGAAATAGGTGGTATAGACGCAAGTATTATTGATGATAGAGATAAAATTTTAGCAAAGCTAAAATCGGACGGCTTTGAAGCAAATGAGAAGCTTGATCTTGGTCACTTACAAGCCGAGCTTTTTGATAACTATGTTGAAGAAAAACTCATAAATCCTACATTTATTGTTGATTTTCCTATATCTATAAGCCCACTTTCACGTAGAAGCGATGAAAATCCAGAAGTTGCCGAAAGATTTGAGCTGTTTATTGCCGGTAGAGAACTTGCAAATGGATTTAACGAGCTAAATGATCCAGTTGATCAATACAACCGCTTCTCTGCTCAAATAAAGGCAAAAGACGCTGGAGATGATGAAGCCCACGAGATGGACGAGGACTATGTAAGAGCACTTGGATATGCTATGCCGCCCACAGCGGGCGAGGGCATTGGTATTGATAGGCTTGT
This sequence comes from Campylobacter mucosalis, assembly GCF_013372205.1. Taxonomy (NCBI): domain Bacteria; kingdom Pseudomonadati; phylum Campylobacterota; class Epsilonproteobacteria; order Campylobacterales; family Campylobacteraceae; genus Campylobacter; species Campylobacter mucosalis. Next base: position 493,032 of record NZ_CP053831.1, read on the forward strand.
TATGTTGCTTACTAATAAAAAATCAATTCGCGATGTTATACTATTCCCTGCGATGAGACCACTAAAATCAGAAAATCATTTAAAGGAGATAAAGTGAGTTTAGAGAATTTTGACAAAGAAATTTTTGATTTAACACAAAAAGAGTTGCAAAGACAATGCGACCACTTAGAGATGATAGCTAGCGAAAATTTCACATATCCTGAAGTTATGGAAGTTATGGGCTCTATACTTACAAACAAATATGCTGAGGGTTATCCTGGCAAGAGATATTATGGTGGTTGTGAATTTGTAGATGGCATAGAAGAGATAGCAATGGAGCGTGTCAAAAAGCTTTTTAATTGCGAATTTGCAAACGTTCAGCCAAATTCTGGCTCTCAGGCAAACCAAGGCGTATATGGGGCGTTTTTAAATCCAGGAGATAAAATTTTAGGTATGGATTTAAGTCACGGCGGACACCTAACTCACGGAGCAAAGGTTAGTAGTTCTGGTAAGATGTATGAGAGTTTCTTTTATGGTGTTGAGCTTGACGGATATATAAACTATGACAGAGTTTTAGATATTGCAAAGATAACAAAACCAAAAATGATAGTATGTGGTGCTAGCGCCTATGCTAGAGAGATAGACTTTAAGAAATTTAAAGAGATAGCAGATGAGGTTGGGGCGTATTTGTTTGCGGATGTTGCGCACATTGCTGGTTTGGTAGTAGCTGGTGAGCATAATAGCCCGTTTCCGTATTGTGATGTGGTAACCTCTACGACTCATAAGACCTTGCGTGGACCAAGGGGTGGTATTATTATGACAAATAACGAGGAGTTTGCTAAAAAGATAAACTCTAGTGTCTTCCCTGGTATTCAAGGCGGACCGCTTATGCACGTAATTGCCGCAAAGGCTGTTGGCTTTAAGCATAATCTCTCGCCTGAGTGGAAGGTTTATGCAAAGCAGGTAAAAGCAAATGCCAAAAAATTAGGTGAAATTTTAATAAAACGCGGATATGATTTGGTTAGTGGTGGTACTGATAACCACTTGGTTTTATTAAGTTTGCTTAAAAAAGATTTTAGCGGAAAAGATGCAGATATGGCACTAGGAAACGCTGGTATAACTGTAAATAAAAACACCGTTCCTGGCGAGTATAGAAGCCCATTTGTTACAAGTGGAGTTCGTATAGGCTCTGCTGCACTTACGGCTCGTGGTATGAAAGAGGGCGAGTTTGAGATTATCGCAAATAAAATTTCAGACGTGCTTGATGATATAAACAACACAGAGCTTCAAGCAAAAGTAAAAGCCGAACTAAAAGAGTTGGCACATCAATTTATAATTTATGATAGGGCGATGTTTTAATGCAAAGTATAGATACCGCACTAATAAAGATGATAACCGATCACTACTATATAAAGCGTGATACGATTGTTAATAAAATAGAGTATAAGGGTAAGACCTTTTATGATAAATTTGAGAGAATAAACGAGCTTTTAAATTTCAAAGTCATAAAAGAGCACGAGGAGCGAAAGATAACGGTCGCACACTCATTGGTTAATAGATTTGATAAGGTTGAAAACATTGTATTTGACTACAATGGTAGGACACCAGATAGATTTTGGCATAGAGCACAGCTGCTTTTACGTGAAGAGGGTTTTATAAATTTCACAGCCTACACAAGCAAAACAGAGGGGCATTTGCACCTTTATGTTCATAAAGGCCACACGACATTTAATGAGGCTTGCCAGTTAGCCAATATGCTTAGTATGAAACTATCACAGCGTTTGGCAAAGGAGTGGAGAATGTTTCCTACGCTTGATTTGCCTAAGGAATTTAATATTTTGGCTTTGCCTTATGAGCTCTATCAAAAAGAGCGAGGGGCTAGCTGGTCTAAACATATGTAAGGAGGACGTATGCACACAAATAACGAACTAAAAGATATTTTATTAAGCAATGACGAAGAGAGTAGCTCTGGTAAAAATAAGAGAATTTTAATGAGTGTGGCCGCGATAGTTATACTATTTTTAGCCGTGATTGCTGTTATGAAGATAATAAACACAGATCCAGAAAATAACGAAGTAGCCGAGCTTGACTCTAGGCTTGTTTTGCCACCAGCACCAAGTGAGTCTAGACAAATATCTCAAAGCACTACAACTTCTCCTGTTGTAGTTGAGAAAAAGAGCGATGAACAGCTTTTTGAGCAAGTGCCTATAATACCAGAAAATAAAAGTAAAGATGATTTTGAAGATATGGTAAAAAAACTCAAAGGCAACGAAAGCTCAAAGTCCCAAACCGCGGTTGCTACACAGCAAAAACCTGAAATAAAAGCAGAAGTAAAGCCTGAGATTAAACCTGAAATAAAACAAGAAAAAGTCGAGCCAAAACCGGTTGTTGTGCCAAAAACTGAACCTGTTCAAACTACTAAAGCTGAACCAAAGAAAAACGACGCAAAGATACAAAAGAAATCTGAAGTCGCAAAAAACGCACAAAAGAGTGTAAAAAAAGAGCAAGCCACACAGCCAAAAGCTACTAAAAGCGGCAGTGCTTACGTGCAGGTTCTAGCCACCTCAAAGCCAACTCCTGACGCTAACTACATAGCTAAAATTACATCAAAAGGGTATAGTTATACCACCTTAAAGGCTGGTGATGTAACTAAAGTTTTAGTTGGTCCATTTTCTAATGAAACGGAGCTAAAAAACGCATTAAGCGATATTCGTAAAGATATTGCACCAGGTGCGTTTGTTTATAGAGCTAAATAGTGAGAGTTTTTGCCGTATTTGGAAATCCAATCTCACATAGCATATCGCCTAGACTTCACAATAAGGCGATATGCGATCTTGGACTTAATGCTGTATACACTAGAATTTGCTTAGAAAATGGTAGTGAGCTTATAGATAGGTTTAAAATTTTAAAACTAAGCGGGGCAAACGTGACCCTGCCACACAAAGCTTATGCCCTAGAACTAGCCGACATTAAATCAGAAATGGCCTGTAAAATAGGCTCAGCAAACACTCTTGTTTTAAAAGATAATAAAATTTACGCCCATAACACCGACGCACCAGGCTTTTTATCGGCTATTTTACCATTTGGCAAGATTAAAACAGCACTAATTTTAGGAGCAGGTGGGACAGCAAAAGCTATCGCCTACGCACTAAGAGAGTCTAAAATAAGTGTTAATTTGATAAATAGAAGCAAAGACAGGTTTGTGGATTTTGCTGAATTTGAGTGTTTTAGCTATGAAAATTTTACACCAAAACCTTATGATCTTATCATAAATTCAACTTCTGCCGGATTAAATGACGAGAACTTACCGGCTCCTATTGAAATTTTATCTGAAATTTTTAGCCACTCAAAATTTGCATTTGATGTGATTTATGGGCGTATTACACCATTTTTAGATATGTCTAGTCGCTTTGGATTAACCACAAAAGATGGTGCTGATATGCTTTTATACCAAGCCGTTTTGGCTCTAAATTTATTTTATGACAATACGCTTGATTTAGAAAAAATAAAAATTTCTATGTCCAAAGCACTCTACCTATAAAATTCTTAATCTTTAAAACTACGCTAAATATAGCGATTATTCTAAATTTATACATATATTTTGATATGAATTATTAAATATAAAATTAAAATTCTTATATAAGAAAAATTTTACTATATTTTTACGACACTATTATAAAATACTGCTAACGAAACTTGAATTTAGGAGGGGAAAATGAATAATTCAAGAAGGAATTTCCTTAAAACATCTGCTATCATAGCAACTAGCACAGCTATACCAGGCACTATTGCAAAGCTGGGTGCAAATCCACTCGAGCCAAGTGAGAAAGCCACGTATAGCTTTTGTGAGATGTGTTCTACTCGCTGTCCGATAGAGGGACGTGTTGTGGATGGTAAAAATGTTTTCATACAAGGCAACAAAAAAGCAGGTGGCACAAAGACATCTGTTTGTGCTAGAGGCGGTGCAGGACATAATCAACTATACGATCCAAATCGCCTAGTTAAGCCACTTATTCGCACTGGCGAAAGAGGCGAGGGTAAATTTAGAGAGGCTAGTTGGGACGAAGCACTTAGCTTAGTTGCAACAAAAATGCAAGAGATTAAGGATAAATATGGTCCACAAAGCTTTATATTTAGTGCAAAAAGCTCTGACACGCATAAATTAATGGTAAATTTTGCAAGTAGTTATGGTTCGCCAAACTGCTTTTCGCACTTCTCCTGTTGCCCGATAACATATCAAATGGTTTGTCAACATATGTATGGCGACTCAAAGCTTAAGCGTGACTTTAGCAATGCAAAATACATTGTAAATTTCGGACACAATCTATTTGAAGGTATTGTCATAGGCGATACAAAAAAACTAGCAAGTTTTGCTGATAAAAAGGATACAAAACTTTTGGTTTTAGAGCCTAGATTTAGCGTTTTATCCGCAAAGGCAGATGAATGGCTACCTGTAAAACCAGGCACTGACTTAGCTTTTGTTATGGCTTTAATTAATACTTGGATTAAAAATGGCACCTATGACAAGGAATTTATAGAGCAATTTACGATTGGTTTTGATAAGGTTATAGAAGCTACAAAAGATACAACACCAGAGTGGCAAGAGAGCATAACTGGTATAAAAGCCGATGATGTTAGACGAATTGCAGCTGAAATTTGGGCTGCTGCTCCAAAAGTCATCATTGACTTTGGACACAAAACTACAACAGCAAAAGCCGAATATGAAAGAACGCGTGCTATTATGGTCGCAAACGCTATGATGGGCAACTGGGAGAAAAAAGGCGGTCTGTTTAGCGGTAAAAATGCAAAAGCCTACAACAAGCTAATCGGCGAAAATTTAATAGATGAAACAAGTAATCCAGATAAAGAATTTAAAGTACCAAAGATTCAAAGGCTGGATTTTGCTGGTGAGGATGGTAAACATAAATTTGTAAGTCGCCAACACGGCGTTTTAATGGATATTCCAACAGCGATTTTAAGCGAAAAACCTTACCCTATAAAAGGCTGGTTTAACATACGATTTAATCCTTTTATAAACGTTTCAGAGCCAGTTAAAACAGAAGAAGCACTTAAAAAGCTTGACTTTATCGTAGTTAGCGACATATATATGCACGATATGGCACTTTATGCGGACGTGATTTTGCCTGAGAGCACATATCTAGAGCGTGATGAGGGCATTGCTGATAAATCAGGTCAAAAACCAGCATATATGATAAGAAACAAAATCGTTGAACCAGTTGGCGATACAAAAGACGCTGCTAGTATATTTAGAGAACTTGCACGTCGCCTAAAAGTAGACGGACTTTATAAGTGGAACGATATCCGTGAGTTTAGAATGGCACAAGCAAAAGGAAATGTGGAGTTTTTAGCTAAACTTGAAAAAGATGGCTTTGTAAATTACGATGTGCCGGGAATTTTATTCCGTGAAAAAGAGAGCGTTGAGAAATTTGTAAAACGCTTCCCACAAACCGCTCAGTATGTTGGCGAAAATGGTTTAATGGACAGCCAAGCCAAGCTAAAAACAAAGAGCGGAAAGATAGAGCTATTTAGCGAAGAAGTTGAGAAATTTTTCCCAGGTTATGGCTGTTTAAATACAGAGGGAATGGATGTATTTGGTGGACACGAACTTTGTCTTACAAGTGGTAAAACACCAATTCATACAAACGGACACACTCAAAATATACCATTTTTAAATGCTATGATGAGCGACTCGCCTATTTGGATACATCCAAAAGCCGCTGCAAAACGAGGCTTAAAAGACGGCGATAAAGTTGTGCTAAGTAATAAATTTGGCAAAGAGTATGGATATGTAATGCTAACTGAGGGCATTAGAGAGGATACGCTATTTGTTTATCACGGATTTGGGCATTTAATGAGTAAAAACAAACCTAGGGTCGGCACAAATGATAGCATTTTACTAAACCCGCAAGAGGGCCCAGTGGCTGCTACTATGGTAACAAATGTCGGCGTTGATATAGCAAAGGCGTGAAATTTTAGGTGCAAATAAAATGGAAAGGAAAAGGCGGAGTGATTTTAGATACAACAAAGTATCAATCTAAAAGCAAACGCCGTAGAAAGGTAATAATATGAAAAAATATGTAATGATACACGATGAAAATTTATGCATAGGCTGTCAAGGTTGCAGCATTGCTTGTAGAAGTGAAAATAACGTTCCAAGCGCTCTTTACAGACTTCAGGTTCACTCAAAAATGAGCGGGACATTCCCAAAACTAAAAATGGACTTTTTACGCCATAGTTGCGTTATGTGCGAGGACGCTCCTTGCGTTGATGTTTGTCCAACTGGGGCAAGTTTTAAAACGGCTGACGGCGTAACTTTGCTTGATGATAGAATTTGCGTTAGTTGCAAGTACTGCATTTTGGCCTGTCCTTATGACGCACGTTTTGTGCTTCCTGATGGCAATATCGGCAAATGCACATTCTGCTACGAAACTCGCCTAGCAAAAGGCGAAGATCCAGCCTGTGTAACGGTATGTCCAACAGACGCACTAACATTTGGCGACGCAAATGATGAAAATTCAGCGGTTAGTAAAAAACTAAAAGCTAAAAAAGTCTATTATCCAAAAGAATCTCTTGGCACACGCCCACGCGTGGCTATGGTGGCAAACACAAAAGGAGGAAGCAATGAATAATATGTGGGGTTCAATGGCACAATTTGACGCCATTTACTGGCCGTGGCCGATTGCGATTTATCTATTTTTAGCAGGTTTATCAGCTGGTGCTATGATAGTAGCGGTATTGTTAAAAGATAAGAGTGATATAACACATAAAGTAGCAGCCTGTATAGCTCCTATTGCTATTTGTATAGGTCTTGCTCTGTTGGTCTTTGATCTTGGTAAGCCGTTAAATTTCTACTGGATACTAATAAAATATAACTTTATGTCTGTTATGTCTATTGGTGTTGCGTTACTGCTTGTTTATACGCCTCTTAGCTTTGTTTATATGGCTCTTGCATTAAAAGATACTAAACCACTTAGCGGATTTAAGGGCATATTAGATGCTTTTGCTCCTATGATGGGTGTGCTTGGATTTGTGCTTTTAATCCTAGCCGTTGGCGTTGGCGTTTATACAGGCTTTTTATTAAGCGATGTGGAGAAAATTTTACTATGGAACACACCTGTTTTACCTGTGCTATTTTTAGTATCAGGACTTAGCTCTGGTATTGCTATGAGTGTATTTTGCTCTGTTGTATTCTTTAGGGATTACAATCACGCAGTTATTGAAAAGCTACTAAAATTTGATATGCTCACTATGATTTTAGAGCTTGTTTTAATAGCAGCTTTGTTTGGACTACTGCTTACAGGTGGCGATCAGGCAGTAAATGTGGCAAAAACCGCACTTGGCTCAGGCTCTTTGGCTATTATGTTTTGGGTTTTTGTCGTTGGCAGTGGTCTTGTATTACCTGTGGTTCTTGAGCTTGCAAATGGTAAAGCAATGAGTAAAAATTTGATAGTTTTTAATACTTTTATTGTTTTAATGGGAGTTATTTTGCTAAGATACTACATAGTTTATGCAGGACAAATGTAGGAGAATAAGTGAAAATACTTCTTTTAGAGGATGATCTTGAGTATCAAGAGAGCGTGAGTGAGTATCTCACCTCTCTTGGATATGAGGTTGAGTGCGCAAGTGACGGCTCTAGCGCGTGTGACAAGATAGCAAATGGCTTTTATCATCTTTTTATACTTGATGTTAAAGTCCCAAATGTAAATGGCTTTGAGGTTATAAAATTTATAAAAAATATAGGACTTGAAGCACCTATTATGATGATGACCTCTCTTGTTGATATAAATGATATGGCAATAGGATATGAACTTGGTTGTAATGAGTATCTTAAAAAGCCATTTGAACTTGCTGAGTTGAAATTTAGAGTTAGCGAACTTATGAGAAAATACTATAATCTTGATGATAAAAATGTTATAAAACTAAGTCAGGATTATGAGTTTAATGCTACACGAAGAACGCTTCAAATAAACGGCAGAGTTATAAATTTAAGTGCAAAAGAGCTTGAGCTGGTTGAATACCTTGCTTTAAATATCGGGAAATTTATAAGCGTTGCCGAGCTTAAAGAGAAAATTTGGGAGAATAAAGATATAAATGAAGCCGATATTCGTATGCATGTATTAAAAATCAGACAAAAGACAAGTAACGAGTTTATAGTGTCAAGACGACATTTTGGCTATAAAGTCGATGCAAAAGATTAAAATTCCACTTCTAGCCATTTTTATAATAATGGCTCTTTTTGGTTTTCAAAGCTATATCATTGTGATATTAGCACAAAAAAATGAGGTTTCAAATGCAACTTTTGGCATTATGAAATTTGAAAGCACGATAACAAAGGCATTTGAAGCTTCACAAACTATGCCCACCTCTCTTATATATAGGTATGCTATCTTATCTGAGGATAATAGCATTTTGTTTTCAAATTTAAAAGAAATTCCGCCTGAGCTTAAGGACTCAAAACTCATAAAAAATGGCAGACTTTACTATAAAAATTTCTTTTTTAAAAACAACAAACCATACTACATAATCATATCTCAAGAGTTAAATGATAAGCGAAATATATTTTTAAGCGTCCTTATGTTTTCATTTATGCTTATCGTTGTCATAGTTACACTCTACCTGTCATATTATGCTAGTATCAAGCCATATAAACAGGCGCAAAAATACCTAAATGACTTTTTTAACGACGCTATGCACGAACTAAAGACACCACTTGGTGTGGCAAAGATAAATTTAGAAATGCTTGGACTTGAAAATAAATACACCAAGCGTATAAACAACGCACTAAAACAGATGCAAATAGCCTATGATGATGTTGAGTATTTTATCAAACGTGGTTACATAAAATTCCCAAAAGAGCGTGTGGAGCTTAGCGAGTTTATAAGGGAGAGAGTGAGGTTTATAGCCTCTATTGCAGATATAAAGAGTATGAAAATAGTGCTAAATTTAAACTGCGAATTTTTTATTGAAATTAGCAAAATTTCACTTCAAAGATTGATTGATAACAACCTTACAAATGCTATAAAATATAGCCATAAAGATAGCGAGATTATCGTATCTTTAGAGCCATTAGGTGACGGCGTTGTCTTTAGCGTTCAAGATTTTGGTATCGGGATAAGGGATGTCAAGCAGGTTTTTAAACGCTATGAACGTGAAGATAGTGTGCAGGGCGGTTTTGGTATAGGACTTAGTATTGTGCGCGAAATTTGCGTTCAAAACAATATCCTTTATAGAGTTAAAACCAAGCTTGGCGAGGGTAGTACATTTTTTTATGAGTTTAAAAGTCATCAAGCCAAAGTCGACGATGCCTTGACAAAAAGCCCTATTTGTTAAATCCACATTTTATAATTATTTTACGTAAAGCTTACGTTTTGCAAAATTTTATAAAAATTTTGATAAAATTAGCGAATTAAAAGGATAGTTTAATGCAAATTTTATTTGAAGATGAATTTATAAAGATTGAGCGTGAGCCACACGAGTTGCCTTGGGTTAAAATTTTTACCAAAACCGCGTTTAAAGAGCTTAGCGATTGCGATGAATTAAGCAGAGCCAGGCTCTTTGAAGTTATGCTAATAACTGAGCGTGAGATGATAAAATTTTACAAACCAGCAAAGATAAATATAGCAAGCTTTGGAAATATATTGCCACAGGTTCACATCCACGTCATCGCTCGTTTTAAAAATGATGAGTTTTTCCCGCAAAGTGTTTGGGGAGAGAGGCAGAGAAAAAGCAGTGTTGTTTTGCCAAATTTTGATGAGTTTGCAAAGAGACTGCAGGACAAGCTAAATGAGAAATAAAACTTTATTTTACATTATGCCACTTATAGTAATGCTTGTAAGTTTGCTTTTAGTGCTTTACTATAGGTATCATGCACAAAGATTTGAAAATATGGCAAAGGGCTTTTTTGACTACCAAAGCAAACAGCTTTATAAAAATATAGATGACGCAAAAAATTCATCCTTAGCACTTGCTGTTTTGCTTGGCGAAAATGACTACATTATCGATTGCTATGAAAATTCTGATAGAAAAGAGTGCTTAAAAAACATAAACACGATAATCTCTAACCTAAATTCAGTCGTAATGTATAAAAATTTGAAATTTCATCTACACACAAAAGATATTAAAAGCCTGGTTCGCAGTTGGAACAATAGTAGATATGGAGACGATCTATTTCCATTTAGACATATAATACACGAGGTAGCAAATAGCTCTAAACCAGTTAGTGGCATAGAAAGTGGTATGGCTGGGACGTTTATTAGAGCTACTGCTAGTGTGCAAAAGAAGGGGCAAATTTTAGGAAGCGTTGAGGTTATGCTTGATTTTGAGTATATAAGCAATTTTTTCAAAGATCAGGGTATTGATCTTTTTGTCCTACTTGATAAACAAAAAAATCAGCCACGCTACAAAATGGAGGGCGATGATATTATGAGGGATTATTTTATATCAAATTACAAAAGTGCAAATTTAAATTTAGTCCCGATTTTAGAACAGCTTAAGCTAAATGACGGCGGTTTTCAGATCTATAATAGTCATTATTTTTGCATTGTACCCATGTTTAACTACATAAATAAGCATATTGGATACTATGTTTTGCATATAAACAGCGATTTTAAGGATAAAAACATTTTTCAGGAGCGTCTATTTTTAAATCCACTTTTTTAAAATGTTATTATTTTTTTATTTAAAAATAATTTAAATTTTACCAATTAATTGATTTAAATCAATTAATTGTTATAAAACAGGTAATATAATGCAAATACACATTCTTTAAAGGAGAAAATATGGATCGTCGGGATTTTATAAAATCAGCCGCAGGAGCTGCAGCCTGTGCTAGTGCTGGTATCGCACTACCAAGCAATCTAAACGCAGCAAGTGAAGCTGAAAAGGGTTGGCGATGGGACAAGTCAGCTTGCCGTTTTTGCGGAACTGGCTGTGGTATTATGGTCGCTACAAAAAATGGTAAGATTGTCGCTGTAAAAGGTGACCCAGAGTCGCCAGTAAACCGCGGATTAAACTGTATTAAGGGATATTTTAACGCCAAGATTATGTATGGCGAAGACCGTATTACTCATCCGCTTTTACGCGTAAATGAAAAGGGCGAGTTTGATAAAAAGGGTAAATTTAAGCGTGTTAGCTGGAAACAAGCCTTTGACGTTATGGAGGCTCAGTTTAGAAAAGCATACAAAGAGCTTGGACCTCAAGGTGTTGGAATTTTAGGCTCAGGTCAATACACGATAATGGAGGGTTATACCGCTTCAAAAATGATGAAAGGCGGTTTTAGAAGTAACTCGATAGATCCAAACGCAAGACACTGTATGGCTTCAGCCGTTGTGGCGTTTATGCAAGTGTTTGGTGTAGATGAGCCGTCAGGCTGTTATGATGACATTGAGATGACTGATACTGTTGTTACTTGGGGCGCTAATATGGCAGAGATGCACCCGATACTTTGGTCAAGGATAAGCGATAGAAAACTTAGCAATCCTGAAAAAGTAAAAGTAGTAAACCTTTCAACTTTCTCAACAAGAACATCAAATTTAGCCGATATCGAGATCATCTTTGCTCCGTCAACAGACCTTGCTATATGGAACTACATCGCACGTGAGATAGTTTATAACCACCCAGAGATGATAGATAAGGAATTTGTAAAACGCCACTGTGTATTTACAACTGGTCCAGTTGATATTGGTTATGGTTTAAGACCTGATATTAAACACAAAAAATATCTACCAAGTGAGCTTGATACTGCAGCTACTGAAAAGTCAAAAGTGCTAAGCAAGGCTGAAGGCACTACTTTAGCGTATTTAGGTATGAAAGCTGGAGATACACTTGAGAATAAAAACACAAACACAGCTGGCAATCACTGGCATATAACTTATGAAGAGTTTAAAAAAGCACTTGCCCCTTATACTCTTGACTTTGTTGCAAATTTAGCTAAAGGCGATAAGAACGAGAGCATAGATGATTTTAAAGCAAAACTAAAAGCTCTAGCAGATCTTTACATTGAAAAAAATCGCAAAGTTGTAAGCTTTTGGACAATGGGCTTTAACCAACACCAAAGAGGCACCTGGGTAAATGAACAAGCTTATATGGTGCATTTCTTACTAGGAAAACACGCAATGCCGGGTAGCGGTGCGTTTTCTTTAACAGGACAGCCTTCAGCGTGTGGAACAGCTCGTGAGGTTGGAACTTTCGTTCACCGCTTGCCTGCTGATATGGTTGTTGCAAATCCAAAACATAGAGAGATAACAGAGGGAATTTGGAAACTTCCAAAAGGAACTATAAACCACGTAGTTGCCTCTCCTTATGTAAAAATGCTTCGTGATTTAGAAGACGGCAAAAACAAATTTATATGGGTTCAAGTAAATAACCCGTGGCAAAATACCGCAAACGCCAACCACTGGATAAAAGCTGCTCGTGAGATGGATAACTTTATCGTTGTTAGCGACCCATATCCTGGAATTTCAGCCAAGGTTGCTGACCTAATTCTACCAACAGCGATGATATATGAAAAATGGGGTGCTTACGGAAACGCTGAAAGACGCACACAGCACTGGAGGCAGCAAGTATTGCCAGTGGGCGAGGCTATGCCTGACATTTGGCAAATGCTTGAGTTCTCAAAACGCTTTAAGATTAAAGAATTCTGGGGCGAAGTAAAGGTAAATGACAAGGTAACTCTACCAAGCGTACTTGATGAAGCAAAAGCTATGGGATACAAAGAGGACGATACACTTTATGATGTTTTATTTGCAAATGAGTATGCAAAGAGCTTTAGTGCAAAAGACGCTGTAATGGGCGATTTTGATAATACTGAAGTGTTTGGCGATAGCAGAAATGTTGTCGGCTCTGACGGCGAAGTGTTTAAAGGATATGGCTTCTTTGTTCAAAAATACCTTTGGGAAGAGTATCGCAAATTTGGCGTAGGACACGGACACGACTTGGCTGACTTTGATACCTATCATAAGGTTCGTGGCTTAAGGTGGCCTGTAGTAAACGGCAAAGAAACACAGTGGAGATTTAACGTAAAATTTGACTATTATGCTAAAAAATATGCAAAAGATGGCGAAAATTTCTCATTCTATGGAAACAAAAACGCAGCACTTCCTAGTGGCGATTTAAAAGGTGTAACAGATAAAGAAAAAACACCACTTACTAATAAAGTTAAAATTTTCTTCCGTCCATATATGGATCCTTGCGAAATGCCAAGTGCCCAGTATCCATACTGGCTATGCACGGGTCGTGTTTTAGAGCACTGGCATTCAGGTACTATGACTATGCGTGTTCCTGAGCTTTATAGAGCCGTTCCTGAGGCACTTTGCTATATGCACGAAGATGACGCTAAAAAATTAGGCGTAGCTAAAAATGATGTCGTATGGATAGAGAGTCGCCGTGGAAAAGTAAAAGCAAAAGTTGATACAAACGGCAGAAACAAACCACCTGTTGGTCTTATTTATGTGCCTTGGTTTGATGAAAACGTATTTATTAACAAAGTGACGCTTGACTCTACTTGTCCACTCTCAAAAGAGACAGACTATAAAAAGTGTGCGGTTAAAATTTATAAGGCTTAAACGTGCGTGATTTAAACCAAAAAAGCAGACGCGAAGCACTGAAATTTGGTGTAAAAGCTTTAGCTTTGGTAGTTGCTGGTGGTTTTGTTTGGTCTAAGGCTGTTAGGGCTGAAAATTTAGTCCTACTTAGACCACCAGGTGCAAAAGATGAAAAGGACTTTTTAGCAAGTTGCATTCGTTGCGGACTTTGCGTAGAGGCCTGTCCTTTTGACACACTAAAGTTAGCTAGTACCACAGACGGCATTAGTGTTGGTACTCCATTTTTTACACCTAGAGATATTCCGTGTCGCTTGTGCGAGGATATACCTTGCACCGTCGCCTGTCCTACAAATGCCCTTGATAGAGCACTTGTAAGTGATAGTGACGGAAAGCTTGATGTTAATAGATCAAAAATGGGCGTAGCAATAGTTGATAGCTCAAGCTGTATAGCCTTTTTAGGAATTCGCTGTGACGCCTGTTACCGCGAGTGTCCTTTGATAGATAAGGCGTTAAAGTTAGAGTATAGACGAAATGAACGCACACAAAAACACGCCTATTTATTGCCAGTGGTGGATTTAAATGTTTGCACGGGTTGCGGTATCTGTGAGCACGTTTGCGTGACGCAAAAACCAGCCATTACTATCGTCCCTACTAGCGTTGTCATCGGCTCTGTTGATAAAAACTACATAAGGGGCTGGATAGATGGCGATGATAAGCGACTTGACGGCATAGATACAAACATCAAATTAGAGCATAAAAAGGTGCTAGATTATCTAAACGAGGGAGAGCTTTGATGAAAATTTTACTTTTTAGAAGGCTAACTCAGATAAGTATTTTAGCTCTATTTATACTCTCAAACCACTATGGATTTAAGCTTTTAAGTGGCGATCTTAGCGCGTCTTTGCTTTTTGGTAAATTTCAACTTGCCGATCCATTTGCACTTTTGCAGCTATTTTTAGCTGGTGCCACCCTTAGTTTAAGTGTAATCTTAGGTGCTGTTTGCATAGCTTTATTTTATGCTATTTTGCCTCCTCGTGCATTTTGTTCGTGGGTATGTCCGGTAAATCTTTTTACTGATATCGCAGCAAGACTAAGGGCAAAATTTGGCTTTAAGGATAGCCCTATCTTAAAGATAAGCAGAAAAACTCGTTACTATTTTTTAGCTCTAACGTTGATTTTTTCAGCTTTCTTATCACTTCCAGTTTTTGAGAGCATTAGCTTTGTGGGCGTAGTTCAACGTGGCATAATATTTTTAGATAGCTTTGTCATAGCTACTATTTTTGTCATTATTGTTTTTGATATTTTTGTGTTAGAAAGAGGCGTATGTGGACATATCTGTCCGCTAGGAGCTTTTTATTCGCTCGTTTCAAAATTTTCGCCTTTACGCGTTAGTCACAATGTATCAAACTGCACAAAATGTATAAAATGTTTGCGTGTATGCCCTGAAGCACAAGTGCTAGATATGATAGGCAAAAGAGATGGATTTGTAAGTAGTGAGTGCGTTAGTTGCGGACGTTGCATTGATGTATGCGAAGATAATGCATTGAAATTTAGTATAATAAATTTAAAGGAATTAAAATGAAAGTTAGATTGATACTATCAGGAGCGATTATGGCTCTTGTTCTTAGTGCTTGTGCCATTGGTTCTAAGAGCATAAGCGACACCCAAATGGGTATTAGAGGCGATATCGTAGATGATAACATCTCGGTTAAACAGGTTGATTGGACGGCACAACCAGCAGGTACTTCAAAGAAATTTGACCGCTCTTTTGAAAACTCGCCTCCATTTATCTCACACGATATAGAGGGTATGGAGCCGATAACAAAAGATATGAATATGTGTGTAACTTGCCATATGCCTGAGGTCGCAAAAGACGCTGGTGCTACGCCTGTTCCTGCTTCCCACCTTTATGATATTAGAAACAAAAAGGATAAAGGCGGTGCCTTGCATGATGAGAGATTTGTTTGCACGACTTGCCACGTTCAACAAGCAAATGTTACAGCTCCTATTAAAAACAACTTTAAGCCTGATTTTCGTGACGCAAACGGCACACATAAGTCAAATTTGCTTGAAGTGTTAAATGACGGAGTAAAATAGGTTGCAAAGAAGAGAATTATTTGCTAAAATTTTAAAACCAAAGGCAGATATACCAAATGCGATTTTACCGCCATATTTTGGCGGTAAATTTGATTGCGATGAGTGTGACGCCCCTTGCATAAAAGCCTGCGATAAGGGGCTTTTAAGTTTTAAAAACCAGCAGATAGAATTTGCTCCAAATGCAAGAGGGTGCGACTTTTGCGAAGCTTGTGCCCTTGCGTGTTCTTTAAAAGAGAGGACAACTTTATCGCTTCAAAATGAAGCTAGAATTTTAGCCAAAGTTTCTATATCTACAAGCAGTTGCCTTGCTTGGAACGAAACTATATGTTATAGTTGTATGGACGCGTGTAGATACAAGGCGATCGATTTTTTTGGTGTTTTTAGACCACTTGTAAATAGCAAGTGTATCGGTTGTGGCGAGTGCGTGGGCGCTTGCTTTAAGGGTTCAATTACGATGGAGAGATTATGAGAGCGATATTTTTTATACTCACGATTTTTGGTTTTGTGTTTGCTACTGAGCCATTTATGAGTATTCAAACGAAGTCAAATGTAATGGGTATAACATATATAAATGATAAAATTTATATAGCAACTCAAGATAGTGTTTTAGAGATTTATGACACAAAAAGTGCTAGTTTTAAGAGCGAGATAAAATTTCAAAGCACTAATGATAGCGAGATAAAACCCCAAATCATAAGTGTTGATGAATATGCTGGTGCGTTGGCAGTTTTAGTGGAACAAGATTATGGTAAGAAATTTCTTTATGTGATTACAAAAGACGATAAAAAGACTTATGACCTAGGCAATGAAGGCATTAAAAGGGCAATGTTTGCAAACGATAAAACGGTCGTTTTAGCCTCTATAAGTAACGAAATTTACTTTTTTAATCTAAAAACAGCAAACATCGATGAGAGTTTTAAAATTTCAACCGCAATGCTTTCAGATATGAAAATGGATCCAAGTAGAAAAACCCTAGTTATCAGTGCAGAGAGTGGCAACGTATATTTTTATGATCTGCAAAATAGAGCTATGAAACGTATAGTTGAGCTACACAAGGATAATATGTATTCGATATCTTACAAAAACGACGTAGTTATCAGCTCTGGCGTGGATAAGAGCATAGGTGTTTTTAGAAATGATGAGGTTAGAAATTTAAGATACGGCGATAGTGCCGTGCTTGGTGTTGCATTAAGTCCTGACGGCAATATCGGAGCCTATTTTGGTGATGATTTAAGCAATGTCCATATCTTTAATACTAAAGATTTAAAGAGTTTAAACACCATAAACACGCCACAAACTACCATAAATGGTATGGCTTTTTTAAGTCAAAATGTTTTAGTTACAAGTGCTTTTGATAAAAATATATATTTTTGGAAGGTAAAATGAATATCTCAAGTGTTATTATAAATTTAAAAGATAAGAAATTTATGCAAAGTGCTTTAGATGAGCTATCAATAGTGCCTGATTGCGAACTTGTGGCAAATCAAGATGATAAGATAGTAGCTGTAATAACTGCTGATGACGTAAATGGCGAGATAGCTATGTTTAAAAAGCTAGAAGCTATAAATGGCGTTACAAATGTTGCTATGGTGTATACATATCAAGAAGATATAGAATTTGATAAAGATAAGCTCGAAATCAAAACAGACATTAGCGAAATTTTAACAAACGAGAATATAACTGCTGAACAAATTTGCTATAACGGAAGTGTAAATTATAAAGTTAAGTAAAATTTTCTTTTTAATAATTTTTATTATTTATAAAGCTTCTGTTTACTATTTTAGTGATATAATTTCATAAATTAAATCAAAGGAGACAAAATGTCAAAAGTTATTTCTAAACTAAACAAAATTCAGGCCGATGCACACGCATTATATGTTAAATTCCACGATCTACACTGGAACGTAAAAGGTATCCAGTTCTTTAGTATCCACGAGTATACAGAAAAAGCGTATGATGATATGCACGAGATATTTGACGCCGTAGCAGAGCGTGCTATTATGCTAGGTGGAAAAGCTATCGTGACATCATCTGAGTTAGAAAAATCAACTTGCATAAAGCACGAGCCAAAAGCTAGTTACACTCCGACTGAGGTTTTAGAGCTTGTTTTGGCTGACTATAAACACCTTTTAAAAGAATTTAAAGAGCTAGATGAGTTGGCTGATGGCGATACAACAACTCAGGCTTACGCCCAAGAGCAAATAGCTAAATACGAAAAAGCTATTTGGATGCTTAACGCAACTTTAGGCAAATAACCTTAGCCCTATTTTGGGGCTTTACTTTTTAAATTTTGGCAAACTTACACAAAACGACTTAGGCGACAGATTTACCTCAATACTCCCTTTATGTGTAGCAATTATTTGCAGACACAGAGCAAGACCAAGCCCATTACCTTTTAACTTACTTGTTTTAAACGGCTCAAATACGATATTTGCGTCATTTATCCCAACTCCACTATCATAAACATAAAATTTATGCTCATCATCACTAGCCTCGTAGCACAGCCTTATTTGCCCGATCTCATCATCACACTCCTCAATCGCGTCAATCGCATTAAAGAGTAAATTTTCAAACACCATTGCCAGTAAATCTCTATCAGCGACGTAAATTTCACTACCAAAATCAAGTGAAATTTCAATATCCTTTGAATACGCATAGTGTCTTATCGCCTCTTCGCACTCCGTTTTTAGCTCATCAAAGTTAAATTCCCTAGGATTTATCACAAGCCCTTTTGTAAATAGCAAAGTCGCCTTGATAATACGCTCCACACGCCATATCGCCTTTTGTATCTCGCCCACAAGCAGTGCATTTTTGCCATCAACCTTTTTTAACAGACTAGAAGCCAAAAGCGACACCGAACCTATCGGGTTACGTATCTCGTGAGCCAGGTGAGCCGCTACGCTACCCATACTGGCTAATCTTTCAGTTCGTTTTTGTGCTGTTATATCTAT
The DNA here is from genome assembly GCF_013372205.1 of Campylobacter mucosalis. NCBI lineage: Bacteria > Pseudomonadati > Campylobacterota > Epsilonproteobacteria > Campylobacterales > Campylobacteraceae > Campylobacter > Campylobacter mucosalis. Next base: position 511,621 of record NZ_CP053831.1, read on the forward strand.
TGCTGAAACGATCTTTTTGTCATCTTTTATTGAAATTTTAATCAAATAAAACGCACCCATTAGCTCCACTTCACACTCTTCGCACTCAAGGTTAATAAGTCCAAACAGCCTCTTGCTAAGACTAGCCTTTGCATTTTGCAAAAACAAACTACCATCGCTATTTAGCACCCATAACGCCGTTGGCAACACGTCTACGACGTCCTTTACTATCTTTTGCAAACTCTCGTATGAGCTGTTTAAATTTTTATACTCCTGCTCGATTAAATAAGTTTGCTCTATCAGGCTTTTTAGCCCAGCTTCGATGTTTTGATCGTTCATTTTAAAAGCTCCGTCATATCCTTTATATCCACAAGCCACACACGCTCATCTTTTAAATTTACAAGCTCATTGCTAAAGCCACTTTTTGAAAACAGCACCACACGCCAAGGATTGATGCCCAGTTTTGCGCACTTTGATAAAACCATATTTAGCACGTTTTTACATACTTTTTTGCTTTTATATTTTGCCTCGCCAACCACTATCTTATCATCAATCACGCCAAGCATATCAAGCTCAATATTTTTATGCCAAAAGCTATTTACATTTAACGCACCATTTTTTGCAAGATATTCAGCCCCTAAAAGCTCAAATCCAAGCGAGGCATACTCATCAAACCCAGCCCTGATTTTACTCATTACAGCCATTTTATCCCCAGCCTCAAGCTCCTTTAAATTTGGCTGTATAAATCTAAACCAAAAACGCACAAAATGGCTACAAAAATGCACCTTATCTTGCACCACGTATCTTCTGTCTTGCCGTTTTAGTCGCTGATATTTTTGACCCCTTAGGCGTATCTCACGGCTTGGTTCTAGCGATATAAGCCCAGCTTTAAAAAGCCTTGAGTAAATTTTACTTGCCAAAATTCTTGGCATTATTTTATTTAAATTTAGTATCTTTCTGTCGCTAAAGGCTAGTTTTTCTAGTGCCATATTTGTAAGCTCATCAAAGTCAAACATAGCCCTAAGGCTACTAAAATTTCCCAAAATTTCAGCCTCTATCGCCTCAAAAATATCATAATAAGCACGTTTAATCTCTAGCTCGTCAAATACGATATGAAATTTAAACACTTCCTCTATATCAAGGTGTTTCATACGCTCATATGTCGCTTTTATGGGTTTTATCTGCTCTCCTTTTAGTGCGATTTTAGCATAAATTTTAGTAATTCAGGCTATAATTTGCCCAAAAATTTAGGATAAGAAGTGATAAATTTAGACTATATAAAAAAAGATATCATACTTGATGATGGACTTTACTACTTTGACTATACCGCCTCTGGACTAGCACATAAAAGCATAGAGGATAAAATTTCAAAATTTCTACTAACATACGCAAATACCCACTCAGATAGTGCAAGTTCAGCTATAAAAACGCAGACGATTTATGAAAATGCTAGAAAGCAGATAAAGGCTTCACTTGGGCTTGATGATAGCTTTGCACTCTTGCCTTCAGGTTATGGTGCTAGTGGCGCGATAAAGAAATTTCAAGAGCTTTTAGGACTTTACATACCACCAAAAACACGTGCTAGATACGCTATCAAGCCAACTTCTACTTCGCCACTAGTCATAGTTGGACCCTATGAACACCACTCAAATGAGATAAGCTTTCGCGAGGCACTTTGTGACGTGGTTCGTGTCGGGCTTGATGAGAGAGGAGGTGTAAATTTAAAGGAATTAGAGCAAATTTTACGCCTAAATGCCAGGCGTGAAATCATAGCCTCCTTTAGCGTCGCCTCAAACGTGACAGGAGTTATAACCGACTATAAGAAAATTTACGAACTTATCAAGCGATATGGCGGTATTTTAGCCTTAGACGCTGCTAGTTCTAGTGCTTATTTTAACGTAGATTCAAACTACTGCGACGCCATATTTTTATCCCCACATAAGCTTCTTGGCGGTGTAGGAAGTTGTGGTCTTTTAGCGATTAAAAGAGAGCTTGTGTCGCTATCTGAGCCAACCTTTGTCGGTGGCGGCACTGTAAGCTACGTAAGTCGCACATCGCACGTTTTTGTAGATGACTTAGAGCAAAGAGAGCAGGGTGGAACTCCACATATCGTGGGATTAGTTAGAGCGGCTTTAGCATACAAACTCCGTGATGATATCGGTATAGACGCCATTTGTGAAAATGAAACCGAGCTTGGCGAGTATTTTTCTAAAAAGCTAAACAAAATAGATGACATCATAAACTACTGCCCAAATGGGCTAAAATCTCTACCGATTTTTTCATTTAATGTAAAAAACATATCTCCATACGACTTATCCGCCATCTTAAGCAATGACTTTGGCATACAAACTAGGGCAGGTTGTGCCTGTGCTGGACCTTACGGACACGATTTGCTAGGGCTTAAAGATAATGCCCAACTAACGCAAAAGCCAGGTTGGTTAAGAGTTAGCATACATTACACGCATACGCTAGATGATATAGATTATCTTATCTCATCGCTAAAAAGTAGCATACAAAAGTATCACTCAAGCTGGGCAGAAGAACGCTCGTTTTATACCGCATACAGCGAGAAGTTGTGTTAAAAGTTTTTTGGATTGTTGTGTTTAAAAATTGATAAAATTCTAATACTATCCTTAGAAATTTCAAACACAACTATATATCCTTTAAAAATCAAATCCCTTATGCTCTCTTTATCCATTGTTTTGTTTTTACGAAAACGATAAGGCATATCAGCTATACTGGCAATTTTATCATAAAGTTGACTATGAAACTCCACCGCTCTTTGTATGCTATCTTGTGATATGAAGTCTAAAATTTGTATCAAATTCTCATCAAAATTTTCAGTAAAAACTATCCTCATATATTAGCGCCCAGCTTTTTTAGATGATTTTTTGAGCGCTCTCTCATCTCATCAAATTCGTATAGCTTTAGCTCGTTACTATCTAGTTTTCTTACTATATCTTTTAGTTTTAATGCGTCCGCTTTACTTATATCGCACTCATCATCTCTTTGAAAAACAGCCGTCGGATCTATTTTAAAAAGCAGAGCTTTTAAGGCTTCTATGGTTGCTTCATCAGCCTGTGTTTGTATACTTATTGATGTCACCTGTTTCTCCATAATCGCAGCCCCAACTCCTTATAAAGCTCTTTTGCACTAATGCCCTTTTTGCCACTTTTGATATACTTAGAGTATTCATCCTCTGCTTTTTTCATATCTTGCAACTCCTCCAAAAACTCTATCACTGCACCCTCTATCACATTTTGTGCTGTGGTATTTTTCTCTTTTGCGTAGTTTAAAAGCAAATTCTGCATATCTTTTGAAAGGTTTAACGCTACATCCATTTTACACCTCGTGATTTTACCTGTAATTATACATTTTCAAGCTTACACTTACATTACTAACCTTAATAATTCCCACTTTTTAGTAAACACTTAGTAACAAAATTTAAAAATGATGGATAAATTTTAAGCACATGTTAAGAATTTTTAGTTATTATTCATTTACATTTTTTTAAAAGGAGAACAAATGAAATTAACAAAAGTTAGTTTAGCAGCATTGGTTGCACTAGGTGCGTTTTCAAGCGTAGCTTCAGCTACTCCACTTGAAGAAGCTATTAAAAATGTAGATATAAGTGGTTTTGCTAGATACAGATACACAAATAATGATATTCATTTCAAAGGTAAAAAAGACGGTGACAAAACTGATATAGGCAACCACAGAGCAGGACATCAGTTTAGAATGATTACAAACTTCAAAGCAGCTATCGATGATAACTTCTTTGGCGTTATAGGTCTAAGATACAACGCAACCGATCATTCTGGCGATAGCAACGGTGATGCTTGGAAAGATGATAAAATAGTTACAGATGGACATAAGGATCTTGATGTATCAAATACTACAGGAACATTTAACGTTCATCAGTTCTACCTAGGCTATACAGCTGGTAATACTACTATCACAGCTGGTAAGCAAGTTCTTGGTACATTCTTTACAGATGACCTAGTAGGTACTGGCGTAAAAGTAGTAAATACAGATATCACAGGTCTTACTCTAGCAGCACTTGCTGTTGACGCTCTTGATAATAGCTCATTTTCAGATGGCGGTCTTTGGGATGCAGTTAGAAGCAATAAGTATGACACAGGTAACTTATATGGCGTAGCTGCTATTGGCTCTTATGATCCAGTGGCTTTCCAACTATGGTATGCTAGCCTAACAAACGTAGCTGACCTGCTAGGTGTTGAAGTAAGTAGCGATATAGCTATAAATGATAATGTAGCATTTGGCTTAAAAGGTCAGTTTGTAAACAACAGTGCTGATAAAGTTATGAAAAGTCCTAGCGCAAAAGCAGACTACAGCGACGGTCGCTTCTATGCATTTGAAGCTACTACAGAGCTATTTGGTGCTGAGCTAGGTGCTGGATATATCAACTGGAAGGCTAAAGACTACGCTAAAAAAACTACAGGCACTACATCATTTACATTTGAAGACCAAGGCTCTTTGATTGATGCAGGTGAGCAGCACGCAGACTGGAATGACTATACAGCTGCTAAAGGTAAAGGTAGCGTATGGTTCTTAAATGCTGGATATAGATTTGATAAATTCTTTGTAGGTGCTGACTACGTTCAAGGAACAAAGAAATTTGCTGAAGCAGATACCAAGAAAGAGAAATTCAAAGAGGTTGTTGCAAGAGCAAGCTATAAATACAGCAAAAAGCTAACATTCACAACTTGGTACTCTAATGCTGAAATCAAGAATTTCAAACACGATGATCATACTGGTAAGCTAGAAAGCGACAGATACAGATTTGAGGCTAAATACTCATTCTAATCCCATAGCCCCTCCCCAGGGGCTACTCTCTCCTACAAACTATTCACATTTTTATAATATAATAACCATACACGATAAATACATAGTAAGGATAAAGTATGGCTATTATAAACATAAGAGTTACAGACAGCGATAAAAAAGACCTTGAAGAGATTTTGGGGCAAATAGGACTTAACCTGTCGGTTGCCACAAATGCTTTTTACAAGCAGGTCATAATGCAGGGCAAAATTCCATTTGAGCTAAAAGCTGACCCTTTTTACTCAAAAAAGAACATATCAAGGCTAGAAAAATCAATATCTCAGCTAAATCAAAACGGCGGGACAATCCACGAAGTGATAAAAGATGATTAAAATGTGGAGTGACGAAGCGAGGGATGAGTTTTGCTACTAAAAGGAAATTTAGCCCCATTCTGGAATAGGCGAATTGATGATAAAAACAGGCTCGTTTATAAAATCATTGGCGACATAATATAAATCGCACAATGTGGCTCACACTACAAAGATAAGTAAAAATAATACAAATTTTATTTATTTTGTGTATAATCTTGTGTAGAAAAGGTATAAAATGAGCAGATACGATAAAATTCTAGATAAAATTTCAAACAATCCAAAAAATGTGAGTTTTGATGAGCTTAGAGCGATTTTAGAGTATGTTGGATTTAAACTCGTGCGGACAAACGGCTCTCATCATATCTTTGAATACGGCACACGTGCAATAGTCGTGCCACGACATAAGCCAGTTAAAGAAATTTACGTTAAAAATGCCATAAAACTAATACTTGAAATAAGGGGCGAAAAATGAAAAAAGACATAAATTACTATCTAAATTTACCATATGAAATTAAAATCGTGCGACTTGATGACGGCGACTACTACGCACAATACGCAGACGCAAGGTTAAATAAACTCGTGCTAATGAGTGGTGACGGCAAAACTCCAAACGAAGCTGTAGATGATTTACAAAATGCCTTTAAAAGCTATTTAGAATACGCCATAGAAGCTGGACGCGAAATCCCAGAGCCATACGATGAAAATAAAAAAGTGCGTGTAAATGTAAGCTTATCGCAAGGACTGCTAAATTCCATAGATAGCGTGAGTAAAAATCGCTCGGCATTTTTAGAAAAAGCAGCGAGTATGGCGTTAGCAAACGCCTTTTAATGGTGGAGTTAAGCGGGATCGAACCGCCGACCTCTTGAATGCCATTCAAGCGCTCTCCCAGCTGAGCTATAACCCCAAAAAGATTTTGTATTTTACACAAAAAATTCTTACAAAATTTTGAAATTTTATGAATTTTAATCAAAATAAAATAAATTTTTAAGCAAAAATCAGATAGAATTACAACTTCAAAATGACGCGGGAATAGCTCAGGGGTAGAGCACAACCTTGCCAAGGTTGGGGTCGCGAGTTCGAATCTCGTTTCCCGCTCCATTTGATTTGCCCAGGTGGTGGAATGGTAGACACAAGGGACTTAAAATCCCTCGGATTTTTTTCCGTGCCGGTTCAAGTCCGGCTCTGGGCACCACTTATAAAAGCTAAGGCGACATGGCCAAGTGGTAAGGCAGAAGCCTGCAAAGCTTTTACCCCCGGTTCGAATCCGGGTGTCGCCTCCAAATAAAACAAAGATGAGGAAAAGATGAAAATTTTATCTTTTTTATTAGCTTTTGTATTTTTTGCTGGTTGTTCTAATACGTGGCACGGCATTAAAGAGGATACAAACAACGCTACTGAATGGACTAAAGAAAAGGTCAATAGTGGTGCAACGTATATAAAAGAAAAGACAGAGTAGCGTTATAGCCAATTTTAAGAAAAATCTGCTATAATCACAAAATCTTTTTAATCTTTCGGGAGATGGCTGAGCGGTCGAAAGCGGCGGTCTTGAAAACCGTTGAGGTGTGAAAGCCTCCTGGGGTTCGAATCCCTATCTCCCGGCCATACATTATGCTTTTTTAAGAAATTCTGTTTTTAGTACTATCACTCCCATTTTGTCTATTTTGCCCTCTATCTCTTTATCGTTGCTTGTTAGCCTTATGTTTTTTACCATTGTTCCGCGTTTTAGTGTCGCTCCAGCACCTTTTACCTTTAGATCTTTTACTAGAGTTACATTATCTCCGTCGTTTAGTTGTGTTCCATTAGCGTCTTTTGCCATATTCTATCCTTTGTTGAGTTTGTTTCTTTAAAATTTTGGTTCTTAAAACCACCATAAGTTTGACTTTTTCCACCGTGCATATCTATTTTTTGACTAGTTTGGTTTGCTATTAAACAGCTAAAAAATATCAAAATAGAAGCTAAAATTTTCATATTAAATCCAAAAAAGCCCCAAAAAGGGGCAATATTATTTGTAGTTTTTGATAGCAGATTCTAAAATTTCAGTCGCTTTTTCTTTATCGCCAAAATCCTTAACCTTAACCCACTTGTTAGGCTCTAAAATTTTATATGTTTCAAAGAAATTTTTAATGCGATTTAGCGTAGCCTCTGGCAGATCCTTGTAACTTTTGATATTTTCATATCTTGGATCGATTTTGCTAACTGGTACAGCTAGAAGCTTCTCATCCATTCCGGCTTCATCTTCCATTACTAAAACGCCTATTAGACGGCAAGGGATCACGCTACCAGCTTGAAGCGGATACTCATTTAGCACTAAAATATCTGCCGGGTCGCCATCAGCCGCTAGAGTGTTTGGCACGAAGCCATAGTTTGCAGGGTAAAACATCGCTGAGTAAAGCACACGATCAACTACGACAGCACCGCTATCTTTATCGATCTCATATTTTATGTTTGAGCCGTAAGGTATCTCGATAACGGCATTAATTTTATCAGGATTTGAACCTGCTTTAATCTTTGAAATGTCCATATTTTTCCTTTATAGTAAATTATTTATTAAATTTTTCATATCGGCTACAATCGGCTCAATCGCACGTTCACCGTTTATGACGTGAAGCAAATTTTTGCCCTTGTAAAACTCACGTATGGCGTTAATCGGCTCTAAATAGACCTTCATTCTGTTGTTAAACACCTCGTTGTTATCATCAGCCCCGCGCGCACGACCAAGCACTCTCTCTCTTGCCACGGCTTCGCTTACATCAACTTCAATCACGCCTTTTAGCACGATCTCGCTTTGCGATGAAAGTACTTTATCAAGCTCGCTCATCTGCTCTACGCTTCTTGGATAGCCGTCTATTACGATATTTGCTTTATCTGAACCTTTGATTGCTGAGATTATCGCATTTACGACCACTTCAAGCGGGACTAAGTTGCCCTTTGAGATGAAGCTATCAATTAACTTTCCAAGCTCACTGCCACTAGCAACTTCCGCACGAAGTAGGTCACCAGTTGAGAAGTGAGCAAAAGTGCTATCTGCTTTTGCGATTAGGTCTGCGTCGGTGGTTTTACCGCTTCCTGGAGCACCGATGATTAAAAATAATTTTTTCATAATTTGTCCTTCTTGGCTTCATCTCGCTTCATCATACTTTGTTGATTTTAAAATCGCTTAATCTGATTTTGCGATATTGTGCCGTAATTTATATCTTAAAACGTTGTTTTGGCTTGTCTTTTTGCTTTATACGTCGTTGAAATTTTCAAATTTCGCCTAGTCTAAAACAAAAATATTTTACCACGTTTTTTATTTAAAAGTACCAAAAAGCTAAATTTGGCTTTTTGACACAAACTTTTACTTCTGCTCTTTTTCCCTAAGTCTTAATCCAAGCTCACGCAACTGCTCGCTATTTGCCTCGCTAGGTGCTTTTGTGAGTGGGCATTGAGCGCGTTGGGTCTTTGGAAATGCTATGACATCGCGAATCGAGCTTGATTTAGTCGCCAACATTATAAGGCGGTCAAAACCTATTGCTATACCGCCGTGCGGTGGTGCACCAAAGCTAAGTGCGTCAAGCAAGAAGCCAAATTTCTCTCTTTGCTCGGCTTCATCAATACCAAGAAGCTTAAAGACCTTTTGCTGAATCTCATTTTTGTGAATTCTCACACTACCGCCACCAAGCTCAAAGCCGTTTAATACCACATCGTGAGCGACTGAAAGGATATCTTCTAAATCAGGCTCGTCAATGTTTTTTGGCAATGTAAATGGGTGGTGCATAGCCGAATACGAGCCGTCATCATTTTGCTCAAACATAGGAAAATCAAGCACCCATAAAAATTCCATTTTTTCTTGGTCAATTATACCCATTTGCTCAGCTAAGAAAATTCTAAATCGCCCCATATAATCAAGCACGATTTTTTTGCGACCCGCTCCAAAAAATACGACATCACCGACCTTTAAATTGCACCTTGAAACGATTAAAGCAAGATCACTTTCAGAGAAAAATTTACAAAGCGGACCTTTTAAGCCGTCTTCTTTCATTTGAAAATATCCAAGCCCTTGTGCACCGAATTTTCGCACAAATTCTTCAAATCTATTCATCTCACGTTTAGAGAAAATATTATCTCCGTTTGGCACTTTTAGGGCTTTTATGCGGTTTTTCTTAGGATCTTTTGCGATTGATGAGAAAATTTCGTTTGTCGAACGCTCAAAAATATCAATCACATCAACCATTTTAAGGTCATACCTTAAATCCGGTTTATCAGAGCCATATGTTTCAGTCGCTTCTTTGTAGCTCATTCTGCGAAATGGCGTTTTTATCTCGTATCCACAAGCACTAAAAATATCTTTTAGCATATTTTCAGCCATATTTAAAATATCTTCTTGCTCAATAAAGCTCATCTCAACGTCAATTTGTGTAAATTCTGGCTGTCTATCCGCTCTTAAATCCTCATCTCTAAAACACTTTGCTATCTGAAAATATCTATCAAATCCAGAACACATCAAAAGCTGTTTAAAAAGCTGTGGGCTTTGTGGCAACGCATAAAACTGCCCTGGATAGACGCGACTTGGCACTAAATAATCCCTAGCACCCTCTGGCGTGGCACGTGTTAAAATCGGTGTTTCAAATTCTATAAAGCCCATTTTTTCAAGGCTGTTTCTAGCCGCGATAGCTGCACGAGAACGCATTTTAAAGATATTTTGCAAACGCTCATTTCTTAAATCCAAAAAGCGATATTTTAAGCGAATATCCTCATTTACGCTCTCATCGCCTATCATAAATGGCAACGCCTCGCTTGGATTTTCAAGGATTATCTTATCTGCTACCACCTCTATCTGCCCAGTTTTTAGGCGTGGATTTACAAGTCCTTCACCCCTAGCTCTAACCTTGCCTTTTACTCTTAAAACATACTCATCTCTTACATGTGATGCGATCTCGTGCGAGTCCTTGCTATCTGCTGGGTCGCAAACTATCTGTATAAGCCCTGTGCGGTCGCGAAGGTCTAAAAATATGACTCCGCCGTGATCTCTATATGTATTTACCCAGCCACAAAGCGTCACCTCTTTGCCGATATCAGCAGTCGTTAAATCAGTGCAGTAATGACTTCTCATAGATTTTTAGTCGTCTTACGTTTGAAATTTTCAAACCGCAACTCTCCTTTCTTGATTATAAAACTGGGCAATTTTATTGAAATTTGGTTTAAAAATAAGTAAAAAGCAAAGGTTTAAGTCATTGTGTTTTTAAACATTAAAGGTTTTTTTGATAATATACGCAATAAAATTTTTAAAGAAAATAGTATGAGTTTGGACTATAAAAGTGTAAAATTTGTCGGTCTTATCGCTAAAAAAACACCTGATTTGAATAGAAATTTTAAAATTCTAACAGAAATTTTAAAGAGCTATGGCGTTGAAATTTTGCTTGAGTTAGGTTGTGCAAAAGCACTAAATTTAAGCGGTTTTGAACTTAAAAATTTAGCACAAAGATCTGATTTTTTAATCTGCCTTGGTGGCGACGGAACTATCATCTCAACGTGTAGAAAATTAGCTGAAATTTCCCCATTTGTGCTTGGCATCCACGCTGGAAGACTTGGCTTTTTAACAGACATCACAATGAGTCAGGCAAATGATTTTTTTAGGCAGTTTTTTGCTGGAAATTTCATAATAGAAGAGCCATTTATGCTTGATGTCATTTTAAACAAAAAAGACGGCACAAACGGAGAAAAACTAGCCTTTAACGACGCTGTTATAATGCGTTTTAAACCCGCTAGTATCGCAAGTGTTGACGCTTTTGTAAATGGTAAAATTTTCAACTCATACTTTGGCGACGGCTTAATCGCTGCAACGCCTGTTGGCTCAACGGCTTACAATATGAGTGCTAGTGGCGCAATCATCTATCCATTAAGTGATGTTTTTACGCTAACACCGATATGTTCGCACTCTTTAACGCAAAGACCAGTTATCTTGCCAAGCGACTTTTGCGTTGAGCTTAGGGCGTATAAAGATGAGGTTTTAGTTATTGACGGGCAGGATACGTTTAGTATGAGAGATTATGATAGTGTCGGCATTAGACTTAGTAAAAAAAGAGCAAGACTAATCCGTCACGTTGGGCGTGATTATTTTCAAATCTTAAAAGAGAAACTTCGCTGGGGACATTGATGATAGAGAGACTTTTGATAAAAAATCACCTTAGTTTTGATGAGGTTGAACTAAATTTTAAAGAGGGGCTTAGCGTTTTTACCGGCGTTAGCGGCGCTGGAAAATCGGTGCTAATGAACGCCATAATGAGTGCTTTTGGCTTATCTGAGAGCGAGGCTAGGCTGGTTGAGCTTGATGTTCGTTTTAATTTTAATATGAGTGAATTTGGCATAGAAAATGAGGATGTAAATAGCTTTAAAATGCTTAAGGATAAAAGCACTCGCTACTTCATAAACTCACAAGCCATATCAAAGAAAAATTTATCCCAAATCGCAAACGAACACATAAAACATCTCTGTGCAAAACAGATAAATGAGTTTGAAAATGAACGGTTTTTAGAGCTTTTAGACGCTTTGGTTCAAACAGATGAACATAGACAAAATTTAAAAAAAATAGCCCAAATTTATGAAAATTTTAAAAAAGTCAAAACCGAGTTAGATACGATAAAATCGGATGAGTTAAAGATCGAGGAGCTAAAGGAATTTGCTAAATTTGAGATAGAAAAAATAAGCAGTGTAAATCCAAAAAAAGGCGAGTTTGATGAGCTTATGGCTATTAAAAAACGCCTTAGCAAACGCGATAAAATCGAACAGGCTTGGGCTAGAGCTGAGCAAATTTACGAGTTTGAACATAGCGTAGTAGAGGCTTTAAACATAAGTGAGCTTGATACTACGTTTTTTGAAGAGGCTATGAATAGCTTAAGAATCGCAAAAGATAGCCTAAATATGGACGAACTAGATGACTTTGACGCTGGGGTGGTGCTTGATAGGATAGAGGCGTTAAATGGCATTATAAGGCGTTATGGAAGCGAAGAAGAGGCACTAAATACGCTTGAGCGGAAAAAAGAGGAGCTACAAAGGTATGAAAATTTAAGCTTTAGCAAACAAGAGCTTGAGGCTCAATTTATAGAAATTTCAAAGCTACAAACTGAAATTTCAGACAAAATAAGCAGTGCTAGAAAAGCTGTCATAAACAGATTAGAAACGCTGATAAACTCGTATCTTAACGAGCTTTATATGAAACCTGTTTCACTTTTGATAGAGCCAAAAAATGTAGATGAAAGTGGAGCTGATTTTGTAACGCTAAATTTAAATAACACTGCTTTAAATAAGCTTAGTTCAGGGGAGTTAAATAGGCTTAGACTAGCGTTTATAGCCTCATCTAGTGATATTTTACAAAGCGGAAATGGAGTGATAATACTTGATGAAATAGACGCAAATTTGAGCGGAAAAGAGGCGATGAGTATCGCAAATGTTTTAGTAAAAATTGCGAAATTTTATCAAATTTTTGCAATCTCACACCAGCCACAGCTAAGTTCTAAAGCAAACTCTCATTTTTTGGTTGAAAAAAATGCCGAAAAATCGAGCGTAAGGGAGCTAAAACCACACGAAAGAGCCGATGAACTTGCACGTATGATTAGCGGTGAGCATATTAGCCGTGAGGCTCTTGAGTTTGCAAAGGGGTTGTTAAGCAATTAAATTAAGATAAAATCACATTTAAGCTAAAAAATAATTTTTTTTGATAAAATTGGGGTGCCTAAATTTTCAAAAATTACATAAACACGGAAAGAATAAGATGGAACGAATCCTTATCGTAGATGATAATAAAGCGCTTTCAAAACTCATAGCTAAGAAAATGCAAAGTAGCACGGAGCTTGGCTTGGAGATAGATGTAGCTCACGATTTTGCTGAGGCTCAGGCGTTGATACAAAAGCATAAAAACAACTATTTTATCGCGTTGCTTGATCTAAATTTACCCGACGCACCAAATGGCGAGATAGTTGATTATGCTCTTGAAAATAACCTTTGCGTCATAGTTTTAACAGGAAGTATAGATGAGGATACAAAGTCAAATTTTGTTAAGAAAAACATCATTGACTATGTTTATAAAGGCAACGTTGATGACGTGAATTTCATATTTAAGATGATAGAGCGTCTTTATAAAAACAAGCAGTATAAGGCGATGATAGTTGAGGACTCGACACCTGTTAGAAACGAGCTAAAAAGAATGCTTAAGAACTTACAGTTTGAGGTATTTGCAGCTGCTCACGGTGAAGAGGCTATGAGCTACTACGAGGATCATCCTGATATGAAGTTGGTTTTAACAGACTTTAATATGCCTGTTAAAAATGGACTAGAAGTTTTAAGAGAGCTTAGAGAAAAAGCCGATAAAAACACGCTTGGTATCATCGCTATGACTAGTCCAAACGATGATGTTGGTGCTGCCACGTTTTTAAAGAGTGGCGCAAATGACTTTCTAGCAAAGCCTTTTGGTAGAGAAGAGCTAACCTTACGCGTAAATAACACTATAGAAGCTATGGAAAATATAGAAAAGATAGCAAATTTTGCAAACAAAGACTTCTTAACTGGTGTCTACAATAGACGATTTTTTTATGCAAACATGTCAGAGTATATCCCACACGCAAACTCAGAAAGCGAACCTTATGCTGTTGCCATGCTTGATATAGATTTTTTCAAAAAGATAAACGATACTTATGGTCACGACGTTGGAGATAAGGTTATACAAACTTTGGCCAAAAAACTAGATGATTCTGTAAAAGGACGAGATGTTGTGGCTCGTTTTGGTGGGGAAGAATTTTGCGTTGTCCTTAAAAATATACAAAAAACGGATGCGATTAAGTTTTTTGTAGCAGTTAGATCTGCTATGGCGGCTAATGTCGTGGAGTATAAGGATCAGACTATAAAATTTACAGTTTCAATAGGTGTGGCGTTTAGTGATAACCAACGTGACATACACGAGCTAATTGAGATGGCTGACTCTGCCCTTTATAACGCAAAGGAAAATGGAAGAAACAGAGTGGAGATAGCTGAGTGATCATCGATACTCACTGCCATTTAGATGATAAAAGCTACGATGCAGATTTTTTGCAAATGTTACAAAATGCTAGAAATTCTGACGTTCGTGGCTTTGTTATACCTGGTGCTGATATTAATGATTTACCAAAAATAGCCAAAATAGCCAAAGAACATAGCCAAATTTATTTTGCGGTTGGAGTTCATCCTTATGATAAAGATGGCTTTGATGATAAAATTTTAAGGGAATTTATAACGCACGATAAGTGCATAGCTGTGGGCGAGTGTGGGCTTGACTATTTTCGTTTGCCAAAAGATGATGATAAAAAGAGTGTTGAGAAGCAGGAGCAAAAACGTGTTTTTTTAGCTCAATTAGAGCTTGCAATTGAGTTTAAAAAACCCGTTATACTTCACGTTCGTGACGCTAACGAGGATTGTTTTAATATTTTAAAGGAGTATGCTACAAAGCTAGAGGGTGCTGTTTTGCACTGCTACAATGCGTCGCCTTTATTATTAGAACTTACGAAATTTGGAAATTTTTACTTTGGTATAGGTGGCGTTTTGACGTTTAAAAATGCCAAAAATTTAGTAGAAATTTTGCCAAAAATTCCAAAAGATAAGTTGCTTATAGAAACTGATGCTCCATATCTTACTCCAGAGCCATTTCGTGGCAGGAGGAATGAGCCAGCTTTTACGAGCTTTGTTGCTAAAAAGATAGCTGAAATTCTAAGCCTTAGCGAGAGTGAAGTTTGCGAACTGACCTCAAGCAATGCCAAAAGATTGTTTAAGGTGTTTTGACACGTAAATAAGGATAAAAATGAAAGCCATATTAAAGATATTTTTAATATTTGCCTGTGCAGTTTCGCTGTTTGCAGGTCCTGCTGAAAATTCACACGATTTTCAAGCAAAAATTCTAAAAGAACTTGACATAGATCTGAAATTTATGAATACCTCATATTACAAAGATATGAAAAATAGCATAAAAACAAATCAAATTAACGCGTTTTCTAAAATTTTAAAAGATGGATACAGATACGTACCGGTACTAAAGGCTCATATAAATGAGTCTGGCATACCTGGCTCTTTTTTGTATCTTGCTATGATAGAATCGGGTTTTTCAAACCACATAGTTTCAAGTGCTAAGGCTGTTGGCATGTGGCAATTTATGGAAAAAACCGCAAGACTGCACGGACTAAAGATAAATAAATACGTAGATGAAAGGCGCGATCCTATAGCTTCTACAAAGGCTGCTACAACGTATCTTAAGGGGCTAAAGAGCCAGTTTGGCAAATGGTATCTTGCTATAATGGCTTATAACTGTGGTGAGGGAAGGCTTCAAAAAGGCATAACAATGGCTGGAACTGACGATATAGCCGTTCTTTTAGACCCTAGTAAAAACTATCTGCCAAAGGAAACTAGAAATTTTATAATTAAAATTTTAAGAGCCTCTTTTATAGCTAAGGATTCTGAGTTTTTGCTCTCAAAAGACGCAAAAATGCTTCAATCTATGAATGGACTTAAGCTAACAAAGGTAAGCGTCCCTGGTGGCACGAATTTAATCCAAGTTGCCGATAGCATAGGGGTTGGCGTAACTAGACTAAAAGAGGATAACTCTCATCTGAAGTTTATATTTACGCCACCAACGTCAAAGAACTATTATGTATATATCCCTGAGAGTAAAAAAGAGCTATTTGAGCAAAATTTCAAACCTTTTGCTGGTAAAAATAACTTCTATACATACACCGTTAAAAAGGGTGACACTCTGCTTGGTATAGCCAAAAAAGAAGGCATAAGCCACCGAGCTATAAAAGAGTATAACGAGCTAAAGACAAATTTAGTCGCCGTAAATCAAAAGCTTATCATACCAGACTCTGCTAAAAATAAGATACAAAATTACGTAGTAAAAACAGGCGATACATTAGCGACACTTTCAAAGAAATTTAACGTAGATGCAAAAGATATTGCAGAAGCAAACTCTATCGCTAGATCTGATGTTTTAAAAGTTGGAGTAAATATTGTCATACCTTAAAATTCTAAAATTTACAGCCATTGCTTTTTTTATTACTGGATGTTCTTGGAGTGGTGCCCCGTTTACGCCTAGTGGGCCAACAAGTGTAAAACCAAACACATCAGCTAATATGCATAAAGCCACAATGAGACCATATACTATAAATGGCAAGACCTATTATCCGACCGTTGTTAGTGTTGGCGATAAGGCTAGTGGCACGGCTAGTTGGTATGGTCCGGACTTTCACGGCAAAAAGACATCAAATGGCGAAATTTACAATATGCACAATATGACCGCAGCTCATAAAACCTTGCCGATGAATACGATCTTAAAAGTAACAAATTTAAAAAACAGTAGATCTGTTGTGGTTCGTGTAAATGACAGAGGTCCTTTTGTAGGTAACCGAGTTTTAGATCTATCAAAAGCGGCAGCGCAACAGCTAGATATGATAGCTAATGGAACAGCACCTGTTAGTATGGAGGTTATAGGTTTTCACGAGAATACGCCAGTGGCTCAAAACAAGCCAACCCAAAACACAGGCATGCAGATGAATACACAAAGCTTTGTGGGTGGCGAATTTATGGTTCAGATAGGCTCTTTTAAAAATCAAAGTGGAGCACAAAGATATAAAAACGAACACCAAAGTATAATGGGCTATAAGACAATAGTAAAAAGCTTTAGCGATGATAACGGAGTTTTGGTTTATAGGGTATTTTTAACTGGATTTAGAAGTGAAGACGAGGCAAGAGATTTTGCTAAGAGTGGAAAATTTGAGGGTGCATTTATAGTTAGGGGCTGATATGGCTAATATAAGTAGAAAGACAAACGAAACCGATATAAACGCCAAAATAAATTTATATGGTAGCGGAATTTGTAAAATTTCAACTAAAATAGGCTTTTTTGATCATATGTTGCAGTCATTTGCAAAACACGCACTAATTGACTTAGAGTTAGCCTGTGATGGCGATATTTATGTTGATTTTCACCATAGTGTAGAAGATGTGGGTATAGTTATTGGTTCTCTTTTAAAGCAAGAAATATATCCAGCAAGTGGCATTGAGCGTTTTGGAGATAGTGTTGTTGTGATGGATGAGGCAGCTGTTAGTTGTGCGATAGATCTTAGCAATAGGGCGTTTTTGGTTTATGAAAATTTTAGTCAAAGTGGCAAGGTTGGAGAGTTTGACGTAGAGCTTGTTGAGGAGTTTTTTAGAGCTGTTGCTAGTAATGCAAATATCACGCTTCACCTAAGCAAAATTCGTGGCAAAAACGCTCATCATATAATCGAAGCTACATTTAAGGCGTTTGCCGTTGCGTTAAGAAGAGCGATTGCTAAAAATGAGCGAGTATTAACTCCTAGCACTAAAGGCGTTTTATGATAGAGATTATTTTTTTAGATGTTGATGGATGTTTAACTGATGGTAAAATCGTGTATGACGCAAATGGCGAACTACTAAAATCATTTGACGTTAAAGATGGCTATGCAATAGAGAGTTGGCTAAAGCTTGGTAAAAAAGTTGCTATTATAACCGGCAGAAAGTCAGAAATTGTAGAAAGACGTGCCGAGGATCTTAAGATAACGCACGTTTATCAGGGTGTTAGCGACAAGCTTGAGGTCGCGAAGGAAATTTTAAAATTTGAGGGTCTTAGCTTTGAAAATGCGGCTGCTATCGGCGATGACTATAATGACTACAAAATTTTACAAGCCGTTTCGTGGAGCTTTAAACCAAAAGACGCTATAAAAGAGCTTGAAGTAGATACAAGATTAAAGCACAAAGGCGGTGCTGGGGCTATTCGTGAGATGATAGAGATAATCATCAAAGAGCAAGATTTGTATGATGAATGGTCTAAGCGTTGGTTATAAAAATTTTCTATTTTGTTATTACTATTTTTAGTGTAACATTTATATTTTTACTCTCATCTGACCCGTACTTTGCTGATACGTTTAAGCAGGATTTTAAGGTATCAAACACTCAGGCAAACGATGTTGTAGACTATGAAATAAACGCAACTAAGGTCGTTTCTGTTTATGAGGCAGATGAGATGAATAGATATGCTGATTTTGATGAGGCTTTGAAATTTAAATCCACATCTTTAAGAGGCTTACAGCAGCATCTTATGAGTTCTGATAAGGCGATTTTACAAGGCTATGAGATAAAATTTATAAGCAATGCAAAATATGAAAATAATGAGAGTTTGAAATTTAGCTCAGAAGAGATGATTTATAATAAAAAAACTAAGATTATACGCTCTGATGTGCCATTTGAAATTTTAAGGGATACCAATAGAGCTATTGGACAAAGCATAGAGTATGATACACAAAAAAAGCAGATGAGGGCTAAGGAGATAAAAGCGTGGGTAGAGCAAGACAAATAGTGCTTTTTTTGGCACTTAGTGTTTTAGCATTTGGTGCTGAGCAAGTGCAGATAGTTGCAGATAGTTTTTTTGCTGATGAAAACAAGCAGATTAGCGAATTTAAGGGCAATGTTAAGATAAATAAGGGAAATTTTGACGAGCTAGTAGCAAAAAATGTTGTTGTGCATTTTGATAAAAATAGACAACCGACCAAATATATCGCAACGGGTGACGCGAAATTTAAAGTCCTAATCAAGCAAAAGCACTACAATGGAAACGCAGAGGTGTTAATCTACGAACCAGCAACTCAAACATACACCCTAACAAAAGACGCTCATTTGCACGAAATAGACACCGATAAGCATATTTATGGAGAAAAAATCGTCATAAACCAGCTAAGCGGAACTTATAATGTAAATAGTGATGAGAAAAAGCCAGTGAAATTTATCTTTCAAGTTGAGGATAAAAAGTGATAAGAGCTGTCAGGGCTAAATTTTTAACATCAAGTCCAAGCATAAAAGAGGCTCCGTCTTTTGGGCTAAGTGAGATTGTATTTTTAGGACGCTCTAATGTTGGAAAATCAAGCCTTATAAACGCACTAACTAACAACAACTCTCTAGCCAAGAGCTCATCTACTCCCGGCAAAACACAGCTTATAAATTTCTTTGAGGTTGGACTTAAAGACGAGGATGAGCAGTTTGACATTATATTTGTTGATCTACCTGGTTTTGGCTATGCAAAGGTCGCAAAGTCGCTTCATCACGAGTGGAAGAGAAATTTAGATGAGTTTTTAAAGCTAAGAAGTACGATAAGGCTTTTTGTACATCTTATAGACTCAAGGCATTTTGATTTAGATATAGACATTAACGTGCGTGAGTATCTAAAAAGCTTTCTTAGACCAGATCAGCGAATGCTAAGCTTATATACAAAAGCTGATAAGCTAAATCAAAGCGAACGTGCGGCACTTATGAAATTTGACCCAAATGGAATTTTAGTCTCAACCCTAAATAAAAAGGGCGTAGATGACGCACTAAATAAGATAGTAAAAGAGAGCCTTGGATTATGATAGAGTTAAAAAAACCAAAGCCAAAAGATGTCCCTGCTATGCAAAAAATGGTTGCAAAAGAGGTGGCAAATGCTATTATTTTGCCAAGAAGTGATGATGAAGTAAGCACAAATATAAGATCATACACTATCGCGACTAATGATAATGAGATAATAGGCTACGCGGCACTTCATTTTCATACCGTAAATTTAGCAGAGGTAAGAAGCCTTGTAGTAAGCGATGAGTATAGAGGGCAGGGCGTAGGCTCGATGATTGTAAAGAAAATTTTAGACGAGGCAAGAGAGTATGAGATAGCTCAGGTTTTTACGCTTACTTACAAAAAGAGTTTTTTTGAAAAGCTCGGCTTTTACGAGATAGAAAAGACACAGCTTCCAGCTCAGAAAATTTGGGCTGATTGTGCAAAATGCAAACGCTTTCCAATATGCGACGAAATAGCTCTAATCTACGATATTTAGGCAATTTTTTAGGCATTATAGCTTTATTTGCTTATGAAGTTGCTACCACTATGTATAGTGTTTTGCCACCACTTATAGGCGTATTTTTTACATATTTGATTTTTGAGTATTCTAAAAAGCGTAAAAGATATACGGAATTTGATTTTGGCTGGTATTTAAGTATCGCATTTTTGATATTTGCCGAGCAAATTCACGGTTTTTACATATTTTCTAGCATAGTGGCGTTTTTTATATTTTTTTATTTTATGGTTGATTGGCTTTTTGCTACATTTAAATCCCGCCTTTTGCTACTTGTAGTTTTTGTTAGTGCTGGATATGTCGGGACTTACGCTGTAAGTTCGCTAATGAGCTACATTCAAAATTCAACAATGCTATATTTTGGTAGTGAATATTTGGTGTTTATATCGGTTGAGTTTTTAATAAGCATAGTTTTGTTTAAAGAGCGTATAGTATGAGACTTCGCATAGTTTATGCCATAATTTTGCTATTTTTTATAATGCTACTTACTAGAATTTACTATCTAAGCGTAAATTCAAACGAATATTATGAGAATATTGCTGAGCAAAATGTAGTTAAAACCCAGTATCTGCCGCCGGTTAGAGGGATAATTTTTGACTCAAAAGATCGCCCTTTGGCGGTAAATAGACTAGGTTTTTCTCTTGCTGTCAAGCCACACTTAAGTAGCAAAAAAAGAGTTGCCTTGCTAGATGAGGAGTTAGCTTATATTGCTGAAATTTTTACTGACTTAAATGTCACAAAACTAAAACGAGAATATATAAAAAACGACTCCCCTTACAATCAAGAGTTTATAAATGTTGTTGATTTTATCGACTATGATAAATTTGTGCCATATTTTGCAAAACTCTCTTTACGTCAAAATTTAAAGATACAACCAGCTAGCAAAAGACACTATCCGTATGATGACCTGGCTTCTCACATCATCGGATATGTCGGCAGAGCAAATCAGCAAGATATGGATAACGACCCTATAACAAAGCTCACAAACTATATTGGCAGAAGTGGTATCGAGAGGTATTACAACTCTATTTTGCAAGGCAATGAGGGTTTTAAAAAAACAAAAGTAAATGCCCTAAATGAAGAGATAGAGTCGCTTGAAACGATCTTGCCAAAGAGTCAAAATGTAAGGCTTAGCATTGACCTTGAACTTCAGAAATTTATAGGCGAGGTTTTTGGTAAAGACGCTGGTGTCGCGATTGTTATGGATTTAAAAGATGGTGCTATTATAGCAGCTGGAAGCTATCCAGAATATAACCTAAACAAATTTGTCACAGGTATATCAAAAGCCGAGTGGGAGGAGCTTGTAAGGGATATTGACCACCCATTTACAAATAAACTGGTAAATGGTTTGTATCCGCCAGGATCAGTTGTAAAAATGGGTATGGGTTTAGCATTTTTAGATGCTGGAGTTAGTCGTTGGGATGGGTATTACTGCTCTGGCTCGTATGAGCTTGGTGGGCGTAAATTTCGCTGCTGGAACTCCTATGGTCACGGATTTATGAATTTAAATGACGCCATTAGAGAGAGTTGTGATGACTACTTTTATAAAAATAGTCAAAAAATGGGTATAGACGCGATAGTGCCGATACTTGAGCGTATAGGTTTTGGGGTAAAAACTGGTGTTGACTTGCCAAATGAATTTATAGGCGTAGTGCCTAGCAGAGAGTGGAAAATGCGTAAATACGGCAAGTCGTGGTATCAAGGCGAAACGCTCATTACCTCTATTGGGCAGGGAAATTTTCTAGTTACTCCTATGCAGATTGCTAGACACACAGCCGCACTTGCAACGGGGCTAAACGTTATCCCACATTTTTTAAAGAGCATAGATGATAAGGATGTTGATTTTACTCCAAAAGATGATATGTTTACGCCTTTTGAGAAGAGCCAGTTGCCTATTTTAAGACACGCTATGTATGAAGTTGCAAATCACCCAAAAGGCACGGCTAGCAAGCACTTTACAAATTCACTCCTAACCATCGCTGCAAAGACTGGAACTGCTCAAGTTGTTGGCATATCTCAAACTGAAAAAAAGCGTATGAGAGAGGAAGATATGGCGTATTTGCAACGCTCTCACGCGTGGCTTACAACCTTTGCTCCGTATGAAGATCCGCAGTATGTCATTACGATGATTATCGAGCACGGAGGACACGGCGGTAGTGCGGCTGGTCCAAAGGTAACTCAAATTTATAATAAACTTGTGCAAATGGGCTATATAAATTTAGACGAGCTAAAAGCCAAAATTGAAGCAAAAAAGGCACCAAATAAAAAGAGCAATAAAAAAGCTACTAAGACTCAAGAGTTCTAACTATCAGACTCTTTGGTAACTTAAATTTTAAAATAACCTCCTCCTCCTTTGCCCTCATCTCACCCCTATCTTTTTCGTGATCATAACCTAAGACGTGAAGCAGTCCGTGCGTAAAAAGCAGAGCAGTTTCATCATCTTCTGTGTGTCCTAGCTCTATGGCTTTTTGTCTTACTAGGTCGGTGTTTATGACGACACAGCCAAGTGGAGTATGTGGGATGTATTCAAACGGAAAGCTTAAAACATCGGTGGTTTTATCGATATTTCGCTCAGTTTTATTGATATTTTTCATCTGTTTTTCATTGACAAAACTAAGCTCAACTTCGCCTGGTGTTAAAAACTCGCAAATTTGATCTAAAATTTCAGGGTATTTTTCATCGCAGAGTATCATTTTTGGCTCTTTATTTAAAATTTTGTATAATTTTATCCAAAATATTAAATTTTAAAAAGGAAAATTGTGAAAAAAGCAGTTTGTATAATGAGTGGTGGTATGGATAGCACGCTTTGTGCGACCTTGGCACTTAAAGAAGGTTATGAAGTCGTGGCTTTGCATTTTGACTACGATCAGCGAACGATGAAGCGTGAAAAACGTGCATTTAGTGAGATTTGTGATTTTTTGGGTATCAAAAATAGGCTAAATTTAGATGTAAATTTTATAGCAAAAATAGGTGCAAATGCCTTGACTGATAGAACTCTAGATATCCCAAAAGATGGTTTAGGCGATGAAGTGCCAAAAACTTATGTGCCTTTTCGTAATGGTATTTTTATCTCAATCGCGGCGGCTTTAGCTGAAAAAGAGGGTGCAAATGCACTATTTATCGGTGTTGTTGAAGATGATAGTTCAGGCTATCCTGACTGCAGAAGCGATTTTATAAAAGCAATAGAAAGAGCCATAAATTTAGGCACAAAAGATGAAACAAAGCTAGAGATAAAAATGCCACTTGTTGGGCTAAGTAAGGCACAAATCGTCGCAAAATCGCTAGAGTTTAACTCGCCACTTCATCTTACTTGGAGCTGTTATGAGAGCGATGATGAGGCGTGTGGACTTTGTGATAGCTGTCGTTTAAGGTTAAGGGGCTTTGAACTGGCAAAGGCAAAAGATCCGATAAAATATGCTAAAAATGGTTAAATCTAACCATTTTTGCTAAGCTCTTTGTATTTATCAGCTAAAAATTGCTTTTGCTCTTTTGTGAGGTTTGCTGAGTTTAGTGCGTTTTGAACTATCTCATTTGCACGAGAATTTAGCAGTTCGTAGCTGTTTTGATTTTGCTTAAAAATTTCACTCATCAGATCATCTTTTTCATCTTTTAGCTCAGAGATTGCGTTTGAAAGGGCGTCTGGGCTAACTGAGCTTGAGCTTAAAAGCTCATTTATCATTTTGCCATTTTCACTCTGGCTTAAAATGCTACTAAAATCACCCTTGTTTGCCTTATTTGTGTCGTATTTAAGTAAAAAATCCTCAAAACTACCGCCATTTTTATTTGAAGCTTTATACATATTATAAGCCGTGCTTGCGGCTGGATCAAGTCTAAAAAGATAGCTTTTATCTTCCATTTTTATCCTTTGTTTTTTACCTTTTTAAGCAAGATTTATTCCATATCTGATTGATTTTAATCAATAAAACTAATTATGTTTTTTAATAAAATATTATAAATTTAAAAAGGAGAAAAATGAGTGAAAATTTAAAGATGTTTTGTCATCAATGCGAGATGAGTGCGCCTGACGGCTGTGGTGCTCACGGGCAGAGCAAAGGCACCTGTGGCAAGGATGATACGTTAGCAAGGCTTCAAGATACGATGGTTTTTGGGCTTAAGGGTCTTAGTGCTTATCGCCACCACGCACACGAGCTTGGTGCTGATACGAGCGAGGTTGATAGAGTTATGGCTGATACGCTTTATTTTACGCTTACAAACTCAAATTTTAACTTCAACGAACACATAAAACAGCTTCTAGCCGTCGGCTCTGCTGGTGTTAAGGTAATGGATATTTTAAGCGAGGCTCACACAAAAACCTTTGGTGTGCCAACTCCGGTTAAAGTAAGCCAAAACAAGGTTGAAGGCAAGGCGATTTTGGTTAGCGGACACAACCTAAAAGCCCTAAAAATGCTATTAGAACAAACCGAAGGCAAGGGCATAAATATCTACACACACTCAGAAATGCTCCCTGCTCACGGCTATCCAGAACTTCGCAAATACAGCCATTTAAAGGGCAATGTCGGCAAGGCGTGGTTTGATCAAACTAAATTATTTAATGAATTTAAGGGTGCGATTTTGATGAGCACAAACTGCATTATGTCACTTAGAAGTAACTGCGAATATAGCGAGCGTTTGTTTGGCTATCAAATCGCAGGGACACAGGGTGTAATGATGATAGAAAATGATGATTTTACGCCGTTAATTGAGTGTGCCCTAAATTGTGGCGATGTGAGTATGGATAGTGACGCCTGTTTGGTTACTGGTGGACACTATAAGACGATTTTAACACTAGCACCAGAAATTCTAGACGCTATAAATTCAGGTAAAATTCGCAGATTTTTTGTCATAGCAGGTTGTGACGCACCTGGCAAAGGTCGTGAGTATTACAGAGAGTTAGCACAAAACCTACCGCAAGACTGCGTGATTTTAACATCAAGTTGCGGCAAATTCCGCTTTAACGACATTGACTTTGGCGTCGTTCCAGGCACAAATCTACCACGCTACATTGACTTAGGTCAGTGTAATGATTCAAACGGAGCCGTTAAAATCGCACTTGCGTTAAGCGAGGCAACTGGCATTGCGGTAAATGACCTGCCACTTTCAATCGTGCTAATGTGGATGGAGCAAAAAGCTGTGATTATCTTACTTGCTCTGTTTAGTCTTGGTATGAAAAATATCAATGTTGGACCGACTCTACCTAAATTCTTTAACGAAGAGATAGTGAATTTCTTGGTAGAAAATTTTGGCGTTAGGCTAATTAGTGGCGACGCTAAGGCTGATTTAGCTTACTTTTTAAACGGACATAAGTAAAATTTGGGGCTTTAATCAAAAAGCCCTAAAACACAGAGTTAAAATTTAATGTCGTAAGTTATACTTTTTGCAAATTCATAGGTGCGTTTTTGGTTAAAATTCATATTTAAATTCGCACTAATAAAACTAGGTAAAAGTTTAACTTTGGCACTTAAAGAGGCCAAAAACTCGGCATTTTCTTCAAGCGAGTATGATAACTTTTCGCAATTTTGTATATTGCCAGAGATTTGTGAATTTTCTAAATAACGCTTCACTCGTTCGCCAAAAAAGCTTGGCAGAGCGTTTAAATTTATCCCCTCATCTTTAATAAATTGTGCCAATTCATCGCTACTGACTGGCGTTTCATTCATATTTTCGTGTTTTTGTATTTGATGAGTGTGTTGTGTTTGTGTTTTGTTTTTATTTAAATTTGCACTGGCATTTAACTCCCCACCGACATCTTTTACCTTTGCCCCAGCATTAAAATCAGCACCAACCTTAGTGCCTAAATGCTCTTTTGACTGCGTTTCATAGCTAAATTCATACGATTTTATGCCCATACGAAGCGAGAGAGCAAAGACTGCTCGGTTTAGGTCATAAACGTAAATTTCGCTTAAATTTTCAAGCGTATAGTAGCGATTTTGATAAATATCTGATTTTATTAAAACTTGATTTAAAAACGATTTTATGGGCTTTTAATCGCTATCTTTTGAGCTTCTTACAGATAAGTTGTTAAAATTTTCATCATAAATTTTGACATCGCAGTTTTTTGTAATTGGCTCTACTGCCACTGGATTTTCGTTTAAGTCAGTCATCATCTCAATATCAGTAAGCATTAATCTATCCATTTTAAATCCTCTTTAAATAAATGATAACACCAGCGACAACTAGGCAAATCATCGCACCGATTATTACTCTTTTTGTTTTATATTTGTTTAAAATTTTGTTAAAATTTGCCACGTCAAGCCCCATAACATTTAACGTCTTTTCTATCTCGTTTTTTGGTGTGTTTTTATCGTATAAAAGCATAGCAACACGAGTCCTGCCGATATCATCAGGCTCGGTGTGTTTTAAAAAGACAAAAAATTTATCGCCCTTTTTTATGAATTCTTGCCTTTGCTTGTAAGTGATTTTAAATTCTGATTTAAAATCTATTAAATAATCTATCTGCTTTTGCTCATCTTCGCCAAAAATTATCTTACCATTTAGGGCAGTGATTTGGTCATTTTGGCTATTTTTGCCCTGAATTGTCGCTAAAACCACGTTAAATCCTCTCTAAAAAGCTAAAAATTTCATCCTTGCTAACCCTTGTCATATCAAAAATTTCAAGGTCAGCACCATTTTGTCTAATCTCATTTTTTAGCTCTTTTTGCTTGTTTAAATCCATCTTATCGCCACGAGTTGCTATGATTTTTGGGATAAAGCTTCGCTCTTTTGCCTCTTTTGTGGCGTTTTTAATCTCGGCTAATATTTGTGCTTTATTTAGCTCATACTTTAAAATATCAAAAATGTAAATGTAAATTATCTGTCTATTGCTCTCTTTTTGTTTTAAAATTTTGTAATTCGCTTTTGATTTTTTCTTTTTCTTTATTAAATTTTGGATTACCAGAGATGTTTATGATAGTGTATGTAAAATTTTTTGATAAGGCTTCTGTGTCGATTTTTGTTGGTGTGGCTTCGTAATTTTGGCTAAAATTATTGCCCAAAAGTGCGTTTAAAACAGCGTCCTTGCCAGCTTCCATCTGACCTGTTAAAAGTATCGTGCCTTTATTTTTTTTAATTAATGCAGCCAAGCTCAAACCAAACAAAGCAACTATAATAGCCCAAATAACCCAAGCCGGCAAAAGCGGTAAAAGTGGTAACATTTAAATCCTTTTTAAAAATTTTAAAAAGGTATTTTATTCAAAAAAAACGGCTTAAAGAAAATGCGAGAACAAATTTTCTTGTGGTTTTTGCTGGTCTAGGACACTTAAGACGTCAGATTTTGGTGCTAAAACTAACGCATATCTAAAATTTTTAAGCTCTTTAAGTTCATTTAAATTTTCAAAATAAAAGGCGTTTTCTAACTTTATATTTGTATCTTTTGGCAGACAAAAGATTATCTCATCTGCACTAAAATTCTTTTGTAAAAACGCACTCTCTACATAAAAAAGCTCTTCATCGCTTTCGGTTATAATCGCTCTAAAACTTGAGCCAAAATTTGCTGGACGGAAATTTTTATCAATAAATATTGGCTCAAAATGTCCCAAATTTTTAGTTTCATTTACCCTAAAAGAGATCTCATTTTTATTTAAAAATTTAAGCAATCCGCAAAATGCAGGTAAAAATACTCGCGGTATATTTAAATTTTGGTAAAAAATTTCATCACAAATGAAGCTTGAAAAAAATATCGAGCTTGGGTTTATCGGTGTAATTTTTGTATCGCTAAAAACTTGATCATAAAATGGCGATATGCGTTCAAGCGTTCGTGTGTGTGAGCCAAAAAAACACTCATTTGAGTTTGCTCGTAAAATTTTATCAAAAAGTTCATCTATATTTTCGCTCATTAATGTGGCATTTTTGCCAAGATTTAAACGCTCAAGCATAGCCATTTGCATTGGATTTACATAAAAAAATCTGATATTTTTCTGACTTGCTAAATATCTCATAAGTCTAAAAAGCGACGAACGTAGATTTTCAACCTTTATATAGGCTATCTCTGTATCAATAATGCTAACTTGCTCGTCATAAACTATGGCGTATGCTCCGTTTTTTATGGCGGTTGCAATCTCGTCTTCGTCAGCTTGTGTCGCTATGAACGCAAAGCCCTGTTTTATCCGTTTGGCTTCAAAGCTAAAGCCGTAAATTTGCGATATTGCTGGGCGATTTGCTAGTTCGCCCTTTAAAAGTCTAACCAAATCTATGATTAGCATTAGCCCACAACCGCTCCGTTTTTAACCTTTGTGTGAGTGCCAAGAAGCACGAGCGAGCCGTCATCGGCTGATAAAATCATACCTTGACTGACATATTTTTTCATCATTATACGCTCTTTTAGGTTGGATAAAACGCAAACTTGTTTGCCAACAAGCGTAGCTGGGTCGTAAAATTTGGCAATACCTGAAAGAATTTGGCGTGGCTCATTCTCGCCTAAATCAATCTTAAATTTAAGCAATTTGTCACTACCTTCAACCCTTTGGCACTCTAAAACTTCGCCGACTTTTATGACAATTTTTGCAAAGTCATCAATGTTAATAATATCGCTTTTTTCTTCATCTTTTTGTGGTGTGATAGGCTGTGGATTTGGCATTAATTCGCTCTCAATACGAGTAATTAACGGCTCGGTTTTAGTAGCTTTAAAGTCTATAAGCTCTGCATTTTTAACCAAACGCTCATAATTTTTTGGCGAAATTTCAAAGCCAAGAGCGGCTGCGATTTTCTCGCAAGTTTTTGGCATAGCCGGGCTTAAAAGAAGTGCAACTTTGGCTAGTAAATTTGCACAAAGCCCCACAAGAGCGTTAGCTTCATCGGTTTTACCCTCTTTTATGAGCGTCCAAGGCTCATACTTTGCAATCGCCGTATTTGCAAGTGTTATCACTCGCCAAAGCTCTTCTAAATAGCGATTTGGTGCGATATTTTCTAAATTGTTAATGGCGTTTTTTAGATACTCATCTGCCTCGTTTAGCTCTGTTTTATAAAATTTCATCACATTTTTTGATGAAATTTCAAAATCACTATACTTCATACTCATACCAATTATTCGGCTTAAAAGGTTGCCTAGTCCGTTGCCAAGCTCTGAGTTAATACGCTCAATGAGTGCCTTTTGACTAAAATCTCCGTCTTGCCCAAACGGCACTTCACGAAGCAAAAAGTAGCGAAAATTTTCAAGTCCGTAAGCGTCTGCTACCTCTTTTGGATTTACGACATTGCCTTTGCTTTTACTCATTTTTTCGCCGTTTCTAGTCCACCAGCCGTGAGCTGCTACGCATTTTGGCAAAGGTAATTCTAAGCTCATTAAAAACGCTGGCCAATATACAGCGTGAAAGCGTAAAATGTCCTTACCTACAAGGTGTGTCGTATCGCTCCAAAAGTCCATTTTAGCGTTATCTCGTGAGTAGCCAAGTGTGCTAAGATAGTTTATTAACGCATCAAGCCAGACATACATAACGTGTTTTGGATCGTTTAAATTTTCTGGCAATTTTATGCCCCAGTCAAAGCTAGTGCGAGTGATTGAGAGATCTTTTAATCCGCCTTTTACAAAGCTAACGACTTCGTTTTTTTTGCCCTTTGGGACGATGCAATTTTCGTTTTCTTCATACCATTTTAAAAGAGCATTTTCATATTTTGATAGCCTAAAAAAGTAGCTTTCTTCTTTTACGACGCTAGTTTTTCGCCCACAATCTGGACAGCAGTTATCATCAAGTAGCTGAGTTTGGGTAAAAAATGTCTCACAGCTCACGCAGTAAAAACCCTCGTATTCGCCCTTGTAAATGTCGCCCTTTTCATACATTTTAGCAAAAGCGTTTTGTGCTGTTAGCTTGTGTTCTTCGTCTGTTGTTCTTATAAAATGATCATAACTTATCTCAAACTCATCCCATAATGAGCGAAATTTACCGCTTATCTCATCGGCGTATTCTTTTGGGGTTTTGCCCCTTAGTTTTGCGGCTTGTTCTATCTTTTGTCCGTGTTCATCAGTGCCAGTCATAAAGTAAGTTTCATTGCCCTTTAAACGGCTAAAACGTGCTAAGGTATCAGTAATTATAGTCGTGTAGGCGTGTCCGATATGCGGGACGTCATTTACGTAATAAATTGGTGTCGTGAAGTATTTTTTCATCTTTATCCTTTAAAATTCAAATCCGCCAGAATCGCCCTTTGACATCGAGTTGTAGGCGGCATCTACATAGTTTTTGCGAATTTCGCACTCAAAGATTAGCTCGCAGTTAAAGCAGGAATTTAGCCCCTTTTGTGCTTGGCAGTCAGTTAAAATTTTAGCCTTTTCATCAAGCTTTAACTCAAACTCATCTTTAACCATTATAAGCCTTTAAAAGTGCCGTGATTTCATACTTTGAGCCAAAAAAGCAAGGAGTTGTTTGATGAGTTTTTTCTACCTTTATATCAAGTAAATTTTTAGCCCCATCAACCGCTAAACCACCGGCATTTTCATAAATAAATGCAAACGGCAACACCTCAAAAAGCACCCTAAGTTTGCCATTTATTGCGTCTTTTGTGGCTGGATAACTAAATAACCCACCACCTTTTAGTAAAATTTGGTGCAAGTCAGCGACCATTGCACCTGAGTAGCGAAGGCGATAACCCTCATCAAACAGCGACTTTATAAGCTTTGCGTGAGTAGGGCTCCAACCCTTTTGCGTCGCACCACTTGCGTTTAGTTTGCCCTTTTCATTAAGGCTTAGCTCTTTTACAAATTTAAACTCGCCCTGCCTATCAAGCCTAAATAGTTCTGGCTTAGCACCACTACAAACCACAAGTTCTAATCGTGGTCCATAGACTGCATAAATTGCCATTTTTAGGGCCTTTGGGCTAAGTTCGTTTTTATAAATGGCGAAAATTGAGCCGACTGCAAAATTTACATCAACAAGGCTTGAACCATCAAGTGGATCGTAAGCAACTATAAATTCTGCGTTTTCATTTAAATTTAGTGGCTCATCTTTTTCTTCGCTAATTAACGCCTTTATGCTTGAAATTTTACCAAGCTCTTTTGTGATTATGTCATCGCTTAAAACGTCAAGTTTTAGCTGTGTGTCGCCTGTTGCGTTGGCGTTTGCAGTGTAGCCTAAATCGGCGTATTTTATCTCATCTGCGATTTTTATAACCGCTCTTTTTATTGCGTCTAAAATTTCACTCATCTTTACCCCTTAAACTTTTTTTGCGTTTTTTAAAATCCACTCACAAATGGCGTTTGTATCGTCTAAATTTATATTTGTTATATCAAAATTGGTGCTGTTTTGATAGGTCGCTATGGCGTTTGAAAATGGCAAATAGCTCTCATCTACCTTGTCCCTAAATACGCTAATTCTTGGCAAATCAAGTGTTTTTAACCCTTCAACTAAGAGTAAGTCAAACTCACCAAGCATTTTTATGACATCATCAAGGCTTGACTTTTCTTTGCTAAAATATGTAGTTCTTGTTGGGCTAAGCACGACTACATCAGCACCTGCCTCGCTAAACCTAAAACTATCCTTGCCCTTTACGTCAAACTTTGCCTTATCGCCCGGGTCGTGCTTAATGACGACTACTTTTAGTCCTTGTGCTATGAAATTTTGTGTAACCTTTAAAATAAGCGTAGTCTTGCCACTATTTGACGGGCCAGAAAACGCAACTGCTAGTCGTTTCATAAAAACCTTTTTTGTAAAAATAGCCTTGATTATAGCCAAAACAGACAAAAATTACGATAAAATACGCCAAAATTTTAAGGTAAAAATATGAGAAAAATTATAAATTTTATAGCGATTTTGGTATTTTTTGTTGGCTGTGCGAGTAAAGAAGTGATTCATGAGCCGATAAAAAATGAAGCACTAGCGTATACAAGCAAAGCTGAAATTATCAAAGATAGCGATAGAGTGCTTGTGATAGCAACATATCTAAATCCCATATCAAAGGAAAAAATAGGAGAAGATGCTGAGCGTTTTTTACTTGCGATAAATCCAAAAGAGAGCGATATAGTGCAACAAAGCATTGCTGTTAATGATGATAAGAACGTGACGATCAAAGAAATTTCAGATAGTGATGAGCTTATGGAATTTGCTAGTTTTAAACTGCCTTGGGCGAGATACTATGAGATATCTACGCCCAAAAAAGAGGCAAAAACGCTAAAGCTTACTTTCGAAATTTATCAGTTAGGGCAGGTTGCGTTAGAGTTTGTAAAAGTGTCGAAATCTTTATATTGGAACCCATAAGCGAGTTATAAACGATATAATTTGCAAGGACTTTTTTGCCATAAAGCCTAGTCTCTCTAACTGGTACAAGCTCCATTGACAAAAATGGCTCAAATTTTCCATCCCTAAACATGTCATCACGCGTAATTAAACGCTTTGTGAAGCCGATACCACCGTTATAAGCGTAAGCTATAAAGAGCGGATGATATAGAAATTTTTCAAGATAGTCTAAATGATGATTTGCAAATTTGTAAGCCACATCGGCTTTAAACATGTCATCTTGGTCAAAGTTGGCTATTTTAAGCTCTTTTTTGCCGATAGCATTTGCCAAAAACGGCATAAATTGCATAGTTCCAAGTGCATAAGATGTCGAAACCACGCCTGGTATAAAACGGCTTTCCTGCCTTGCTAGTGCGTATATAAGGGCTTTTCTGCTATCTTGTATATTTTCAAGTTCTGGACTTTGTGGCATTACGTAGTAGTGTCTACTCCAGCCGTTTGCTTTTTGCATAAAAAACGCGTAATACCCAATGCTATCATTTGCATAAAACTGCTTTGCAAATTCCCTAGCCTCATCAGCACTCATATTTTTAACAAGGTTATTCATCTTTTCCCAAAAAAATGGGTCGTTTATACTTGCAGAGCCTTCAAATTTTAACTTTTTTGGTCTTGGGACATACACGTCAAAAGGGTCGCTCTTTACGTAGTCTTTTGCAAAAAGTGAGTAGATGTTTATGTCGGTGCTGTTTGCTAATTTTGTAAGCAAGTTTTTATCTTTTTTGATAAGGTATAACCAAAATATGGCGTTATCTCTTTGGCTTTGTGCCTCGTATGTTTGCTCTGCTCTTGCAAAAAACTGCGTAGCTTTTTCATCTTTGTTGAGCGTTATCGCATTTAGAGCAAGAAAAAATGCACCATTTTTTTCAGTTATATTTGGGCTGATCTTTATAAAATTTTCTCTAAAATTATCAAGCTTTCGCTCTAAAACAAGCTCTGTTAATACTGCATTAAAGCCCTTTGTCTGATAGAGTTTGTTTAAAAAGGCCTCGTCAAAATCGATAGAGAACTGTTTAGCTTG
Source organism: Campylobacter mucosalis (assembly GCF_013372205.1). NCBI lineage: Bacteria > Pseudomonadati > Campylobacterota > Epsilonproteobacteria > Campylobacterales > Campylobacteraceae > Campylobacter > Campylobacter mucosalis. The sequence goes on from NZ_CP053831.1 coordinate 544,879, forward strand.
TTTTTGTGCATTTATGGCTCTAAAATACGCCAAAAACTGCTCTGTTTGCATATTTTTAGCAAATATTTGTGCTGGATTGCTCTCGTTTAAAATTTTAAGTATTCTTGCCTTTTGGGGATGTAAAACTTCTAAATTCTCAGCTATTTTAGCTCTTACTTGGCTGCTTAGCTTAAGCGAGTAAGATATTGTGGTTAGGGCATTTTGACACTCTATGCTTGAAGTTGTGATATTACTAGCATTTACGCCTTGACACTTGCCTGTGCTTGGCTTTGGTGGGGCTATCTTATTTAAAGATTTGCTAACCGCTCCATCCTTTCTAAAAATTTGATTTTGCAAATTTTGAGCTTGCTCTATACTTAGCTTTTCTTCGTTTGCAAGTCGGTTTATGTAGTAATCTTTACTAAGGCTATTTTGCTTGGTTATAATCTCATCATACTCAATAACACCAGCCCAAAGAACAACGGCACTAAGACTATAAAGAGTTAGCAAACGCATATAAAAGCTTTATAAAAAATAAATCTATAAATTTGAGTGCAAGTAGCACGATAACCGGTGCTAAATCGATCCCGCCAAAAACGGTCGGCACAAATTTTCTGATAAATGAATATACAGGTTCGGTTAAACGCATAAGTAGTTGCACGACTGGATTATATGGGTCTGGACGAACCCAGCTGATGAGTGCTGAGATGATGATGACCCACACGTATATGTTAATTACCGTGCTTACTATTTCTGCTATTGCCATTAAAAACGTAGATAAAATCACTTTACAATCTCCTTTAAATCATCTTTTATAAGCGGATAAAGTTCGCTAAGCTCTGGCCCGTGAAGCTCTCCGGTTAGTAGCATTCTAAGTGGCATAAAAAAGCTTTTGCCCTTTAAGCTTGTGGCTTTAATTAGCTCGTTTTTAAACTCATCGTAACTCTCACAAGGTTTTAAGCTTAAAATGGCACTTTTTATTATCTCAAACTCATTTTTATACTCATCTGGTGCTACTTTTGGGCTGTAAATTTTTGCGATTTTTTCTTTGATTTCAGGGATTAGCGAGGCTTCCTGGGTGTAAAATCTAGCCAAATTTGGCTTATCAAGTCCAAGCTCTTTTAGTCTCTCGTCACTTGCGATTTTGATATGCTCACGATTTACGTGTTTTAGCATATTTAGATCAAATTTCGCCGGTGAGCGTGAAATTTTACTTATATCAAACCACTTTGCGGCTTCATCTAACGTGAAAATTTCAACTGGCGTTTTATTGCCCAAAAGCACGAGATAGTTTGCGATCGCTTCTGGCATAAAACCGCTTTCTAACATCCATTTTACACTACTTGCGTCATCTCTTTTGCTCATCTTTTTGCCGTCTTCGTTTAGGATTATTGGCAAGTGAGCGTATTGCATTTTTTGCGTGTAGCCAAGACCTTGCCTTATTAAATCCTGCTTTGGCGTGTTGCTTACGTGATCTTCGCCGCGAATTACAAAGGTTACGCCTTCAAGCATATCATCAACTGCACACGCAAAGTTATACGTTGGCGTTTTATCGGCTCTCATTATTACAAAGCTATCAATCGCGTCAGGCTCAAAGCTAAGCTCGCCCTTTATGGCGTCTGTAAAACTCATAGTGCTTTGTGGCTTTTTCATGCGTATTACAAATGGTTTGTCATTATTTAGCACCTCTTCGTTGCTTAAACGCTCACAAGTGCCGTCATATCGGTAAGGCGCGCCATCATTTTTTGCCTTCTCTTTTTTGGCTTCTAGCTCATCTTCGCTGCAAAAACAAGCAAATGCCTTTTTGTCAATTAACAGCTTCGCGGCTAACTCTCTGTGAAATTTCAAATTCTCACTTTGGATATAAATGTGAGCTGGTTTTATGCCAAAACGGCTTAAAATTTCAATAATCTCTTTTTCTTTGCCCTTTATATTTCGCTCAGTGTCAGTGTCTTCAATGCGTAAGATAAAATCTGATTTTTCTTTAAGCGAACAGATATAGTTAAAAATTGCCGCACGTAGGTTACCTATGTGCATATCGCCTGTTGGCGATGGTGCAAAACGATACATTTGTGTCCTTTGGATTGTAAAATTTTGCGTGATTATATCACTTATATTCTAAGAGATTTATATAACGTAAATTTGATATAAATTTTCAACATTTTAACTTTTGTTTTATTTTAACGCATTATAATTTTTAAAAAATTTCATAAACAAGGGGGATACGGTGTCTATAAGCACTAAAATTTTAAGCATTATCATAACTGTGATAGCTGCATTTGTTGTATTGCTAGTAAGTGAGGGTTATATACTTGATAAGACAAACAATACTTTTGCCAGTTTTGATGAGAAAAGTAGCGATAGGGATTTTCTAAGACAGTCAATATCTGATGGTTTGCAAATAGGACAAGCACTAAGAAATGTGTATATTGATACTAGTGATAAGAAGGCTCTTAAAAATTTAGAAAGTGCAATATCTAGTTTGAGTAAAATTCAGTCTGAAAAGATGAAAAGCACTACAGGAGCTATAGCCCAAAAGCTAAATGCTAGCGCTAGTGAGTTTATAAACCACACAAATTCTTTAGTTGATAAACTAAAAACTACAAATTCTCTTACAAAAAGCGATATTACCGAAAATACAAAGCATTGGAGAGTCTATAAAGATGTGCTTTATAAAAATATAGATGAGGTTGCCAAAGAAACGCTTGCTCTAAAAAATGAGTATAAAAATTCTCTTGGTAATCTAAAATCTTACTCTATGAGTATTATACTTGCAATCGTTGTTGTGGTTCTAGTAATACTATTAGTTAGTAGAAAATACCTACTTTCATCTATTAGTACTATACAAAATGGGCTTGTTAGCTTTTTTAGCTTTTTAAATCATCAAACTGATCAAATTTCTCAGATTAATATGCATTCAAAAGACGAATTTGGTCATATGGCTAGAATGTTAAATGAAAATATTAGCAAGATAAAGAGCAACCTAAGCGAGGAGCGAGCTTTTTTAGACGATGTAGATAACTTTGCAAACGAGATAAAGGATGGAAATTTCAGTGCAGTGGTGACTGCAAATACGACAAATCCGTCGCTAATAAAATTAAAGCAGACATTTAAAAATTTGCAAGAGGTTTTAAAATCAAGCATATCAGCAAACGGGCAGGATATTTTAAAGGTTTTAGAAAGTTTTGCAAAAGATGATTTTACAGGTAGAATTGGCGATAGCGGTAGAATGGCAAAAGGTATAGATGCACTTGGTAATGAGATTGCAAAAATGCTTACAAATAACCATAAAAAGGCAACTATGTTACAAGAAAAAGCCGCACTTTTAAACGAGTATATGTTTAATCTAATAAATGGTGCAAATAAACAGGCAAACTCTTTACAAGAAAGCACGGCTGCTGTTGAGCAAATGTCAAGCTCTATGCACGCAATAAACAATAAAACAAATGATGTTATAAGGCAAAGCGATGAGATAAAAAATATCATCACAATTATCCGTGATATCGCTGATCAGACAAATTTACTTGCCCTAAATGCTGCCATTGAAGCGGCTCGTGCTGGGGAGCACGGACGTGGCTTTGCAGTCGTTGCTGACGAGGTTAGAAAACTAGCCGAACGCACTCAAAAAAGCCTAGGCGAAATAGAGGCAAATACAAATGTTCTAGCTCAGTCAATTAACGAGATGAGCGAGGCTATAAAAGAGCAAACCCAGGGCATAACACACATAAATGAAGCTGTAACGCAAATTGATATGTTAACTAAAGAAAATGTTAATGTCGCAAATGAAACAAATCTTGTGACAAAAGAGGTTGATGAGATGGCAAATGAGATAGTAAAAGAGGTTATGAGTAAGAAATTTTAACTATAATAAAATAAAATTTTAAGTTAGTTATCAACTCTTATCGCTAAAATACGGCAAATTTTTAACAAGGAGTTACTTTGAGTTTTATAAAGGAATTTAAAGAGTTTGCCGTAAAAGGCAATGTCATTGATATGGCTGTGGGCGTCGTTATAGGCGGTGCTTTTGGCAAAATCGTATCATCGCTTGTTGCTGATGTTATAATGCCAGTTGTTGGTGTTGTAACTGGTGGAGTAAATTTTACAGACTACAAATTTACGCTAAAAGAGGCAGTTGGTGAAGTTCCAGCCGTTACGATAAATTATGGCTCATTTATTCAGACGATGGTTGATTTTACTATCATTGCGTTTTGTATATTTTGTGCTATTAAGGCTATAAATACTCTTAAAAAAGAGGAGCCACAGCTAGAGGCGCCAGCTAAAATTCCAGCTGATGTGGCACTACTTACAGAGATTCGTGATTTGCTAAAAAAGCAGTAATTTAAATAACTGGCTAAGCCAAAGAGTGCATTTGGCCAGTTTATTAAGGCGATGCGATGCTAAAAAATATACCATTTTTTAAGTGTTTAAACAGCGACGAGATAGCAAGGCTTGAGCAGATAAGTGTTGTTAAAAAGTATAAAAAAGGCGAGTTTTTATTTATGGAGGGCGAGGAGCCTAAGTGGCTAAACTACCTTATTTCTGGATCGCTTAAAATTTACAAAACAAGTACAAAGGGCAAGGAGATATTTTTACATCAGCTTAGTCCGCTAAATTTTGTAGCAGAACTTGCAAATTTTGAAAATATACCTTATCCAGCTAGTGCGATTTTTACAATTTCTGGAGAGGTTTTAAAGATTGATTATCAAAAATTTCAAAGCGATTTTATGACAAATCCAGTTTTATTAATGGATATTATAAAGTCGTTATCGCAAAAATTAAAGATAACAAGCGACGTTTTGCACCAAGAGTTGGTGTTAAATTCCGAAGCTAGAGTTGCTAAATTTATAGTAGAAAATGAAGATTTGTTTAATACGATTAAACACACAAAAATAGCTTCGATTTTAAACATAACCCCAGAAACTTTCTCAAGAATACTAAACAAATTTAAAACACAAGATCTCATAAAACTTGATGAAAACAATAGAATAATCAGTAAAAATATAGATGAGATAAGCAGTTTTTACATTAATTGAAAGTAAATATCAATTAAATTTAATTGATATAAATCAACTTTTTTTTATCTACATTTTTATATAATTGCACATAATTGAAATTTTAGGAGGAACCCTTGTCAAGCTCTAAGAAAAAAATTTTTGCTTGGTCTTCTGTTATCATTGGTATCATCGTTGGCCTTATAGCTTCTATGGGCGTAGCCGACGTGCTTCACGCTACTGGAAGTGGCTATACCTGTACAATGTGTCACACTATGGATCCTATGAATGCAGCCTACCACGAGGACACACACGGCGGTAAAAATAAACTAGGTATCAAAGCCGAGTGTTCAGCCTGTCACCTTGATCATACGAGTGCCTACACCTATGTCTTAACAAAAATTAAAGTTTCTATAAACGACGGATACAAGACATTTTTTACCGATACTGACAAGATTGATTGGCGCGCAAAACGCGAACATAGATCACACTATGTTTATGATAGCGGTTGTATGACTTGCCACTCAAATTTAAAAGATGTTATCCAATCTGGAAAATCATTTTTGCCACATAGAGATTACTTTGTGCTAGGCAATAAAAATAAAAACAGCTGTGTTGATTGTCACAAACACGTTGGCCATAAGAATTTAGGTTTTCAGATAGATAAATTTGAAGCTATAAAAAATAAAGAAAATAATAAAACCAAATAATATAAGGAGGAAAGATGTTTAAAAAAGTTGCTATATTATTAGCCTGTATTACATCGTTTGTTTTTGCAAATGCTGATACAAACAAGACTTCTAGTCCGCTTAAACTTAATGTTATTAAAAACATAAAAGTTGCTCACAAGATGTCTGATTTGTCAAAAAGCTGTGTTGAGTGTCACGCAGAAAAAACACCTGGTATCGTTGCTGACTGGAAAAATAGTCGCCACGCTCACGTAGGTGTAAGCTGTATGGACTGCCACTCTGTTGAGGCAGATAATCCTATGGCGTCAGCAAAAGTGCATCCAAAAGATTCAAACAATCACGTTTCTATGATGGTAAGCCCAAAAACTTGTGCAAAATGCCACGAGAACGAAGTGAAAGAGTTTGAAGAGAGTGGTCACGCAAGAGGTGCTATGCAGATGTATGCAAAACCTGGCATGGTAAAACTTATGTATCACTACGAGGGCGCAGATCATCCTGAGTATAAGATGAGCCCAGATACAACTGGTTGTGCTATGTGTCACGGAACTATTATCAAACTTGACGCTGATAAGAAGCCAACACCTGAAACTTGGCCTACATACGGTATAGGAACAGTTTATCCTGACGGCGGTATAGGTGGATGTAAATCTTGCCACAGCTCACATACATTTAGTATAGCTGAAGCTAGAAAACCAGCTGCTTGTGCGTCTTGCCACCTTGGGCCAGATCATCCAGATATTGAGATATTTAACAACTCAATGCACGGACATATCTTTAACGCAGAAGGTAACACTTGGAAGTATGATAGTGCACCTGATACTTGGGATGTACCAGACTTTAGAGCACCAACTTGTGCGGCTTGCCATATGAGTGGTGTTGGTGAGACTACAACAACTCACAACGTTTCAAGACGTCTAAAATACAACCTTTGGGCACCAAGAAGTAACGTAAGAACTGGCGGAAATGATAAGGCTGTTGATGAGTATAGAAAAACAGGCAAACTAAGCGTGGGTACTCCATTAGCAGGTCACCCAAGTGGCGATCCAGAGCAAGCACGTGCTGAGATGAAGCTAGTTTGTAAAGCTTGCCACAGCACTACAAGCACTGATAACTTCTTCATAATGGCTGATAAGCACGTTGAACTTTACAACGTATATTTTGATGAAGCTAAGAAAATGCTTGATGATCTAAAAGCTAAAAAACTATTGCTTGAAGATGAGTGGTCTGATGAATTCCAAGAAATTTACTACCACCTATGGCATCACGAAGGTCGCCGTATGAGACAAGGTGCATTAATGAATGCTCCTGACTATGCTCACTGGCACGGAGTTTTCGAAGTTAAAAACGATATCAGAAAACTACGCAAAATCTACAAAGAGCGTATAGAAACTGGTAAAATCCACTAATCCTTAGGGCGGGAGCAATCTCGCCCTTTTTTTATTTACACAAAAACACTATAATTGCCTAAAATTTTAGGGGTCTAGTTTGGGTTTACTTAGGATAATTGTTGGTGGTTTTATATTTTCATTTGTCTTAAATTTTTACTCATATAAAAGGTTTATCAGCAAAATTTCATTTTTGCAGTCACATCTAAAGTATATAAAAATTTTGTTTTTATTGGTGTCCGTTTGCGAATTTTTATTTGTGCTACAAATTCGTTTTGATATTTTAAATTTTTACTTTTATGTTGCATTTGCCACACTCATAGGATTTTCTCTGTTTTTATTTTCTGTTAGTGTTTTTTATGATATTTTAAGGAGTATATTAAAGCGTAATAAATTTAGCCAAAATCGTAGAAAATTTCTAAAATTTTGCTTTGATATAACATTTTTAATCCTTATTTTTAGCTACCTTTTCAAAGGTATTTTTAGTGCTTTAACCCCACCAAAAATCAAACAGACAAACATAAAAATCAAAGGTTTAAAAAGCCAACTTAAGATAGCTATGATAACAGACGTTCATATAGGCGATTTTTTGCAGAAGGAATTTTTAGCCACGCTTGTATATCAGATAAATGAGCAAAAGCCTGATATGCTAGTTATTGTCGGCGATTTGATTGACTTTAACGCTCAAAAAATAGGCGATTTTTTAGACCCTTTAAAAGATATCAAAGCTAGATACGGCGTATTTTACGTCCCGGGTAATCACGAGTATTATCACGGAATAGACGGAATTTTAGAAAAAATCGAGCAGGTCGGTGTAAAAATTTTAGGAAATAAAAATATTGAGCTTGATGAGATAAATTTAGCTGGAGTTTATGATTTAGCAGGTATTAAATTTAAACATCTCCCGCCAAATTTGCATAAGGCGTTAGATGGCAAAAACGATGATAAGCCAACCATTTTGCTATCTCATCAGCCAAAATTTTTAAAGACAATGGATATTAGCGTTGATCTCGTTCTTTGCGGACACACTCACGCTGGGCAAATTTTCCCATTTGGGCTACTTGTTTTACTAGATCAAAATTATTTATATGGACTTTATCAAGTAAATGATAAAATGCAACTTTACGTTAGTAGCGGTGCTGGATTTTGGGGGCCGCCTTTACGCATACTCACGCAAAGCGAGATTGCGATATTAAATTTAACAGGAGAGTAGTTTGAATAAGATTATTTCTAAGTATTTTGGCTTATTGGGTGGTTTTAAATTTCCAAAACCGATTCAAAGCTTTATAAACAGGGCATATGTTTCTTATTTTAAGATAGATATGAGCGAATTTGATGAGCCTAGCGAGTATGATAGCCTAACTTCGCTTTTTACTCGCTCTTTAAAAAAGCCAAGGGAATTTGACGCCGATCCTGCGATTTTTCTTAGCCCTTGTGACGGCACTTGCCTTAGCTATGGGGTTAGCAAACAGGCTAGGGCGTTTAGCGTTAAAGGTATGGAGTATGGCTTTAGGGAGCTTTTTATGCAGTCAATGAGTGATGATGAGCTAAAGCTTGAGTATGATTTTGTCAATATCTACTTAAGCCCTCGTGACTATCATCGCTATCACGCACCTTGCAATATGCAAATTTTATCAGCCGTTTATATCCCTGGCAAACTTTACAGCGTGGCGACAAGTTGGCTTAAAAAAATAGATGCTTTATATACAAAAAATGAGCGAGTTGTCCTAAAATGTAAGATGGATAACGGCAAATTTATTTGGCTAGTTTTTGTAGGTGCTATAAATGTAGGAAAGATGAAATTTAACTTTGATGAACGCATTTGCACCAACGCCTCGGCGAATTTTACGCAAATTTATAGCTATGAAAATTTGCATATTAAAAAGGGCGAGGAGCTTGGCAGGTTTGAGCTTGGCTCGACGATACTTATTATTAGCGAAAAAGACTGCATTGAGTATAATCTTTTTGAGCAAAAAACTATCAAACAAGCCGAAAGCATCGGTATGATAAAATAATAAGTTTTTTTTGATATAATCAAAACTTTAAAATTTAAAGGAAGATAGATGAAAATTTTTAAATCTTTATGTGCCGTTTGTATTTTTGGAGCTTGTGCTTTTGGGGCTTCTGAGGTTTATTATATCAGGGCGAACGGGGATTTTGGCAAACAGCTTTCAGAAATGGCAAAACAATACGCTAGTGAAAATAACAAAACCGTCGAAGTTTTTGTTGATGAGGATCCAAGAAGATACAAAGATACTAGAATTTTAAAAGCTGGAGTGGATAGAAAGGGGCGCTACTCTGCCTCTCTTGGAAAAGAACTTTTTCAAAACCAGTGTGCCTCTTGCCACGGCGATGACGCTACAAAAAGACCAGGAGGTATACGTCAACCTTTGTCTAGTATGGACGCAAAAGATATAGAAGACGCCATAGTTGCTTATCGTTCGGATAGTTCATTTGGCGGTAGTATGAAGAGTGTTATGCAAGGCATTGCTAAAACCATTTCAAATAACGATTTGGGTGCAATTATCGCTCATTTAAAGGGCAAAGACGCGTATGCTGGTGATATAGCACAAGAAAACAAGCCGGTTTCGACAGAGAAAAAGCAAGGAAGCTATTTAAGGTAATTAAACAAAATATAAAATTTGACGATTTAAAGCAGTAATCAAAGGAGAGATTATGAGTGTAGCACTAAATATGAGCTTATCGGCTCAAAGCACAAACGTATCAAAGGATATCCGTCAAAAGTCGGCAGATGATGGTGTAAAAACCCAGGCCCAACAGATAAAAAAGGCTGCGGCAAACATAGACGCTAAAGAGCTTTTTCAAAGCTATTTTTTGCAGTTTAATGCCCAAAGTTTTACAAGAGCTAACTCAAATTTAGATCTTCAAGCTTCACTTTTTGGCACACCAGGCAAGACGCCAGAAAACCTAATGGAAATTTTAGGGAATATTGACACTAATGCTATTGGATACACCGGAAAACCGCTTAATGAGTTATCAAAAGATGAAGCTGCCGAGCTTGTTAGCAAGGACGGCTTTTTTGGAGTTGATAAGACGACCGAGCGTATTGCAAATTTCGTCATTATGGGTAGTGGCGATGATATTGAGAAGCTAAAAGCTGGTAGAGATGGTATGATACGTGGCTTTAAAGAGGCTGAGAAAATGTGGGGTGGAAAGCTACCGCAGATATCGCAAGATACTATGCAAAAGAGCATTGAAGCTGTTGATAAAAGGATTGCCGAGCTTAGCGGTGATACTAGTGGAAACGTTATAAACGTAACCGCATAAAACTTATGGGTTTAGGCTTCTAAACCCTATTTTAAATTAAACTCTTTTTGATATACTTTCGCTTTTAGTTTTAAAGGAAATTTTATGAAAAATATAGCCACTTTTGCTATTTTTGTTATTTTTTTGCTTTCTGGTTGCTCATTTTTTGACCCAAAACCAAAGCAAGAGATTAAAAAACCAACTCCAGTAAATAAAACAGCCATAAAAGGCGTCATAACAGAGCTTTCATATCAAGACGGCGGATATTGCTACACGATAGTTTCTACTGACACAACCAATGCAAAACTACCAAAGGCTAGTTTTTGTTCGCCAAAATTTTATAACAACAAGGGCGATTTGGTTTATGCTACATTTTTGGGGCAAAAGGTTGAAAGTATGCTACTGATACGAGAGGCTAATGAGTCGGTGCCAGTTAAAAAATCAAGAAAAAATATCAAAACAAAGATAGATATACCAAAAAGTGAAAGTATAAGCTTTGATTAGCCGTTGATTTACCGATTGCTTGTATAATTTCATCAAGCAATCAATTGAATAAGCAAAACTCCTTTTTGGGCGTCAGGAAGACGCCCTTTTTTATTTATATCTCAAGCCCCAAACTAGAACGATACTCTTCATAAGTGCCTTTGTAGTCGATAACTTCGCCGTTGCCTTTTAGGTGCAAAATTCTATTTGCAAATGCGTCAATTAGCTCTCTGTCGTGGCTTACACAGATTACACTTCCGCTAAAATTATAAAACGCCTCGCCAAGTGCGATGATTGCTTCAAGGTCAAGGTGATTGTTTGGCTCGTCCATTATTAGCAAATTTGGGCGATGAAGCATTAACTGGGCTAGGCGGACTCTGTGCTTTTCGCCACCACTTAAAGCACCAACGGCTTTTTCTTGATCGGCACCGCTAAAAAGCATTCTGCCAAGGCATTTGCGAATTTCATCAATGTCTTTATTTTTAGCATCCTGCAGATACTCATAAAGCTTTAAATCGCCACTAATTTTATTTACCACATCTTGCGCAAAATATCCAAGCTCAATGGTGGCTCCTACGTGAATTTCGCCCTTATCCGGCTTTAACTCGCCCATTAGTAATTTACAAAGCGTGGTTTTACCAACACCGTTAGCTCCGATGATAGCGACTTTATCGCCCTTTTCTAGTTTGAAATTTAAATTTTCAAAGATGATCTTATCGTCAAATTTCTTATATAAATTTTTAATCTCAATTAGCTCGTTACCTATCTCTCTATTTGTGCGAAACAAAATGCTAGGATCGCGTCTAGATGATACGGCAATCTCGGCGATATCTAGTTTTTCAAGCTGTTTTGCACGGCTTGTTGCCTGACGTGCTTTTGAAGCGTTTGCACTAAAACGAGCGATAAATTTTTCAAGCTCTTCTTTCTCTTTTAGCTTTTTGTCACGCTCCATCTCGTTTTGTTTTGCGATTAAATTTGCAGCCATATACCAATCGTCGTAGTTACCGCTAAACTCACGGATCTTTTTAAAATCTACGTCTAAAATATGTGTGCAAACCCTATTTAAAAAGTGCCTGTCGTGGCTGATAACCACAAGTGTGCCTTCGTGGCGATTTAACTCGTTTTCAAGCCAAGCAATAGCGTCAATATCAAGGTTGTTTGTTGGCTCATCTAAAAACAAAATATCTGGTTTTGGAAACAAAACTTGTGCGAGTAAAACCTTAACTTTATCGGAATTTTCAACCTCGCTCATTAGTTTTTCAAACTCATTTAGCCCAAGTGAACTTAGGATTTTTTCAATCCTAGTTTCGTATTCATAGGTCGGATCTTCTTCGGCACAGATGATTTCAAGTTCGCTTAAACGCTCATTGATAGCGTCTGTAAATTCCTCGCTTAAATATAGCTTTTCTTTCTCTTTTACTGCGTCATAAAGGCGTTTGTTGCCGTATAAAACGGCGTCTTTTAGCGTGAAATTTTCAAAAGCAAACTGATCTTGCCCAAGCACCCCAACTTTTAAGCCGTTTTCGATTACTATCTCACCACTGCTTGACTCTATCTGTCCGCTTAGAATCTTTAAAAATGTCGATTTACCAGCACCATTTGCACCGATTAAGCCGTAGCGATTGTTGCGATTTAGTTTTAAATTTACATCTTCAAATAGCAAAGAATTTGCAAATCTTTGAGTAAGCCCTTTAATTTCTAACATATCGTTCCTTATTGAAATTTAGAAAGGCTCATTTTGCCAAAAAGTTGTTTAAATTTTAATTTTTTGTTGTATAATTGTTAGTTAAATTTAAACCATATAAAGCGATTATTGGCAAATGATCAGATAAAGCTAGACCCGTCTAGTGCGCCAAATGCTCTAAAATGCACATTGACACAGCAACTGGTGCTATTAGCAGACTAGATTAAGGAGTAAAAATGGGGGGGGGTCGCACGATATGTTTAGCCTTGCAAAAAGCCTCTTTAAAATTCACCGAAGCATTACTGGCAAAGGCTTTAACACGAGCTTAGATATTGTCCTAAACCACGCAATGGGGGGGGGTAGCGCATGTTTTTTAAAACCCCAAACCTATAAAAATGCTAAAAATTTCAGATTTTATGAGATAAAACTAGAGATTTCTAACGTAAAATCAGGCACAAAAATTTACGACTGGGTCGTGCCAAATGAGTGGGAGATAGATGACGCTTTTATCATCACGCCAAGTGGTAAGAAAATCTGTGACTTTAAACGCCTAAATTTGCACGTTTTAGGCTATTCAGAAGCGGTTGATAAATTTTTAAGCCTAGATGAGCTAAAAACGCACCTTTACACCTTACCAGACCTGCCAAACGCCGTGCCTTACGCTACTAGCTACTATGAAAGGCGTTGGGGCTTTTGTATCGCTAAAAACGAGCTTGACACGCTAGAAACTGGCACTTATCACGCCGTGATAAAATCAAGCTTTAAAAAAGACGGACACCTAAGATACGCTAGAATTTTCATCCCAGCCACGCAAAAAACCGACGAAACTATCCTAATCTCAACCTACCTTTGCCACCCACAAATGGCAAACAACGAGCTTTCAGGGCCTGTCGTGTGGGCAAATTTGGTGCGTTTTGTTAGGGGCTTAAACACTCGCCGTTACAATTATGAGTTTGTAATCACTCCTGAAACAATCGGCTCAATCTGCTATATCCACGAAAATTTCAGCCGTTTAAAGCAAAACGTAAAGGGCGGTTTTGTACTAACTTGTATAGGCGATGAGCGTGAATACAGCCTTGTTTTAAGCCCAAATGAGCAAAGATTAAGCGATAAAATCGCACTTCACACGATAAAACACCGCACAAACAAGCCAAAAATTTACAGCTTTAAAGAGCGTGGCAGCGATGAGAGACAATACAACACACCAGCTCTAGATTTGGGCGTTGTGGCACTAAGTCGCTCAAAATTTGGCGAATACAAAGAGTATCACACCAGCCTTGATGATTTTAGTGTCGTTACAAAAAATGGGCTAAATGGCGGATTTTTATACGCTAGAAACTGCATTTTAAACCTTGAAACAAACGCAAAATTTGTGCTAAATACCATTTGTGAGCCAAATTTAGGCAAACGTGGGCTAATTAGAACGCTAAGTCTAGGCAAAAATCACGAAGCACAGATGATTTTACGTAACTTTTTAGCCTTTTGTGATGGCAAAAACGACACCTTAAAAATCGCAGAAATTTTAGGCGTTGAGCTTTATAAACTTCGCCCTATCATTGAAGTTTTATTAAAAAATAATTTAATAAAAGAGGTAAAATGAGAGAGTTAATTAGCACCTTTGAGATAAAAAGGGCGATAAATATGCGTATAATTTAACGAATATGGTATTATATCTTTACTAAAAGAATACAAAATAAGGATAAAAATGACCCAAGAAGAAAATATCTTTTTTGCTAAACGAAATTTGGTGGATAGCATTTGGAAGTCGGCTAACTTAGAGGGGATAAATATTACTTTTCCTGAAACTCAAATGATAATAAGTGGGTTTAGCGTGGGCGGCAAGACCATTGAAGAAATAACGATAATTACTAATTTAAAAAGGGCGTGGGAGTATCTTTTTGCGACAATAAATGATGAAGTAAATCTAGACTATTTACAAGATATTCATAGATTAGTTGGCAGGGACGTAGTCCTAAATTTTGGCTTTTTAAGAACGACTAATGTTAAAATTTCAGGGACTAACTACGCCCCTGTTTTGCCAGTAGATTATGAAGTAAGAGCCAAAATAGATGAGATATTAAGTAGCGATAACAAGCTAGACGTCGCACTAGATATGATGCTTTATATCGCACGCTCACAGCTATTTTTTGACGGCAATAAAAGAACAGCAATGCTTACGGCTAATAAAATTCTAATCCAAAATGGGCTAGGCATACTCTCGGTTAGCAAAGATAATATGATTGAATTTTTTACTAAACTTGTAAAATTTTATGAAACAAACGATAGTCAAGAGATTAAGGTATTTTGCAAAGAAAAGTGTATAGAAACACTTAAATTTCAAGACAATGGTCACGAGAATAAAAATAAACAAAGTAGTTGCGTGTCTAAAAACACAAATAAATTTTTAATACAAAGCACGAAATTTACACAAATGGGGAGGGGTAGTGCGAGTTTATAACGCCCCTTATGAAAGGGTGGCATAATGAAACACGTTAGCGAGTTTTTAAGGCTTAGTGCTAAAAATTTTAGCACTAAAACGGCAGTTGTTTGTGGCGATAAGAGCATTAATTTTAAGGTGCTTGATGAGTTAAGCGACAAGGTCGCAAGTGAAATTTTAAGAGCAAATATCAAAAAAGAGCCGATTTTTATCCTTTTACCAAAGGATATTTGGTGCATTGTGGCGTTTTTTGGCGTGATAAAAAGTGGGAATTTTTACGCAATAATTGATGAAAACAGCCCAAAAGAACGCCTTTTAAGCGTAACTCACAAGATTAAGCCAAAGCTATTAATTACAAGTAAAAATTTTGATTTTAGCTTTTTAAATATCAAAACGATTTTTGATAGCGATTTTAAAAATTTCAAAACTGATACAGCACTTTTAAACACCGCAAAATCCACATTTTTAGACGTTGATTTAGCCTATATTTTATTTACATCTGGCTCAACTGGCACACCAAAGGGGTTTGCTGTAAATCATAAAAATTTAATTGATTATGCCACGTGGGCAGTTGAGTGTTTTGGCATAAATAGCACTGATAACGTGGCAAATCAGGCACATTTTCACTTTGATAAATCAGTCCTTGATATCTACCCAAGCATTCTTAGCGGTGCTACGCTTCACATTTTAAAGGGTCAAGACTGGGCGTTTCCAGATAAAATTATGGGGTATTTTAAGGATAAAAATATCACTCAAACTGGCATTACACCCCAAATCATTAACTATTTTGCAAATACAAACGCCCTAATCGCCCTGCCACATTTAAAGCGTGTCTTTATCTCTGGCGAAATTACCCCAGTAAAACAGGTAAAAATGTGGATAAATGCCTACAAAAACGCCAAAATCATCAACCTTTATGGTGCTAGTGAAATCACTGGGGTTTGCTCGTATTTTGTGTGCGAAAGAGAGCTTAAAGATGATGAGATACTACCCATTGGCAAGGCGTGTGAAAACACCGAAATTTTACTGCTTAGCGATGATTTAAACCAAATTTTCACGCCATATAAAAAGGGCGAAATTTACGTTCGTGGCAGTTGCGTTTCTAGCGGATATTATAATGATAATGAGCTTACAAAAATGGCTTTCGTGCAAAATCCGCTAAACGATAAATTTATTGATTTGGTTTATAAAACCGGCGATATTGGTTATTTTAATGAAAATTACGAGCTAGTTTGTGCTGGACGTGCTGATAATCAGATTAAGCTAAAAGGACACAGGATAGAACTTGGCGAGATTGAGTGCGTTTTAAGCACACACGAGGGGGTTAAAAACGTCGCTTGTGTATTTGAAAATGAGCGAATTTTTGCCTTTTATGAGAGCGAGATTGAGCTTGATTTACGAGAATTTTTAAGCATCAAACTACCAAAATATATGCTCCCACGCCATTTTATTAGAGTTAGTAAATTTAAATTAAACAACAACACAAAAATTGACAGAAAAATTTTAAAACAGATTGCAAAGGATTTTAAATGAACGAGGTTGAAAATTTATTTAAAAGGCTTGGCAAAAGCCACATAAAAGCTGATGATACCGATATTTTAGGGCGTGGGCTAATTGACAGCCTTGATGTTATGGAGCTTATTGAGATGATAGCAGAGCTTAGCGGTAAATCCGTGCCTTCAAGGCTAATTAGAGCTGAAAATTTCAGCGATTTTAACGCCATTTTAAATCTCATTGAAAGCGTGAAAAATGCTTAGTTTTGAAGGCAAAATTTACACAAAAGATGAGCTAATTACCACGCTAAAATCTCTTGGGATTAAAAATGGCGATACTCTTTTAATCCACGCTGAGCTGTTTAGGCTTGGTAAAATCACAAATAAAAGCCGATTTTTAGGCGATTTGGTTGATTGTTTTTTAAGCGTGGTGGGTAAAAACGGCACGATAGTAATGCCAACATTTACATATAGTTTTTGTCGTAATGAGGTCTATGATAAGCTAAACTCAAAAAGCACCGTTGGGGTTTTAAGCGAGTATTTTAGGCATTTAGGCGGTGTTGTAAGGACTGATGATCCGATTTTTTCATTTGCAATTTACGGCAAGGATAAAGATGAGTATTTAAAGCCTACAACTAGCTGTTTTGGTGAGGGTTGTGTCTATGAAATTTTGCACAAAAAGGGGGCTAAGTTTCTTTGTTTTGGCGATGCTAGCAAGGGCTGGACATTTTATCTTTATGCCGAGCAAAAAATTGGCGTTAGCTACCGATATTTTAAGGAATTTAGCGGTGATTTTATTGATGAAAACGGCGTAAAAAGCCACAAAAGCATAAAATATTTTGTAAGAAAGCTTGAAGCTAAAAGTATTCTTGATAAGCAAAAACAGATAAAAATGCTAAAAGATAGTGGCAATTTTAACTACGCAAAATTTGGCGGAGGTGATATGGTTTTAATTGATTTAGCTAGGTATTATGACACTTTTAAAAGTGTCATAAAAGCCGATGAAAACACACTTTTAAAGGAGTAGTATGAAAAAATTTGCAGATGATAATATCGCTGCTTTTGTGTTTAGAAATCTAAAACGAGGCAGTAAAATTTTAAGGCTAGATAGCGATAATATCTACACCGATTTTTTAAACCAAAATGGCTTTGAAACAACCGCTGATTTTAGTAAAAAAGTTGATGGTATTTTTGGCTTTATTGGCTTTGATATAAAACTGATACCAAATGCCTTTAATGCCTTAAAAAACGACACAAAAGCCATTTTTTGCTTTATTGATAAAGATGATTTTAGGGCTAAAAATATTACGCCATTTAGCAAAGATGAGGTTAGAAAAATTTTGCGTGATTTTGATGATTTGTATATTGAAAGTATTGTTTTAAACGCAAAAAATAGCACCGAGCTTCATAAAATTTACGTGGCAATTGCCAGAAAGGATTAATCTTGAAAAATCAAAAAATGGGGGGGGGTTACGGCTTGATTTACTGGGATAAAAATTACCAAAATAGCCAAAATCCGACCTATCCAGTAAGCTATGTAACAGATTTTGCATTTAGCTATTTAAAAAGCGAAGCAAAAGTGCTTGATTTAGGTTGTGGGGCTGGTAGGCACGTTAGTTTTTTGGCACAAAATGGCTTTAAAGCGTATGGGTGTGACTACTCAAAAGACGGGATAAAAAGCACGCAAAACCTGCTAAAAAGTCAAAATTTAAGTGCGGACTTAAAGGTTTGTAATATGCTATCTTTGCCTTATGAAGATGAGTTTTTTGACGGGCTTATAAATTATGGTGTTTTAATGTATGCTGGGAGCAAAGAGCGAATTTTAAGGGCTGTTGATGAAATTTACAGGGTGCTAAAAACTGGCGGTGTGGCGTTTTTTCAGTTTAGAAATTTGGGTGATGACAGATATAAAACTGGGATTTTAAAGTCAAAATACGAGGTCATCACAAATCAGCAAAAAGGCAAAATGGGCTTTGATGAAAACGGCGTTGAGATTTACTACTTTGACAGAGATAAAGTTAAACGAATATTTAATAAATTTGAAATTTTAGAGATAAATGAGGTTAGCCGAAGTTACGATGATGACAGCTACAAAATCAGCTATTTTTTAGTTATTTTAAAAAAAGGATGTCAATGAATAGAAAGAGGTTGAAAACTTTCGCTCTGACGTAGTTGGAGCGTGGTTTTACGCGTATTTATTTTCTTTTACGCCTTGAGCGTCTAGTATTTTTTTGCAATGAGTCTTTTAATATCCAAGCAGTTATTAAATTTACTAGGAAAAATGCAACAAAAATATATAAAATTTGGCTATATGAGCCAAGATACTCTTTGCCAAGCGAGATCATAAGTGGCCCAACAAGCCCTGCTATGCCCCAAGCAGTAAGTATGACGCCGTGTATAGTTGAGAGATATTTGTTGCCAAATAGATCTGATAGATAGGCAGGCAAACACGAAAAGCCACCACCATAGCACGAGATGATGATAAGTATAAAAATTTCAAATAAAAATTCATTTGTTGTACTAGCTAAAAAGAAAAATAGTGTTGATTGTATGAGAAAAAAGACTATGTATGTGTAAGGACGTGTTATGAGATCTGAAAAACTCGCCCACAAAATTCGCCCAGTACCGTTAATAAGACCTATCACACCAACTAAAGCAGCCGCGCGCTCTGGCGTGTAACCAACGATCTCTTGTGCCATTGGCGATACCATACTAAGCAGAGCTATGCCACACGAGATATTTATGAATATCATACTCCACAAAGCTCTAAATTGCCACGTTTTATAGATCTCTTTTGGGTCCAAATTTTGATGGGTATTTTCAGTCTCTTTGTGATCATCTGGTGCTTTTAAGTAGAGCGAACCAGCGGTCATTGCCACGGCATAAACGCCACCTAGAATGATAAAATTTAATATCAAACTAAACTCATCTACTAAATATCTCATGAGTGGTGCGGCAATTAGCGAGGCAAAGCCAAAGCTCATTATCGCAAGTCCTGTGGCAAAACCTTTGTGGCGGGGGAAGTATTTTACGAGGGTAGAAACTGGCGTAACATAGCCTATACCAAGTCCAATGCCGCCTATAACGCCATAAAAAATATAGAGTAGCCACACACTAGATATATGTAGTGCAAATGCCGAACCAAACAGCCCTATTGTAAAACAGGCAGTCGATATAAGTCCAGTGACTTTTGGACCATACCGCTCGACATATTTGCCAAAGACCCCAGCTGAAAGCCCTAAAAATAAAATAGAGAGTGAAAATGTAAAAGTAACAGCTGTTCTTGACCAGCCAGTGGCGTTCATAATAGGCAAGACTAACACCGACCACGCATACACTGAGCCGATAGAAATATGTATCGCAGAAGCTGATAAAGCGATTAGCCATTTGTTGCGTTTTAAAGCCTTCATATCTCTCCCTGTTTGCAAATTTGCTTATTATATTGCCAAATTTTGCCTTTAAATTGCGAGTAAAAAATCTGTTAGTGTAAAATTTTAAGCCAAGTATGATGAGTATATTTTTTGTATTTTTGCCAAATTTATAACTATCGGTTTATCATTTTTTTGTATAATTTAGTAAAAATTATAAAGGATAGACAATGGTAAATGTTTTAATGATAGAAGATGATGCTGAATTTGCTCAGATTTTATCTGAGTATTTGGAGAATTTTAATATCAAGGTCACAAATTTTGAAGACCCATATTTGGGCATTAGTGCTGGTATTAAGAATTTTGATCTGCTTATACTTGACCTTACGCTTCCAGGTATTGACGGACTTGAGGTTTGCAAAGAAATTCGTGCAAAATATGACATACCTATCATCATTAGCTCTGCTCGTTCAGACATTAGTGATAAGGTTGTCGGACTTCAGCTTGGGGCTGATGACTATTTGCCAAAACCTTACGATCCAAAAGAGATGTATGCTCGTATCACAAGCCTAATACGCAGATATAAAAAGACCAACGAAGTTGTAGAAGAGGTCGCAGATAGCGCGTTTAGGATAGACGAAAAGCGTCATGAAATTTTCTTTAATAATGAATCGCTAGTTCTAACTCCTGCTGAGTTTGAAATTCTAAGCTATCTTATAAAGCAACATAGTTTTTCTGTGTCTCGTGAGCAATTAGTTTATAACTGCAAAAGCTTAAAAGATAAGGATTCAAAGAGTCTTGATGTTATTATCGGACGCTTAAGAGCTAAAATCGGCGATAGCTCAAAGTCGCCAAAACACATATTTTCGGTGCGTGGTATAGGCTATAAACTAATCGGATGAAATACTCTATTGCCACTAAAATAACCATAATTTTTGCGATATCTTTTGCTCTTGTGTGTATTGTGTTTTTTACCTACGCAAACATACAAAAGCAAAATTCCTTAGAGTCAGTAAGAAATAAGCAGATTAGCGCTATAAACTACCTTCTGACACTTTATGAGAGAGCAAGTCCGCCGCAAGATTTGGAGCAGTATTTTAGAAATTTTGGTTTAGAGTACGTTTCTAATCAAAATTTGGCAATATCTATCGTAAAAGACGGCGAACTCATCTTTGCAAAGCAAACCCCAATCGGCATAGTTCAGTCGATAATGTATAATGATAACTTGTATCTGCACCTAAAAAATACTGGATTTCATCTGTTGATTGAGAGTAGCGAAACTAAAAAAGTAAATGACTCTCTTTTGATAAGCTTTGTGATAGCTATGGTTTTGCTCATATCTTTGTATGTTTCTGTTATGCGTAGTTTAATGCCTTTAAGAAAACTCAGCGTTGATATTAGGCGTTTTGCTGCTGGAAATTTAGATGTTAGCATTTGCCCTGCCTCTAAGGATAATTTTGACCAGCAAGATGAGATAGGACAGGTTGCATACGAATTTGATAATGCAGTTTGTAAAATTCGTGATTTGATACGCTCTAGACAGCTGTTTTTGCGCGCGATTATGCACGAGCTTAAAACGCCAATCGGCAAGGGTCGCATAGTATCTGAAATGGTGGCAAATGAAACTCAAAAATCAAGGCTGATCTCCATATTTATTCGTCTTGAAATGCTTATAAATGAATTTAGTAAAATCGAGCAGTTGCTTTCAAAAAGCTACTCTTTAAACTATCAAGAGTGCCATTTTTCGCTGATTTTAGAGCAAGTGGAAGATATGTTAATGCTTGAAAATTTTGGCGAAAAAGTGGCTTGTGATATCAAAGAAGACGTTGTGCTAAGAGTTGATTTTCAGCTCTTTTCGTTAGCGATTAAAAATTTAATAGATAATGCCATAAAATATGCCGATGACAAAAAGGCCATTTTGGTTTGCGATAATGATATGATAGCTGTTAAAAATTTAGGAAAACCGCTAGAGCACGAGATATCGTTTTACTTACAAGCTTTTGTCAGAGGCGATAAAAGCTCAAAAAGCTCTGGTATGGGACTTGGACTTTATATAATAGATCAAATTTTTAATATGCATAAAATGGGGCTAAAATATAGCTACGAAGATGGTTATCACTGCTTTTTTGTGCCACTAAAAAAGGACTTTGTTGAAAAGTCTTGAGAAATTTAATGAGCTAGTTGACGCGTTTTCTAAGCTTCCTGGCGTTGGTAAAAAATCCGCACTTAGATACGCGTATTTTGTAAGTTTGCAAGATAGTTTTGGCGGACTCAAACTAGCACAATGCATAGAGGACGCGGTGCGTTTTACAAGACGTTGCGAGAGGTGCGGTGCTTTAAGTGAAGATGAAATTTGTGACATTTGCACAGATAAAGGACGTGACAATACTCGCATAGTAGTTGTAGAAAGCCCAAGAGATGTGCTGGTTTTTGAGCAAAATGGCATTTATGACGGATACTACTTTGTGTTAGATGAAATAAATGATGAAAAGATAGCTAAGCTACATCAAATGATAGTTGAAAATGGCGCTAGTGAGGTGATATTTGCCTTTACTCCTGGTTTAAATTCTGACGCACTTATGTTTTTTGTTCAAGATAAAATGCAACTGGATAATGTAAAATTTAGCAAGATTGCTCAAGGCGTCCCAACTGGAGTAAATTTAGAAAATATCGATATGCTCTCACTTATGAAAGCTTTTGAAAGTAGGGTTAAAGTTTAAATGGTGCGATTAGCGAGACTCGAACTCGCACACCTACTGGCACTACCCCCTCAAGATAGCGTGTCTACCAATTCCACCATAATCGCATAAAAAGCCCTCAAAGCGAGGGCTGTAAGCTTTTGCTTAGCCTATCATAGGGTTTGCATAAAGCAAGATAAGTGTTATAACAAGTGCGTAGATAACTTGTGCTTCGATCATCGCAAGTGCAATAAACATCGTAGTCATAAGTTTGCTACCAACGCCAGGATTTCTAGCTGTTCCGCTGATTGTAGCTGAAGCTGTGTTACCCATACCGATAGCACCACCAAGTGCAGCAAGACCAAGACCTATACCAGCTGCTATAACAGAGTATGATTTAATCATCTCACCATCAGCACCAAAAGCGAATGCTGTAAGACCAAGAACTAAAAAAACGATCTTTTTCATCGTATCTCCTTAAAAATCTTAAGTTTTTTCGGATCTGTCCCCTACTAAAACTTTGAAGTTGGCATTATATACACAAGAAGCTTTTATTTTCTTAAAATTTTATATGTTTGTGGAAAATATTTACATAGTGTTTCAAAAAAAGTTAAAAAATACTTAAAAAAGTTAAGAATTTGCACTTATTTATAAAAATTCAAAGCTTTTTATGGTATTGTTGGCTCATATTTATTTTATATTAAGAAATGAGTTGTTTTTAAATGATAAAGGATCAGTTCTCAAAAATAGGCTTTGTTTTGGCGATGGCAGGTTCTGCTGTTGGTCTTGGAAATGCGTGGAAATTCCCAACAATGGTCGGCAACAACGGCGGTTCAGCGTTTATCGTGCTTTATCTTGCACTTACTTTTGGTATAGCTTTTGTTGCATTTTTGGCTGAGCTTAGTATAGGAAAATTGGGCGAAACAGATCCCGTGCATTCGCTTTACAAACTTGCTCCAAAGTACAAAAAGCAGTGGAGTATGGCGGGATTTTTTATGATTGGAGCGGTGCTTATAGCTTCATTTTATATGGTTGTGATTGGCTGGATTGTAAAGTATATTTATCTTAGTTTTGGTTCGCTTCCTACCGATACAGCACAGTCAAGAGCGATGTTTGAGTCGCTTTTGTTTAACGAAGCGATAAATTCCATAATATGTTTTAGTATAGTTTTTAGCATTGTATTTTTTGTAGTTTCAAAGGGCATAAAAAGTGGCATTGAGCGTTTAAATGTTTGGATGATGCCATCTCTTTTTATCTTGCTCATAATAATGTTTTGCTACTCACTTAGCGTTGGAGATGGTCTTTTAAAGGCGGTTTCGTTTCTTTTTGTCCCTGATTTTTCAAAAATAACACCAGAGATCGTGCTTCAGGCACTAGGACTTGCATTTTTTTCCCTATCTATGGGAGTTTGCGTGATACCTACATACGCAGCAAGCCTGCCTGACGGCACAAATTTAGTAAAATCAACCCTCTCTATTATATTTATAAATATCATAGTTGGCATTATGATGGGGCTTGTCGTATTTACGTTTGTTTTTGCTTACAACGGAGATACCACGCAGGGTGGCCCTGGGCTTATATTTGTAAGTCTTACAACTCTGTTTGCAAAGCTTGGCTTGGCTGGAAATTTCCTAGCTGTTGCATTTTTTGTGTCGCTTTTGTTTGCGGGTGTTACAAGTGCCGTGTCTATGATAGAGCCATTTGCCTACTACTTGATTAATAAATTTAATTTTACACGCAAAAAGGCACTCATTTTAATCGCTAGTTTTGTTTATGTTCTTGGAATTTTTTGCATACTTTCGTATTGTAAGCCTACAAGCGAGGTGTTTATGCTTTTTGATAAGCCATTTTTTGATGTGCTTGACTATTTGACATCAAATATCATAATGCCACTTGCTGCGATTGTGTTTAGCATTTTTGTTGGGTTTGTGCTTAAAAAAGATGGTCTTGGCTATCTTTTTGTGCCGTTTATGGGCAAGGCTTTGTTTGAAATTTGGTATTTTGCACTTAGATTTATCGTGCCAGTAGCGGTTTTTGCGATTATGCTTTATCAAATTTTAAAGTAAAAAAATGGCTGAGAAGTTTTCAAAAGTCGGTTTTATCTTGTCAATTGTAGGTGCGGCTGTTGGACTTGGCAATGCGTGGAAATTTCCATATATGGTCGGTAGCAACGGCGGTTCTGCATTCGTGCTTGTTTATCTGTTTTTTGCACTTATCGTTGGTCTTAGCATATTTTTTGCCGAGATGGCAATGGGC
The DNA here is from genome assembly GCF_013372205.1 of Campylobacter mucosalis. NCBI lineage: Bacteria > Pseudomonadati > Campylobacterota > Epsilonproteobacteria > Campylobacterales > Campylobacteraceae > Campylobacter > Campylobacter mucosalis. Next base: position 569,589 of record NZ_CP053831.1, read on the forward strand.
AAAATTTCAGGTCTTGATACACCAAATGCCTTTAAAAATTTAGCACCAAAATACGGCAAAATTTGGTCGTTTGCTGGTATTTTTATGATTACTGGAATTTTTGTAGCTTCGTTTTATACGCTAATAATCGGCTGGGTTATAAAATATGTCATTATCTCATTTGGTGTTTTGCCAAGCGATATACCTAGCTCTGGCAAGATGTTTGAAAATTTTATCTCTAAAAATGCGTTTGAGCAAATTTTATACTTTACGATTGCATTTTTAGCATACTTTTTTGTGCTTACAAAGGGCGTAAAAGCTGGGATTGAGCGTATAAATTTGTGGCTCATACCTGCACTTTTTATACTTTTAATGCTTATGCTTGGCTATTCATTTTCGATGAATGGTTTTGAAAAAGCCGTGAAATTTTTACTTGTGCCAGACTTTGCAAAAATAGACAAAGATAGCATTTTAGCAGCACTTGGACTCGCGTTTTTTACGATGTGCGTTGGTATTGGTGCTATTCTTAGCTACTCAACTAGCCTTGATGATAGGACAAACCTCTTTACTTCATCGCTTTATGTCGTGCTTTTAAACATTCTTGTAAGCGTTGTTATCGGGCTTATTGTATTTACATTCGTATTTGAGTTTAACTCAGAGCCAATGGGTGGCGTTGGACTGGCGTTCGTATCGCTACCTACGCTATTTGCAAAGCTTGGGACGCTTGGTAATGTGCTTAGTTTCACATTTTTTACAGCACTTGTTTTTGCAGGACTTACATCTGCTATATCTATGGTTGAGCCTTGTATTTTGTATCTTAATAGAGCTTTTAAATTTAGTAGGCTTAAGGCTATTATTATCGTTGGTGGTGTTGTTTATCTGCTTGGAATTTTATGTGCTTTATCAAATATTGACGGAGTAAAGGAAAATTTAGTATTTTTTGGCAAGGGATTTTTTGATCTGCTTGATTTTTTAAGCTCAAATATCTTGCTTCCGCTTGGCGGTATCGCATTTTGCGTGTTTGTTGGATTTGTGATGAATAAGCAGAGCTTAGAGAGGCTTTTTGTGCCGTTTATGGGCGAGATGATTTTTAAAATTTGGTATTTCTTGCTATGTTTTGTAGCACCTGTTTGTGTATTTATCGTATTGATTGGAGGACTTATTTAGTGGAAAAAAAAGAGTATTTTGGAAAGATAGGCTACGTTTTGGCTGTTGCTGGTTCGGCTGTTGGACTTGGGGCAATTTGGAAATTTCCTTATGTTGTTGGTGCAAATGGCGGTTCTGCATTTGTGCTTTTGTATATTTTTATGTGTGCTTTGGTTGCTATACCGGTATTTTTAGCAGAGCTTAGTATAGGAAAGCTTAGTGAAAGTGATGCTATAAATTCATTTAGGAAACTTGCTGTTAAACACAAGCGGTTATGGGGATATGTTGGCGGTATGACGATGGTTACAGCAGCTGTCATATCTAGCTACTATCTTGTAATTATCGGTTGGGTTTTAAAATATCTTACACTCTCTTTTGGTTTATTGCCAAGTGATATGAATAGCTCTAGTGGGCTTTTTGTGGAGTTTTTGACAAAGGACTGGGTATCTCAGTTTGTCTTTTTTGCTATTGCGTTTGGAATTTGCATACTAATCCTATCTCGTGGCGTAAAAAGCGGGATTGAAAAGATAAGCGTGTGGATGATGCCAGCACTATTTTTAATGCTTATTTTTATGCTTTTTTACTCATTTTCTATGGACGGATTTGGCAAAGCTGCACAGTTTTTATTAATACCTGATTTTTCTAAGATTACTCTTGATTCGTTCTTTTTTGCGCTTGGACTAGCATTTTTTACTATGTCGCTTGGTATGGCGGTTATTATCACGTACTCAGCCTCACTTTCAGATGATACAAATTTATTTAAATCAACCCTAAGTGTTGTTGCTATTAACATAATTGTGGCTATTATCGCAGGACTTGTGATATTTACCTTTGTTTTTGAGTATGACGCTACGCCTGGTCAGGGTGTTGGACTTGTTTTTATGTCGCTTCCTACTCTTTTTTCAAATTTAGGTTTTACGGGAAATGTTTTAGCTGTTATGTTTTTTATCGCACTCAGTTTTGCAGCACTTACTTCAGCGATCTCTATTATTGAGCCATTTACGTTCTTTTTAATAAGAGAATTTGGTATAAGTCGCATAAAGTCTTTAACCTTTGTTGGTGTTGGAATTTTCGTGCTTGGTATTCTTTGCATATTTGCAAATATTGAGGGCGTTGGAGAGCATTATAAAATTTTTGATAAGGATTTTTTTACCTTTCTTGACTACACGGCTGAGAAAATTTTACTCCCACTTGGCGGTATAGGCGGAGCGATATTTGCTGGATACGTGATTAAAAAAGAGGCATTATATACGCTATTTAAGCCATATATGGGGGATTTTATATTTAAAATTTGGTATACTCTCATCAGATTTGTCGTTCCAGTTTGTGTGGCTATTATTATGATAAATGCGTTATTTTTTGCAAAGGGTTAGAAAATTTTATGCTTACTAGTGTTGAACGTTTTTTTGATTTAGTGTCAAAATTTATATGTTTTGTATGTATGTGCGTAATGGCACTTTTAGTTTTAGATGTCTTTTTTAATGTAATTGCTAGATATTTTTTCAAATACGGAAACGTCGCATTTCAGGAGCTTGAGTGGCATTTTTTTGCGATTATATTTTTGCTTGGTATGAACTATGCATTAAATGATGACGCTCACGTTAGAGTTGATATATTTTATGCGAAATTTAGCCCCAAAACAAAGAGCTTGGTAAATATGTTTGGTGCTTTATTTTTTATAGTTCCGTTTGCTATTTTAGTCTGCTATCTCTCTATTGATTATGTGACTGAAGCCTATACTTCAGGCGAGGGTAGTAACGATCCAGGCGGTCTTAGCAATAGATGGATTATAAAGGCTTTTATACCGGCTTCATTTTTCCTACTCATATTTTTTGCTCTTAACTTTTTTGTTAAAAATTTAAGAACTTACATAGAAGCAAAGAGGGTAAAATGACCGGCGTAGTGATGTTTTTAGCGGCTCTTTTGATGCTTGGTCTTGGTTTTGGTGTGGCTTTTACCTTTGCTGCTGTTGCTATGCTTTTTGGACTTATTGGCGGTATGGTTGAGTCATTTGGTGATGGCGATGGCATTATTGGTGGGTTTGTGATTTTTAAAGATATGTTTGCATTTATGCCTTATAGAATTTACTCCATAATGGAGAATAAAATTCTCATCGCCGTCCCTTTGTTTGTTTTTATGGGTGTTATTTTAGAAAAATCAAAACTTGCTGAGCGTATGCTTGAGTCTATGGCTGTGCTTTTTGGTGGCATAAGAGGCGGGATAGCTATTAGCACTATTTTAGTTGGAGCATTACTTGCGGCTTCGACTGGAGTTGTTGGTGCTAGTGTCGTTGCTATGGGTGTTATAAGTCTGCCTGTTATGTTAAAGTATAACTACAATAAAGCACTAGGTTGCGGAACTATCTGTGCCTCTGCAACGCTTGGTCAAATTATTCCGCCATCTATTGTGCTTATTATTTTAGGAGATATTTTTAGTGTGCCAGTTGGTGAGCTGTTTCATAAGGCAGTGTTGCCTGGTCTTTGCTTGGTTGGTGCTTATATTTTATATGTTTTTTTTATTGCCTATTTTAGACCTCATTTAGCTCCAGCCATTCCTGTTGATAACAGCATTAGTAAGGCACAGCAGATTAAAAGTGCTATTTATGCGATTTTGCCACCACTGCTTTTAGTTATTTGTGTGCTTGGCTCGATTTTTGAGGGGATTGCTACACCTACTGAGAGTTCGGCGTTTGGTTGTGTTGGTGCGATAGTATTATCCATAATTTATAAGAAATTTTCATTTAAAATTTTAAAAGACGCCTTGCAAGAGAGTGTTAAAACGACAGCTATTATCTTTACTATACTTGTTGGAGCAACTGCCTTTTCTATGGTGTTTAGCTATACTGGCGGCGAAGATGTAGTTAGCGAGTTCATGACAAATTTGCCAGGCGACAAGTGGGGATTTATCATATTTTGCATGGTTGTTATCTTTGTTCTTGGCTTTTTTATAGATTTTGTTGAAATTTCATATATCGTGCTTCCTATTATAGTTCCAATAGCCTTGGATATGGGCATAAATCCGCTATATTTTGCTATTATTGTAGCTATGAATTTGCAAACCTCGTTTTTGACACCACCTTTTGGATTTAGTCTATTTTTCTTGCGTGGCGTTGCTCCTGATAGTATTAAGACGAGTGAAATTTATCAAGGTGTGACTCCGTTTATATTGATACAACTTAGTGTTTTGGTTGTTTTTTTGTTATTTTTTAATGAGATAGTTTAAAATTTAATAATTAAGGGAGAAAAATGGCTAAGAGATTCATTGACGTTATGGATACAACGTTTCGTGATGGCTTTCAGTCGGTTTTTGGTGCTAGGGTTTTAATGGACGACTTTTTTCCAGCCGTAGAGGCTGCTAAAGAGGCTGGCATAACGCACTTTGAGTTTGGAGGCGGTGCTAGATTCCAAAGCCTTTATTTTTATCTAAACGAGGACGCATTTGCGATGATGGATCGCTTTCGTCAGGTTGTTGGAAGCCAGGCAAATTTGCAGACGTTATCAAGGGGTGTAAATACCGTTACACTTGATACTGGCAGTCGTGAGATTGTTGATCTGCACGCTAAGCTTTTTAAAAAGCACGGCACGACTACGATTAGAAATTTTGACGCCTTAAATGACGTTGAAAATCTAAAATATTCAGGCGAAAGGATAGTCGCACACGGCTTAAAACACGAAGTTGTTGTTACTATTATGGATTTGCCACCGGGCTGTTCTGGTGCTCACGACGTAGCATTTTATGAGAGAATTTTACGTGAAATTTTAGACGCAAATATCCCTTATGATAGTGTTTGTTTTAAAGACGCAAGTGGTACATCAAGCCCTCAAAAAGTCTATGAAACGATAAAAATGGCTAGAAAAATGTTGCCAGAAAAAACTCACATCAGACTTCACACGCACGAAACGGCGGGCGTTAGCGTGGCTTGTTATTTAGCTGCACTTGAAGCTGGGGCTGACGGCATTGACCTTGCAGCTGCTCCGATGAGTGGCGGCACAAGTCAGCCTGATATCCTGACAATGCTTCACGCTTTAAAGGGCAAGGATTATGATTTAGGGCTTGATTTAGAGAAAATTTTAAAATATGAAGCGGTTTTAGGTGAGTGTTTAAAGGATTATTTTATGCCACCAGAAGCCACGCAGGTAAGCCCACTCATACCATTTTCGCCAATGCCTGGCGGTGCGCTTACGGCAAATACACAGATGATGAGAGATAACGGCTGTTTGGATAAATTTCCAGCTGTGATTGAGGCTATGCGTGAGGTCGTGGAGCTTGGTGGATACGGCACTAGTGTTACGCCAGTCAGTCAGTTTTACTTTCAACAAGCCTTTAATAACGTAATGTTTGGCAAGTGGAAAAAAATCGCCGAGGGATACGGCAAAATGGTGCTTGGCTACTTTGGCAAGACGCCTGTTAAGCCAGATGAAAATATCGTCCGTCTAGCCTCAGAGCAGTTAAATTTAGAGCCGACGACTAAAAACGCCATTGATTTAGCCGACCTTGATGAAACAAAATCACTAGCTTACACGCAAAAAATCTTAGAGAGTGAGAAAATTCCGGTTACTGATGAGAATTTATTCATCGTTGCCGCTTGTAAAGAAAAGGGTGTTGCGTTTTTAAAGGGCGAAGCAAAGGTAAATGTAAGAAAGGGCAGTTTGGCTAAGCCTAAATCTAGCCAACAAAATAGTCTAAAAGATAGCGGAAAATACAACGTAGTTGTAAATGGTGCACGATACAACGTCGAGGTAAAAGAGGGTTTTGATGATAATGTAGTCGTTCAGAGTATAACTGCCATTGGTGAGCTGTCTAGCGTAAAACAAGAGCAAAAAGAGATTGTCGATGACGGACTTGAACCAATTTTATCAAGTTTGCCAGGGGCTGTGTTTAAAATTTTAGTTAAAAATGGAGATAGTGTAACAAAGGGTCAGATAGTATTTATAATAGAAGCTATGAAAATGGAGATTGAGATTTTATCGCCAAGCGACGGCGTGGTAAAATCTATTGAGGTTTCACAAGGACAGAGTGTGCAAAACGCACAAATTTTAGCAAAATTAAAAAAGAACTAAGGAGAAAAAATGACGCGTGATTTTGAAAGCTTGGGGTTAGCAGACATCAAAAAGGTCTATCACAACCTAAGCTACGATGAGCTTTTTAACCACGAGGTTAAAAACGGCGAGGGTAGGGTAAGCAGTAATGGCACCTTTATGGTTGATACTGGCGTATTTACCGGTAGAAGCCCAAAGGATAAGTATTTTGTAAAGCAAGACCCAAGCGGTAAATTTATAGCGTGGGGGAAGGTAAATAAGCCTATCTCAAAAGAGCTTTTTACCAAGCTTTTATCAAAGGCAAAAGCACAGCTAAGTGGTAAAGAAATTTACGTGCAAGACGCATTTTGTGGTGCGAGTGCTAAGTCAAAAAAGGCTGTTAGATTTGTTACAGAAGTAGCGTGGCAAGCGCACTTTGTAAAAAATATGTTTATTCGCCCAAATGATAATGAACTAGCAAATTTTAAGCCAGATTTTGTAGTTTATAACGCTTGTAAGTGTGTAAATGACGAGTGGCAGAAGGACGGACTAAATAGCGAAGTTTTTGTCATTTTTAATGTTGAAGAAAATGTAGCGGTTATTGGCGGGACTTGGTATGGCGGAGAGATGAAAAAAGGGATTTTTTCAATGATGAATTACTGGTTGCCACTTGAAGGCAAACTCTCTATGCACTGCTCAGCAAATGTAGGCAAAGACGGCGATACAGCACTATTTTTTGGTTTAAGTGGCACGGGCAAGACCACGCTTTCAACCGACCCACACAGAAAGTTAATCGGCGATGATGAGCATGGCTGGGACGATGAGGGCGTATTTAACTTTGAGGGCGGTTGCTACGCAAAGTGCATAAATCTTGACCCTGATAGTGAGCCTGAAATTTATAACGCAATCCGCCGTAACGCTTTGCTTGAAAATGTCGTAGCTGACGCAAATGGTGTGGTTGATTACAAAGACGGCTCAAAGACCGAAAACACACGTGTTAGCTATCCGATAGAACACATTGATAATCACGAGCCAAGCCTAAGTGCTGGCCACCCAAAAAACATAATATTTTTAACAGCCGACGCATTTGGTGTCTTGCCACCGGTTGCAAAGCTTACAAAAGAACAGGCGATGTATTATTTTCTAAGTGGCTACACAGCAAAAGTAGCAGGCACAGAGCGTGGCATAACCGAGCCGGTTGCGACCTTTTCAGCTTGTTTTGGTGAGCCATTTATGCCACTTCATCCGACAGCTTATGCAAAGCTACTTGGTGAAAAGATTGATAAGCACGGAGTAAGCGTATATCTAGTAAATACCGGTTGGAGCGGTGGTGCTTATGGCGTTGGAAAACGTATGAGCATTAAGGCTACTCGTGCGTGCATAAACGCCATACTTGATGGTAGTATTAAAAACTGCGAATTTGAAAATTTTGATAAGTTTAATCTTGCTATCCCAAAAGAGTTAAGTGGCGTTGAAACAAAACTTCTAAATCCTATAAATACGTGGGCAAACCAAGATGAATACATAGCCCAGCGTGATAAACTCGCCACTATGTTTAGTGAGAATTTCAAACGCTACGAGGACGTAAAAGAGGGCGTTGAGTTTGCCAAAGCTGGTCCAAAACTATAACTACTTCAAGGATTAGTGGCAAACACCACTAATCCTTTTTGTGCAAAATCCACAAGGGAATATATGAATTTTAAGCCACTATTAAATACGTTTAGAGATAATAAAATAGAGACTTTGCTGATACTTTTATCAAGTTTGCCGTTTTTGTTTTTTAGTTTGGAAACTTTAGAGAAATTTTATGTTTTTTACGCATTTTCTGGCATTGCTTTTTGTATCATTCATCTAGCAAACGGCACGAAATTTTATAAAATCGCTTTCGTTTTTGTTGCTGTTTTTTACATTTTTTTAATAAAATTTGGCTCAAATTTCAGTGATTTTGTACAAACCGAGCAGTTTTTGGCTCTAAATTTCATAGCCTTTCTCACGCTTTTATCAGCTCCGTTTTATAGCGACGATGAGCGATTTTTAGGCACTTTTATTAAAAATTTAACCGCTGTAATTTACGCCATTTTGATTATGCTTGGCGTGTTTGCTTTGGTATGTGGATTTATCGCTAGTGTTTCGTATCTTTTTGGTTTTAGTTTTGGCGATTATGCTACAAGCTTTTTAACGCTATTTTTCTTAATTACTCCAACGCTATTTTTGTATTTTAAAAATACTGAGATTTTGCCAAAATTTGGCGTCGTTTTTGAGATTTTGTTTAGCATAGTTAGCCTATTTTTACTTGCTTACACGGCTTTGCTTTACGTTTATTTTGCTGTGATTGCCATTAGTTTTGAGCTGCCACGAGGTATGCTATCGCTTATTATTTTGCCTTACCTTGCCTTTGGTGTTACATTTTACTGCTTAAAGGGGCGATATAGTGGCAAATTTTTAGCCTTTTATAGGTATTTTGGCTTAATCTGCTTAGTGCCACTTATTATGCTTTTTATAGCGGTTTTAAGGCGAGTTGGCGAGTATGGCTTTACGATTGATAGATTTTATCTCTTAGCACTTGCTGTTTTGTTTAGCGTTTTTGCTGTTTTGTTGCTTTTTAAAGCCAAAATTAGCCGTTTTATGATAAGTTTTATCGTTTGTATTTTTGTATCGTTTTTTGTCTTTGATGCTACTAAAATTTCGCTAAATAGCCAAATAAATCGGCTAAATTCGCTTCTTTTAAAGCAAAACGCCCTTGATGAAAAGGGTAAGATAAAGGCTGATTTTAATATAAAAGATGGCGAAGAGTTTATCGTGGCTAATGAAATTTATAAACTTTTTGATTATAAAAAATCAAAATTTGAAGAAATTTATGGCAAAAACGGCGTAAAAATATTTTTGGAATTTAGTACAATTTATGCAGATAGTGTCATTACATTTAACCTAGACGCAGGTAGCCAGCTTGATTTAAGTAGCGAGTTTAGTCAAATCATCTACGTTGCAGACTACGTTTTTAGCGATGATAACGCCACCAAAAGGGGCGACTTAGAGCTTTTAAGCGACGGCAAAGAGATAATGAAATTTTATGGCGATAAATTTATAAGTGAAGCGTTTAAGAAAAATAGCCTTGATATAAATAAAACCTACACCCAAAGTGAGTTAGAAGGCTATAAATACGACTTTTTGCAAAGGGCTGATGAAAACGGCACGCTCGTATTTAGCGAGATTGAGATTAGAAATGATGGAGCTGGGTATAAATTTGAGTATGCCAAAAACGCCATTTTTATAAAGAAAAAGTAGCTATGGTCTTTTGCTAATTAGTTGCTCTAAATTTTCACTTATGTTATCTGGTGTTAAGTTTGAAATTTCAGTAAAAAATTTACCATTTTTATCAAGCAGATATATGCTAGATGAGTGAGCGACGGAGTAGCCCATAGCCGAGTCTGGCATAGGGATTTTTTTGTATTTTACGCCGTAATTTTTTGTGACTTTTTCTAAATTTTCAACCTTTAGTCCTACCGCGTTTTTGTAAAAATTTTGAGCCATTTGTGTTAGATCGTCATTTGAGTCACGCTCAGGATCAAGCGTTATGAAAATCACTTCAAAATCATCTCTGTTTAACTTATCAAGTGCGTTTGATATGAGTGATAGAGATGTTGGGCATACGTCAGGGCAGTAAAGATAGCCAAAATACACTGCTTTGTATTTTCCATTAAAGCTTTTAAGGCTTATTTGAGTGCCGTTTATATCGGATTTAAAGTCGTATTTGTTTGGCTTTAAGATCAAAAAGCATATACCAAAAACTATAAAGAAAAATGTAAAAATATAAAATATATACTTCACGCAAACTCCTAGTTTTTAAGATCAAAATCTATAAAGATACCGCTTTTTTTGCCGTCTTCAAGTATCTCAAATCTATACCGCATAACATCTATCAGACACGCACTTAAAGCGAGTTCTGATAGATATACGTCATCTTGTTTTTTAAATTTCGCCTTTATTTTGCCCATATCCATATTTAGCCCATAAGCCTCAATGCTTGGGTTTTTAAGCTCTAAACCCTCAACGCTAAGCCAAACGGGCCTCATCGCATAAATTGGTCTAGGAAATAGCTCAAATGTGATATTTTTATCGCCAAATTTGATAGTGCAGGGCGATTTGTTTAGATCGCACTCAAGCTTTGAGAGTGTGCTATTTTCATCACTTTGTATACTGGCTGGTTGCTCCTTAAAAAAATACCACCCAGCCAGTATCAAAATAGGCAAAATAACAAGGAATTTTCTCATTTTTCTAAGAATAGTGTTTTTTGATTTACAACGCTTATATCTTTTATAGTTATGCTTTTGCCAGTGTCAAAATTTAGCGTTAGATCTACGCTCTCTCCGTTTATTAGCTGTTTGTTAAGCCCCATAAGCATAATGTGAAGCCCACCAGGTTTAAGCTCGACGCTCTCTCCCGCCTTGATCTCTATGTCATCTATTTTTGTCATCATTTTCATACCGTCTATCATCTTGTGTGTATGAATTTCTACTGTTTGGCACACGCTAGAACTAGCTCCGATAAGCTTAATGTCGGCTCCAAGATCGTTTTTGATATTCATAAAAACAGCACCATTTTGAGCTGACTTCATACTCTCTTTTGCATAAATTTTCTCTATGCTTATCTCGCCACCAAATAGGCTAACAGCCACCAAAGCTAAAAACGCAGTTATTTTTCTCATAAATGCTCTCCTTTTTGAAATTTATTATTAAGAGCCATTATAGGATTTAAACTTTAAAAAGAAGCTTATAAGCAAAATTTTTAATTTTTAAGCTATAATTAACAACTTTAATTTAAATTTCTGGGAGAAATTTTGAAAAAACTACTCTTATTTATTACTTCATTAGGCTGTTTATTTGGTAGTGATTACGAGGAGATATATCTTAAAAAAGGTGCCGCTGAGGTCATTAAAGCGATAGAGAAAAATATATTAAATGGCGATTTTTGGGCAAAAAAATTAGCCGATAAAAATTTAGAGTATGGCTACTACGACTCTGATGTGCTTTTAAATATCGTCGATAAAGACAAAAAAGAGTTAAAACTTTTATCCTACCAAGACGGCAAAATTTCTGAAATTTTAAAAACCGATGTAATAGTTGGCAAGAGCGGAGATAAGCTAGTTGAGGGCGATTTAAAAACGCCAATAGGTGTGTATGAGCTAACTCGTAGATTTACTCCAACAGACCCATATCTTGGGCCACTTGCGTTCTCGCTTTCATATCCAAATTTGTTAGATAAGCAGTCAAAGCGAAACGGAAGTGGAATTTGGATACACGGCTATCCGCTAAATGGCGATAGAACTGACGAGCTTAAAACAAAGGGCTGTATCGCCATTAAAAACGACACTCTTATGAAGTATGACAAGCTTATTGACCACAAAAAGAGCCTTGCGTTGATATTTGAGGGTAAAAAAATAGAGGCAAATGCTAACGATATAGGGGCGGTATTTGCTGGTGTGTTTGCCTGGAAAAAGGCGTGGAGCGAAAATGACATAGAGGGTTATTTGAAATTTTATGATGATGAGTTTATAAGGCACGACGGAATGAGCCTTGCAAATTTTAAAAATATGAAGCGAATGATATTTTCAAGAAACGAACAAAAACGCATAAGTTTTTCTAGCTTTAGCATTACACCATATCCAAACACAAAGGGTTATAAGATTTACCGCGTAAGCTTTTATGAGGACTACTGGGTGCCAAGCTATAAATTTCAAGGACAAAAGACACTTTATGTAAGGCTTTATGGGGATAAGATTAAAATTTTAGTGGAAGAGTAAGATGAGAGATGAGATACAAGCAAAATTAGACGATATTTTTAAAGCCAGAGGCGACTTTTTTGCACTTTTAGACACGCTCGTGCCTAAAAAAAATGGCACTGATGTTTTTGATTTTGCCAATGCAAAAGAGGCTGATTTAAAGGAAATTTACGCAAAATTTTACGCGTTTGATTATAGTGTTAGGCGTCTTTTGCCAGATGTTTATAAAGTCTTTGACGTAAAAGCAAAATAATGGCTAGAATTTACCTAGATAAAAACGCTTACATAAACAACCTTGAGTGTATCGCTAAAAAGGTGGGCGATAAAGAGCGTGTCGTTTTGGTTCTTAAAGATAATGCCTATGGGCACGGAGCTACGCTATTAGCTGGTGTTGCTAAGGATATCGGCTTTAAATTTTGTGCTGTTAAAAATGAGTACGAGGCGGATGAGCTAGAGCCGTTTTTTGATAAAATTTTGATACTTTCCCACATACCAGAGGGCAACGAAAGCCAAAGATATATCTATGCCACAAATTGCCTTAAGGCGTTAAGAGATATAAAAGATGGTACGAGAATTCATCTTGCGGTCGATACTTTAATGCATAGAAACGGCATACAGATGAGTGAGCTTGATGAGGCTTTTGAGATTATAAAGGCTAAAAATCTCGTGCTTGAGGGGGCTTTTACACATCATCGTGGAGCGGACGAGCTTAGTGCTGAGTATTTTGTGCAAGATCAGAATTTTAAATCAATAAAATCTAAAATTTTAAAAATCGCAAGTGAGCTTGGATTTAATAAGCTTAATTTTCACTCACGAGCTTCGGCTGCGTTTGAAAGGGCATTTGATTTTGATGATGAGCTTATTAGGGTTGGTATAGCACAACTTGGTTATGCTCAGTTTGACGCTACTTTGGGTTTAAAGCCTGTGCTTAGCTTGTGGGCTAAAAAGGTAAGTTCTCGTGTTTTAAAAGCGGGGCAGGGTGTCGGATATGGCGGAAAATTTGTAGCAGATAGTGATATGAATATCGCCACTTATGACCTTGGCTATGGTGATGGGTTGCTTAGGTATAATGGGGTTGGTAGGCTCTGTTTGGCTAGTAACGAGCCTTTGCTTGGGCGTATGAGTATGGATAGTTTTTCTAGTAAGGATACTGGAGAGTGGGTGTGTGTTTTTGATGACGCTAGAGTTTGGGCTAAATTTTTTAACACTATAGAGTATGAAATTTTAGTAAAACTTTCGCCATTTATAAAAAGAGAGTGGCGATGAGAGTGTTTGTAGTGGTTTGCCTTTTGGCAGTTTTTGGCGTTTCAAAGGATAACTTAACCGACGCTCAGATGAAATTTTATGAGAGCTTGATTGATAGCTTAAATCCAAACGAGATAGCACTTATGGTGCAAAATTTATCAACTGCGTATCTGCCTTCAAAGATTAATGAAAATATTACGCTAAAAAATATCAAAGCAGACGACACGACGCTTGTTGGCGAATTTAGCGTAGACAAGGATAGTTCTAACCTAAAACAAAAGCTTATTAGTGGGACTAAAGATGAGCTTTGTGCGAATAATTTATTTGTCAAAGTCCTAGATAAAGGGCTTGTGATGGTTGGAAATTTTAGTGCTAAAAAGCCGTTTAAAATAGTTGTGGATAGGAAATTTTGCGGTATTTAGTGGCTATTTTATTTAGCGTTTTGTCGTTTGCTACGCCTTATGATTTGGCTAAAGCATACGCACAGTATTACTTTAAAGCCTTACCAATGCGTATTGATGACTACTTTAGCTTAACGGCACTGCTTGATGTTGGCGATGAGCTTTACTACCATTATAAAGTAAATGACACAGCTCGTCTTGTCATATCGCAGATGAGTAGTGAGCAGATAGAGACTTATAAAAAGAGCCTAAAGAAGACGAACGAGGATAGGCTTTGTAAGGATGAGCGAGTGATTGCTATGCTAAATGGTGGCATAAAGCTTCATCATCTATTTTACAGAGAGACCGGAGCTCGTCTTCTTTTTGAGTTTGTGATAGATAAGAGATCTTGTAAAATTTAAAATTATTGCAATTATGGTTTTTTAAGGCAAAGTGATATTATCTAAAATACCACTTTGTATTTTTAAGTTATTTTATAAAATGAAGAGCAATTGCTACGACTGAAATAATAAAATTTACTACACATAAAAGATAAATTTTTATATTGCTTTGGTTTTGAATTTTAGCGATAATTTCGGCGTTATTTGCAATTCTTTGAGCATTTTGTTCTATTAGTTTAGACTGCTCGTCGTCTAGGATGTTTTTGTTATTCTTAAATTCTTTAAAAATTTCTGAGTGCCTGGCTAGTGTATCCTTGTTTTTAGCTATTGTATTTTGGTTTTCTTGTATTGCTTGTGATTGCTCGTCATCAAGTTTGCTTTTTTCGTCAAGCCTATTGTTAATATTTTTTATATCTTGCTCGCGTTTAATCTCTTGTTCGGCATATTTTTGTGCAGATTCAAGCATATAGTTTGCTATTTGAGTATCTTGTTCACTAAGTTTTACTATATGTCCATCTCTATCTTTAAAGCCTTTGGCAATGATATGAGATATATGTTGGCTCATATGCATTGAAAATAGTGCCGAAATTTGCGTTAGTTTTATTGCTTCTTGTTGTAATTTTGCTAGCTCTGCTACTGCTTCATTTGTCATACTTTGTGCTTTGATAATTAAACGCTGTCTTGCCCTTAGTATATCTGTGTCATTTTTTCCAAATAAACCGCCAGTAGTAAAATTTGTTATTTTGTCAAACATACCAGCTTTATCACTAGAATTTTCAGCTTCACTACTTAGTTCTTTTGCTTCTTTGATTTTCTTGTTTAAACCATTTATCGCTGAAAATATTTCATCTGTTTTTTCTTTTGCTAGTATTTCAACCTGTTTTGGATCGCCTGTGGTTAGGATATTTTTTTCATCTATCGTGATAAGATTACTCATTTTTGTTCCTTTAATTTTTGCATTATGCTATCAAATTCTGATATTTTTTGCTCAGAGTTTAAAAGGCTTTCATCTATTTGGGCTTGAGTATTTTTTATTATTTCAAAGCTTTGCTTTGCTCCTGCGAAAATAGTGTTATATCCGTCTGCTAAAACAAAGTAAGTTTGCGCAATTTTATACTGAACTATCTCGCCAGTTTTGGTAAGTATTTGAATTCTCAGCCTGCTCTCTTTATTTTCACTTCTTGCCTTATCCATAAAGTATAGTGCAATAGTTGTTAAAAGTCCGCCACAAAGTGCACTTAATGTAACAGCTATGGCACCACCAAGCGTATGCTCGGTGCTTATTGGAATTTGCATAAGTGGTGCTAAGCCAGGAACGCAATTAAGTAACTTATCTATCGCTTCTGTTAGCCCAAGTGATAAAGCTCCAATCAACCCTGCTGTCAAAATCTTTAGTGCCTGATAATTTACCTCATCTTGTGACATATTGTGTGGAGGATTTATCAAGATTTTTAGAGCCTGAGCAAGTGAAACAAACCCAGCTCTAATCATATTTACAAAGCGTTTTAGTGTTGTTGCAAATAGATTTATAACAAAGGTAAGAATATTTGATAAAAATGCAGTAACTCCAGCTTCTATTGAACCTGTAAAAATATCTTTCCATTTTTCTTTAATTTGCTTAAACGTTTCACTAAGTCTTGTTTTAAAACGCTCAAAAATTTCTTTTAACGATTCTTTTTTGGAATTTTTAAAAGTAGTGTGAATTTCGATAAAAATTGCTTGCATTAGATCTCTAAGCACAACACCAAATGCTGAATATATTGCAGTATTTACGGCGTCATTAGCACCAGTTTTTGCAAGATCGGCACTGTATTTTTTAAGTGCTTTTTTGTTTATTTCACTTTTTATATGATTTCTAGCATTATGGTCTGCATTGAGTGCTTTTTCTTTATTTATATCATATTTTTGAGCCTTTGTTTGACCAGTTTGCTTATCTATTTTTTTCAAAAAATCACTCATTTTCATATCGCCTTTTGACTGATTTAAACTAGCGTCAGTAAAAGCTAAATTCTCTTTTGAAGTTGCTATCTTAGCTCTCTCCTCTGGTGTTGCAAAAAGATGATTTTTAGCTGTACTTTCTATCTCTTTAGCCGAAACAATGTGATCTAAATGAGTTCTGCCATCCTTTGGGAGTGGTTTGCCTGTGTATACATCTATTATCGTAGTAGTATTTTGAAACGCCTCTTTTCTTAGTTTTGGTAGTGGCTCATCGTAGCCTACATCTTTTCTTACAGTCGCCCAGTCACTGGCTTGATTATTTTTAAAGTCTTCATATTTTTTTGCGTCGTTTTGATTTGCAGTTATACCTTTTTCAAAGTTGTGTGTTGTCGTTACGCTCCCGCCATCTCTTGCGTCTATAAAAAGTGATGCTAACCCAAATTGTGATGTGATAGTGTCTATTACATTATTTTTACAAAGCTCAAGCAGTGTGGCATTTTGTTCTTTTGGTAAATTTGAGCGTAAATTTTCAAGATCATTTAAAGCTTCTTCTAGTCCTTGTGTGATAGTAATTTTAAAAACATCTTGCTCTGAAATTCTATCAAAATCTATCTCGTGTACACTGAAATCAGTATTTAAAAAGTCTATTTGCTGTTCTTGCATTATGCCACCTTTTTGAAGTTTTATAGAAAATTGTACTTTATTTATATAAAATTTAAATTACACTAATCCCAAATTTTAACAAAACACCATATACCATAGCACTAGCGATACCAGCGACAAACCCAGCGACCAAATCATCGCCCATAACGCCAAGACCGCCTTTTACGTTTCTATCAATCCTGCCAATTATCGACGGCTTTGTGATGTCAAAAATTCTAAAAAATATAAGCGATAAAATCATCTGTGTAATAGTAGTCCCACTTATAACAAACGCGAGCCAAACCCCTGCTACTTCGTCTATAACGATACTTTGGTGGTCGTGTTCACCAGTTTTTTTCTCATATTCGTTTATTACGTTAATTGCAACGAGTGAGATTAGTATCGTTGCTAAAAACAAAGTAGTGGCTGAGAAAAATTTAAGCACAAAAAACGCCACAATGGTCGCAGCAATAGAACCAGCTGTTCCAGGTGCTTTTGGACTAAGACCAGCTCCAAAAAATGTCAAAAATACTCTTTGCATAAAATTCCTTTAAGTCATAGATGATGTTTGATAAAGCTTCATAAGTTCTTTATAGAAGTCCTGATCGCTTCTAGGCTCGATAAGCCCAATATTTGGAAATAGATCGTCGCATAGTTTTTGGACATTTTTAAAGCGATTTGGGAAAATTTTACTTAAAATAAATGCCGAAATATCTGGTCTCATAAGTATCGCAGGTGGCATAATACCGCTAAATAAAAGCTCCTTTATCGTGTGCGGATGATACTTTATGTGATGATGTCCGCCGTGTGGGCAAGTTTTTGTGCTGACAAGAGTTTTGCACTGATTACAATAGACAAGCTCCGGGAGTATGACTATTTGCATATTTAGCTCTTTTGTTGCTTCATCAAGCATAGTGTGTGCCTTGTTTTGATCAAAAAACATACCGATTCCACTGTGATTTTGTCCGATGACTAGCTTGTTTGCACCAAGTCTGTGAGCTGCTATGCACTCCAAATTTGGGTTTTGGTGTGAGCTAAATAAGTTCGTATTTTTAAAAGGGATGACTACGACCCTTTTTTGTGGCAGGTAGTTTTGTATGAAAAACTCAAGTACACTTCTTCTTAGCTCAAAGCTTATATG
Organism: Campylobacter mucosalis; assembly: GCF_013372205.1. Lineage (NCBI taxonomy): Bacteria > Pseudomonadati > Campylobacterota > Epsilonproteobacteria > Campylobacterales > Campylobacteraceae > Campylobacter > Campylobacter mucosalis. The sequence continues at coordinate 587,258 of NZ_CP053831.1, forward strand.
CGTATCTTCATAGCTTTGAAGCAAAAATATGATTACTAAATCAGCCTTGTCTATGGTCATTCTTATAATTCGCTCGTGTGCCCTGTTAAATGGGTCTGCGGTTAGCATTAGAGCCGTTATGGTCTGTGCGTTTTGCTCCTTTTTTATGCTTTCTATTTGCAATTTTGCGTTTGCTACGTCGTTTAAAAATATCTCAAATTCGCCAGAAACTGCGATATTTCCAAGCTCTGGCTGTTTTACCGCTCCAGCACTAAAGATATTTTTTTTATACTCGTCTTTCATTTGATAAACACTGCTTACATAGATCCTTCCGACCAAATTTTGCTCAAACAAAAGATCTATCGTATCGCCACTTTTTGGCTCTAGCCCCTCTAGCTCTTTTGGTGCAAAGATAAATGGAAACGGCATTAGCTCAGAGTCAAAAAAGCCAGTTTTTATAGCCTCTTTTGCCTCTTTTTCGTTCATTAGGCTGTTAAATTTTGAAAATACCTGATTTTTGATAAGTTCTAAAGTCCCTAAGGATTGTTTTGTGATATTTAGGCTATTTTTTCTTTGCGATATCATATTTTTTTCTCTTTTCCCAAAGTGATTTTCGTGAAATTCCAAGCCTTTTTGAAAGCTCTGTATCTGGCAGCTTATCTTGATATGTGGATATAACGTGTCTTATGTATTCATCTAAAGTTGCGATCTCGTCGATACTAAAGACCTTTTTGCCTTGTGCTATGCTTATGGTTTCAAAAGAACAGGTTTGCTCAAAGTCATTAGTTGAGATGATTATCTTTCTTTTTCTGCAAGTGTCAAATAGCCTAGTTTTTTCATCATCTGATAAATTTTGTATACCAAGAATATAAATGTATTCGTTTTTTGCATTAAAAAGCTCAGATAAAACTTGCTCGATGTTGTTTGCGATGATGAGAGTAAAAGCTACATTATTTTTGTTTGAGTATTCATATACAAATTTATCTGCGTAGCCTATTTTTGGAGCTTTTATAAGAAGCGGGAGTTTTATTTTTTTATACTCATACTCATCTATTTTAAATTCTCTTAGTGAGTACGATATGTAGTTTTTGTAAAAATTTAATTCCTCATTTTTATGTGCATTTTGTGCAAAATGGTTGATTTTTCTTATGAGTTCTTCTATCATAAATGGCTTTTGTATGTAGTCACTAGCTCCAGCTTCTAGCGGTTTTGATACGGTGTCGTTGCTTATGTAGGTTACTAAAAGTATTATGATAGAGCCTTTAAATTTTTCAATTACTGGATAAAAATTTTGCCCACTAAATGTGGTAGAAAGTAACACTATGTCAAAATCACCAGCGTTTAAAGCCTCTTTGATGCTACCTGCGATTTCGCACTCGTGCCCCTTATCAGCAAGTTTTGTAGCGATTGAACCTGCTAAATAAATTTCATTATCTACGATTAATACTTTCATCTTTTCATCCAGTCAAAATATTTCAAATTTACACTTGCTATTACAGCAATACCCTCTTTTCGCCCTACAAATCCGAGCTTTTCGGTTGTGGTCGCTTTTACATTTATTTTACAAGGCATTACGCCTAAAATTTCAGCTATATTTTGCTCCATTTTTGCCTTAAATTTTGAGATTTTTGGTGCCTGTGCCATTATCGTGATATCAGCATTTATAAGCTCAAAACCAACACCTTGCACCATTTCATAGCTCTGCTTTAAAAGCAAGGCTGAATTTGCACCTTTGTATTTTATGTTAGTATCTGGAAAATGCTCCCCAATATCGCCAAGCCCGCTAGCTCCAAACATAGCGTCAATTAGTGCGTGAAGTGCCACGTCGCCGTCACTATGAGCTTTTAAACCTTTTTCGTATTCTAATTTTTCTCCGCACAAATAAAGCGGATAATTATCTGCAAATTCATGCACGTCAAAGCCGGTGCCTACGAAATTTTGCGTTGTAGGTGGAGTTAGATTAAGCTTAGCTAGATCCGCTTTTGTCGTGATTTTTCTAGCTTTTTCATCACCTAAAATTTGCCAAACGCTACCACCAATCGCCTTTATGGCTGAGCTATCATCTGTGTAAATTTCGCTCGTATCAAGGGCTTTTTTAAGAATTTGCGTACGTGAGAGTTGTGGGGTTTGAATAAGCTTTAAATGCTCTCTATTTATTGCCGTTTCGCCAAGATACGCCGTGTCAGCAACATTTAAAACCGGCACGATACAGTCGGCATTTTTAGCGTTTACGATGATTTTTGAAAAAAGCTCATTTGATATAAGGGGCCTAGCTATATCGCTAACTAGCACGAACTCCGAATTTACCGCACTTAACGCATTTTTTAGGCTCTCTTGTCTAGTATCTCCACCATTTATAAATTTATAGTGTGGCGCAAATTTTTTTGAATATTCACAATCGCTTGAAACGACAATGATATCTTTAAATGTGTAAAAACTGCTCAAATTTTTAGTAGCCCAAAGCCAAAGCGGATCATCGTCAATGCGTAACCACTGCTTTTTTACGGGCATTTGCATACGTGTGCCACTTCCTGCACCAAGCATAACAAGTGTAATGTCTAGCAAAATTTTTCCTTTAAAAAGTGTTACGAAATTATACACTCTAAAAACTTTAAATTTGATTTAGGCAAAAATGATAAAATGTAGGTTTTAAAATTTTAAAGGAGAAAAATGTTAAGTAAAGAAAAGATTTTAGAGCGTTTAAAAAGCGTGATTTATCCGGGATTTGAAAAAGATATCGTTAGCTTTGGCTTTGTAAAAAGAGTTGAGGTGGGCGATAAGATTGAGATTGACGTTGAGATCGTAAGCTCAAATAAAGAGGTCGCTGATGAGATTAGAGCTGAAATTTCGCGTGTTTTAGGTGGAGCACAGGCTCTTATAAATATCATTCAGCCAAAAATTCCAGAGCAAAAAAGTAACAGCCAAAGTGGTAAAAATGTTGCCCCTCAGATTAAAAATTTCGTAATGGTAAGCTCAGGCAAAGGTGGCGTGGGTAAATCAACAACGACGCTAAATTTAGCCATCTCAATGGCAAAACTTGGCAAAAAAGTAGGGATTTTAGATGCTGATATTTATGGTCCAAATATCCCAAGAATGCTCGGCGAAGTCGGCACAAATCCGCAGGTTGTGGGCAATAAGCTAAAACCGATTTTATCTCACGGCGTTGAGATGATGAGTATGGGCGTTTTAATGGAGGAGGGCACTAGCCTTATTTGGCGAGGTTCAATGATAATGAAAGCGATTGAGCAACTGCTTCGTGATGTGCTTTGGAGTGAGCTTGATGTGCTCTTTTTAGATATGCCTCCTGGCACTGGCGACGCTCAGCTAACACTTGCTCAAAGTGTGCCAGTAACGGCTGGTGTGTGCGTTACGACTCCACAAGTGGTCGCTCTTGATGATAGCAAACGTGGGCTTGATATGTTTGAAAAGCTTCACATCCCAATCGCTGGTATAGTTGAAAATATGAGCGGATTTATCTGCCCTGATAACGGCAAAGAGTATGATATCTTTGGCAAAGGCACGACAGAGGCACTTGCTAAGATTTATAAAACACAAATTTTGGCTGAAATTCCAATAGAACCAGCCGTTAGGGTGGGTGGCGATAGCGGTAAGCCAGTAAGTTTTTATGAGCCAAACAGCATAACTGCAAAACGCTATGAAGAGGCAGCCAGAAAACTATGGGAAGTAATAGAAAAGATAAATGATGACGGCGGTGCTGATAACTCAGCAATTCAGCCAGTAATGGACGGCAAATCAGCGTGTTCTAAATAATTTTAAGAGCCGTTTTGGCTCTTAAATTTTATCTAAAACCATTGTAAAACAAATTTGGCTAAATCAGAACAATACTTTAAAACAGCTTCAAATGCGTTAAAATAGTAGAAAGTGAAACAGATGCAAGCTAAAAATACTAGCCTAAAAATTAGCTTATTTCGTCTTTGTATTCGCCTTTTTTCTCTTACTTTGTTAATTGAATCTGCAACTTTTGTGCCAATAGACACAATAGCACTAACGGTTCCAAGAAATTCCATACTAATCCTTTTGTTTATTTAGATAAACTTGTCTTAAAAATGCCACTTGAATTGTCACTAATATCGTTACTCTGTATGCTGGTCCAGCTATATCAATAGCTGTCCAAATGCTTGTTAAAATCTAGCCGATTGGTCCTGAAAATATACCAATAACCATTGTTAATGTCGCATTAGCAGTTAATGTTAGTCCTCTTTCTAACGCAGTTTTTGCTACCGCGTTTGCGGCAATAAGTGCTATTTGATACGACAAAAACCACCATTTCTTATTACAGCTTGAAGTGCTATAATTACGGCGTTTGAAGTAAAATTTGTTGTTTTTAATTCAAGTCCGCTTAACAACCTCTTTTAACTCATTTTCGTTCATTTTTGATATGCTATTGGTTAAAATTTTCATAAACATATTTTGTTCTATTGTCTCGGTATTTAAATTTTTTGTATTTAACGCCACCACCACGAAAGATATTTAAAAACGAGTTGCCACCAAATTCTTGCAATTTAGCCATAATTGGCTCAATGTATTTTTTGTGGTCCGAATAAAATCTTTTAAAAAGTCCATTTGATGTAGGAGTTTGACTCCATCTTTCATCGCCGTCTTTACCTTTTAAAATATCCACCAGCTCATTTAACTGGCTACTTTCTAGCTCTCTTAAAAACTCTAAATTTTCATCAAATTTATAAGCCACAATACTTCCTTGTTTAAAATTAATTAATATTTGATTTTATCAAAAAAAACGATGTCAATAAAAAAGAGCTTAAAATTATAGTGTTTTTACAGATAGATAATTAAAAAAATGGCTTCGCCATGAAGCCATAAATGTCATAAAGTAGTTACGCCTTTTTGCAGCAACAAATGCCGTCGCTTGGATCTGGTTCTTTTGTGATTCTTGCTCTTAAATCGTGCCTGATTATCTCTATTGACCACACCCAAATTGCGTGTCCGACATACTCAGAAACATGCTCATACCACGGCAGAGTCGAAAGTGGTGGCGTAAGTCCCATAAGTGGTAGGGCAATTACGTGAACGGCTGTATTTACGATGATACCTGCTAAAATTCCTTGAAAAAGCGTGATTTTTGGGTATTTTTCAGCTAAAACACAGTAGCTAATTGCAAAGATGACTTAGAAAATGATATGCGTCATCATTACGTAGTTAAATGCGTGTCCAGCAAACTCATAAAGTGCAGCGTAAGTGTCGCTAACGCCTAAATAATCGCGCAAAAACACATAAGGCGGATTTAGAAAATTTCGTGAGCAGTCAATTTGATCTGCTGTTCTAATTAGGCTTTCAGGCCCGCAAGCGGCATTAAACATATTGCCAGGACTTCGTGGTGGCAATGGGAATTCGCCTCCCCACTTTACAAAAGATGAGATTACACCAGCAATAATGCCAATGAGTGCGGCTAAGCTGCCTGTTTTGCTCATCTTTGCTTACGACCACGTCAGCGATTAGTGTTACTTTTTTACCCATTTTTGTAAGTCCTTGACCGATTGTAAAACGCAAACGTGAGCTTTAATGCCAAAAACGATAAGTCTAAAATTTCATCTTTTAATGCCTCGTTATCCAATCCCTGCCACTCATCACTTTAAAATTCTATCCTGAAAATCTATCATCAGCCCAGCCGTTTTCATGCCCTCTCATTACTCAACAAATTTTTTAAAGTCAGAATATCCAAGCTCATCCATTTTTTCAAGTGGGATAAATAAGAGCGAAGCCCCATTTATGCAGTATCTTAGCCCACCAAGCTCGGCTAATCCATCGTCAAAAACGTGCCCTAAATGGCTATCTGCCACGCTTGATCTAACCTCAATCCTACTCATACTGTGCGAGTAGTCTTGCTCGTATTTTAGGGCGTCTTTTGTGATTGGCTTAGCAAAACTTGGCCAACCGCACCCAGCGTCAAATTTATCCTTTGAGCTAAAAAGTGGCTTTTTACTGATTATATCAACATAAATGCCCTTTTTGAAATTTTTATCATATTCGCTTGAAAATGGGCGTTCGGTCGCATTTTCTTGCGTTACTTTGTATGAAATTTCACTTAAAGTCCGCTTTAATTCATCCTTGCTCGGCTTTTTAAAACGCTCTTTTTCTAGCGGTTTTTTAGCCATTTCTAAGTTAATGTGGCAGTAGCCGTTTGGGTTTTTATCCAAATAATCTTGATGATAATCCTCGGCTAAAATGTAGTTTTTTAGGGGGCTTACTTCAACTACAATTGGCTTTGAGTAAAATTCCTGCTCGGCTTTGATAGCCTCTTTTATGACGCTTAAATCGGCATCGTTTGTGTAGTAAATCCCACTTCTATACTGCGTGCCAATGTCGTTGCCCTGCTTGTTTAGGCTAGTTGGGTCAATTACCCTAAAAAAGTGTGCTAAAAGCTCGTTTAGGCTGATTTTTTCATCATAAACGATATGAAGTGTTTCGGCGTGATTTGTCGCTTTTAGCTCGTAGTAGCTGGTTGTATCAGTGTTGCCGTTTGCGTAGCCCACGCTTGTTTTAACCACGCCTTTAAGTTGTTTAAAATAGCCCTGCATACCCCAAAAACAGCCACCTGCTAGGTAAATTTCACTCATCTTTAAATCCTTTGCTTGTGTAGAAAAAATTAAAATAAATATGATTAGAAAATTTTTCATACCATACCTTTAAAAAATTTCTAAAAATCTACCTAAAAAAAGTTAAAAACAATATAAATTAAAATATAATGGCATTTAAATTTTAGATAAGGATAGATATGAAAAAGCAAATTTTAGCGTTATTGGTGCTTTTTAGCAGTTGTTTTGGGGAGCCTAAAATGTTTGATTTTGATAGGGTTTTTGATTTTAGTGGTGGTTTGGCTAAGGTCATAAAAGACGGCAAAACAAGCTTTGTGGATAAAACGGGCAAGGTTATAGGTTTGTTTGAATTTGATGAAGTTTGGGGTTTTAAAGATGATTTGGTCGTGGTTAAAAAAGATGAAAAATACGGCTATGCCGATAAGTCTGGCAAGGTTGTCGTACCTTTTATGTATGATGAAGTTTGGGGATTTAGCGAGGGTTTGGCAGCGGTTAGTAAAAAGGGCAAATGCGGCTTCATAGATAAAGCTGGTAAAATCATCGTGCCTTTAAAATATGACGTAGCTGAGAGTTTTAGTGAGGGTTTGTCGGTCGTGCAAAAGGGCGACAGATACGGCTTTATAGATAAAACCGGCAAAGTTGTTGTGCCGTTAAAATATGACTATGCTTTTAGCTTTACCCAAAATTTAGCTAGTGTGACCAAAGACGATAAGCACGGTTTTATAGATAAAAGTGGTAAGATTGTCGTGCCTTTAAAATATGAATTTGCTTGGGAGTTTAGTGATGACCTTGCTATGGTTAAAAATGGCGGTAAAATAGGCTTTATTGATAAAACGGGCAAACTTGTAATCCCTTTTTTATATGAGTATGCTTGGAGATTTAGCGAGGGTATGGCAAGGGTCAGAGAGGACGGCAAATACGGCTTTATAGATAGGAGTGGCAAACTTGTCGTGCCTTTTAATTATGAAGAGGCGTTTGAGTTTAAAGAGGGTTTTGCTAGGGTTAGAAGTGGTGGTAAATACGGATTTATAGATAAAACCGGCAAGGTTGTCGCGCCATTTGAATTTGATGACGTTCGTGATTTTAGCGAGGGTGTGGCGTTTGTAAAGAAAAACGGCAAGTGGATGATGATAGATAGCCAGTTTAATTTTATAACGGAGGAGTGATTACTCCACCGTTACGCTCTTTGCTAGGTTTCTTGGCATATCTACGTTATTACCAAGTCTGACTGAAATTTCAAGCGCGAAAATTTGCAGTATTATCATCATCTCAAAAAATTCAAGCATTGCGTGATTGTGAGTGTTTGTGCGGATAAAATCATCGCTAAGCTCAAACTCATCAGGGCTAATGGCTAAGATATAAGCGTCCCTTGCGGCAAGTTCTTCGACATTGCTTTTTACCTTTTCATAAAGGCTGTTTTTTGGCATTAGAGCGATTGTAAAAAGCCTTTCATCAGCAAGTGCGATTGGTCCGTGCTTCATCTCGCCACTTGGATAGCCCTCGGCGTGTAGGTATGAAATTTCTTTAAGCTTTAACGCCCCTTCAAGTGCGAGTGGATAGAAAATATCGCGTCCGATAAAGAAAAATCCGTGTCCGTGCAAGTAGTGTTTGCTTAAACGGCGGATTTTTTCTTGTAAATTTGCATTGACATTTAGGACGCTTGGTACGTGAAGTAGGGCTTTTAGCTCGTTTTCTAGCTCGTTTTTGCTAAGCGTATTTTTTGCCTTTGCAAGGGCTAAAACCAACATCCAAAGTGTGGCTACCTGTGTTGCAAACGCCTTTGTAGAAGCCACGCCTTTTTCGATACCAGCACGTGTTAAAAGCGTGGTGTCGGCTAGGCGGACAATGCTTGAATTATCTACATTACAAATGGCTAGGGTTTTTAGCCCAGCGTTTTTAGCGATTTTTAGGGCTTCAAGAGTATCGGCTGTTTCGCCACTTTGGCTGATTACGATAAATAGGGCGTTTTTATTTAGCTTTGGCTCTCTGTATCTAAATTCGCTTGCTATCTCGACCTTTGCCCTAGTATCGGCTAAACGCTCAAAGAGATAACTAGCCGTAAGTGCTGCGTGGTAGCTCGTGCCACACGCACAAATCACGACGTCATCAATACCCTTTAAATACTCATCACTTAGTCCTTCAAGCACTATGCCACTATCCTTTGCACGACCCATTAAACACTCAGCGACCACAGCACTTTGCTCGTAAATTTCTTTCTCCATAAAAAATTTATAACCCTCTTTTTGGGCGTAAGTTTTATCCTGTGGGAGTGGTGAAAAATTTGGCAGGACGCTATTTTTATCCTTAAAAATTTTAATCTCATTTGGTGCGATAAATCCGTAAGTCTTATCATCAAGATACGCTACCTCTTTTGCAACACCAATAAGTGCGGCGTCAGATGAGGCAAAAAACAGCCCATTATCGTTAGCTTTAGCGATCGCAAGTGGAGCTGCGTCTTTTGCAAAAAAGATTGTATTTGGGGCAGTTTTTGTAATAAGTAAGGTTGCGTAAGCACCACGAAGTCTAGCTATCGTCGCCTCGTAAGCTTTAAACGGCTCTTTTAGCTCGTTTAGATTATACTCAAAAAGATGAACTATGACCTCGGTGTCGGTTTGGCTTAGAAATTTCACACCCTTTTTTTCAAGCTCATCTTTTAGCTCTTTGTAGTTTTCAATAATGCCGTTATGCACGACAAATGAGTGCTCTCCAAGGTGTGGATGAGCGTTTATCTCTGTTGGTTTGCCGTGCGTCGCCCAGCGTGTGTGTCCGATAGCCACACCAAGCTCAGTTGAGCTAAAATCTTTGGTTTTATCAGCTAAATTATCAAGCTTGCCCACAGCCTTAAAATACTCAATTTGATTTTGGCTCATCACAGCCATACCAGCGCTATCATATCCGCGGTATTCAAGCTCCCTTAGTCCATTTATAATAATATCTCTTTTTTCATTTTTACCGATGTATCCTACGATTCCACACATTTTTTACTCGCTTATTAGTTGGTTTAAAATTTTTTGCCAATTATAGCACAAGTCGTCGGTTTTGCTAATCAAAAAGAGATTTCTTGTGCGATTTTTTATGGTTTGAATTCTTGCATTTGCCACAGATATACTAAAGGTTTGAAGTATGCTCATCACGTAAGCCATAAGCCCACGCTGATCTTTTGCGTTGATGTTTAGCCTTGCATACTCTTTTGAGTGATTTGGCTCGTAGTGTAACTCATCTTTGCTAATGATTGGTCTTGCTACGTTTGGTTTTTTGTCGCTTAACAGCATTGTTTTTATGTTATTTTGCAAATTTATAAGTTCTGAATTTTTTGCTGTTTTGTTAAATTCAAGTTTGATGAAATTTTTATTTTCAAACAACTCGTAAATTTCCATATACGCAAGGTCAAAACTAGCAAGTTCGTAAAGCAAGAGACTTAAATTAACCTTTTGATTTGAGATGATAGATAGGCTTAAATTTTGCTCATTTTTTATATCGATTTGTATTTGTTTAACTTCGTTTGCCCACCTTGAAAGAGCGATTATCTCGCTTGTTTGATACTTTATAAAGAGTAAATTTGATGGAATTTGAAAAATTTTCTCCCCAAGCTCTTTAGGAAGTGCTAAAAACTCATCATTTCGTCTTATACTACTCTCCTTTTTGATTCTTCTAGTTGCCTCATCAAGCAAGGTTTCATCATCAAAGCTAAGAAGTGAAATTTCATAAAGCTCACGCAAGAGTTTTACTGTGTAGCTATTATAAAGGCTCTCATCTGTCGCATTTATCACGCAGTAAGTTAGTATGTATAAAAGCTTTAGTGTCTGTTTATCTGCTAGTTTTGAGATAAAACTAAATATTACACGCTCAGAGTATATATCCTCTCTATTTGCGACGTTGCTCATTAGGGTGTGGTATTTAACCAGCGTCACTCCGATATTTACTGCTTCGCTCTTTAGTCCAAGGCGATTTGCATACGCACGAAAGATATTTGCACCGACAACTGCGTGTTCACCAATACTTGCCTTACCAACATCGTGTAAAAGGGCTACTAACTTTAGCATAAGTTTGCCGTCCATACAAAGCTCGTTATAAAGCGATTTTATGAAGCTATCTTTTATGTTTTCTAGCTGTTTTACACTAAAAACACTATGCTCATCAACGCTAAATTTGTGGTAGCTGTCATACTGAGCAAGCCCTATGGTATGCTCAAGCGGTTTTATAAGATCGCCTAAAATATCGGCGTCAAGCAGTGCTTTTAATATCCCAAATGAATTTTTGCGCATAAAAATACGCTTAATCTCATCGTTGCACTCATCTGTCTCATCTTTTGAAAATTTAACTCTTTTTATGTAAAAAATGGCACTTATGTCAAATTTCAGCTCAATATCTCGCAAGTCATTTAGCTCTTTTAGAAAGGCTTTAAGGCTTTTTGCTGTTTTGTGAAGTGGTGCATAAATTGTATTTGATATTTGATAAAGACCATTTTTTAGCCGCAAAGCACGTTTTTGAGATAGGCTAATGTTTAAATTTCTAGCTAGAGTTACAGCACCAAATCTTACACAAAAACCTAAATTTCTCATAGAATTTAGCATTTTTTGGCTTATTACACCCTCATTATCAAGGCTTTTTTTGGACTTTGTTTGCAACAAAGAAGTTACTCTATCAACACTTTTTGCAATGAATTTATCGCTATTTTGAGTTAAATTTAGGGCTGAACGCAAGGATAATAAAAAATCAACATTTAGGTTAAACTGGCTAAGCTGTTTTTCATCAAGATATAAGGAGCTTAACCTTGCTTGATTTTCGCTATTTATCGTGCTTATAATGCAGTTTAGTCGCCACACTTCGTCTATGCCACCAAAGCCAGTTTTGATATTTGGCTCTTGCTCTAACGCTGTGACGCTATCAAATGGCGATAGCACTTTTAAGTGGTGCTTTAAAAACTCATCTTTTTTGTACTCTTTTAGGCTATTTATCTCATCTCTAGCCCTTTTATAAAGCCCTTTTGAACCACAAATAAATCTAATCACACACAGTGAACTTTTTGCCTTTATGTCGTCTTTGTATCTATCAAATAGCTCGTTAACCTCGCCATTTTTTATGCTCAAATTTAAATTTAAGTTCTCAAATGCGATGTTTAACGATTTTAAAAATGGTTTGATGTTGTAGCCTGTGACGTTTTTATGAACGATTAGTACTTCAAGCTCGGAGCCTATGCTTATTAAATTTTGTGCAAATTTTGCGTTTGCAATTATGCAAACTGGAAAGCTCTCAAAGCTTGGCATAAAATCATCAAAAAATTCTCTAAATGTTTGCAGAAATGCGTTTTCTAGCCTTGCATCTATCTCTTTTGTTAAAAAATTTACAAAATTTCTACCTTGAGATTTTTGAAAGTGTTTTATGAAAATTTTATTTAAATCAACCATTATCCTGACTGCTCTTATTTAAAAATATTGGCAGGATAATACTCAAATTTTGCTAAATTTAAAGCTTTGTTTAATATAATCACGAGATTAGTTTCATAATCAGGACAAAAATTGGATATATTACAAAAACTACAAAATGCAGAGCGTATCAGTCGTGATGATGCATTTAGGCTTTACGAGCTTGACCTTTTTACGCTTGGGGCTTTTGCGTTTAAGGAGCGTTTAAAAAGGCACGAAAAAAAGGTCTTTTTTAACATAAATCGCCATATAAATCCCACAAATATCTGTGCTGATGTCTGTAAATTTTGTGCGTTTTCAGCACACAGAAAAAATCCAAATCCATATAAAATGACCCACGATGAGATTTTAAAAATCGTTGATGATAGCGTTAAAATCGGCGTTAAAGAGGTTCATATCGTTTCAGCTCACAACATTGATGACGGCTGGGAGTGGTATTTAGAAATTTTTAAAAAGATAAAAGATAAACACCCACAAATTCACATTAAAGCACTAACGGCAGCTGAGGTTGATTTTATCGCTAGAAGTTGCGGTTTTAGCTACGAGAATGTGATAGAAAAAATGCTTGAATATGGCGTAGATAGTATGCCAGGCGGTGGGGCTGAAATTTTTGATGAAGAGATCAGGGCAAAAATTTGTAAAGGCAAGGTAAGTAGTGCTAACTGGCTTAAAATTCACGAGCTTTGGCATAAAAATGGCAGACAAAGCAACGCAACTATGCTCTTTGGACACATTGAGAGTCGCGAGAGTCGCATTGATCATA